>NZ_CP151633.1:2519188-3148985 GCF_038397715.1 Microbacterium sp. LWO14-1.2
TAGTGGTGACTGAGCTGCACCCGGGCTGATGCGCGGGGTTCGCCGTCGCTCTCCCGAGAACCCCACAAGCGCTCCATCGACGAGATTAGACCTTGACAATGATGTCAAGGTTTACGCTCGTATCTGAACTCGGCACCGACCTCGGGACGCCGAGGATGGAACGCACATGACCACGCAAGACCGGGAAGGATCATCGCGGAAGATCCTCGTTATCGGAGCGGGGGAGTTGGCGATGCCGGTTCTGCGCAACGTCGCCCGCCGGACGGCTGATGTGCCCGGGGCCTCCGTGAATGTGCTGCTTCGTCCAGCCGCCATCGGTTCCGCATCGTCGTCGGAGCAGAAGGACATCGCCGAGATCCGGGCCCTCGAAATCGAGATCATTCCCGGGGATCTCGTCCTCGCGACAGGGGCTCTGCGCAACCTCAACCACATCTACGCAGCCGACGACTCGGCGAGCTGGCTCGGCCTCGGGCTGTTCCTGGCGTCGCTCGCGGTGATGGGCGGTGGCGTTCACGCCGCTCGACCCGTGGTGATCGCGGGGATCGCGCAGCTCTTCGGCAAGGTGTCCGGTCGCTGACCACCTGCCGAGAATAGACGCCGACCGCTCATCACAAGGCACCGCTCTTGCCCTATTCTCGACGCATGGCTGACTCCACCCCGCACTCTGACGCCCCTTGGCGACCGCTCGCAGCGGGCGAGATCGTCGATCTGCTGTCCGCGGCGGGAATCCGGTGGTGGCTGTCAGGAGGGGTGGCTCTCGACCGGTGGGTCGGGCGCGAGATCAGAAAGCGCGGTGACGTCGACATCAGCGTTATCCGTGACGATCTGCCCGCTTTGGTGCGAGCTCTGCCGGATCGCTTCAGCGCGTGGGCGGCGATCGGCGATGACTGTGATCATCTCCTCTTCCGGGATGTCCCCGAAGACGCTGACGTTCATCGTGTGAAGATCTTGAATGACTCTTCGACGGAATGGGTGCTCCAGGTGAACGTCGAGGACGGCGGGGAGCGTGCTTGGGTATACAAGCGCGACCCCCGGCTCCAGCTGCCGTGGGATCGTGCCGTCCGCGACATCGGCGGCGTTCCCACCGGTGCTCCCGAGGTGCAGCTCGTGTGGAAGGCGCTTCGACCACGACCAGAGGATGACGTGGATAAGGACGCTGTCCTGGCTGCTCTCGACCCGGATGCCCGCGCGTGGTACGAGCAGGCGATTCTCTCGATACACCCGCACTCGACCTGGTCGATCCACGTGCGGAGTCCGTTCGCCCCCACGAAGGCGAGTTGGGGTCGAAAGCGGCAGCCTTAGAGGGCGTCCGCCGGCGCGCGTCGATACTCCTCTGTGCTCACTGCCTCGCGTACGAGCTCCCGGAACCATTTCTGCGCGGGGGATAGTGCTGCCTCCCGTCTGGTGTACAGCGAAACCGGTGTGCTCTGTCCTGGCCACGGGAGGTCAGTGATGTCGAGGTCAGGGAACCATCCGCGGAAGACCTCGGCGACGTGCCGCGGCAGCAAAACCACCAGGTCGGTCGTCTGAACCACGGCGGGTACGGTGGCGTATTCCTCCACGGTGAGCGATACCTGCGACATCAGTCCGTGCTCGATCAACGCCTGCAGCGGGAAGACATGACCCCCGCGGGCGGACACTCGGATGAAGTGTCGGCCGTCGAACATGTCAGGAGCAGTCGGTGGTAAGGGGTGGCGCGTCGAGGAGAGCGCGACGTACTCCACGGCGCGCACGTGCGTGCGCCACAGCCGTGGGCTGCCGACCATCGAGACGGTCATGGCGAGGTCGATCTTGCCTCGGGTGAGTCCATCTTCCACGTGGTCCGCGTCTAGTCGTTCGACCTTCAGGTGGGGGCGAGACCCTTGTCGAGCCAGGGCGGCCATCACCGGCGGGAGAAACGTCTGTTCGCCGATGGACGTGAGCCCCATGACGAGCTCTCCGCGAAAGCCTGCGGGCTCGAACGTACGGGGGTCGCCCACCGCGGAGTCGATCTGCGCGAGTGCTTCGTGCAACGGCACGAAGAGGGCTGTCGCCCTGGCTGTCGGGACCATGTCGTGCCCCTCGCGTCGGAAGAGGTCATCCTCGAAGCGCTCCCGCAGACGGCGCAGCGTATAGCTCACCGTCGGCTGCGTCACATGAAGCCGCGCGGCCGCGGCGGTCACGCTGCGCATTTCGTAGAGCACGACGAAGGTGCGTAGCTGGTTCAGATCGACGATGTCCACGAATAGACCCTATCTATGCGGGTGGCGGCACGCATCTATTGGACTGCTGAGCGGCGGCGATCTACGTTCGAAGTATTCACACCTCCAGTGAGAAGGACGACACGCCGTGATCATCGATGTACACGGGCACTACACGACAGCCCCCGCTCAACTCGGTGCGTGGCGGGATCTGCAGATCGCATTCACGAACGGCGACGGAGAATCCCCCGATCCGGCTGCTCTCCGCATCGACGACGACGATATCCGCGAGACGATCGAGGCGAACCAGCTTCGCCTGATGAACGACCGCGGCAGCGACCTCACCCTGTTCAGCCCTCGCGCGTCCTTCATGGCGCACCACATCGGCGATCTGAATGTGAGCGAGACCTGGGCGCGCATCTGCAATGACCTGTGCGCCCGGGTGAGCGAGCTTTTCCCTGACCGGTTCCTCCCCGGCGCGATGCTCCCGCAATCCCCAGGGGCTGATCCCGCGACGAGCGTCGCCGAGATTACGCGTGCGGTCGAAGAGCTCGGCGTCGTCACGGTCAATCTCAACCCCGACCCGGCCGGCGGGCTGTGGACGGCTCCCGCGCTCACGGATCGATCCTGGTACCCGATCTACGAGAAGCTCGTGGAGTACGAGCTGCCGGCCATGATCCACGTCAGCACGTCTTGCAAGCCGGTATTCCACACAACCGGCGACCACTATCTCGGTGCCGATACCACTGCCTTCATGCAACTACTCAAAGGCGATCTGTTCCGCGACTTCCCCGACCTCAAGTTCGTGATCCCGCACGGCGGCGGAGCGGTCCCGTATCACTGGGGTCGCTTTCGTGGACTGGCCATGGCACTGGGGAAGCCGGAGCTCGAGGAGCATCTTCTGGGCAACGTGTTCTTCGACACGTGTGTCTACCACCAGTCGGGGATCGATCTGCTGGCCGAAGTCATTCCGACGAGGAACATCCTGTTTGCCAGCGAGATGATCGGTGCCGTGCGCGACATCGACCCGCGCACCGGGCATTATTTCGATGACACGAGGCGCTATGTCGACGCGACGCCGAATCTGACCGATATCGAGCGCTTCGCCGTCTTCGAGGGCAACGCCCGCCGGGTCTACCCGCGGCTCGACCGAGCACTGACCGCCCGCGGGCTCTGAAAGGTACGCCATGCGCCTGAACGACCTCGGTATCGTCCACACGAACATCGAGCGACCCGATCCTGACGACGTCGAGCGGATCTCCCAGTTCGGCGTCGCCACCATTCATGAGGCGATGGGCAGGGTCGGGCTTCTCCGCCCCTACATCCGTCCGGTATATCCCGAAGCGAAGCTGTGCGGCGTCGCGGTGACCGTGCTCCTGCAGCCAGGTGACAACTGGATGTTCCACGTCGCGGCGGAGCATGTGAGCGCGGGTGATGTCCTCGTCGCGGGCTGTACGACGGAGAGCGAGGACGGCTTCTTCGGCGAGCTGCTCGCAACCTCGCTCACCGCGCGCGGGTGCAAGGGGCTCGTGATCGACGGCGGAGTTCGAGACGTCGCCGACCTTGAGCGGATGAACTTCCCCGTGTTCTCGCGGGCGATCCACTCCAAGGGGACGGTCAAGGCGACGCTCGGCTCGGTGAACGTCCCGGTGGTGGTCGCCAATGCCCTGGTCAACCCGGGTGATGTCGTCGTGGCCGACGTCGACGGCGTCGTCGTGGTGCCGCGCGCGCTGGTCGGAGCGGTCGCCGACGCGAGCCGCGCACGCGAGGACAACGAAGAGGCCAAGCGCGAGAAGTTCCGCGAGGGCATGCTCGGCCTCGACATCTACGGCATGCGCGAGAAGCTCGCCGCCGCCGGCCTCGAGTACCGGGAGGACTGACGTGTCGCACGGAGACACGAGCGGCGGCTTCGAGAAGACCGCCGGATGGCTGGACTGGTACGACGGCCCCAGCACGCCGATGTTCCAGGTGCCGGAGGGTGCGGTGGACGCGCATTGCCATGTGTTCGGGCCGGGGGCTGAGTTCCCCTACGCGCCGGAACGCAAGTACACACCGTGCGATGCGTCGGCGGAGCAGCTGTTCGCCCTGCGGGACCACCTCGGCTTCGACCGCAACGTGATCGTGCAGGCCACCTGCCACGGCGCCGACAACAGCGCACTCCTCGATGCCCTCCGCCGCAGCGAGGGCCGCGCCCGGGGCGTCGCGACCGTGCGGCGCGATGTGACCGACGAAGAGCTCGCCGAGCTGCACGAGGCGGGTGTGCGCGGCGTGCGCTTCAACTTCGTCAAGCGCCTGGTCGACCGGGTGCCGACCGACTCGCTCGAAGACATCGTCGCGAAGGTCGCGCCGCTCGGCTGGCACGTCGTGATCTACTTCGAAGCCGACGACCTCCCCGAGCTGTACGACTTCTTCTCCGGCATCCCGACGGATATCGTCGTCGACCACATGGGTCGCCCCGATGTCTCGAAGGATCCGGACGGCCCGGAGTTCGAGCTGTTCCTGAGCTTCCTGCGCGAGAACCCCCGCGTGTGGACCAAGGTGTCGTGCCCCGAGCGGCTCAGCATCGACGGTCCACGCGCTCTGCACGGCGAGCAGCACGCGTACACCGACGTCGTGCCCTTCGCCCGTCGCGTGGTCGAGGAGTTCCCCGACCGCGTGCTGTGGGGCACCGACTGGCCCCACCCCAATCTCAAGGACCACATGCCCGACGACGGGCTCCTGGTCGACTACATCCCGCAGATCGCCCCGACCGCCGACCTGCAGCGGCAGCTGCTCGTCGACAACCCGCGGCGGCTGTACTGGCCAGAAGGAGAATGACCATGGCACTCGACAAGCCGTACAAGGACGTCCCCGGCACGACGATCTACGACGCCGAGCAGGCGCGCAAGGGATACCACCTCAACCAGTTCTCGATGTCGCTGATGAAGCCCGAGAACCGGGAGCGGTTCCTCGCGGATCAGGAGGCGTACCTCGACGAGTGGCCGCTGAACCCGGTGCAGCGCCAGGCGGTGCTCGACATGGACCTTAACACCATGATCGCCGAGGGAGGGAACATCTACTTCCTCAGCAAGATCGGCGCGACCCACGGACTCAGCTTCCAGCAGATGGCGGGCTCGATGACCGGGATGTCGGAGGCCGCGTACCGGGACATGATGGTCGCCGGCGGCCGTCGCCCCGAGGGCAACCGCCTGAAGGACCTCGACGGATGGACGCCCCGGTCGACCGAGAAGGCGACCGCCGTCCGGCCGGACGCCCCCGCCCGCTACACCTCGGCGCTGTTCACGTCGCACGTCCCGGCGATCGGTGCGGCGATGGATCTCGGCAAGACGGAGGAGCCGTACTGGAAGAAGGTCTTCGACGGCTACCGGTGGACCCGCACATGGGCGAAGGAGAACACCCCCGATGTCGTGATCCTCGTGTACAACGACCACGCCACGGCCTTCGACGCCTCGATCATCCCCACCTTCGTCCTCGGCACGGGTGACGAGTACCCGGTCGCCGACGAGGGTTATGGTCCTCGTCCCGTTCCGGATGTGAAGGGCTACCCGGAGTTCGCCGCGCACCTCGCGCAGTCGATCATCCAGGACGACTTCGACCTCACCCTCGTCAACGAGATGGTCGTCGACCACGGCCTGACCGTGCCGCTGTCCCTCGTGTACGGCGAGGTCGAGGAGTGGCCGGTCCGAGTCATCCCGCTCGCCGTGAACGTCGTGCAGTACCCGGTGCCGTCCGGCCGACGCTGCTACGAGCTGGGCAAGGCTCTGCGCCGCGCGATCGACAAGTGGGACGGCGAAGAGCTGAACGTGCAGATCTGGGGAACCGGCGGCATGAGCCACCAGCTGCAGGGGCCGCGCGCCGGACTCATCAACAAGGAGTGGGACAACGCGTTCCTCGACCACCTGATCGCGGACCCGCTCGGACTCACGGAGTGGCCTCACATGGAGTACGTCGACGAGGCGGGCTCTGAGGGGATCGAGCTCGTCGACTGGCTCATCGCCCGCGGCGCGATGGACGACCAGTTCGGCGGCGAGGCTCCCGAGGTGGGCCACCGGTTCTATCACGTCCCCGCGTCGAACACCGCGGTCGGACACCTCGTCCTGTCGAACCCGGTCCGCACGCCCGCCCTCGCCGAAGACGACGCCGATGCGGCCGTGCCGACGCGCAGCTCCGCGCCCGAGGGCTCGAGCGAGCCCGAGGCGACGGCAGCGCTGTCGAACGCCTGACGTCCTGAACCGGAGCCCCGGGAGGAAACCCGCATGACAGACAAGATCCGAATCGCGGTTGTCGGCGCCAACGGCGCCTTCGGCATGAAGCACCTCGACGGCCTCGCGAACATCGAGGACGCGGAGGTGACGGTCGTCAGCGCGACTTCGCAGGAGAAGGCGGATGCCGTCGCCGCGCAGTACGGCGTCGCGACCGCCGTCGTGGGGCTGGATGCCGTGTTCGAGCGCGACGACGTGGACGCCGTGATCCTCGCGACTCCCACCGGACTGCACGCCGCACAGACCCAGGCGGTGCTCGCGGCCGGCAAGCACGTGCAGGTCGAGATCCCGCTCGCGGACTCGCTGGCCGACGCCGAGGCCACCCTCGCCGTGGCCGAGGCCTCGGACCGCGTCGCAATGGTCGGCCACACGCGGCGGTTCAACCCCTCCCACCAGCTGGTGCACGAGCGCATCGCCGCCGGCGAGTTCGCCGTGCAGCAGATGGACGTGCAGACGTACTTCTTCCGCCGCACGAACACGAACGCCAAGGGCGAGGCGCGCTCGTGGACCGACCACCTCCTCTGGCATCACGCGGCCCACACCGTCGACCTCTTCGCTTACCAGGCGGGGCGCATCGTGCAGGCGCACGCGATCCAGGGCCCGATCCACCCCGAGCTCGGCATCGCGATGGACATGTCGATCCAGCTGAAGAGCGAGACCGGGGCAATCTGCACGCTGTCGCTGTCGTTCAACAACGACGGGCCCTTCGGCACGTTCTTCCGCTACATCGGAGACACCGCCACGTACGTCGCCCGCTACGACGACCTCTACGACGGCAGGGATCAGCAGATCGACGTGTCGCAGGTGGCCGTGAGCTTCAACGGCATCGAGCTGCAGGACCGCGAGTTCGTCGCCGCGATCCGCGAAGGACGCGAGCCGAACTCGTCGCTGCGTCAGGTCATCGACTGCTACCGCGTGCTCGGCGCGCTGGAGGAGCAGCTCGCGTGATCCTGCCCCGCATCGGCCTCGGCTGCATGTCGCTGAGCCACGCCTACGGAGTGCCCCCGTCGGACGCGGACGGCCTGGCTCTGCTGTGTGCGGCGCTCGACGCGGGAGTGGGGATGCTCGACACCGCGACCCTGTACGGCGGCGGTCGCAACGAGGAGCTCGTCGGGAGGGCGGTCGCCGGTCGGCGCGACGAGGTGCTGCTCGCGAGCAAGGGCGGGATGGCGCTCGTTGACGGCGTGCGCACGATCGACGGACGCCCCGACACCCTGCGCACCCAGGTCGACGAATCGCTGCGTCGCCTCGGCGTGGACCGCATCGACCTCTACTATCTGCACCGCTGGGACCGCTCGGTGCCGATCGGCGAGAGCGTCGGCGCGCTGGCGGAGCTCGTCGATGACGGCAGGATCGGCGCGATCGGGCTCTCGGAGGTGTCGGTCGCGCGTCTTCGAGAGGCGCAGCGGACTGCTCCGATCGCCGCCGTGCAGAACGAGTACTCGCTCTGGAGTCGGAACCCCGAACTCGGCATGCTCGACGCCACCCGCGAGTCCGGCGTGGCGTTCGTCGCCTTCTCGCCCGTCGCCCGCGGCTTCCTGAGCCGCGGGGTGTCGGACCCGGCGCACCTGGCGTCGAACGACATCCGTCGCTCCATGCCCCGCTTCCAGCCCGAGCACTGGCCCATCAACGCCGCGCTGCTTCCGGACTGGCACGCGCTCGCCGACGAGGCCGGGTGCACTCCCGCGCAGCTCGCCCTCGCGTGGGTGCTCTCGCGCGGAGAGCACGTCGTCGCGATCCCCGGCACGACGGATCCGACGCATCTGCGCGAGGATCTCGCCGCCGTCGACGTCGAGGTGCCGCCGGAGATCCTGCGCAGGGCGGGACGGCTCATCGGCACCGACACCGTCTCCGGACCGCGGTACGCGCCGGGTCCCGCTGCGGACGTCGACACCGAGACCTTCGAGGCCGCATGAGAGCCGTGTCGTCGATGGCCACCCGGCATCTGCTCGCCGATCTCACGGTCGCCGCGGCCGAGGTGGGTCTCCCGCGCGTGCACATCGAGTCGACGGGAGGGGTCGAGGCCGCCCGACGCGTCGCCGAGGGCGAGGGATTCGACCTCGTCTTCCTCGCCGCCGGAGCCCTTTCCGCCCTCGCCGCCCAGGGGCATGTCGACGACGACTCGCTCACACCGCTCGTGATCTCGCAGGTGGCGGTCGCCGTGACCGCAGGCGGCGCCGGTCGAGCCGAGCGGCCGGACGAAGCCGCCTTCGCGGATGCGGCCGGCGTGCGCGACGCGCTGCGCTCAGCGGCGAGGGTCGGGTACTCGACAGGGCCGAGCGGTACGGCGCTGCTCGAGATGATCCGGGCATGGGGTCTCACGGATGCCGTCGGCCCCAAGCTCCTGCAGGCCCACCCCGGCGTGCCGGTGGCGCAGCTGCTGGCGCAGGGATCTGTCGATCTGGGCTTCCAGCAGCTCAGCGAGCTCGTGGGCCAGCCGGGCATCCGGGTGACCGGGGTGCTCCCCGACGACTGCGCGATCGACACCGTGTTCTCGGGTGCCGTCTCGCGGAGCTCTAATGATCCGGGGGCGGCCCGTGCGGTCCTCGAGTTCTTCGCCTCGCCGGAGGCCTCGGCGATCGCGATCGCGCACAGCTTCCACGCGGCATCCGCCTCGTGACGACGCCGCCTGCTGCGCCGGCCGAGGCCGGCGCAGCAGAGGCACCCGCTCAGAGACCGGCGAGCGGCCATCCCGTATACGCCTCGGCGAGGTAGGTGCGTCCGGCCTCGGACTCCACGACCGTGCGCAGTTCGCCGAGTTGGCGCAGGCGGTCGAAGTCGGTCGCGTCCGGGGCGACATGCAGCAGGCTCGTCATCCACCACGAGAACTGCTGCGCTTTCCAGATGCGCTGTCGCGCGGTCTCGGGGAACGCCTCGATGAGACGGGAGTCGTTCTCGAGAAGCAGGGCGCGGAGCGCCTTCGCGAGGATGACCACGTCGGCGACCGCGAGGTTCATGCCCTTCGCCCCGCTGGGCGGCACGGTGTGGGCGGCGTCGCCGATGAGGGCGACGCGCCCCCTCAGCAGGTGGTGTGCCACGAAGCTGCGGAACCGCAGGATGTCGCGCTGGAAGATGCGGCCCTCGATGAGGGTGGTGCCGGGCACCCGCTTCTGCAGCTCCTCCCACAGCTGCGCTTCGCTGTAGGCCATGGGGTCGTCGTCGGGATCGCACTGGAAGTACATGCGCTGCACCGTGTCGCTGCGCTGGCTGATGAGCGCGAAGCCGTCGGGGGAGTTGGAGTAGATCAGCTCGTCCGCGCTCGGCGGTGCCTCGCAGAGAATGCCGAACCAGGCGAACGGGTACTCGCGGAAGTATCCGCCCGAGCGCGAGCCGGTGACGGCTGCGCGTGCGACGCTGCGCGAGCCATCCGCGCCCACGACGAAATCGGCCTCGATCTCGAACCGCTCGCCGGCCGCGTCCGTGGCGACGACACGAGGGCGGTCGCCCTCGGCATCCTCCACCGACTTCGCCGTGACCCCGAAGCGGAGGTCCTGACCGTCGGCGAGGCGCGCGGCGATGAGGTCCTTCAGTGCCTCGTGCTGCGGATACAGCCATACGGCACGTCCGGTCAGCCCCGCGAAGTCGATGCGGTGTCCTTCGCCCGCGAAGCGGAGCTCGATGCCCTCGTGACGGTGCCCCTCGGCGCGCGCCCGCGTCGAGGCGCCGGTCTGCTCGAAAAGCTCGACAGTGCCCTGCTCGAGGATCCCCGCGCGAATGGTCGACTCGATCTCCTCGCGGGTGCGGGAATCGATGACGATCGACTCGATCCCGGCGCTCGAGAGCAGGTGCGAGAGAAGGAGGCCTGCGGGGCCTGCGCCGATGATGGCGACCCGGGTGCGGCTGGGAGCGGGCATGTCGTCTCCTCTGACGTGATTCTCGAGGCCTGCGGGCCCGTCTCAGTCTCCAATCAGCGGGGCGCTACACCACCGAGATTCCCATTCAATGGGGATCCGATCGATCGCTGCCGATGAGCGCCGAGCGCGCGTTCGATGTCTCGCGCGGCTTGAATGATCGCCACCAACGGGCCTTCCGTAGGGGAGTCGCGGGGCAGGACCACCGAAAGCGCAGCGATGACACCGCGCTCGCCGCGGATGGGCACTGCGACACCTGTGGAGACCTCTTCGACGTAACCGGGAGCGATGCTGAACCCGACACTGCGGACCTCATTGAGCTTCCTCCGCAGGTCGGAACTCTCCGTGATCGTGCTTTTCGTCAGACGCTTCATCGGTAGGCTCAGAACCCGCTCCCGAGTCGCGCGATCTGCAAACGCGAGCAGAACCAATCCCGAGGATGATGCGTGCAGGGGAAGGCGGCCGGCGATCTTGGTGATGTTCGCTCCGGACTCGGGGCTACTGAGGCGTTCCAGGAACAGCGCCTCGTCGGCCTCCCTGACGGCGAGTTGGGTGTGCTCCCCGATCCGCGCCTGCACCCGCTCCATCGAGGGCAACGCAGCTTGACGCAGACGGAGCGCGTCGGACGACCGAGTCGCCAGCTCCCACAGGCGCACACCCACCCGCATGCCGTTGTGCTCGTCGCGTTCCAGCACACCGCTCTCGACCAGGTCGTTCACGATGCGATGGGCGGTCGAGCTCGGGAGGCCCGCTCGACGGCCGATCTCACTGCGCGTCTGGACCGTGCGAGTGGGTGTGAACGTGTCCAAGACACGGAGTACGCGGGCGACGACGGAATCGCCAGTCGAAGAATTCGCCATCAGCTTGATGAAGGCCTGGAATCCGATGACGAGGGAGAGCAGGAGGCGACGGTGGTGGTCATGGTGCTCCTTCCGACGGTGTCAGTCTGCGAGACCGAGTAGTCGCGCCGCGTTGTCCTTGAGGATCCCCGGCATCACCGCGGGCTTGAGCGAGGTCTTCTCGGCGTCCCTCATCCAGCGTTCGGGGGTGAGGAGCGGGAAGTCCGATCCGAACAGGATGCGGGAACGGAGAAGCGAGTTGGCATGACTCACGAGGTTCTCGGGGAAGTACTTGGGGCTCCAACCGGACAGGTCGATCCAGGTGTTGGGCTTGTGGGTCGCTACAGACAGCGCCTCGTCCTGCCAGGGCACGGACGGGTGGGCCATGATGATCTGTAGGTCGGGGGAAGTCCGCAGCCACCGGGTCGAGCAGCATCGGGTTCGAGAGCCCCAGGCGCAGACCGCGCCCTCCTCGGAGTCCGGCGCCGATGCCGGTTTGTCCCGTGTGGAAGAGGGCGATCACTCCGGCACCCTCAAGGAGCCTGTAAAGCGCGTGATGCGTTTCGTCGCTCGGATCGAATCCCTGCAGAGTGGGGTGGAACTTGAAGCCGCGCACACCGTAGTCGTCGATCAAACGGCGTGCGCGATCCACAGCCGCGGCGCCGAGGCGTGGATCGACCGATCCGAAAGGGATGAGGACGTCGTTGTTGTGCGCTGCGCCCTCGGCGATTTCCTCGCTGAAGATGCCTGTGTGTCCCAACTGCGTCGTCGCGCCGACCGTGAACACGACCGCTGCCATTCGGCGCTCCCGATAATACTTCGCAACCGAGTCGAGGTCCGGGCGCGGGCCGTCAATAGAGAAGTACTCCGATGCGGCACTCGAGAGGTCATCAGGCAGCGAGGTGCGTCCGTGTCTGTCGACCTCGATGTGCACATGCACGTCGATCGCGGAGATCGTCTCGAGGTCGATGGCTGGCTCGTAACGAATCATGATCGTCTGGCGGCGGGTCGCGCTCAGTCGAGCGCGGTCATGACGTGCTTGATGCGGGTGTAGTCGTCGAAGCCGTATTGCGAGAGGTCCTTGCCGTAGCCCGAGTGCTTGAAGCCGCCGTGCGGCATGTCGGACACGAACGGGATGTGGGTGTTGATCCACACGCACCCGAAGTCGAGGTCGCGGGAGAAGCGCATCGCCCTGGTGTGGTCACGCGTCCACACCGACGAGGCCAGAGCGTAGGGGACGTCGTTCGCCATCGCCAGCGCCTCCTCGTCGGTGTCGAAGGCCTGCACGGTGAGCACCGGTCCGAAGATCTCGCTCTGCACGGCCTCGTCGTCCTGGTGCAGACCCGAGACGATGGTGGCCTCGAAGAAGTAGCCCGCGTCTCCCTGGTGACGCCCGCCGGTCTCGATCGTGGCGTGAGGCGGCAGCCGGTCGACGAAGCCCTGCACCTGGGCGAGCTGGGCCGCGCTGCTGAGGGGCCCGTACAGGACTCCCTCCTCATGCGGTGCACCGGTGCGGGCATCCGTTTTCGTCTTCTCGACCAGCGCCGCGACGAACTCGTCGTGCACAGAGGAGTGCACGAGCACGCGGGTGGCGGCTGTGCAGTCCTGCCCGGCGTTGAAGAACGCGCCGGTGACGATGCCCGAGGCCGCCCTGTCGAGGTCGGCGTCGGGGAAGACGATCGCCGGCGCTTTGCCGCCGAGTTCGAGGTGCACGCGCTTCACGTCGGCGGCGGCCGAGCGGGCCACTGCCATGCCCGCCCGCACCGACCCGGTGATCGCGACCATCTGCGGCGTCGGATGCTCGACGAGCGCCACCCCGGTGTCGCGGTCGCCGAGCACGACGTTCAGAGTGCCGACGGGCGTGTGCACGGCCACGATCTCGGCGAGCAACAGCGTGGTCAGCGGGGTCGATTCGGCGGGCTTCAGCACCACGGTGTTGCCGGCGGCGAGCGCTGGCGCGATCTTCCACACCGCCATGTTGAGCGGGTAGTTCCACGGCGTGACCTGGCCGATGACGCCGATGGGCTCGCGGCGCACGAACGAGGTGTGGCCGGCGAGGTACTCGGCGGCGGCGCGGCCCTCGAGGCTGCGGGCGGCGCCGGCGAAGAACCGCAGCTGGTCGATGGACTGCAGGATCTCGTCGGCGACGAGGCTGGCCCGCGGCTTGCCGGTGTCCTTCGACTCCAGGTCGGCGAACTCCTCGGCGCGGGCCTGCATCTCGTCGGCGATGCGGAACAGGGCCAGCTGCCGGTCGGCCGGGGTCGTGTCGCGCCAGACGGGAAACGCGGCGGCGGCCGCGGCGTACGCGGCGTCGACGTCGGAGGCGTCCGACACGGGCAGCTCGCCGTACGTCTCCTCCGTCGCCGGGTCGATCAGCGGCATCCGCCCTGCGCCGTTCACGGGAACGCGTCGACCGCCGATGAAGTTCTGCAGGGATTCTGTGGCCATGACGGTCATAGTAGCCACAATATTGCGAATACGGAAGTTCTACAGGGGCTACGCAATGGAATCAGTTGCGAATGTTGGATGATGCTGTCAATATCATCACATGAGTGCCGCAACGAAACAGCCAGTCCTTGATGACATCTCGAAGCGGATCGTCGAGCTGCTGCAGGAGGACGGCCGGCGCCCCTACGCCGAGATCGGCCGCGAGGTCGGGCTCAGCGAGGCCGCGGCCCGGCAGCGCGTGCAGCGGATGACGGAGGCGGGCATCATCCAGATCGTCGCCGTCACCGACCCGATGCAGCTCGGCTTCAAGCGCATGTCGATGATCGGCATCCGCGTCACCGGCGACCCCCGTGCGGTCGCAGAGCAGCTGACGGAGATCACCGAACTCGCCTACGTGGTCGTGACCCTCGGCACCTACGACATCCTCGTCGAAGCGGTGTGCGAGAGCGACGCCCATCTGCTCGACCTCATCGCCACCCGCATCCGCACCATCCCCGGCGTCATCCACACCGAGAGCCTGCTCTACGCCGGCCTCTACAAAGACCTCTACAACTGGGGTACGCGCTGACCGCGCGGCCCGGAAACAAGGAGAGATTCATGGGAACCACCGTCTTCGAACGCCAGCGCCCCTCGGATGCCGTCATCGACGCGTCTCTGCAGGGGACGGCGCTGAGCGTCTTCTGGCTCGACGACGTCGAGCGGCCGACGCATCCGGCGCTCACCGGCCCGGTGTCCGCCGATCTCGTGATCGTCGGCGGCGGGTACGCAGGACTGTGGACCGCGGTGCGTGCGAAGGAGCGCGACCCGCAGCGCCGGGTCGTGCTGCTCGAGGCGTCGCGCATCGCGTGGGCGGCCTCCGGCCGCAACGGCGGCTTCTGCGAGGCGAGCCTCACGCACGGCCACGAGAACGGACTGACCCGCTGGCCGCAGGAGATTGACCGACTCGAGGAGCTCGGACTCGAGAACCTCGACGGCATCGCCCGGACCGTGGAGCGATACGGGATGGATGCCGACTTCGAACGCACCGGCGCGATCACGCTCGCCGTCGAACCTCATCAGGTCGACTGGCTCCGCGAGGAGGACGGCTTCCTCGACCGCGAGGCCGTGCAGGCCGAAGTGCATTCGCCGACCTTCCTCGCCGGCGCGTGGGACCGCGATGCCACGGCGCTCGTGCATCCCGCGAAGCTCGGCCTCGAGCTCGCGCGGGTCGCCGCCGACCTGGGCGTCGAGATCTTCGAGCACTCGCTCGTGCGAGGCATCGAGGGCGACGGCACGGGACCGATGACCGTCGTCACCCGCGACGGCGGACGCGTGATCGCCGACGACGTCGCGCTCGCCACGAACGTCTTCCCGTCGCTCCTCAGGCGCAATCGGCTCATGACCGTCCCCGTGTACGACTACGTGCTGATGAGCGAACCGCTGAGCGACGAACAGCTCACGTCGATCGGCTGGTCGAACCGCCAGGGCCTCGCAGACAGCGCCAACCAGTTCCACTACTACCGCCTCACCGCCGACAACCGGATCCTCTTCGGCGGCTACGACGCCGTGTACCACTTCGGCGGCAAGGTGCGCCCCGAGTACGAGGACCGGATGGAGAGCCACCGCAGACTCGCCTCGCACTTCTTCACGACGTTCCCGCAGCTCGAAGGGCTGCGCTTCACGCACCGCTGGGCGGGCGCCATCGACTCGTCGAGCCGGTTCTGCGCTTTCTTCGGCACCGCCCGCCGGGGACGGGTCGCCTACGCGACCGGCTTCACGGGGCTCGGCGTCGGCGCCGCCCGGTTCGCCGCCGACGTCATGCTCGACGAACTCTCGGGAGAGCAGACCGAACGCACGGAGCTGGCGATGGTGCGCGAGAAGCCCATCCCGTTCCCTCCGGAGCCCGCCGCCGCGATCGGCATCAACCTCGTGCGCGCCGCGATGGACCGCGCCGATCACAACGAGGGAAAGCGCAACCTCTTCCTCCGGACGCTCGACGCCGTCGGCATGGGATTCGACTCGTGAGCCTGCTCGCCGCCGGGGCGGGAGTGGATGCCGCGGCACTACCGCTCGTGCACGAGCCGCTGCCTGTCGACGAGGTAGTGCTCGGTCAGCCGACGACCGCCACGCGTGCGCTGGCTGCCCTCGGTGAGATCGAGGTCGGCATCTGGGAGATGACGCCCGGCACGGCATCGGACATCGAGGTCGACGAAGTTTTCGTCGTGCTGGCCGGTCATGCGCGCATCGACTTCGTCGAGCCTCCGCTCACCGCGATCGAAGTCGGTCCTGGATCGATCGTGTATCTGACCGAAGGGCAACGCACCGTGTGGACGGTCACCGAGACCCTGCGCAAGGTGTACATCTGCTGAGAGCATCATGCGGCTCGCATCTGCAGGATGATCTCCTTCATCGCGCGAAGGAGGCTAGCACGTCAGAATGTTCCGAGCTTCGAAGGTAGCGGATCACGGCATCGCGGCTCTTCTCCAAGCACGAGATGCGGTTCTCGACCACACGCAACTCCCGGGCCAGGTCCTCGGCTGACGCACGGCTGCACGAAACCGCCTGCTGTCGTTCGAGCGGTGCCTCGATATCCAGGACGATCTTGATCATGCGTGTCGAAAGACCGGCTTCAACCAGAGCCCGGACGTGGCGGGCATGCTCGACCTGCTCCTCCGAGTAGTCGCGATATCCATTCCCTGAGCGCGAGGCCGCGATGAGGCCTTGCTGCTCGTAGTACCGGAGCATCCTTGCAGGTGCCCCGACCTTGGCCGCGGCTTCGCTGATCTTCATGCTCACTCTCCTCTACCGATCCCGATTTGACCTTGACACTAGTGTCAAAGTTTACGCTCTGTGGATGCAGGCGCCTCGACACACGAGACGCAAGGAAAGGAGCATTGATGTCAGGACATGAGTGGGACGGCCAGTCCAGGAAAATTCTCGTAATCGGAGCAGGAGAGCTAGGCATGCCCGTGCTGCGGAACGTCATGCGCCGCGCCATGGGTGTCCCAGGCTCCTCGGTGGACGTTCTGCTCCGCTCCGCCACCATCGATTCCGGGGCACCGGCGAAGCAGCGCGATCTCGCCGAGATTCGCGATCTGGGGATAGGCATTGTTCCCGGCGACCTCGTGCAGAACACGATCGACGAGCTTGTGAGCATCTTCACCCGGTACGACACCGTCATCGGATGCACGGGGATCACCGCGGGCCTTGACGCTCCCATGAAGGTCGCCCGCGCGGCACTGGCGGCGAAAGTACCCCGGTACTTCCCTTGGCAGTTCGGCGTGGACTTCGATGTCATCGGTCGCGGCAGCCCACAGGATATCTTCGACTCGCAGCTCGATGTCCGAGACCTCCTGCGGTCGCAGGAAGAGACCGAGTGGGTGATCATTTCGACCGGCATGTTCATGAACTACCTCTTTGAGCCCGGCTCGGGGATGGTTGATCTACCCAGTCGTACCGTCAACGCGCTCGGGTCAGCAGAGACCGCCGTCACCGTGACGACGCCGGAGGATATCGGTGCGCTCACCGCAGAGATCCTCTTCGCTGAACCTCGAATTCAGAATGAGATCGTCTACGTCGCCGGCGACACCGTAACCTACGGAGAGGTCGCCGAGACGCTCGGGGACGCGCTCGGACATCCGTTCGCGCTGAGGGTGTGGTCGGAATCTCAGCTCATGGAGGAACTCGCCGACGACCCTCATGATATGACGCGGAAGTATCGTGCCGCCTTCGCGCAGGGGCGCGGTGTTGCCTGGGATAAGGCAACTACCTACAATGCCCGTCAGGAAATCAGGACGACAACGCTCCGCGAGTGGGTGAGGGCCAACCTCGTCCCCTGACCGGCGGCATACGCATCACGCTGGCGGAGCTAGGGGTCTTCATCGAAACGCACGGTCCCGATCAGCACCAAAGTGCCGACCAACAGCAAGCCCGTCACTCCCAGCACGGCGCCGGCGCTCGCGATGCTGCCGAGAGATCCGACTGCGGACGGGAGCACGACCTGGCTCAACCGGTTCCCGGCGAGGCGCACCGCAAGGGCTGTTCCCCGACGCCCGGGTGGGACCTGCTCCGTCACCCAGGACATGGTCAGCGGCTGTCCGACCCCGAGGCCGAGGCCGAGGGTGACCATCGTGGCGAAGATCGCCCACTCGGGCACGGGGGTGGCGAGGATCAGGAACGAGATGGCGGCCATGGCGATGCTTACCCCCATCAGCCGGGCTCGCCCGATGCGCGCGGCCGCACGACCGAGGAACAGTCTGGACGCCATCGACGCGACCGCCCGGATGGTGAGCAACGCGCCGACGGATGCGGCGGTCATCTCCCGTTCGACGCCCAGCGCCGGGATGTAGACCAGGGTGAGGTCCACGGCTGCGACGATGAGCGCGCTCGTGCCAATAGCACGGGCGACGCCTGGGGTTCGGAGGATCGACCACGTGTTGCCGTCGGTGGCACGGTTCAAGGGCTTCTCGGACTTCGCGTTACGCATCAGCGCACCGAAGACGACGAGCGCACCCGCGATGCACACTCCCGCGCTGAACAGGGCGTTCGTCGAAGGCGTAAGCCCGTGGCCCCCGACAAGCGGGATCAGCAACGGTCCGGCGGCCTGACCAAGCGAAGCCATGAACGTGTAGTAGCCGAACATCGAGTCCAGTCGCCCACCTCGCGAGGTGTGGGCAACCGCGCTCTGCTGGCCGACGATACACGCCAGGTGGCCGGCGCCGAGGACCGCTGTCGCGACTATCAGGCCAACGAGGTCGCCGCCCCAGAAGAGGAATGTCACTGCCGCACCAAGTGTGATGACGGATCCCATGAGGATCATCGGCCGAGAGCCGATGCGGTCAGCGAGAAGGCCCGCGGGTACGGCCAAGAGGAGAGGGAGCACGGCGAACGCTGCCCCGATCGCGCCGAGCGCCGCTGGCGGCGCCCCCAGCTCCAGCGCTCGATACGACGCGGTAGGACGGATGAGGAAGATGGCGGCCTGGATCAGCGCCGAATGCAGCAGAAGCGACGCGAGCGACAGACGCCCGAACGGCTTCATCAATCCAGATTCGCGCCGATAGCGCGCAGCGCCTCGTCCCGCGCGTCAATCACGTGCTGGAAGGCCATTCGGCGGGCGCCTTCGACATCGCCGTCAGCTACAAGCCGTACCAGTGCACGATGCTGTTCAAGAGCGGACTGCCGTCGGGCTGCGCTGTGGTTGGTGAACCGGCGATAACGCTCCATCTGGCTGGAGACCTGGGCGTGAAGGCGCACCGCCCAGTCATTGCCGGCGATGTCGGCAAGGGCACTGTGCAGCGCCTGGCCGTATCGCATGGCGTCGTCCGGAAAATCGACCATCGCGGCGTTACGGGCAACGATCCCTTCCAACTCTTCGATATCGGCAGCCGTCGCACGGGACGCTGCTTCGCCAGCCATCAACAACTCGAGGGATGCGCGAACGTCATACAGCTCTGAGATCTCGGTCTGGTTCAGCTGCGGCACCACGAGCCCGCCAGTGGGGAGGCGTTCGAGCAGGCTCTCCGACACGAGTTGCCTCACGGCCTCACGCAGCGGCGTGCGACTCACCCCCAAAGACGTCGCCAGGCTCTCCTCCGAGAGTCGGGAGCCGGGCTGCAATTCGAGTGTGAGCACCTTGCGACGAAGCTCCGAGTACGCCAGATGACTACCCGAGCCCCGCATCGTTGCGTTCGCCATGTCCACCTCCGCCGTCAGCATACTTGTACCAGTTGCATAGTTGTATACAGATGTACGAAGTGCTACGTTTCCGACAACGCAGATCGCGTCGGCGCCGCAAAGTAGCGGCACGCACTGCGCACACAGCGGAGATCAATGATGATGCTCACCCGAAAGAGAAGTGTCCGTCTCGCCCTCGCGGCAGTCGCCCTTACCGCCGTCCTTGGCGCAACCGCCTGCTCGGCCAGCAACAGCGGCGGCGCGGGAGGCGGGGGAGCCCCCGACATCCTGCGCCAAGGCGTATCCATCGACGCGCCGTCCGGTCCTGGCAGCGGCTACGACCAGACCGCCCGCGCCATCGAGGCCACGCTCAAGGGCGAAGACCTCGTCTCCCGCGTCCAGGTCTCCAACACGGAAGGCGCCGGCGGCACCGTGGCACTGGCGGAGTTCGTGACCAAGACCGATCCGGATGAACTGATGATCGGCGGACTGTCGCTCGTCGGCGCCACCATCACGAACAACGCCCCGAACACGCTCGAAGAGCTGACGCCCATCGCCCGCCTCATCGGCGAGTACGACGTCATCGTCGTGCCGGCCGCAAGCCCGCACGAGACGCTTCAAGACTTCTTCGACGCGCTGGCGGACGACCCGGGCAAGAACCCCATCGCCATCGGCAACCAGGGCGGGTATGACCACATGTGGGGCGGCATGCTCGCTCAGGACGCAGGCCTCGAGGCCACGGACGTGAACTTCGTCACGTTCTCCGGTGGCGGGGAAGCGCTCATCGCTCTTCTCGGGAACCAGGTCGCGGCGGGCATCTCCGGTTACGGCGAGTTCGCCGACGCCATCGAGAATGGCGACCTTCGCATCCTCGCGACGGCGTCCGCCGAGCCGCTGGAGATCGCACCTGACGCTCCCACCATCGCTGACGCCGGTTACCCCGACTCCGCCCTTGTGAACTGGCGTGGAGTCTTCGCCCCTCCTGGGATCAGCGACGAGGACCGCGCGACGCTCGAGGCGCTGTTCGAAGACGTCGTGAAGTCCGACAGCTGGAAAGAGGTCCTCGAGACCAACGGCTGGAGCGACGAGTGGCTGGGCAGTGACGACTTCGGTACCGAGCTGACGTCCGTCCAGGAGCAGACACAGCAGCTGCTGGCGGACCTCGGGCTGGTATGAAGCTCTCGATTCAGAGCAAGGGGGAGCTCGCGTTCGCCGGGCTCCTCCTTGTCCTCGGCATCTTCGTTCTCATCGAGACGGCGGCGATTCCGATCCCTGTTGCCGCGAGCAACGTCGGCCCCCGGTTCATGCCGTACTTCGCCGGCGGCCTGCTCACGGTCGCTGCAGCCTGGACTCTGCTCGAGATCCTGCGTGGCCGCTCCGCGTCCCCGGAAGAGTCCGAGCTCGCCGACCCGACGCAGAAGTTCCACTTCGGTCGCGTCGCGCTCCTGGTCGCCTCGGTCATCGCCTTCGGCGTCCTGCTGGACCCGCTCGGCTACCTCATCGCTGCGCCGCTGTGCATGTTCGGCCTGCTGCTGACCTTCGGTGCTCGGCGCTGGTGGCTCATGACCGTCGTCTCCGTCGTTCTCCCCGTGCTCATCTTCCTTCTGTTCACCGAGGTGCTGGGTATCTACCTACCCCTCGGACCGTTCGAAGGCCTCTTCTGAAAGTCCCATCATGGAAGGCTTGCAAGGACTCATCGACGGCTTCGCCGTCGCGCTGACTCCGGGGAACCTGCTCTTCGCATTCCTCGGCGTCCTCGCGGGAACCTTCGTCGGTGTTCTCCCCGGCATCGGACCCGCGCTCACCATCGCTCTGCTCCTGCCCCTGACCTATACGGTCGCCCCGGAAGCGGCGTTCATCATGTTCGCTGGCATCTATTACGGCGCGATGTACGGTGGCTCAACCACATCCATCCTCCTGAACACTCCAGGCGAGTCCGGGTCGATGATGACAGCCGTCGAAGGCAACAAGATGGCAAGGACCGGGCGCGCGGCAGCAGCCCTCGCGACTGCCGCCATCGGATCGTTCGTCGCTGGAACCATCGCCACCGTTTTGCTCGCGTTCGTCGCCCCCTACGTCGTCGATGTCGCGATCCTCCTCGGCCCAGCGGACTATCTCGCCCTCATCGTGGTCGCGTTCATGACGGTCGGAGCGCTCCTGGGAGCCTCGCCCGCCCGCGGATTTGTCAGTGTCAGCATCGGTCTGGTCATCGGCCTCATCGGCTTCGACGCTCAGAGCGGCGTCGCACGGTTCACCTTCGGGATCCCTCGCCTACTCGATGGCGTCAGCTCCATCGTCATCATCGTCGGACTCTTCGCGCTCGGTGAAGCGGTCTACCTCGCGGCCAAGATGCGCAAGGGCAAGCCGCAGATCATGGCCATCAACAAGGGCAAGCACTGGATGACCCGCGAAGACTGGAAGCGCTCCTGGCCTGCGTGGCTCCGCGGCACGCTCATCGGCTGGCCCCTCGGCGCAGTCCCGGTCGGAGGGTCCGAGGTCCCGACCTTCCTGTCGTACGCGGCAGAGAAGCGCCTTTCCCGGCACAAGGAGGAGTTCGGACACGGTGCCATCGAGGGTGTCGCCGGCCCCGAGGCGGCCAACAATGCCAATGCCGCAGGTGCTCTCATGCCGCTGCTCGCGCTCGGGCTGCCGACAACAGCCACGGCCGCGGTGATCCTCGTTGCGTTCCAGCAGTACGGCATCCAGCCGGGGCCGCGACTGCTGGAGACGCAGCCCGAGCTCGTCTGGGGTCTTGTCGCAGCGCTCCTCATCGGAAACCTGATGCTCCTCATCATCAACCTCCCGCTCGTCGGGCTCTGGGTGAAGGTGCTCCGGATCCCGACTCCGTACCTCTACGCGGGGATCATCATCTTCGCCCTGCTCGGTGCGTACAGCCTCAAAGGGTCCGTGTTCGACGTCTTCGTCCTCTTGGTCGTCGGCATCCTGGGCTACTTCATGCGGCAGTATGGCTTCCCCATCGCACCACTCATCATCGGTGTGATCCTCGGCCCGGTCGCTGAGCAGCAGCTTCGACGTGCATTGGCGATCTCGGACGGCGACGCACTCGCGCTCATCCACTCGCCGTTCTCCATCGCCTGCTACGTGCTCGTCATCCTCGTCGCCATCGTTCCCTTCTTCCTGAAGCGCTGGGAGCGCCGCACCGCGGCCGAGGTCGGTCTGGATGAGGTCGACGCGGGCTTCGCCACCTCCACGCTTCGCACCGTCGACAAGCGCACCGCCCGCCGCGAGGCGAAGGTGGCTGCCAAGGCGTCCGCCGGCGACAAGACCACCCCCTGAGAGGACCCCATGCACATCCTTGTACTGCCCGGAGACGGCATCGGGCCAGAGATCACCGAGTCCACCCTCGAAGTGCTCCGCGCCGTCGAGCGCACCCACGACGTGACCTTCGAGATCGAAAGCGCCGACATCGGCCTGAAGAGCCTCGCGGAGGTCGGCACGACGTTGCCGGCCGACGTCCTCAAGCGAGTTCCCCAAGCGGACGGAGTCATCCTCGGCCCGGTATCGCACTACGAGTACCCGGCCAAGCACGAGGGCGGATTCAACCCCTCGGCGGAACTCCGCGTGCAGTTCGATCTGTTCGCCAATGTCCGGCCGTGCCGGTCGCGAGCGGACATGAGCATTCTGCGGACGCCGATGGACCTAGTCCTCGTGCGCGAGAACACCGAGGGGTTCTACTCCGACAGGAACATGTTCGCCGGATCCGGCGAATTCATGCCCGATCCCGACAGCGCCTTCAGCATCCGGAAGGTGACGGCGCGTGCATCGTCACGCGTTGCACGTGCGGCGTTCGAGATCGCTCAACGCCGCAACAACAAGGTCACGGCCGTCCACAAGGCCAACGTCGTGAAGCTCTCCGACGGGCTGTTCCTCCGCGAGGTTCGCAAGGTCGCTGAGGAGTACCCGGACGTCGAGCTCACTGAACTCATCGTCGATGCGGCGGCCGCGGCGCTCATCAAGCGGCCCGACCACTTCGACGTCATCGTGACGACGAACATGTTCGGCGACATTCTCTCGGATGAAGCGTCCGAACTGTCCGGCAGCCTGGGCCTGGGTGGTTCCCTGAACGTGGGCGACGACATCGCCGTCGCGCAGGCGCAGCACGGCTCCGCGCCCGATATCGCGGGTCGCGGAATCGCCAACCCGACTTCGCTCATCCTGTCCGCGGCGATGCTTCTGGACTGGCGCGGCAGACAGGACGGCTCGGTTGCACTGCAGGATGCCGCGGGGGCCATTGAGGCCGCTGTGGATCGTGTGCTCAGCAACCCGCAGACGCGTACGGGCGACATCGGCGGAGCACTCGGTACTGCGGAGTTCACCCGCCATGTCGTCGAGGCGTTGTCGCACCGTTGACCACTCCGAACATAACGTGGGCCCCTCGCCAGGGAGTGCGAGGGGCCCACGAGTGTGGGTGCGGAGAACTACAGGGTGAACTCCACTCCCTGCTCGTCCGCAATGAGCTGCAGGTCCAGGATCGTCTGCTCCGGAAGCTGCAGACCGCCGGCCTCTGCCACCCGAGCAGCAGAGCGGTCCTCCACTTCGCCGGGGTAGAAGATCTCGTTCGCGTCCTGCGCGAGCGGAGTGCTCTTCACCTCGTCGACGAGGTGGGAGACGCGCTCTGCATATCCCTCGGGGTCACCGGTAGCGTTCACGTCGATGGCGAGGAAGAGGTGGCCGGCGCCGCTGGCCTTGTCCGCCTCGTACGGGCCGTGCACTCCGGTGCCGACGGCGCTGCCCGTCAGGGCGCCCGACAGCACATCCATCATGAAGGTGATGGCGTAACCCTTGTGCGCGGCCATCGGCAAGATGACACCGTGGACTGCCTCGGCCGCATCGGTGGTCCGTGCGCCGTCCTCGGTGAGTGCCCAACTGTCGGGGATGAGTTCGCCCTTCTGGCGGGCGAGGTAGATCTTCCCGCGCGCCACAGCGGTGTTGGCGATGTCTACGGCGACGACGCGGTCACCGTAGGGCGCTGCGATAGACCAGGGGTTGGTGCCCAGACGCTTCTCGCGACCGCCCCATGGGGCCATGGCAGGCGAGGCGTTCGTCGTGAGGATCGCTGCGCAGCCGTCGGCGGCGGCGCGGCGGGTGAAGTACATCGCGGTGCCGAAGTGGTTGGAGTTTCGCACGCCGACCGCACCGATGCCGTGCTCTCGAGCGCGGCGCACCGCTTCGATCCGCGCGTGCTCGGTCAGCACCTGTCCGATGCCGTCGTGGCCGTCGTAGATGGCGAGGGCTCCGGTGTCAATAACGGTGGACGGTGCGGTCACCGTCTTCATCGCTCCGGTGCGCAATCGCTCGAGATACCAGGGCAGACGCAGCACGCCGTGCGACTGATGGCCCCACTCGTCGGCCGCGACCAAGCTATCTGCGACCAAAGCGGCATCGGCATCGGGTACGCCCTGCGACGTGAGGATTCGCGTTGCGAAGGTCCGAAGCGAAGACGGGGACACCAACTGAGTGGGTGCCGCGTCGAGGGAAGGCTGAGCGTCCATTGGTCTGCCCGTCCGATCAGTCAGGATGAGATGTGTACACCTACAGGTATACACTACCTACGGAAAGTTCGCATCACGAGGTTTGAGGAGTTGCCATGCACTCGGTTTGGGTGGAAGTACAGGTCATCGAGGGGAAGCTCGATGAGTTCCGTGCTGCAATCGCTGCGAACGCGGATGCCACCGTCCGCGATGAGCCGGGCTGCTACTACTTCGACGTCATCGAGCTCGACGCAGCCGAGCAGCGGTTCGCCTTCTATGAGATCTACCGCGACAGGGACGCGTTCGTCGTCGAGCACCGGTCCGCGGCGCACTACGCGGCGTGGAAGCAGGCGGTCGCTGAGACCATCGTTCCTGGGTCTCAGACCATCACTGAAGGGCGACGTTTGTTCGGCGCCTCGGAGACTGTTCCGTCTAGGTGACGAGGAGCTCGCCGGCGTCGCCGGTCATCAGCTGACGGAAGATTGCCTGGTCGACGTGGTTGAGGTGAGTGGTCATCGCCTCAGCCGCGGCGTCGGCGTTGCCGTCGACGATGGCATGGCACATATTCATGTGCTCGGCGACGGATTCCTGCAGGCGCGAGAGGTCTCCATGCGCGATATATCGCAGTCTCGCGCTATGAGGCCGCAGGTCCACGATGGAGCGTCCGAGGTACTCGTTCGGCGTATTCACCGCGATGAGCCGGTCGAACTCCGCCGCAGCGTCGCGGAAACGCGCCGCGAACTCGGGGGAGTACTCGACGCCTCGGATGGAAGCGAACGCATCGAGCACGCGGAGGAAGGCCTCTCGGAGCGAGGGGTTATCCGCAGCCTTCTGAGTGACCATCCGCACCGCGATGGGCTCGACGATGCGACGGAAGTCGAAAAGCGCCCGTGCGCTCCGCAGGGAAATGCGGGACACCGTAGGTGCTCGACGGGGAGCGAGGTCCACGAGCCCCTCAGCGGCGAGGCGCCGGATCGCCTCGCGGACAGGCGTGCGAGACGCTCCGGTGTACGCGACCAGTTCGATCTCCGACAGCGTCTGACCTGGCGCGAGCACGCCGGTCTCGATGTCGGAGCGCAACTGCGCATACGCGCGCTCTGCTTTGCCGCGCCAGACGCTGTCCTCGGAGCTCATGAATCCATCCTAGTTTACAAACAGGTATACCTGCATGTATAACTGTATGGACGCGCTCGACTGCGCAAGGTTCCCCTCTATGCAAAAGGAGCGACGATGCTCGTGATACTCGGCTTCCTGATGATCGCCGTGTTCATGTACCTGGTGATGGCCAAGAAGGCCACGCCGGTTGCAACCCTGATCCTGGTTCCCATCATCTTTGGCCTCTTCACGGGAGCTGGCCTCGGCCTCAGCGACATGATCGTCGAGTCGTTCCTCAAGCTCGCACCGACCGCAGGGCTTCTGTTCTTCGCCATCATCTTCTTCGGCACAATGATTGACGTCGGGCTGTTCGACCCGCTCATCAAACTGATTCTGAAGTTCGTCGGCAATCACCCCACCCGCCTCGTTGTGGGCACGGCGCTGCTGACTTCCATCGTGTCGCTGGACGGGGACGGTTCGACGACCTTCATCATCGTGACCTCGGCGTTCTTGCCGATCTACCTGCGACTCGGTATGAGCCCGGTGATCCTCACAGTGGTGGCGGCGATGTCCAATGGTGTCCTCAACACCGTCCCGTGGGGTGGATCCACCGCGCGCGCCGCAGCAGCACTGAACGTGTCGCCCATCGACATCTTCGTTCCGATGATCCCGTCCATCATCGCGGGTCTCGCAACGGTGATCATCATCGCCTACTTCCTCGGACGGCGTGAGACGAAGCGCATCGGCGAGCTCGTGCTGACCGAGTCGCCCGGCTTCCTCAAGAAGGCGGATATCGGGGTGGAGCTGAAGCACTCCTCGGCCGACCGCGCAACGCGCAAGGCCGCGGCGAACGGTGGCGACTGGGACTCGTCCGTCGTGCTGACCAACAACTTCGCCGTTCCGACCAACGAGGACGGGACGCAGCTGCTTGACCGACCGAACGCACGTCCGCGTCTGATCTGGTTCAACCTGATCCTCACCCTTGCAGTCATGACCGTCCTCGTGATGGATGTCACCGAGCCCGTCGTCATCTTCATGATTGCCGCGGCAACCGCGCTGGTCGTGAACTTCCCCCGTGTGCAGGAGCAGTCCGCACAGCTCAAGGCGCACGCCTCGTCGGTCATCTCCGTCGTCGGCATGGTGTTCGCGGCCTCGGTCCTCACCGGCATCATGAGCGGCACCGGAATGGTCGAGGCGATGGCCGGTTGGCTCGTTGACATCATCCCGCCGGCGCTGGGGCCGTTCATGGCGACTATCGCTGGAATCCTCAGTATTCCACTGACCTTCATCATGACCAACGACGCGTACTACTTCGGTGTTCTGCCGATTCTCGCTGAGACGGCGACCCACTTCGGCATTGAGCCGGTCGAGATGGCACGCGCATCTCTGGTGGGTCAGGCACTGCACCAGTCGAGCCCCCTGGTGGCGTCGTTCCTTCTTCTCATCGGTCTGGCCAACGTCAACCTCGGCGAGCACTTCAAGAAGGTCATCTGGCGCGGCACCATCGTCGCCCTGGTGATGCTCGTCGTCGGCGGCCTGTTCGCTTACCCCCTGTTCTGACGCTCGTTCTAAGAAAGGCACAATCATGGTCATCAGTTCGGTCAACCCGGCAACGGAAGAGACTGTCGCCACGTTCGAGCTTCACACGCCCGAGCAGCTCGAGCAGAAGCTCGACGCGGCCGTCGCCGCGCAGAAGAGCTGGCGTCGCACGTCCATCGAGGACCGCACCGCGCTGCTCCGTCGCATCGCAGAGGTGCTGCGCGAAGGCAAGGAAGAGTACGCGCAGATCATCACCCGGGAGATGGGCAAGCCCATCGTCGAGGCCCGCGCCGAGGTCGAGAAGTGCGCCGTCACCCTCGACTACTACGCCGAGCAGGCGCCGAAGTTCCTCGCGAACGAGCGCATCGCCTCGAACGCCACTGAGAGCGCGGTCGTCTTCGACCCGCTCGGTGTGGTCCTCGCCATCATGCCGTGGAACTACCCGTTCTGGCAGTTCTTCCGGTTCGCCGCTCCCGCCCTCGCTGCCGGTAACGCACCGTTCCTGAAACACGCGAACAACGTGCCGGCGGCCGCTGTCGCCGTGGAAGAGATCGTGCGCAAAGCCGGCGCGCCTGAGGGCCTCTGCACCACGGTGCTCATCGAGTCGAACCGCGTCGCCGCCCTCATTGAAGACGACCGCATCGCCGCCGTGACCCTCACCGGTTCGACCGAGGTCGGTCGCATCGTCGCCTCCCAGGCGGGCAAGGCCCTGAAGAAGCAGGTGCTCGAGCTCGGCGGGTCCGACCCGTTCATCGTTCTCGAAGGCGCCGACATCGCCGAGGCTGCGAAGGTTGCGGTCAAGGCGCGCTTCACCAACGTCGGACAGAGCTGCGTGAACGCCAAGCGCTTCATCGTCGAGGACGCTGTTGCCGACGAGTTCGTGGCAGCATTCGTCGAGCACGCCGCAGCGCTGAAGATCGGTGACCCGTTCGAGGATGACACCAACATCGGGCCGATGGCCCGCGGCAACCTCCGCGACGAGCTCCACGACCAGGTTCTGCGCACACTCGAGCACGGACGCACCGTCCTCAAGCTCGGTGGCGCACCGCTTGACGGCCCCGGCTACTTCTACCCGCCGACCGTCATCGACTACGTTGAGCCGGGGGACACCGCGTTCGAAGAGGAGACCTTCGGCCCCGTCGCCGCCATCATCCGCGCGAAGAACGCGGACCACGCCGTCGAACTGGCAAACGACACCGAGTTTGGTCTGGGCGCGGCGCTGTGGACCCAGGACCTCGACCTTGCTCGTAAGCTGACGCGACAGATCGACGCCGGCGCCGTGTTCGTCAACGGCATGGTGGCCTCCGACGCCCGCCTGCCTTTCGGTGGCATCAAGGCATCGGGATACGGCCGCGAGCTCGGCGACTACGGGCTGCGCGAGTTCGTGAACATCAAGACGGTGTGGATCGGACCGGCGAAGACCCCGGCTCCGACGGTCGCCGAGAAGATCGGCGAGTGACCCGATGACCGCTACGAACGACATCACCTCCCAGCCCACGCACGTCTTCCGCCCGGACGAGCTCCCCTCGAAGAACCGTGGAGGAGGGGCGAAGACGGTTCCACTGGTCACCGCCTCCCGGGGCGGCACGACCTACCTCAACGGCGTGACCATATTCGAGCCCGGCGCGGCCATCGGACACCACATCCACAACGTGGCCGAGTCCGTCATGGTCATCAAGGGCACCGCCGTCGTCGACATCAACGGCGAACGCACCGCCCTGAACACGTACGACACCACCTTCGTGCCCGCGAACATTCCCCACCACTTCGAGAACTCCTCGGAAACGGAGGAGATGCGGATCCTGTGGACCTATGGATCGCTCGACGCGACCCGCACGCTCACGGAGTCCGGAGAGTACGGACGTGTCGACGCCGAGTCGGCAGACGCCGCAGCGGGCGCAGTGCGAATCGTGACGGAGATGGCCACCATCACCGTCATCGACGGGCACCAGCAGCAGTTCGAGGAGGCCGTCGCGCAGGCGGCGCCGCTGTTCCAGCGGGCGCACGGAGCCCGCACGTTCCGGCTCGAATCGTCCGAGGAGAAGCCGACCGTGTACCGCCTCTTCGTCGGCTGGGAGTCCATCGACGACCACATGGTCACCTTCCGCGAATCGGGTGCGTTCCTGGCGTGGCGCGAACTCATCGGCCCGCACGTCGATGGCACCCCGCAGGTCGAGCACCTTCGCAACGTCCTCGCCGCCTTCTGATCCCGACCTCTGACGACGCTCATGACTGACATTCTCGACAGCACCTCTCTCGGCAGCGACCTCGCCCGATCCTGGCTCCTTGTCTCCGCGCGGGACACTGGCAGGTTCCAGGTCGCTGCCGAGGGCGACGCTGACGAGATCGTCCTCGACATCGAGGACGCCGTCGATGAGTCGTTCAAGGACGACGCGCGTCAGGATGTCGCCAGCTGGCTCTCGGACAACAGCGCCTGGGTGCGCATCAACAATCACGAGAGCCCGTTCTGGGCCGACGACGTCGCGGAGCTGAAAGGTTTCCGAGGGCTCCGCGGCGTCGTCCTCGCGAAAGTCGAGTCGGCCACGGCTGTGACGGAGACATTCATAGGTCTCGGCGGGGAGACGCCCGTCATCGCCCTCATCGAGTCCGCACTCGGCATCGAAGAGGCAGTCGGCATCGCACGGGCCGAAGGCGCGGCCCGACTCGCCTTCGGCAGCGGCGACTACCGCCGCGACACGGGAGCCAGCGCCGACGACCTCGCCATGGCCTATCCGCGGTCTCGCCTGGTCATCGCATCCCGCATCGGTGGGCTACCAGGCCCCATCGACGGTCCCACTGTCACCCCGGGACACGCGCCCCTGCGCGAGCAATCCGCGGTCGGAGTGGCACTCGGGATGACGGGCAAGCTCTGCCTCTCTGATGCGCAGCCCACCGTCGTCAACGAGGCCTTCAGCCCCTCGCGCTCCGACGTGATCTGGGCCCGCGACTTTCTCGCCGACTTCGATGACCGGGGAGGTGTCGTCCGCGACGGCAGCGACCTTCCGCGCCTCGGACGCGCGCAACGCATCAGAGAACTCGCACACGCCTTCCGCCTCAGCATCGACTGACGCCAAACCGAGAGAACAGCCGTGACCGAATCCGCCTTCGACTCCCACCGCGACAGCTGGGTGCGTCGCGAAGAGCTCGCCGAGAACCTCATTCCCCTCATCGGGAAGCTGTACCGGGACCACGGAGTGGTGACATCCATCCACGGTCACCACCTCATCAACCTCTCCGCCACCGGGGTCATCGCCGCGCACGACCGAGCGGCCGACATGGGCCACCCCGCCATCGCTCTGGAGCAGACTGCCTCCGTCCTCGAGGCTCTCCTCGCCGCAGCACCGGCGCCGTCCTCGATAGACATCGCCCGTGTCGCCGCCGCAGTCGCGGCGTCTGAGGCTGACGTCCTCAGTGCGCTGTTCGCTGAGATCCCTGACACCGAAGCCGGAAGCACGGACGTTGTCCTCTACGGATTCGGCCGAATCGGCAGACTGCTCGCCCGCATCCTCATCGCCCAGGCCGGCAACGGACACGGACTGCGGCTTCGCGCCATCGTCGTGCGCCGCGGATCGGGCAACGACCTCGACAAGCGCGCCAGCCTCCTCTTGCGCGACTCCGTCCACGGCCCGTTCTCCGGGTCCGTCTCCGTAGACCACGAGGCCAACGTCCTCATCGCCAATGGTGTGCGCGTGCAGGTCATCTACTCCGACGACCCCGCCGCCACCGACTACACCAGCTACGGCATCCACGACGCGGTCGTCGTGGATAACACCGGCCGCTGGCGTGACGAAGAGGGCCTGATGCAGCATCTCCGCAGTCCCGGCGTATCCCGGGTTCTGCTCACTGCGCCCGGCAAGACCCCGTTGAAGAACATCGTCCACGGCATCAACGACGACACGATCCACTCCACCGACCGGATCCTGTCCGCAGCGTCCTGCACGACGAACGCCATCACCCCTGTGCTGAAAGCGCTCGACGATGCCTACGGTGTCGCGCGTGGCCACGTCGAGACCGTCCACTCGTTCACGAACGACCAGAACCTCATCGACAACTTCCACAAGGGCGACCGACGAGGACGTTCCGCGGTGCTGAACATGGTCATCACCGAGACGGGCGCCGCGAAGGCTGTCGCGAAAGCACTTCCTCAGCTGGAAGGAAAGCTCACCGGCTCCAGCATCCGTGTGCCCACTCCAGATGTGTCCCTCGCCATCCTCAACCTCACGCTGCAGCGTGCGGTCACTCGCGACGAGGTCAACGACTACCTGCGCCGAGTGTCATTGCACTCGCCCCTGCGCCAGCAGATCGACTACGTCGAATCGCCGGAGATCGTGTCGACCGACTTCGTCGGCTCCCACCGCGCCGGCATCGTCGACGGGCTCGCGACCGTCGCTGACGGAGTCAACCTCACCCTCTACGTCTGGTACGACAACGAATACGGCTACAGCTGCCAGGTCGTGCGCGTCCTCGAACGTATGGCCGGCATCCATCCCATCGTGATCCCCGCGCGCGAGCGCGTGCTGGCCGAGACCCTCCCCGCATAGTCGCGTGCCACCACAAGGAGCATTCCGATGCCTGAACTGCCCCCTCTCTTCGAGATTGGTTCGATGGTCGCGCTCGTCGCGATCCTCATCATCGACCTGCTCATCGTCGTTCGACGCCCGCACGTACCATCCATGAAGGAAGCCACGCTGTGGGTGAGCCTGTACGTCGGTCTTGCCCTCGTGTTCGCCCTGCTGATGCTCAACTTCGCGGGCGGTGAATGGGCAGGGCAGTTCCTCGCAGGATGGTTGACCGAGTACAGCCTGTCCATCGACAACCTGTTCGTGTTCGTCATCATCATGGCTCGCTTCTCCGTGCCGAAGAAGAATCAGCAGGAAGTGCTGATGATTGGCATCATCATCGCGCTGCTCCTGCGAGGCATCTTCATCCTCCTGGGCGCACAACTCATCGATAACTTCTCCTGGATCTTCTACATCTTCGGAGCGTGGCTCGTCTGGACCGCTATCCAGCAGTTGCGTGACCACGAAGATGACGACTTGGACAGCTTCATCGTCCGCGCGCTGCGCAAGCGCATCCGGATCACCGACACGTACAACGGCATCAAGCTGAAGGTGACCGAGAACGGCCACAAGCACTTCACACCGATGCTCATCGTCCTCATCGCCATCGGCACCACCGACCTCCTCTTCGCGCTCGACTCCATCCCCGCGATCTTCGGAATCACCCAGAGCCCGTTCATCGTCTTCACCGCCAACGTCTTCGCGCTCATGGGTCTGCGCCAGCTGTACTTCCTCCTCGGAGGTCTGCTCGAACGGCTCGAGTACCTCAAGTACGGCATCGCGTTCATCCTCGCCTTCATCGGCGTCAAGCTCGTCTTCCACGCCATGCACGTCAACGAGCTCCCGTTCCTCAACGGCGGCGAGCACATCGACTGGGCGCCCGAGATCAACACCTGGACGTCGCTCGGCGTCATCGTTGCAGCCATGGCAGTATCGACCGTGGCGAGCGTTATCAAGGCTCGACGTGACGCAGCCAAGCGCGGACACCGCCTCACTGACGAGGTCGCGAACTTCACGTCGGACTGAGGCGCGGTCGAGCCTGGCGAGCGTCGGGTGGATCGCATCGATGTCTCCGAGAAGTTCTTCCGGATACCTGATCCGAAACGTCGGATTGAAAGCGGCGTCGCGCGTTCCGAAACGCTCTCGACGCTGACGACGGAACCGCGCTTGCACTCGTTGTCGGGTGCAAGCGCGGTCTACCTCGTCTGTCGGATCAGGTCAGGAGGATGCCTGCGTCGGCGGGGGCGCGGGAGGCCTCGTTCTCGCGTGTGTTGACCTCGATGACGTAGTTGCCGCTGTCAGTGGTCCAGGACTTGTAGCGATTGACAATGTCGACATCATGGCCGGGGATGATGCGGCTGGTTTCCTCTTTGAGTTCTTCTTTGAGGGTCTTGTATAGCCGGATGAGGTTGAAGTCGTTACCTTGGCCGTAGCCGGGGGTCCACATCTTCTCGACGTTGGAGTACCAGTAGACGGTGTCTCCGGCGACGACGAAGGGGCCGCTCTGGGTCTCGACTTTGAACCACTGGGATCCGAAGGTGTGGGAGTCTCGTGCCAGGCGTGCGGTGACTCCGGGGAGGAGTTCCTCATCGCCGTTGACGAAGCGGATGCGGCCGTCCGCGATGCCTTTGGCTGCGCGAGTCAGATCGGTGGGGTCGAATGAGGAGAAGATCCATGCGCGGTCGGCGTCGCTCGGCATCTGATTCGCGAGGTTCACCGCTTCGGACCAGCCCACGTACTCGTCGAATTGCACATAGAGCTGCGCATTGGGGAATGCTTCGAAGTTGCCCATGTGGTCGAAGTGCATGTGAGAGACGAGGATGATGTCGATGTCCTCGGGGGTTAGGTCGACCTTGGCGAGGACCTCGGCGGGGCTCTCCCAGCTCTGGAACGGGTAGCGGTCGAGCCAGTAGTCATCGCGGAAGCCGCAGTCCACGAGGGCGACGTGCTGCTTGCCCCCGACCTCCCCGCCGATGAGGAGGGTGTACAGCATCGGGATGCGCACCGTCCCTGCGTTGCTGTAGAGGCCTGAACCTCCGAAGAAGTCATGGGGCATCGTGCCCTGGCAGAACTCAAGGGAGTAAATAGAGTAGTCGGTCTTGCGTTCGCTCATTCGTGGTGTCCTTCTCGGGTTCGGGCTTCGTGTGAGAGCTGTCGATGCTGCGCGCTTGTGCAGTTAACCCAGGTGTACCCACATCTACAAACGATTGCAATAGTCTTAATGAGACGGTAACGTCATCGAAGGGGCTGCAGCGTGAAGCCGCACTCTTGAGCGTTTCCGGCAGCACCGTCGTCCTGAGTGAGTGGAGAGAGCTTGCCTTCTGATCGGCTAATACGCATTCCTGCTCCGGTGGTCCCCGGGATCTCCGACAGTGTCCTGGACACGACCACCGGGCTCCTCTACGTGTCGGGGGTCTACGCGCCGCACCCAGGAAACGACGAGGAATCCATCAAACTGACCTTCGAAGCACTGAGAGAAGCTTTGCATCGAGGTGGTGCGACATTCGATGACCTCGTGAGGGTGAACGTCTACATCAAGCATCTCGACGAGGCCAAGCTGCAGGCGTACCGCCGAGTGCGCGATTCGATTCTCGATCCTGATCGACTTCCGGCAAGCACCGCTGTCGGAGTGCACTCACTGTACAACGGAGCCGTGATCGAGATTGACGCGATCGCCGCAGTCTGAGCTAGGTCTGGTCCCCTCCCGCACCCGGGTGAATCCTTGTGGTGGTGCCGCGGGAGCATCTTCGGGAGAACCCGATAGCGACTCCGAGGCGGGCTCCGATCGGCGACGTCGGCGCGGCTCTGGCCTGGTGGGGCACCGCCGGTGCAATGGACGTTGTATCGTGGCGCAACGTCGGTAGCATCGCCCAATCGGATGCTTTCCTCTGCGTGCCGGTGCAGGTCGACGTCCGGCAGCCCGGTGGTCCCGCTCGGCTCCTCGCTGTGCGTCCGCGAGCCTGAAGTTTTCAAAACTGAAACACAAAAGTCCTCGTCCGCCGTATAGCATCATCTTCAGAAGCAAACGATTGCAGTAACGTGCAGGCTTCAGGCCAGAGTCATCGAAGGAGAGCGACAGTGAGCAGTTCAGTTCAAGAAGCGCCAGTCATGGACGCCTTTTTCGGCGCCCCCGGCCCCGACTACGAGATTATCGCGAAGGCGCAGACACTGCAGCCTCTGATCCGCGAGTACGCCCAGCAGGGTGAGGAGAACCGCCGTGTCTCGGATGAGGTCATCACAGCGATGCGGGATGCCGGGCTTCTGCACATCTCGATCCCGAAGCGCTGGGGCGGTCTCGGCGGAAACTTCCGCACCTTCATCGACACCGTCGCGGCTGTCGGGCAGGCTGACGGAGCGACTGGTTGGGTTTCAGCGCTGCTGAACTCGTCCACGTGGTTCGCCACTCTTTTCCCCGAACAGGCTCAGGATGACGTCTTCGGTGCGAACCCCCGCGCATCCGTCGCCGCAGTCCTTTCGCCCGGCGGCCCCTTCATGCAGGCGAACTCCACCAAGAAGGTCGAGCACGTCGAAGGCGGCATCCGCCTCACCGGTGAGTGGGGCTACTCGACCGGTTCGCTGCACGCGGACTGGTCGATCGTTCCGGTACGCACCAGCGAGGACGAGAACGGGCTCGCCGTGAACTCGCTCGTTCTGATCCCGCGCGTGGACTCGAACATCAGGGACACTTGGTACGTGGCGGGCATGCGCGCAACGGGCTCGAACACTGTCTTCGTCGAGGACATCTTCATCCCCGAGCACCGGATCGTGCCGATCGGCGACCTGGCAACCGAGCAGTACCCTCGGGAGTGGGCTGAGGAGGACAACTACAACGCCTCCTTCGTTCCCGTCGCGGAGATCGTGCTGAGCGCGGCGCAGATCGGCATGGCGCGCGGCGCCATCGAGATCGCCCGCAGCGTCGGTGAGAAGCCGATCACGTACTCCGTGTACCAGCACGCGAAGAACTCGGTCGTGCACCAGATCGAGCTTGCGAAGGCACAGTCCGAGGCCGACCAGGCGTACCTGCTCGTCACGCGCAGCGTCGCGACCATCGATTCCGCCGCTCGCGACCGTCGTCCGATGACGGTGGAGGAGCGTGCCAGGACTCGTATGGACAACGGCCAGGCGGCAGCGCTCGTGCGCAAGTCGATCAACCGCTGCCTCAGCATCGCCGGGGCTTTCAGCTTCGCCGAGATCAATCCTCTACAGCGTTTCTGGCGCAACAGCGAGACGGCGAGCCGTCACGCTCTGGTGCACCCGGAGATCGGCGCCGAGGTCTACGGCAAGTTCCTCTTCGGCATCGAGGACAACGTCCAGCCCTTCTGATCGTCAGGGGAAGGCCCTCGGGGCGGCGACGGAGACGCCGACCGCCCCGAGGGCCTTCTCGTGTCGCCGAGCTGCTTCGTCCGGGACACGCAAGACGGCCCCGCGGATTTCTCCACGGGGCCGTCTTGCGGCGTGGGCGCTCGCGGGTGAGCTCCTCACGCCGCGTGGTGGGTCAAGCGACCCACACGGTCTTGAGATTGCAGAACTCCCGGATACCCTCGGCGGAAAGCTCGCGGCCGTAACCGGAGCGCTTGATGCCTCCGAAGGGCAGCTCGGGATAGGAGATCGTCATGCCGTTGACGAAGACGGCGCCGGACTCGATCGCCTTGATGGCGTGGTCGATCTCCGCTTCGTCCGAGCTCCAGAACGCCGAGCCCAGGCCGAAGTCCAGACTATTGGCGATCGCCAGAGCGTCTTCGAGCGAAGCCGCCTCATACAGGCTCGCGACCGGTCCGAAGGCCTCCTCCTCGAACAGGCGCATCTCGGGGGTGATCCCCGCGATCACGGTCGGCGGGTAGAACCAGCCGTCGGCGCTGTCATCGAAGGAGCCGCCCACGATGATGCTCGCGCCCTTCTCCCGGGCATCGTCGACGAGCTCGACGATGTCGTCGCGGCCCGAGGAAGTGGCCAGGGGGCCGATGTCGGTGCTCGCATCCTGCGGATCACCGATCCTCAGCTGTGCCATCTTCTGGGCGAACTTCTCGGCGAACGCGGCGTATGCGTCGGTGTGCACGATGAAGCGCTTCGCGTTGATGCAGGCCTGGCCGTTGTTGGTGGTGCGGGCTTTCACGGCCGTCTCCGCGGCGGCATCGAGGTCGGCGGAGGGCATCACGATGAATGGATCGGATCCGCCGAGTTCGAGCACGACCTTCTTCAACACGTCTCCCGCGATCGACGCGACCGAACGCCCTGCCGGCTCCGAACCGGTCAGGGTGACGGCAGACACGCGCGGGTCCCGGATCACGCCCTCAACCCGTCCGGCACCGATGAGCAGGGTTGAGAAAGAGCCTTCGGGGAACCCAGCCCGGGTGAAGAGGCGGCCGAGGTATACCGCGGCCTGCGGCACATTCGAGGCGTGCTTCAAGACGCCGGCGTTCCCCGCCATCAGAGCCGGTGCGGCGAAGCGTACGACCTGCCAGATGGGGTAGTTCCACGGCATGACGGCGAGGACGACGCCGAGCGGGTCGAAGCGCGTGCCAGCCCGGGTCGCTCCGACGGCGGAGGGGTCGTTGAGGGTGCGTCCGCTGAGGAAGGCTTCGGCGTTCTCCGCGTAGTAGCGCATGGCGTAGACGGACTTCGTCACCTCCCCACGCGATTGTGCGATGGGCTTGCCCATCTCGTCGGTGATCATCGCCGCGACCTGCTCGAGGTCTGCTTCCAGTAGATCGGCGGCGGCGTTCATGAGTTCGGCTCGTCGTGCCCACCCTGCCGCATTGAGCTGGGGCACGGCGGCGCTGGCGGCGGCCAGCTTCTGCTCGACGACATCGTCGCTGTCGTGCTCGAACGTCGCCAGCTCCTCCCCGGTGGTGGGGTTGACACTTCGCATGATTGCCATGGTCGTCTTCTTTCCTCAGGTCAGATCAGGATGGTGAGAGGGTTCTCGATGCGTCGCTGGAAGGCGGCGAGCCACTGGGCCGCGACCGCCCCGTCGAGCACGCGATGGTCAGCCGAGAGGGTCACGGTCATGACCTTCCCGGTCGCAAGCGCCCCGTCCGCGTCGATCACCGGCACCGACCGCGCGGCCCCGACCGCGAGGATTCCCGCCTGCGGCGGGTTGAGGATGGCGGTGAACTGCGACGTGCCGTACATCCCGAGATTGGAGACCGAGAAGCTGCCTCCTTCGAGCTCGTGCTGCTTGAGCCGCCCTGCGCGTGCGCGCTCGGCCATCTCGGCGATGGTCGCGCTCACCTCCGTCAGGGACATGCGTTCGATGCCGCGCAGGACCGGGGTTGTCAGGCCGCCTTCCGAGGCGACCGCGACCGAGACATCAGCGGACGAGAACTGGCGGATGCTGTCGCCGTTCCACGTCGCGTTCGCCTGCGTGACCTCCATGAGAGCCGCACCGACGGCCTTCACCACGAAGTCGTTGACCGAGATCTTGCGGCTCGCCGTCTCATTCACCGTCGCACGCAGGGCCATCAATGCGTCCACGCGGCAGTCGGCCACGAGGTAGAAGTGCGGCACCGTGGACTTGCTCTCGGTGAGGCGGCGGGCGATCGCCTTGCGCATCCGATCGAGGGGGATGTCCTCGTAAGCCGCTCCACTGCTCGGCGTTGCCGCTGCGGGGGTCGCATCGGAGAGTTCCTGTGCTGGAGCGGCGGAGGGAGCCGCCGTCAGGTGTGCAAGATGAGCGTCGAAGTCGCGTCGCACGATCCGGCCGTGCGGGCCGGTCCCCTGCACATCGCTCAACGCTACGCCGTGCTGAGCGGCGAGCCGGCGAACAATGGGAGTTGCGACGAGTCGGCGTGTCTCGACCTCGTCGCTCCGCTCCGCGGCGAGCGCGCGCGTCTTATCCGACAAGGCCGTCGATGCGATCGTCGGGACGGCGCTCGCCGGTTCCGGCTCTGATGGCGGGGGCGATGCCGGCGCCCCCAGCCCGATCGCGGCGAGCGCGGTGTCGATGTCCTTCTCGGTGTCGCCGGGGGCGAGCATCACGAAGATCGGATCGCCCACCGCGACGCTGTCGCCCTGGGGCACCAGGAGTCGGCCGACCACTCCGGCGACTTCCGAGAGCATTTCGACGCTCGCCTTGTCGGTCTCGATCTCGGCGATCGGCTGATTCTGTGCGATGGTCTCGCCCGCGGCGACGAGCCACGCCTGGACGGCCGCTTCCTCGGCGCCGGCGAGGATCGCGGGCATACGGATGATTTCCACCATGATCAGGATCCGAATCCGGCGCGGACGGCTTCGAGCCCCGCGACTACTTCTTCCGTGCGGGCGATGGCTGCCCGCTCCAACACACGAGAGATGCTGGGCGATGCCTCTTCGCCGGTGACACGGGCGATCGGCTGATCGAGCCAGTCGAAGAACCGCCGCTGGATCTCGTCGGCCAGCCATGCACCGTAGGACGTGCCCTGCGAACCCTGTTCGACGATCAGCACGGCATTCGTCTTGCGGATGCTCTCACCGATCGTGTCCCAGTCGATGGATGCCCGGTCGAGCCAACGCAGGTCGATGAGTTCGGCATCGATCCGGGTCTGCTCGATGGCCTCCTTGGAGTGCGCGACCATGGACAGGTAGGTGAGGACCGTGACGTCGGAGCCTTCGCGAAGCACCGCGGCCGAGCCCGGCTCGATGACGTAGTCGAGATCGCCCTCCGGGATCTCGTCGGCGGCTCCGTAGAGGTCGACGTGCTCGATCACGAGCACGGGGTCCTGCAGTGCGAGAGCCGCATTCATCAGACCGACGTAGTCCCTCGCGTTCGAGGGGGCGACGATGCGCCAGCCGGGGCTGGTCGCGAAGATGCCCGCGGGGTCCATGAGGTGCTGCGACCCGTAGCCGGAACCCATCGCGACCTTGGTGCGCAGCACCAGGGGTACATCATTGTCCCCGCCGAACATGTGACGCGCCTTGCCGATCTGGTTGAAGACCTGGTCGGCGGCCACCCACATGAAGTCGGGGTACATGAACTCGACGACCGGGCGGAAGCGCCCGTCCAGGGCGAGGCCGCCGGCGAGACCGACGAACGCGTTCTCGCTGATCGGGGTGCCCAGGATGCGCTCCTCGCCGTACTTCTTCGGCAGCCCCTTGGTGGCGCCGTTGGTGCCTCCGTTGAGGCGGTGCACGTCCTCGCCCATCACGACGATGCGCGGGTCCGTCTCCATGCGGCGGTCCATCACCTGGGAGACGGCGTCGATGAACTTCACCGGGCGCAGGGGAGTGGACTCGTCGAGCGCGGGGAGACCCTGCAACTCGGTGCCGTCGCCGCGGACGCCCACGTTGACGAAGCTCGTCTCGGGCCACAGCTTCGGGCGGATGCGGCGCTTTCCGGGACGGTCCGGGTCCGACTCGAGAAGCTGAGCGGTGGCCTCGGTCATCGCGGCCTGAACACGCTCGCGAAGGGCTGTGACACCGGCATCGTCGATGAGTCCGCGGCGGATCATGTGCCGGGCAACGAGATCCAGGGGGTCACGGGCAACCCAGTGCGCCTCCTCTTCCTTTGTGCGATACCCGAACGCACTGCCGGGATACGCGCCGTTCTGGTGGAAGAACCGGTAGACCTCGGCCTCGATGACGGTTGGACCTTCGCCCGAGCGCATCCGCTCGGATGCCTCGAGAGTTGCCAGGTGCACCGCGAGCGGGTCCATGCCGTCGACGCGCCACGAAGGAATGCCGAAGCCCTGGCCGCGGACGGAGAACCGGGGGTCCGCGGTGATCTCGTCCGCGCGGGTCGACACGGCATACAGGTTGTTCTCGACGAAGAAACAGACGGGCAGCTTCCATGCGGCAGCGAGGTTCATGGACTCCAGGACGGAACCGATCTGTGCCGCTCCGTCACCGAAGTAGTTGATGGAGAGATCCGTCGTGCCCGAGTGCTTCTGCGCCCAGGCGTTACCGGTGGCCATCGGTGCGCCTCCGCCGACGATCGCGTTGGTGCCGAGTGCGCCGGCTTCGAACCACTGCAAATGCATCGACCCGCCGCGGCCGCGGCAGTACCCCTGTGCGAGGCCGAGGATCTCGGCGAGTGTGCGCTGTAGGACGGTCTGGATGGCATCGTTCACCGGCTCGGCGGGATCGATCGTGCCGGCGCTGACGTGGGTGAGCGCCTTGGCAAGGAACTGGTGGTGCCCGCGGTGAGAGCCGTTGACGCCGTCCGTCGAACGCAGCCCGACGATCGAGCCGACGGCGCCGCCTTCCTGTCCGATGCTCGAGTGCGCGGGGCCATGGACGAGACCCTCGCCGGCGATCTCGAGGACAGTCTCCTCGAAGGCGCGGATCAGATGCAGCTCACTCAGCATGGTCCCCAGAAGTGCGGGATCGGCGGCATTCCAATCCGCGTCGGTGGTGGTCAGCTGGAACCAGTCGACGCCGGTCTGGAGTCGCTTCTTCTTCGGCATCTTCGCCCATTCCTCTCGCGCGATCACCTGACCGCTGAGTCGACGGTAGCGGAGTATCGGATCCAATACAAACGTTTGCATATCTGAATACTCCGTCGTAGACTCCGGATATGGGTACGGTGTATCCAATTTTGCAGTGACAGAGGAGTCCACATATGGCTGACGCCGTGCGACGGGGTATCCCCGGCATCCGCGGGACCGACCACATCGGATTTACCGTCCCGGATCTCGAAGAAGCCGAGCGCTTCCTTGTCGACATCCTCGGTTGCGACCGCGTCTACACCCTCGGATCGAAGCAGTCCGAGGATGACTGGATGCACACCCATCTGGGAGTGCATCCGCGCACCGTCATCAGCGAGATTCGCTTCTTCCGCCTGGGCAACGGGGCCAACTTCGAGGTGTTCCTCTACGAAGCTGCCGATGGTCAGGCCCCCCACCCGCGCAACAGCGACCTCGGCGGATATCACATCGCGTTCTACGTCGATGAACTCGATGAGGCGGTGCGCTACCTGAAGGAGAACGGCGTCGACGTCATGGGTTCGCCGACGTCCAGCGCACACGCCGCGGAGGGCCAGCGCTGGGTCTACTTCACCAGCCCGTGGGGTCTGCAGTTCGAGCTCGTGAGCTTTCCCGACGGCAAGGCTTACGAACAGTCATCCGACCGGCTGCTCTGGCACCCGGCGCACCCCGAACGATGAGCCGCGCATGTCGATAGCGAATAGCACGCTCATCCATGGCGCGACCGGCGCTCGCATTGCGGCGACGTTGCGCGATGCCATCCTCTTAGGTCAGTACGCGCCGGGCGAGCGTATCCGTCAGGGCCAACTCGCCGACCAGCTCGGCGCCAGTCGGCTGCCCGTCCGCGAGGCATTGCGGATGCTGGAGGCGGAGGGACTCGTGACGATCGTCGCGAACACCGGTGCGTGGGTGTCGAGGCTCACGATGTCGGACTGTGAAGAGATGTATCGAATGAGGGAGAGCCTGGAGCCACTGCTCCTGGGGTTGAATGTCCCCCTCCTGCCAGACTCGGTGATCGACAGCATGGATGTCCTCGCTGACGCGATGGCGAGCACGTCGGATGTCGAGCGCTTCCTGCTCCTGGACCGCGAGTTCCACCATTCGAGCCTGCAGGCGGTGCAAACGACTGTTCTCGGCGAGACAGTCTTCCGGCTGTGGAATCGCACGCAGCATTATCGGCGGACCGCGACGCGTCTCTTCTACCGCGAGGGTGACGATGCAGTCCATCACGACCACCATCTGCTCGTCACGGCTCTTCGTCGGCGAGATGCCGAAGAGGCTGAGCAGGTGCTCCGACGGCACATCCGCCGCAGTCGATTGGAACTTGCTCGCCACCCGGGGGTCTTCGATGCATAGCGCACAGAAGGCGGAATCCCCGTGCGAGCGACGCCGCAGCCGACCACACATGACCGCGAAACATCACCGCAACAATGTCGGCTTACGATCAAGTAGAAGCAATCGTTTGCAGTTCGCCATTCGCTTCAAACGATCAACCGCCCCGAGGAGGAACACCCATGTCTGACACATTTGTTCTACCATCGACCGCCGACATCGTCGACCAGGTCATGAGGCTCCGCCCCGAGCTCGCGGAAGGCGGACGCGAGGGGGATCTCTCTCGACGCGTTCCGGAGCGTGTCTTCGAAGCCGTGCGGGCTACGGGTGCCTTCAACGTGTCTGCACCGGAGAAGTTCGGCGGGCTCGCAGCCAGTACCCGCGACGTGCAGGCTGTGACCAGCGCGATCGGCGCAGGCGACGGCAGTCTCGCCTGGATGGCCGGCATCTACAACACCGGCGCGTGGGTGCTGAGCCTCATGAGCGATCAGGCGCAGGAAGACGTCTGGGGTGAGCGCGGGAAGGCGGGCGCACTCGTCTCCATCGTGCTGGCCACCACGTCAGAAGCGGTCGCCGTCGACGGGGGATTCCGTATCACCGGTCGATGGACATACGGCACGGGCAGCCGCGAGGCGGATTGGTCGCTCCTCGGTGTGCCACTCAAGAACGGTGCGGGCGAGATCGTCGACGCCGGTGTCGCGTTGATCCCGCGCGAGGACCTCACCTTCGAAGATGACTGGTTCGTCGCCGGAATGAAGTCGACCGCGAGCGTGACTCAGCTCGCGACCGACGTCTTCGTGCCGAGTCATCGCATCTTCCCGTTGACTGCCGCGATCGAGGGCGAGTACATCGGCAGCAACCACGGGACGTCGTACCGGACGATGTTCGTGCCCTCTCTCTTCATGAACCTGGTGGGACCACACCTCGGAATGGGGCGCGCGGCATTGGATTTCGTCGTAGCGGCGGCGGAAACGAAGTCGATCGCCTTCACGGGATACGACCGTCAGGCTGACTCCACGATCTTCCAGTACACGCTCGCGAAGGCCGCCGTGCAGCTTGCCGCGGCCGAAGCGCTGGCAGAACAGGTCGCCGACGAGATCTACCGCACGGCAGAGCGGGGAGACTATGCGCCGTACGCCGACCGGATCGCCCTGCGCGCGAAGGCGGGCTGGGTCATCGATACGATCACTCAGCTCATCGGCGACCTCGTGACGGCGCACGGTTCCGCAGGGTTCGCCGATTCGTCGGTTCTCCAGCGGATCTGGCGCGACCAGGCAGCGGCGGCCCGACACGGGCACACCCTCTCTGCGAGCGGCTACGAGGCTCTGGGCAGGGTGATGGTGGGCCGTGAAGGCGATGCCCGCTTCGTCTTGCCCGTCGTATGAGTCCCGAGCTGTACCCGACTTCGGAACCAACCAAGTGAACGGTGAGAAAATGACCATGACTGAGACGCCCTCCGCCATCTCCGCCGACGACTTCCGCTTCGCCTTCCGGTCGCATCCGGCCGGCGTCGCGATCGTCACCGCCGACGCTGGCGACGGACCGGTCGCGATGACCGTCAGCTCTGTCGCGTCCGTGTCTATCGACCCGCCGACTCTCGTGTTTTCCGCGTCAGCCCTCTCTTCGAGCACGCCGACGATCCTCAAAGCCGAGACGGTCGTCGTGCACATGCTCGCCGCGGATCAGATCGCGCTGGCCAAGCTGGGGGCGCAGCGCGGTGTCGACCGATTCGGCCCGGACGTCGAGTGGGGGCGGCTCCCCACCGGCGAGCCCTACTATCCGGGGGCGCACTGGCTGCGCGGGCGGGTCGTACAGCGTGTGGATGCCAACGGCTCGACCCTCATCCTCGTCGAGGCGATCGAATCCAAGCTGCACGGCGACGATGTCGACAAGGAGCCCGTGCCCCTCGTCTATCACAACCGTCGGTGGCACACGCTCTCGGACCGATCCTCGCTTCCGACCTCGTCCGTCCCGTTCTGCGTCGTCTACGGGCGAGACGAATAACACTCGTTCGACAATCCGCAACAACAAGGAGCAATGAATATGACCAACGAACGCATCTCCCGTATCCCGGCGCCCGTGGTGCCCGGTATCTCGGACAGCACTCGCGTTACCGCGGGCGAGCTGGTCTTCATCTCGGGCCAGGTCGGCTTCGAAGAGGACGGCTCCGTCCCCACCGACTTCGTCCGTGCCATCGAGCTTACGTACGGCGAGTTCGAGCGCGCTCTGAACGCGGCTGGCGTGACGTACGACGACCTGGTTCGCGTGAACGTGTACATCACGGAGCTGGACCAGGAGAAGCTATACACCTGGCGCGAGACGCGCAACCGCATCATCAACACAACCACGCCTTCCGCGAGCACCGTCATCGGTGTCCACTCGCTCTACAACGGCGCCACGATCGAGATCGACGGCATCGCCGCGGTGCGCTGACGGCCGACAGGGTGGGCATCCTCGCTTCATGAGCAGGGAAGCCCACCCGGAGGCGCTCTGTCTGCGCTCCATACATCACGGCGCTGCCCACCCCGCCTGTTCCGCGGTCGGGTGGTGAGTCGGACGCCAAGTGGCTACCTCGCGTTCGTCGTGGGGAAGCGGTGGCGATTCCCCAGGAATCGGCCTCCGTGCGTGAATGCAATCGTTTGAATTTACGGTAACGTCGACTATGACAACCGTCCCGACAGAGAGGCCGCCACTGATGGCCGAGGCCGCCAACACTCCCCGACCGCTCCTGACGCCCGGACAGATGGGTGTCGACTACGAGATGCGGGTCGATTTCTCCCGCCTGCGGGATTACCGCCTCCAGCGCGCCCAAGCGGCCCTGGAAGCGAGCGAATGCGGCGCGTTCCTCTTGTTCGACTTCTACAACATCCGCTACACCACGTCGTCCTGGGTGGGAGGCGCTCTGGGCGACAAGATGATCCGGTACGCCCTGCTCACACGAGGCGGCGAGCCGCACCTGTGGGACTTCGGTTCCGCGGTGAAGCACCACCAGCTCTATTCGCCGTGGTTGAAGCAGGATCACAATCACCCTGGTTTCCTCGGCTTCCGAGGCGCGGTAGCTCCCACGGCGGGTCTCATGGTCGACGCGGTGACCGAGATCAAGGGCATCTTGAAGGACATGGGTCTGCACAATGCACCCGTCGGGATCGACATCGTCGAGCCTCCCTTCCTGTTCGAGATGCAGCGCCAGGGCCTCACGGTGGTCGATGCCCAGCAGCACATGCTCGATGCTCGCGAGATCAAGAGCTCCGACGAAATCATGTTGCTGAACCAGGCTGCGGCGATGGTCGACGGCGTGTACACCGACATCGTCGAGGCGCTGAAGCCTGGCGTGCGCGAGAGCGACATCGTCGCCATGGCCGCGAAGAAGCTCTACGAGTACGGGTCTGACCAGGTGGAAGCGATCAACGCGATCTCCGGCGAGCGATGCAACCCGCACCCGCACAACTTCACCGATCGGATCATCCGTCCGGGAGACCAGGCGTTCTTCGACATCATCCACTCGTTCAACGGCTATCGCACGTGCTACTACCGCACGTTCAGCGTGGGCCGCGCCACGGGCCCGCAGAAGAGCGCCTACTCCCGCGCGAGGGAGTGGATGGACAACGCCATCGCCGCCATCAAGCCGGGTGTGGGCTCGGACGAGATCGCGTCCTTGTTCCCCACGGCGGAGACCCTCGGCTTCGAAGACGAGTTGTCGGCCTTCGGGCTGCAGTTCTGCCACGGCCTCGGGCTCGGACTCCACGAACGACCGGTCATCTCGAGACTGAACAGCTACCGCGAACCCGTCGAGATCAAGACCGGAATGGTGTTCGCAGTCGAGACCTACTGCCCCGCAAGCGACGGTTACTCTGCCGCGCGCATCGAAGAAGAGGTCGTCGTCACGGAGGAAGGGCCGGTGATTCTCACGAAGTACCCCGCCGACGAACTCATGGTCGCCAACCCCTATTGAGCGAGGGAAACATCTCACGAGAGCGTGGGTCAGAGTGACGGCGTCATTCGCGCGGACCGAGACCCCAGGGGATCGGTCCGCGTGACGGGGAGCGCGGACTCCCTGCGCCGGGGACGAATCAACGGGCGTTACAGTGCGAATATGGCCGAATCTCGAGTACCGAATCTGAAGGACGTCGCCCGTGAGGCCGGCGTCCATGTCGCCACTGCGTCGCGAGCTCTGAGTGATGACCAGGCCCACCTCGTGAGCGATGCGACCAAGGCCAGGGTGGTCGCCATCGCCGAGGGGCTCGGCTATCGCACCAACGCGGTCGCACAGAGTCTTCGCCGGGGAAGGACGGGCACCATCGGTGTCGTCGTCGCCGACTTGGCCAACTCCTTCGTGGTCTCCTTGCTGCGGGGGATCGAGCACGAAGTCCGCACTGGCACATACACGCCGCTCGTCGCCGAAACCCACGACGACCCGGCGATACTTCGCAGCGTCGTGACACGGCTGCTGCGCAATCAGGTGGACTGCATCATCCTGAGCGCCGCGCAGGTCGACGATGAGGACTTCGTCGCAGACCTCGAGCGGCGTGTTCCGGTGGTACTGGCGGTGCGAGGATTCGGTTCCTCGGCGCAGTCCGGAATCGAACGACGCCATCTCGAAGTGTTGCCTGATGACTTCGTCGGTGCCAGGGTCGCGGCCGGCCACCTCCTGTCCCTGGGCCACCGGCGCATCGCACAGATTCCCGGTACGTTCCAGATCTCTTCGTTCGTCGAGCGGGCGCGCGGGTTCGAGGCGGCTCTGCGTGAGCATCCAGAGGCCGCGGACGTGTCGACCGGTGCCCACGCGCCGGACAGCAATGTCGAGGAAGGGCGACGTCAGGCAGAGATGCTTCTTCGTCAGCCACCTGACAGGCGGCCGACGGCGATCTTCGTGCACAACGACCTGATGGCGATCGGCGCCATCGATGCGATTCGAGCCGCCAGATTGCGTTGTCCTGAGGACATCTCGGTGGTCGGGTACAACGACGCGCCGCTCGTCGACCATCTCAACCCGCCGCTCACGACGGTGCGTATGCCCGGTTTCGAGCTGGGGCGTCGCAGTGCGCGCATAGCATTCGATCTCCTAGAAGGAGTGCGGCCGACCGAAGTCCGTCAGACGCTCGAGCCCGAGTTCATCGAGCGCGGCTCGACGACCGCATACTCACCCTGAGCTTCTTCTCTCCCCTCACCACCGAACGGAGTTTCTCGTGACCACTGTTGGTTTCCTCGGCCTCGGCACCATGGGTGCAGGCATGGCTCACCGTCTCATCGATGCCGGGCACGACGTGCTCGTATGGAACCGCTCGAGCGGTCCACTGGAGCCACTCGTCGCTGCCGGGGCCCGCGCGGCCGAGACACCAGCCGAGGCCCTCTGCGCCGGGGTCGCGATCTCCATGCTCGCGAACGATGCGGCCGCCAACGCGGTTTTCACGGATGAGTCGCTCCGCGCTGCGGCCGGCTCGGTGCACGTGAACATGTCGACGCTGAGCCTGGACACCGTGCGGAATCTGGCCGAGCGGCATCGTGCGGCCGGCGTCGATTATGTCGCTGCTCCTGTGCTGGGTCGTCCTCACCTGGCAGCCAGCGGTGGTCTCAACATCGTCACAGCCGGCTCCGAGGAGGCACTCGACCGCGCCGAGGAGTTCCTCTCTGTTCTCGGCAAGCGCACCTGGCGCCTAGGGCACCAGCCCGAGCTTGCGAATCTGGTAAAGATCGGCGTCAACTACAACCTGATCCACACGCTACAGGCTCTGGCGGAGTCCGTTAATCTGATCGAGCGGGGAGGTGTCGACGGGCCCACCTTCGTCGAGATTCTGACGGATGCCGCCTACACCGGAAGTGCTTACACGGGATACGGAAAGATGATCGCGGAGCGCGGTTACAAGCCCGTGGGGTTCTCCGCGGAGCTAGGGCTCAAAGACCTGATGCTGGCTCGAGCCGCCGCAGGAGAATATCGAGCAGCATTGCCGACCGCACCGGTGCTCACCGAGATCTTTGAACAGACCTTGCGCGATGAGGAGCTGGCTTCTCTCGACTGGTCGGCCATGGCAGAGATCACGCGCCGCCAGTCCTGAGCGGGATTGTCGAATCCAGGCCCGCCATCGGCGGCTGGCACGTTCTCGCTCAGTGCAGTGACTTTCGCCGAGTGACAATGACCTATCGCTCGACGCGCTTAGCCAAGGGCGAATGCCCGCTCGTAGGTTGACGTCCGAGCGCCTGGGTGGTCGTGATCTCGACGAGTGCGAGGGTGCGAACGCGTCCATCGACGTGTTACGTCGATACGCGGCACCGTCTCGACGGGCGCAACGCGATGCCGATCGTGTAATCCAGAAGACCGCCTTGCCCGCAGCTGATTATTGAGCGGGTGTCGTATCTCTAACGGCGGACGGCGGACGGCGGGCGAGCTGTGACGCAAGGCTGCGCCCGCCGGTCACAGCGTCAGGATCGGACCGCGAAACCTCCGGTCCATGCGATCTCTTCGCGGACAGCAAGGACGAGCTGGAGGAAGCCGACGGCTTCCAATTCGCGTGCGCGCTTGAGCGAACCGGCGTCGGTGACGGAGACGCCGCCCGACGAGATGAGTTCGGTGAGATAAGTCTTGGCCTGCTCGTCGTCCCCGGCGATGATGACGGTGGTGGGGACGCCTCCGACTTCGCCACTGCCGAGGGTGGCGGCGAAGTTGGTGTTAAAGGCCTTGATGACCTTCGCGTGGGGGAGTGCGCTCTGGAGTTGCGCGGCGGCGGAGGAATCGGCGGGGACGGTGAGTGCGTCAAAGCTGTCGAAGTCGACGGGGTTGGTGACGTCGACGACGATCTTGCCGTTCAGCTGCTCCCCGTAGGCCGTGATGACGTCTTCGAGCGCGGGGTAGGGAAGGGCGAGCACGACGATGTCGCCGGCAAGGGTCTCTCCGAACGCGGTGGCAGTGCCGTCGAACTGGGCTGCGAGAGTGTTTGCCTTGGCGGCGTCGCGTGCGATGACCTGCACGGATGCGCCGCCCTTCGCTGCGATGCTGGCGATGGCCGACCCCATGTTTCCCGTTCCGATGACGGAGATGCTTGCCATGTTCTTTCCTCCTGATCAGTTTCAGTTGCATATACAACTATCAAGGTGAACCTGGTTGCAGGTGCATCTATTCCCGTAGGCTGACGAAATCATGACTTACACGGTGCCGCGGATGACGGAGGAGCAGTCGCGCGCCTGGCTTGCGCTGGTCTGGATGGCGGAGCTCCTTCCTGCAGTGCTTGATGCGCAGCTGCAGTCCAACGCGGATTTGACCCACTTCGAGTTCATGGTCCTCGGCACCCTGAGGCAGGCCTCGAAGAGCGCTCTTCGGACGAAGGATCTCGCTGCGGCGGTGAATGCGACGCCTCCTCGTCTGTCACGCGTTCTGAGTAAGCTGGAGGCTCGAGGCCTCGTCGAACGCGCCGGGGGAACGACGGACGCTAGGGTCGTGAACGTTCGTCTCACCACGACGGGGCGGCGGGCGCTCGTCCGGGCGGTTCCTGACCACATCGCGCTCGCGAAGGAGCTTGTGATGGACCAGCTGTCGGAGGAGGATCTCGGCTCTCTCGCCCGCATCCTGGAACCCCTCGTTGACCGGCTCGACCCACACCGACGGGTCGGCTTCACCGCTGCCGGACGCGCCTCACTCGACTGAGGCGCGTCCGGCTGGGGCGCGTTTGACCGGGACTCTCATGTATCGGTTACCCCGTCAGGGCGCGGCTCGCCCGACCCAGCTGGCCGTCGCTGGCCGAAGCTGCGTAAGCAGGCGGGTGAGAATGAGGAGCGGTCGTCCCGGGTTCGGGGAGCCCAGAATGAAGTTGCCTGAACTCGACCCACTCACAGCCCGTAATTGCCGGGCACCGTGCGCGGCTACTCGAACTTGGACCGCGAGGCTTCGCGACCGCTCTGCGCGCAAGAGGCCTTGGGCGTCACGGAGACGACCTACTGTGACGCGCATCAGTCTCTATTCGCGACATGAGTTCGCACGAAAGACCTCGTCAGGATCGCACCGTACGGGGTCCGCGTCACACCGGAGTTGCTCGCTGTTGAGGCGTGGGGCGGTGCGACCTTTGATGTCGCGCTCCGCTTTCTCGGGGAGGGCCCGTGGGAGAGGCTCGCCGCGCTCCGAGAGACCGTGCCGAACCTACCGATACAGATGTTACTCCGCGGCCAGAACACCGTGGCTACGCGGTCGCTGAAGTAGGTATGGCGTAAACCGGAAAACCTGTGAACCCGCCCCCGAGCTGCGCAGCCCGCTCGCGAACGTACAACAAGCTGGCACAGGGGCTCGCAAGATGGCAAGAGTTGCGCCGGATAGTTGCGATGAGTGGTCTTATCGTCGGTAAACGGCCGGGCGGAGAACTGAGAAGGGGTTCGCGCCGATAATCTGGATAACTGTTGTTATCGTCGGCAATGGGCTAGACGTTGAAGTGAGATAGGGCCGAGCCGGTGTGCGGCGTTTGAGCTGTCGCCGAACGGGATCGCGGGGGTCTGGTCGTCGGTGAGCAGATCAGGCCCGGGGGCGGGCTCGCCGAATCGAAGGCGCCGAACTCAGCCTTGCCGAGGGTGGGGCACCGTCCTGAAGCGGGCCCGTCGCTCAACGCATGGACAGCCGGTCGTGAGTGATGTGCGAGCTCTAGGCGTGGAAAAGATCCCGGGCTTCGACCGCGATACGGTCCATCTCGGATCCCGGCACGGCGTCGACGCCCAGGGTGCGCCAGGCCTCGAGGGCGGCATCGAAGACGTCCCACGTCCGAGAGTCCGCGCTGCGAGGAGGTTCTTGGAATACCACCGAGACCGGCACGTCGGATTCGGCCGTGCGCTCCTCCTGACCGGCCGCGACGATCGCGCCGCTATCCCGCAGCCGCGTGACAACGAAGTTCCACGACTGCAGTTCCTGCTCCAGTGAATCGGTGTCCTTCACGTCGAACGCGAACGCATGCGACAGCTGATCGACGTGATCATCGACGACGGCGAAATCAAAACGACCGCGCTGCTTGCCGACCAGGGCTCGAGGTCGTCTCAGTAATGATTCTCCGAGCTCGAGGCTGCTCGTGCGCAGATACAGGTCGCTCAGGTGCTGGACGAGCCGGGTTCGAGTCTTCGAACGCGGGCTGATGTCGGGGGTAGCTACGAGAACGGAATAGAGGAAGCCTGCCGCGTCCTCTGCAGACACCGCTTCCACGGGCGCAGGGCTGCTGAGCTGAAGTGTGTTGTTGAAGCGGTGAGAGAGCAGCGAGAGCCACGCTCGGCTCACCGTTTGAGGTTCCAGCGATGCGAACAATGCAAGCGGGGGATGCTCGTAGTCGCGCACGGAGCGCTCGAGACTTTCGAGCCAGGGCCGGATCGCTTGCGCGTCGCCGCCGATACGACTGGCGCGACGAAGATTTGGTGCAGATCGAATAGCCCAGTCGCCGCCGTCGCGCCCGACGATGACGGCCACGTTGACCCTCTCGCCTCGGGCGACGTCTGGCACATAGCGAACGAGCCAATAAAGGTATGGCTCGTTCATCGTGGATTTCCTGTCTGGGTAGCTGTGGGGAGCGAGGCGAGTCCTCGTACTCGCTGGGCGACTGCCGGTGCCCGTCGATACAGAAGCCACCCCATCGTTTCCAGGTCGCCGCTGGGGATACCCCATTCTACGGGCACCTGGGACATCACCCGCAGAAGCTCCTCTGGGGTGACTGCTTCGATGCGATCGGCGACCTCCAAGAGCCGCTGCTCGTTCAGGCCTGACGGTGGTTGCCGGAAGGATCCATCGATGCCCTCGAGACTGCGCAGGACCTCGGAGTCCCAGTCGCCCTCCCCAGTGGTGAACCACAACCCGTGATCGTACGACCAGACGGAGGACTGCGCGGCAGCCTCATACAACCATTGCTCGTCGTCGCCGAGACACCAGTCCCACAACGCGACGAGCGCCGCTTGCCTACGCGCGTTGTCGTCTCGCCGGGTGTAGCCGAGAGCATCGTCGTCGATGGCGCCACCAACGTGTCGGGACGCGTGCGCGGTCACGGCGTTCGGGACGGGCGGTCCGGGATACATGTCCCACGTCATCGATGCGGTGGTGATTGTGGCAAGAGCCCTCTTGCATACCGGAGCGCCGATGAGCGCGCCGACGCCCTCCACGATCACTTCATTCGCGAGAACGTAGTTTCCCTGGGGGTTGCCAGGCACTTTGAACCAGTACTGCAGACCATCGTCCGCGATGCCCAAGAACGCACCGGCGCCCGAGGATCTTGCGCGCTGAAGGGGCGCGCGGAGGATGATGCTCGCGACGGCGGGCTCGTACGCCTCAAGCTGCCCGGCCCAAAGGCCGGGATCGTCGAAGTGCCGGGACATGCCTTGAACCTATCGAACGCTCACGGCCAACCGACGCATTGTGCCGCGACCGGATAGAGTCCACGGCCGCGAAGCTCCGAACACAGGAATGCTGGACAGCCGTGACGTACTTGCTTACCCGCTGAATGAATCGTTCGCGCACGCCTCAGCCGCGTTGGCTACGTCCACGAACCGGCCCTCGCGGATTGCCGTGATGGGTGAGTCGTTTCCTAACCAGGGATTGCTGCCGACGAACCACGCTCTAGCGACGTCGTCGCCTTCAGCGGTGCTGATCTTCTGCCAGGCGTCGTAGGCGCATTCCAGCCGAAGCGAGGCGTAAGCACTCGGCAGCGGCCCATCCGGAGAGCCCCACCCTGTGGCGGTGCGGAGGTCCTTCGAGCCGGCGAGAGTGGACACGAGCGTCGGCCCTAGGACCGCCGTCAGGCGGCGGGCGAGAGCCCCAGTGGGCGCCGCGTCCGTCCAGCCAATGGCCTCCACGTGCCTTCGTTCGGTGTCGATGACCAGGTCCAGCGCTTCCCGCAGCTCGGTCCGAGCCTCCTCCGGGCTGAGCTCTCCCGTCAGAATGCGCTGAGCGCGGTCGAGATCGCGCGCGTTCAGCTGCTTACCCTCGAGTTGGTGGCCCTTGTCGATGGCAGCGAGTGCGCGCTTCGCCTCTTCGGGCGTCGATGATCGCTTATCCATTCTCTTCCGTGCCCTCCCGGATCAGGTTGACGATTTCCATCGGGTCTAAGCCGACAATCAGCCAGGTCCGCGGCGAAATCGGCTTGTCGGCGATCGTGAGCTCGGCACCTACCCCAGACATGAACAGCTGTGCTCGCTCGGGAGTCCAGTCCTCCGGGATAGCCCGCAAGATGTCGCGAATACCGGGGAGCACACCGAGCAGTTCATCGAACTGCCATGCGGGGTAGCGGCGTCGCTTTCCCACGGTGAAGAAGTAGAGCGCTCCTTGATGCGCGCGTCGCCGCACCTGTCGCACGCCGATCCCGAGGAAGGCGGCGGTCTCGTCGTCACTCAGAGAGTCGACAATTGCGTCGATTCGCGCTCTGAACTCAGGGCGGAGCCGGCGCCCCGGATCCTCCGGATCTGGCGGGGCGAGGACGTCCGCACCCCGGTCTGCGATGAACGCCGTCATAGTGGTCAACAGAGCGCTCACCAGCTTTCCGTCGCGCCCCTGCTGCGCAGCCGTCTCAATGAGCAGATTCAAGGACTCCGAAACTGTGTCAGCGTCGGCTTGAGTCCATGGCTCCGATCCCGCGCCCGCCGCGTGCTCAACGGCCGATGTCATAGGAGTACTTCTCGAGAATGCCGGCGACGACGTGTGGATTCATGCCCAGGTCGAGCCAGTCGCTGGGGGAGCGGTGCCGACCGTCGACTGCAAGTTCCATACGCGGGGCGGCCATGAAGTAGTGTTCTGCGGCCAACGGCCAGTGCTCCGGGATGGCGGGGGCGACGACCTCTATGCCGGCGACGACAGGCTTATCCGGCTGGGGTGAGAACTGCCAGGACGGATAGAGCGCTTGACCTTCGTGTGTGACCCGGCGGAGGTATCCCGCCTTTGTAAGGCGCCTCAACGCGGTCTCGGTGATGCGAAGTCGAGCCGCCGCGCCCTCCGGGGCGAGCGTCGCAGCCGCCACGGCGTCGCTCGGCCCGCGCCCAGATCGCGGGGGCTTTTTGCGAACCAGGTCTTGGATGCGGCGTTCCCGGATCGCGATCTCTCGGAACTGTGGCCCCGTGCGGAGGCTTCGGCTGACACCCTTGTCAAACTCGACGAACCCTCGCTGGCTCCACTTCGACAGAACGAAGTACCTGAAGCGGTGGACGGTTTGCAACCGCTCGGATGGCTCCCACCCGGCAAGAAGCGAAGGCGCTCCGTTTGTCTCGGGTAAAAGGTGCTCGAACACTTCGCGGAAGGTCGGCCCCTCAGAGTGTTTGCGATGATGGTGCATGACGAATAGCGAGGCTGCCAGGCCCCATTCGCGGCCGGAAGCTCCCTGGGTGAAGTCGTCGAATGCTGCGATCCATGCGGCCGGCGGGCAGCCTTTACCGCCCCACCAGGTGGCGGACTTGCGTTTTGATCGCGGATTGGGCATCGCCGCTATCGTCCTTTCGCTCTTACTCCGTCGTCCCGACAGCCTGCGCACGTCGCTCGGCCGAAAGGGGGGGCGTGGCCGATCTCGCATGCGTTGCGGATCCGCCTCCCCGCGCACAACACTATGGCTTACGCGTAAGCCCATACAAGGCTGCCATTCTCGCAACGCTTGAAGATGTGACGGACGGCGCGAGCGCAGCGGATGCAGAGTGGCAGAGGTTCGTCCTGGGGCTCTCGGTGCAATTGCGCAGGCTTCGCCTCGAGGCGGGACTGAGCCAGGAGGAAGTGGCTTCTCGCGCTGGCCTGAGCCGCTTCATCTACCGCCAGTACGAGAGCGGTGAATCCCGGCGGGGCACAGCAGCCAACCCCGCGCTTCGTTCAGTCCTTTCGATCGCTCAGGTCCTTCAGGTGCCCATTGAGGATCTTCTTCCGAAGCCGGTACCGGATCTCCGCAGTCGATAGCCGTCGACTATAGTTCCAGCTCGCCCTCAACACGCGGCGAGGTGTCGTCCTGCAAATCGAAGTCGAACATCGCCTGTCGTCTTGGTCGACGTCGTCTCGCCTCCGCGATCGAGTTAGCATCGCGGTTCTCGGGTGCGGGTGACGTCGGAGTTGACCGCGGAGCTTCGTAGTCAGCGCAGATCTCGGTGCTGGGATCAGACAGATTGAGGCTATCGTTGGCGCCGGCAGAGACCGGCGCTGGGAGACTTCCGGGAGAGCTGCCTTCAAGCTCTACGCGGAGGTCGTCCAAGTCGCGTTCTCTCTGCAGGTCGCTCGTCGGTGCGCCAGTCGCAGAGTCGCTCGGATCCGCATCGCCTGTCGCCGCTGACGGGATGTCTCGCGGAGGCTGCTGTTCAAGCGACCCCCGCGCGCGGAACGGTTTTGCGCGCTCATTCTCGAACTCGGCCCAGTAGATGGCCATGCGGGCCTCGACTTCTCTTTCGTCCTCCGCGGTCAAGACGAATGTCATCGTGCGCGCAGACCTCGCGATCGCGTCGAGCTGGCTGGTGATCCGTTGTTCGAGGGCAGTTACGGTGTAACCCTCGCCAATCGTGGAACCGCGGCGGCGATCGCTGGCCGTAGGCGCGCGGAAGGATCCGTCGTGCATTCGACGCATCATGCCAAACGACACGAGATCATCTCCCTCCGCGCGTTCCACGCTCACCCCTTCGGTCCGCGCGTTTGTGACAAACGTGACCCAGTCTGTCGTGCTTCGGGCCGTCACTGCACTGTCGATGCGGTGCTTCAGAACGAGCAAGCTGAATGGCTCGAGCCGACGTGCTGTGCCCGACTCGGCAGTCGCGCGCAAGGCTTGCCACTGTGCGTGGCGCGTTGCCTCGATCAGTGCGCGCTGCTCCTTCGTTGGCGCGCGGCGGAGCCTGCTGGACTCGCCACGATCGCGGCGATCCAGCGCGTCGGTGTATGCCTGTCTCAAATCGTCGGGCTGATGGAATCCCTCGCGCTCCAGAACCGCCTCGTGCGTCTCGACCAGACGCGCATGCATGACCACCGAACTATTCAAGCTGTCGCCCGTCTCAGTGTTCACGCTCGAGGCGACCAAGTGGTTGTGGAGGCAACCGCCGGCGCCATCCCGCTGTGTAACGACGAGCACTTGCCGTCCTGCGAACACCTCTTCGGCGAGTGCAATCCCGAGGTCCTGTGCGGTCATCCAATCGCTCGGATCGGCCGGGTCGAGCTCATCTCTTGCTGAGAAACTCTGGATGACGTGATAGGCCTGCACGTACGCCCCGGGCTCGTTCTTACCCCACCTCTCGCGGACATCTCGCATCTGGTCCCGGGCCAGCGACACGAGCAGCCCACCCGTCCCGGATGCCATCACGTAGCGCTCGCCGCGCTGATCGCTCTTGGGCTCGAGGACGTAACGAATGAGGTCGTCGGCGGAGCGTGTGGAGCTCGCCATCACGACAGCCATATCTACTTCACGCCTCGCTCGGGAAGACCGCGTTGCACTAGGTGAGCGATGCGCCGTTCGATGTCATCGGGGACATGCCGCAGGTCAGCCGCGGCCTGCAGAGCATCTGCGAGTTCCTCGTAGGGAATCTTCTCCTCTTTGGCAAGCCGACCAGCGATTCGATTGAGGTCGCCGCCGATGCGTGCGATGTACCGCCGCATCGGCGCGAGCTCGTATCCGAGTCGCTCCGAGATCGCCCAGAGGCCCCACTCGGATGCGTTCCCGCCGCCGCGCTGAATGGCGAGAGCGCGGGCCTCGATCTCTGCAGCGCTCTTCTTGTCGCGCACTAGGAGTCGAACGGCCTCGCTGAATGTGACGTCCTCAAACGCGCGTCCTGACCGCACCGCGATCGCTTCGCGCAGGTCCTGAACGCTGCGCTCCTCCTCTTCGCTGAAGCGGATGCTGCGGCGTTCACCGAAGGTCGTCTTCTTTCGGCGCGTGTGACTCGTCGTCTGCTTCTTCGCGTTTCCGGTCGCTGCCATCTGTCGGTCCACCTCGATCGAGTTCCTAGCAGACCGGCCCACTGCTTGCTCGTATATGAGCGTTTCATCACCCTATCGCATAGACGGCAAGCAGTTTATCTGTATGACGCTCTATCAAGTGACCTATCCGGAGCCGGCCGGTAATGGGTTCGCTAAAGAGTCCGGAGCGCACGCCTCGCAGGGGCCGTCCGCGTCTCTGCTAGGTTCTAGCTGACGGCGAGTTCCTAGCGGCCACCCGTCGCCGACGCAGGCTCGATCGCCAGGAAGTCGGCCGTGTCGCGCTGACATCCAGGAGCACTCATGACCCACGAGAGGGACATCGTCGAAGCTCGGCGTTACCTCTCGCGTATCCGCGTCTGGCCCAAGGCTCGAAACCTCCATGTCGAGGCTTGGGTCGAGAACTTTGAGCACGGGATTGACCGTGAGGTTGCGCACGCGCTTCTTGACTCCTTCGTCTTCATCAACGATGATCACCGGATCGCCGCACTCAGTTCAACCATCCGATCGCTATCGACGCGACCCGAGTTCGGGGATGCGTCCGCTCGGGTCGAGGCGTGGGAGAGATTCCTTGGGGAGGCGATCGCCTCGATCCCGCTTTCATTCGCGGGCGATGGCGCGGCCTCGGGATATCAATACCTGCGAACAGCTCGCGCGTTGGGCTTCGCCAGGTGCATCGACAGCGAGCGCTTGATCCACGAGTTGCTGAGCGCCAAGACGCTTCGACCGATCGTTTTCCTGGACGACATCAGCGGAACCGGGGGACAGTTTATTGCGAACTGGGAGCGCGTCTACTCGACTCAGGCTGGGAGATCCTCTCTGAGGAAGCTTGCCGCTGAGCAGCGCCTTGGGGCTGTGTACTTTGTTCCGATCGTCGCGACCGAACTCGCCAAGGCTCAGATAGAGGCTCGAACAGAAGCGGTCGTGCATCCCGCGTACCTCCTTGGCGAGGATTACTCCGCAAACTCTCCTGATACGAGACTTGTCCCAGACAGCCTTCGTGAGCATCTCATTGAGGTCGCGACGCGCCACGCTCCCTCGACCGGCCTCGACGCAGATGGCCCGTTGGGTTACAAAGCGCAAGGTCTTGCCGTGAGTTTTCAGGACAAGGCCCCGAATAACACTCTGCCCATCCTTCAACCAGCCCGCCCCTCGCCAACATGGAAGCCTTTGATCAGCGATGACTGATAGCAACGTTCTGGAGAAGTTGAACCGGGCGTTGGGCTCTGTACGCGCGGAATACTCAGACGACGACGAACTGTATGGTCGACTTGCTCTGCCTGTCTACGTGCATCAGCTCGCCGGCATCACGCCTACATTCCTCGTCGGAGGTCGAGGCACGGGGAAGACGACGACCTTGCGCGCTCTCGGCTTCCGCGGGCAACATCAACTCTCGGGAAGCGTTGACCCGCGCGATTGGGAATCAATTGGTGGCTACTGGAAGGCTGAGCCTACGGTCGTGTCGGTTTTTCGTGGCAAGGGGATCGACTCGACGACATGGGAACGCGTCTTTGCTCACTACTTGAATCTTCGTTTGAGCTCGCTCGTCGTTGAGTACGCCGTGTGGCTGGCATCCAATGGGCAGGCTGTCGACATCGACACTCATCACATGTCGATGTTCTCGGGGTCTTGCGGACTGAAGAACGCCGCTAGCCTTCAGTCGCTACAGGCCAACATCGACATGGCCATTGTCGAGATTGAATCGAAGGTCAACGGGCGTGTGTCTGAACTCGCCACGTTGCCAACGTCCATCCTCGGCAAGCCGATCGAGTACCTCTTTGCGGCACTCGGCGGCCTCCAGGTTTCTCTCTCCAAGCCGTTCGTCTTCTGCGTGGATGAGTACGAAAACCTCTCGGCAGACCAACAGCGGCTTCTCAATACGCTCGTGAAGCAGGTTGGAGGAGCGCCCTTCACTTTCAAGATTGGGGTCCGTAATAAGGTCGCGATCGAGCGAGCGACCATGATCGAGGGCCAGCCGCTTCAGGACACCGCTGACTTCGCCACAATCGACATCGTGACTCGGCTGAAGGACGCTGGATTCAAGAAGTTTGCCGAATCCGTAATCACCCGCCGCCTCAGTTCCGAGGGGCTGGCGCATTTGCCGCTCGACCAGCTGCTGCCGGGGCTAACGCTGGATGCGGAAGCGGAGCTTCTGGGCGCAGAGGCACTCAAGGAGACTCTGCTTCACGAGGTCCGGTCTGACGGTGGGTCGGAAGAAGAAGTGGCCTTCGCGGCCGATCGGAACCTCGTTGAGGCTGCGTTGATCGTTCGATGGGCGGAGCTTCACAGCGAACAGGTGATTGACGTCGTACGGTTCGCTCTCCGATGGCCGTCTAAGTGGAAGACGCGTGTCGGCAACTACAATCACGCGGTGTTGTTCACCGTTCGACAGCGCAGTGTTGGGGAACGTAAGTACTACACGGGATGGCGCACCTACCGCCAACTCGCAGATGGGAACATTCGTTATCTTCTTAGGCTTGTCCAAGAGGCGTTGCGCCGCCACGTTGAGGAAGGTGCAGGGCTCGAAGAGCCCGTGTCACCCTTGAGTCAGACGCTCGCGGCAAAGCGTGTCGGGGAGATCACCGTTCGCGATCTTCAGGGCTGGTCGACGAGAGGGGTTGCACTGACTCGACTCACGGTCGGGCTCGGAGGACTGTTTGGGTCGCTCGCTCGTTCAAGTGCCTTGACTACGCCGGAAGTCGTGCAGTTCCGAGTTCGCTATTCTGGCGCGACCGTCCCCGAGGCAAGTGTTGACGCGCTACTGGCTGAGGCGGTTGGTCAGGGTGTTCTCGTAGATTTCGTCGGCAATAAAGAGGCTGCGGAACGAGGGCGGCCGCCGGAGCTTGACTATCAACTCCACCCTGTGCTGGCTCCCGCGTTCGTCTATAGCCATCGAAGTAAGCGTCGACTCACAATTCCTGCGGATGACCTAATCGCGTTGACGCAGCGTGAGACCGCGACCGCGGCGTTCAAGCGCATCTTGTCCTCGAGCAATGATGACGGAGGCGCTCCCCCGGACCAATTGGATCTCTTCGCCGGGCTAGGTGTATGACATGCTCCATCTCGACGAGGTGTCGTACACGTTCAAGGTTGCGAGTCACGAGCTGGGGCGGTTCGCCATCAGACATCTGATCTACGGGGAGACGATCGATGAGGATCGAGCTCGGACGGCAGCATCGCAGTTGTCGACGATTGGCGTCGATCTCCACTGTGTGACGCTGGTCGATGAAGCGATACTGCATGTCGTTCCGTGGACTGATTCGTTCAATCTGCACGAGACTGCCGATCTTGAATCGCTCGTCGCTCGTATGACCGGGGTGGTCGCTATCGATTTGACGAGTTTGGAGCATCGTGTGTGGGCGCCACTCGTGAGGACGTTGCTGCGCGCCGGACGTGCACTGGTCGCGCTGTATGCGGAGCCGCAGGACTATCGAAAGCACGATCAAGAGCCGGGTTCGCTCTACGACCTGAGCTCGAATCGCGGAATCGAACCCTTGCCAGGGTTTGCGCGAATCGGTCGCAGAGCAGACGACCGGGGGACGTTCGCGCCGCTCCTCGGGTTTGAAGGCGCTCGCCTGCAGCACATCTTCGATCAGGAGGAGGTGGATTCTCGAGTGACGTCCCCCGTGGTTGGCATCCCTGCGTTCCGACTCGAGTACTCGATGCAGTCCTACATCGCGAACAAGGAAACGCTAGATCGGGACAGGATGGAGGACAGAGTGGAGTTCGCTGCCGCACATTGTCCCTTCGAGGCTTATCAAGCGCTTGAGCGAATCCACCACTCCGCAGGTAGTCGTTATCTGCGGGTGGCTCCTATCGGTACGAAACCGCACGCGCTGGGGGCGGTCTTGTATGCGATCGACCACATGGACGCTGTTGAATTGATCTACGATCATCCGGTGCGTACCGCGAACCGGACTGTTGGCTCGCGATCAATGTATGTGTATGACGTCTCAGGGTTCATGGCACACCACCGGCGATGGCGTGCGGATGCCTAGAAAACGGGACGCCTACTACACCCCCACGTGGTTAGCCGAGCAGATGGTCTCGTCACTGCCCCTGGACCTGAATGGCCTGGTGCTGGATCCGGCGGCGGGAGAGGGAGCGCTTCTACAAGCTGCTGAGAAACGATTCGGCAGTTCCGTCAGGCTCGCCGCGATCGATGTCGACTCGCAAACAACTCGTCGGCTGCGCAGAGAGAACCCGGCATGGGTCGTGAGCAACGCCGACTTCCTCGACAGTCGTTCCCGAACCGCATCCGCGGCCGCGCGGGCGGCGCGGGCTGGCCTCGCTGCGGTGCTGTTGAATCCTCCATTCTCATACCGTGGCAACGGTGGTACGTCTGCTTCATACCGATCATTTGAGGGGGCGGTCGCACCTGCGGTCGAGTTTCTGATAACGGCGCTCAAGTCCTTCAATCCCGCAGCGGGATTCGTCGCGATACTGCCGAACGGTGCGGTTGAGGCGGAGCGTAACCGTGAGCTTTGGGATGCTATCCGACAGGACTTCTCCGTAGATCGGTTGGGATCGCCAGGCACATCTTCGTTTCCTGGCGCTCGTGTCGCGACAACGATCATTCAGTTGACGCGACGAGCAGCTGAAGACGCCGTCGCGCCGCCGCCGCGCATCGCGCACGAGGTACGAGCGACCACGGAAGCTATCGACGGGTGTAGCTGCGTTGAAGTGGTGCGCGGTCGAGTTCCCGTCCACCAAAATCGCAGCCGGGTTGCGAGCGCCTCGGACCTACTGCCGCTGCTGCACACGACATCCATGCGTCAATTTGAGAAGGAGCGTTGCGACTCTGCTCCAGCGCACCTAGGTGACGACGCGCCCCTCGTATGTCTTTCGCGGGTGGGCCGGTGGCAGGCGCCGCTCCAGATCGACGTCGGACGCGTAGTGCTTAGCGACTGCGTGATCGGCTTGCGTCCAAGGGATGTGTCCAAGCTTGGCCGCCTGCACGAGTGGGTGGTCGAGAACGAGTTGTCCATTCGCGACCGCTATCGAGGAACCGGGGCGCCTTACCTCACGCTTAGCGAGCTAACTCAAGCACTTAGCCAAGGAGTGTGGCATCCACACGTTGTACCTGCAGGGTCTTCAATTGGCGAATGCTGCTGTTCGAGTCTCGACCTGTCTTGCCGCTCGGTAGCTGGCTAGACGACGACACCCCAAGAGTGCGGGATAGGTTGGCGGTGCGAAGTCGAGGCCTCCGCACCGCCAACCGGTGTTCAGGCCGAGGTGGCAGGCGGGAAAAGCGGAGCGCTGAGGGGCTCGCTCGAGTTGAGCAAGGAGGACACCGCTTCGATAAGACGCGCCGTGCGATCCGATTCATCCCTGTCGGAAAGGACCTGGATGATCTCTCCGTTGCGGTTCTTTCGCTTGCGCTGGGAAGCTTCAATCCCCATCAGCTCGTATAAGTCCTCAACGACTGCGCAACGCGCATAGCCCGCGGATTTCAAGGCTTCTTCAACCTTCCTCTCGTACGCGGCCTGCTGGGCTTGCAGGTCGGCGATCTGCTTCGCTCGAAGCTGTGAAGTGGTCATTCTCATGCGGCATCCTTTGGTGCATCTTGGCAACTGGCGACTGGGCGTTTGAACCTCAGTCGCGCGCGGCGGGGCGCGGGGTGCAGCAGATCTGACGGGCGGGTCGACGTGAGTCCAAGGGGCGCTGGGATCCACGGTCAGGCGCTGAGCTCTTCAGCAGTGCTGCGGCGCTCTTGCGCGATCAGCCATTCGTCCACGCTTTCGGGTCTGTAGCGGACGGCCCTGCCGCCCGCACGGATGAACGCGGGACCCGTGCCGCGAATACGCCATTCGCTCAGAGTGCGCTCAGTGGTGCCGAGTGCCTCTGCGAGCGCCGCCGGCGTGATGAGCGTCGAGAGGACTGACGGAGCGGGGAGCGAGGTCGGAGTAGGCATACGGATCCCTTGGAGGTGGTTTTCTCTCCAAGAGATCCGCTCCATCTGGTCGTCGTGAACCGGCCAATGGTGGTGAAGCGGTTGGTGCGGATGCACCGTCTCTATCGCATCCCCGAAGCTTCCAGGAGGGCTGCCGCCCGAGTGGGGCTCAACCTGAAAGGGATTCGGAAACTAGCCTTTTACTTTCGGGCTGCAGAATCGTGTAGGTCGACACCGTAGCACACGTTTTCATTCGTTTGCGAGCAGAAAGCTGCAGTCGGCGTCGTGGGTGCAGTGTCGCTACAGATGTCAGTGGTGTGCCATAAGCTCGCATCCCACACTGAGAGCAAGACTGGCGGAGGACCGATGGGCAGCGCCTACTCGTACGAGACCAAAGAAGGCAGGCGGTGGGAGGCGCGGTACCGCAAGCCGGACGGGAAGACTGCTCGGAAGGGCGGCTTCATGAGGAAGCGCGACGCGGAGGCATACCTTACCACGGTGGAATCGGCGAAGCTTCAGGGGGCATACATCGCGCCGGGAGAATCACGCGTCACGGTCGGCACGCTTGGTGCAGCGTGGCTCGTGGCGCACGGAGCGGCGGTCAAGCCGTCGACGTTGCACAGCGATGAGAGCGCGTGGAGAGTCCACGTCGAGCCGGTCTGGGGAGGTCGCCAAGTCGGCACAATCCGCCACACGGAGGTCTCCGCGTGGGTGGCGGAGATGAGCCGGAAACGGTCGGCGACAACCGTCAAGCGATGTCACGGCGTGCTCGCCGCGATTCTCGACGGTGCAGTGCGGGACCGGCGACTCCAATCGAACCCGGCACGGGACGTGAAGACGCCTCGAAAGGTCCCGAAGGCGAGGGCTTATCTCACCCATCAGCAAGTTGAGCGGCTTGCGGACGCTTCGCTCTACCCGGACCTGGTGCGCTTCTTGGCCTATACGGGGCTCCGTTGGGGAGAAGCCACCGGGCTCAAGGTCGCGGACATCGATCTGTCGCGTCGCAGACTGAATATCACTTCCAATGCGGTGACTGTCAATGGACACGTCGTCGTCGGTACGCCGAAGACCCACGAGAGGCGAACCGTCGTGTATCCGGCCTTCCTAGATGACGCGATGGCGCGAGCGACCTCGCATAAGCGACCGGATGACTTGGTCTTCCCCGCCGCGACCGGCGGCTATCTTCGGCAGGGCAATGCGCAGTCCGGATGGTTCGCAGGTGCCTGCAAGCGGGCTCGCCGCGAAGATGCGGCGGATGCCGCTGAGGCGCGGGCGCGCGGCGAGAACGTTCGTGCCGTCATGCCTCGAGTCACGCCCCATGATCTGCGACACACGGCAGCGTCATTGGCGATCAGTGCTGGCGCGAACGTGAAGGCCATACAGAGGATGCTCGGGCATGCGAGTGCGGCTATGACCCTCGACACATACGCCGACCTGCTCGACGACGATCTGGATGATGTGGCTTCGGCACTACACCGTCAGCGTGCTGCCGCGCTCCAGCGGTAACGCAGCAGTAACGGAACGCATGCGATGCGCTGTGAACTGATGTGTGCAGATGTGCCCAAATGCCCCGTGTTTCCGCTGAATCTGACGGTGAGTGCTTAGTCTGGCGTTGATCAATATGGGTTCAAATCCCACCGTCACCGCCACCACGAAGGCCCTACATCCCGTTGAAAAGACTGGGATGTAGGGCCTTCGTCATGTCGGTGCCAGCTCACGGTAGCGTGTCGTCAGACGACGTGGTCCAGCGCGACCGGTCGACATCGAGAGGGGTGCGACTCGTCGCGCTCCGAAAGGGGAGCGCATGTCGGAGCAGGATCGAGGAATCCCGGCTGCATGGCACGCAGATCCCGCGGCGCGCCATCAGTACCGGTACTGGGACGGCGCGCAGTGGACCGACTGGGTCGCTGATGACGGCGTGCAGTCCCTCGATCCGCTGTATCCGCAGCGCCGAGTGCCGTTGAGCAGCCACGCAGCGACAGAGAGAACGTCGTCCCTGCAGCGCGGCACGCGTACTGGCTATTTGCTCGTGGGTTCCAACGGCTATGCGAACACCGAGGTCGCGGGCGAGTTCGCTCGCGTCGACAGCATTCACAAGGCGATAGGACGCAAGCCGAAGCTCGATGAGGAGATCGAGCTCACGGATCTCGTCGCAGCGCTCGTCCCTGAGCCGAGCAACCCTCATGATCGCAACGCGGTGATGGTGCAGATCAACGGCCAGCACGTTGGCTATCTCGAGAAAGAGGATGCTGCGCGATATCAGCCGGTGATCCGTCAGGTCTGGGATGCCGGGTTCGTCGCGGCGACGGGCACGAGAGTCTGGGTGTCGGCACGTGAGTCCTGGGATTCGAAGAAGCTCAAGTACGTGGCGCGCGTGACGCTGGCGCTCAATGAGCCGCACCTTCTCGTGCCACTCAACGATCCTCCCGTGGAGGAGCACAGCATCCTTCCGTGGGGCCACGGACTACAGGTGACCGGCGAGGAGCACCATCAGGATGTACTCGCGAACTACACGAACGCCCAGGGCGAAGGACTCGTCTTGGTAACTCTCGGTGTCATCTCCGGCGGTACCGCGAAGGCGCCGAAGGATATCGTCGAAGTTCGCGTCGATGGTCGTCGTATCGGGCAGCTGACGCCCGGATCAAGCCAGCACTTCGTTCCAACGATCCGGCATCTCACTTCCGACTGCCGCGCTGTGGTCGCGTGGGCGCGGGTCAAGGGGAATGCGATCGCTGCCCAGGTAACGCTTCAGGCGACAAAGGCTCATGAGCTCTCCGCCGACTGGTTCGCAGAACCCGATAGAGTGCCAAGGCTTTACGATCGGTAGCTGATGGAAAGGATTGCTATGGCCACTCCGACGATTCGGCCCACGGTCGGTGCGGAAGAATATCCACGCCTCGTCGGGATCTGGCGTAGCGCTGTGGACGCGACTCGCGCCTTCCTCGCGGACGTTCACCGCGACGAGATCGAGAACCGCCTCGCTTCCGACTACTTCCCGGCGGTGACCCTCTCGGTCGCAGAGATCGACGGGCGACCGGTGGGATTCTCCGGTGTCCTCGACGGCAATCTGGAGATGCTGTTCGTCGATGCTGCCCAACGCGGCAGCGGGATCGGCACTGCACTCCTGAACCACGCGATCACCGAGCTCGGCGCCACCAAGGTCGACGTCAACGAGCAGAACGACTCAGCAGCAGGTTTCTATGCGCATCGTGGGTTCGACGTCACCAGCCGCAGCGTGACGGACGAAGCCGGTCGGCCCTATCCGCTGCTCCATATGACGCTCCGCAACTCGATCTGAGCGCGGGGCCGTTGCCGAGTCGGCACCGATCACGTGACGGCGTCGCCGATGACCGGAACGCCCCAGATGCGAGCGGCATCGGCGATGAGACGGTCCATGCCGTCGGGCGTCTCGCGGCGCAGGGGTGATCCGTCCCGCGTCACCGGCACGGGGATCGCGGCCTGTCCCGCGCCGTCCGAGACGATGAGGACCAGCGTCGGGTAGAGGAAAGCTCCCTCCTGGATACCGCCGAGCGTGACGGCTGCGATCCGGTCGTGCGGCACGGTGTACGCGGTGAGCAGTCGTGCGCCGCCGCGGACCAGGCGGAACCCGGAGGGGTCGATCACGCCCGTCGGGCTCGACGTCGACAGTCCGCGAGGCGCGGCCCCGAGACCCAGCGCGGGAATCGTGCGTGCGAGGAGCGCGGCGACGCCGCTCAGCGCGTACGACCCGAACACGCGCGCCTGCGGCTCAGACTCCGCGAGGGCCCGCCGCTGGGCGCGTTGCAGCCGCTGGATGCGGCCGAGGACGATCCAGATGATCAGGCCGGCGAGCACCGCACCCGCAGCGAACACCAGCAGGGTCGCGGCGGGGGACTCGCCGGCGATCAGCGGACGCACGAGCGCCGCCCAGAGGAAGAAAGCCGTCAGTACGACGGCGATCGCGACGGCCAGTCTGCTCGCGGGCGGGTTCTGACGCACGGGCTGCTCCTTCCGGGCGCGGTGGTGGGCAGACCGCCGCGCCGATAGGTAAGTAACTTAGTTAGTAAGTAGGCTGAGAGCATGGCGACACTCATCTACGGACCGAGCGATGTGCCGATCCACATCGAGGATCGCGCCCTCGCGCATCTCAAGATCGTCATCGCGACGAAGCTCCGCCGCAACGAGTCCTTCACGCTCTCATGGAAGCACGCCGAAGGCGAACCGGGCGGCCGCTCGACGATCTGGATCCACCCCTCGATCCCGCTGCGATTCGTCTTCGACGAGCCAGAGGCTCCGCAGATCAGCATGAAGTGGATCGAGCAGCTCGTCCACTCGGCGAACACGAGCGGCGGCATCGCGCTGGTCGACGAGGTGCTGAGCCCCGCCGAGATCGAGTCCTCGGACGCCTAGACGGCACCGGCTCTCCGGTCGCCCCACGCTCGTCCGCGAGGGTGCACGCGAGACCTACGCGGCCATTGCTGACCGACGCCCGCGACGGGTCGTGAGATGCTGCGGTCAGTGGGTGAGCACGAGCTTCGCGACGCCGATGCCGATGGCGACCGCCGCGAGGACGACGCCACCCCAGAGCCCCGACATCGTCAGCTTCCTGCCGCTGTACCGCTGCATGAACACCCCGACGAAGGCGAGGCGCACGGCGAGGATCCCCACGGCTGCCGCCTGAGCCCAGACCGGAGCGATCCACCCGGCCCACGCGGCGCCGTACACGAGCGCGGGGATGAGCGCCGAGGTGGCGATCGGGCGAGCCCGGCTGACGACGGCACGGGCGGCGGCGCCCCGCGCCGACGGGGCGTCCTCCTCGTCGGTCTCGCCGAACCCCTGCGCGACGAGGTGGGCGAGCACGTGCGCGAGGAACGTCAGCACCCCCGTCGCGAGCACCGCCCACACCGCTGCGCCGTCGTCGATCTGATGCGGGCTCACGGCGAGGGCGGCGGCGAGCACGGTGATGTTGCCGTAGATGTACGACGACATCCGTTCGCGCATCTCCTCCACGGGCACGTGCGGCGGTTCCGGCCTGTTCCGGGGCGGGCGGGCGCTGCGCGGGACGCCACGCCGCGCGCCGCCCCTGCCGCCCGATCCCTGTCGCATGCCCTCAGTCTCTCACCGCAGGGGTCGCCGTCGAGAAGGGCGAGCGGTCGCCTCAGGCGCGTGCGTCCTCGCCCTCGGAGAGCGCGGCGATGAGCGCGCGGGCGGTGGATGCCGAGGACTGCGGGTTCTGGCCGGTGATGAGGGTGCCGTCGACGACCGTGTGCTCGCTCCAGGGGTCCGCGACGACCACGTCGGCGCCGAGCGTGCGCAGCGACGACTCCAGGAGGAACGGGGCCCTGTCGGCGAGTCCGCCGATGCGCTCCTCCTCGTCGGTGAACGCGGTGATCCGCCGCCCGGAGACGAGCGGCTCGGCGGTCGCGGTCGTCACCGGGAGGAGGGCGGCGAGACCGTGGCAGACGGCGACGAGCGGACGGCCGGCCGCGACCGTCTCGGCGATCACGGCGGCGGAGTCCGCGTCGACCGCGAGGTCCTGCATCGGGCCGTGCCCGCCCGGGTAGTAGACGGCGTCGTACGCGGACGCGTCGATGTCGGCGAGCACGAGGGGCGCGCGCAGAGCGTCGATGGCGGCGATGGCCTCGGCATCCCCGTCGCGCAGGCTGCCGGGGTCGGCGACCGGGACGACGCCGCCGGGTGTCGCGAAGGCGACGTCGTGGCCGGCCTCGGTGAGGAGGTCGTAGGGCGCGAGGAGTTCCTCCGCCCAGTATCCGGTGGGGTGCTCGGTGCCGTCGGCGAGGGTCCAGGTGCGCGCACCGGTCACGACGAAGAGGACAGTGGACATGATTCTCCTTGGTTCGGACGGCCGGCCAGACGCCGGATGCTGTCTGCAACCCCGATATGAGCCGCGCCCTTCCGATAGGTTCGTGATATGTCCGATCGGAATTTCGATGGGCTGCGAGACGTGCAGCTCTGGCGCACCTTCCTCGCGGCGTACCGGCACGGCTCGGTCTCCGCGGCGGCACGGGCTCTCGGCGTCGCCCAGTCCTCGGTCACGGTGCACCTGCAGGCGCTCGAGGGGATCGTCGGGGCGCCCCTGTTCGAACGGCACGCCCGCGGCATCCGTCCGACACCGGGGGCGGACGAGCTCGCCGGCCGCATCGCCGGTCCGCTCGACGCGCTGGCCGAGGCGGTCGGGGCCCGCCCGGACGCACCGGCGGCGCCGGTCCGCCTCGGCGGGGCGTCGGAGTTCCTCGCCGCGGTCGGCCTTCCCGCTGTCGGTCCTCTCGTCGCCGACGGGATGCTGCTCGCCGTGACGACGGGACTCGCCGACGACCTGCTCGACCGGCTCAGGAACGGCGAGCTGGATGTCGTCGTCTCCGCCGTGCGCCCTCGTGGGCGGACACTGCCCGCTATGCCGCTGTTCGACGAGGAGTTCGCCCTCGTCGCGTCACCGCAGCGCGGCATCCGTCCCTCCGCCGAGCTGCGCGCGAGCGACCTCGACGAGCACCCTCTCCTCGCCTACGGCCACGACCTGCCGATCCTCCGACGGTTCTGGCGTCACTCGTTCGGCATCCGGCTGGAGCGGAAGGCCGCCCTCGTCGCCCCCGACCTGCGCGCGCTCGCCGCGGCGGCCGTCGCCGGTGCGGGCGTCACCGTGCTGCCCACCTACCTGATCGCGGAGGAGCTCGCCGACGGGCGCCTGATCGAGCTGCGCCCGAGCGACGACCCGCCCATCAACACGGTCTTCCTCGTGCGGCGCCCCGGCCCGGTCGCACCGGCCGCCGCGCTCATCGAGCGGGCGCTGCGCGAGGCGACGGCGGTGCTGTGACCGCACCGTTCGGTCCCGCGACCGGATGTGTTTGACCCTCACACTGTGTCATGGTCGAGTGTGGTCGACATCATGTACACCATCGGAGAATTCGCCGCCCTGGGACGGGTGAGCGTGCGCATGCTGCGGCACTACGACGCGATCGGCCTCCTGGCACCGACGCGGGTCGACGCCCGCACCGGCTACCGCTCCTACTCGATCGACCAGCTGCCCCTGCTGCTGACGATCGTGGAGCTGCGGGAGCTCGGGGTCGGACTGGATCGCATCGCGGAGCTGACGACCGCCGAGGATCAGGATGCCGCGCTGCGCACCGTCCTCGTCGAGCGTCGGCACGACCTCGAGGGGTCGATCGCCGCGGACCGACTGCGCCTCGCCCGGATCGAGCGACGACTCCGTCACCTCGAAGGAGACATCATGTCGCAGGTCGCTTACAAGCACGTCCCCGCCGTCACGGTCTACGCCGCGCACGGCACCGCTCCGGGAATGGGACCGGAGAACGTCAGCCCGCTCATCGGTCCGCTCATCGGAGGACTCGACCGGGCGCTCGAAGCCGCGGGCCGTCCCCTCCTGGAGCCGGGCATCTTCTGGTACGACGCGGAGGGCGAGGAGAGTTTCGGCGTGCACGTCTCGTACCCCGCCGAGGCCGAGCCCGTCGCGGGCGACGGGTACGACGTCGTCGAGCTCCCCGACGTGCCGATCGCCGCGACCCTGCAGCACCGCGGCGACATGAGCGGCATCGAGGAGTCGTGGTCGACGCTCATGCAGCAGATCGTCGCCGACGGCTACCGCGTGGTCGGCCCCACCCGCGAGGTCTACCTGGAGGCCGACGGGCACGAGCCCGGCCCCGACTGGCTCACCGAGCTCCAGGCGCCGGTCGAGCGGATCTGACGGCAGCGGTGGCGGGCCCGGCCGCTGGTCGGACCCGCCGCCTGCTCACGGCTGGACGGGGGGAAGCATCCGGTGCGACAGCGCCCGCACCGAGCGCAGGCGCTGACCGTGGCGGAGGAAGAGCGCGATCCCGGCCAGTCGACGACGCAGACCCCACCAGGTGACGAGGCTGAGCGACTCGGTGACGATCGCGCCGCTCATCTTCGACTCGCCGTGCACGCGCTCGACGAACGTGATCGGCACCTCGACGACGCGGAGTCCCCGCTCGAGCGCACGCCACAGCAGGTCGACCTGGAAGCAGTAGCCCTGGGATGCGACGTCGAAGAGGTCGATCCGGCGCAGGGCGGCCGCGCTGAACACGCGGTAGCCGCCCGTCGAGTCGCGGACGTCGATCCCCAGGGCGAGGCGCGCGTACAGGTTGCCACCGCGGCTGAGGATCTCACGGTGCCGCGACCAGTTGACGACCTTCCCGCCCGGCACCCAGCGGGAGCCGAGCACGAGGTCGTGGTCGATGAGCTGCTCCAGCAGTCGGGGCAGCTCCTCTGGGCGGTGCGAGCCGTCGGCATCCATCTCGACCAGCGCCCAGTAGTCGCGCTCCAATCCCCAGGCGAACCCCGCGAGGTAGGCGCCGCCGAGCCCGTCCTTCTCGGTGCGGTGCAGCACGGAGACCCCGGAGTGCCGCTCGGCCAGGGCGTCGGCGAGCTCGCCGGTCCCGTCGGGCGACGCGTCGTCGACGATCAGGATGTCGGCGTCGGCCGCTGCGAGCACCCGGTCGACGATCGACTCGATGTTCTCTATCTCGTTGTAGGTGGGGATGATGACGAGCGTCTCGTTCATGGCGGTCCTTTCGAAGGGTCAGCTCTGCAGTTCGGCGAAGACGATGAGGTTGTCGAGATAGTGCCCCGTCGAGGGGTCGAAGACGCCCCCGCAGGTGATGAGCCGCAGTTCCGGGGTCGGCACGTTGCTGTACACGGAGGAGGTCGGGAATTCGGCCTTGGCGGACTGGATGCTGTCGCTCACCGCGAACACGCGCTCCGATCCGTCCGACAGGGTGACGACGATCTCGTCGCCGACGGCGAGCGAGCCGAGACCCGCGAAGACGGCAGGCGCCGACGGAGAGTCGACATGACCGGCGATGATCGCCGGTCCCACCGCACCGGGGACGACGCCGCCCGAGTACCACCCGGCGAGGTCGTAGTCGACGGGGGCGGTGAGGCGACCGGTGCCGTCGAGCGTCAGGTCCTCGAGCGTCGAATCCACGCCGAGCGCGGGGATCGAGACGCGCGTCGGCACGGCGTCCTGTGCCGGGGGCGTGGGCGCGGCAGGATCCTGCAGCCCGCCGGCGGAGAACCCGCTCTGGGCGGTGGCCGACGGGGCGGGGGATGCCGGGCCGGTAGCGCCGCACGCCGCGAGGCCCAGCGATACGGCGAGCACGCCGATCGCCGCGAGGGTGCGCATCCCACCGGCCCCGCGCATCAGACCGCTCCCGTCCCGCAGCCGCCGAGGGCGTCGTCGGTGAGCATCGCGGTCGACAGCATGACCCAGGACGCTCCGTAGTAGGTCGGATACCGCACGCTGAACTGCGCGGCGCGCTCGAGGTCGGAGGAGGCGGCCTCGGCGTCGCCGCTCGCGGAGGCGGATGCTGCGCGCGCGGTGTAGGCGAAGGCCGACTCGTCGGACGACAGGGAGCCGCCCCCGAGATCCAGGCGCGACGCCAGCTCGTCCTCCCGATCGAGGGTGGCGAGGGGACGAGCGGCGAGAGCCACGTCGGCGGGATCGCAGGATTCCGCGTACCGCAGCAGGAGCCGCGGCGCGTCGAACCCGTACTGCACGGGATCGCCTCCGCCGCGCGGCCCCGGCATGGGCTCGACGAGTCCGTCGGCGTGCACCTGGGCCCAATCGGGCGGCAGATCAGTGGCATCGAGGATCGTGCCGGTGACCTGAGCGCTGCCCGCCTGCAGTTCGGCCCAGCGCGGATCGCCCGTCGCCGCACCGAGGACCTGGAACGCCACGGGCGACGCATAGCTGGGGTTGTAGGCGTACGGTTCGCGGTCGGCCGCCCACAACCCGGGCAGCAGGATGCGTCCCTGCGCGGTCTGCACCGTGAGGCGGTCGGCGATCACGGTCGCGAGCTCCACGCCCTCCGCGCGCAGGTCCTCGCGCCCGAAGCGGTCTCCCGCCAGCACGAGAGCGCGGGCGGCGTCGAGGTCGGCATCGGTCGCCGGTTCGTCGTCGACGACCTTCCCGTCGTCCCACCGCCAGGCCATGAGCCCGTCGGGGCGCAGCAGCTCGGCGCGCGTCCAGTCCCAGACCTCGTCGAAGCGCTGCTCGTCGTCGGCGATCAGGGCCGCGAAGAGTCCGTACGCCTGGCCTTCGCTGACTGTGTCGCCGCCTTCGTCGCGCCGGACGACGCGTCCGTCCTCGACCCACTCGTCGAGGAACGAGGTCGCGAGGTCGGCGGCGACGAGATCAGGCGCCTGCGTCTCCTCCGGAGGCAGGGGCGACGAGGTGGCGGCGGGCGACGAGTCGGGCGGGCCGGTGTCGGCGGTGTTCAGGCCGACGGCGACCGCCGCGGTCCCCGCCGTCACCACCACGGCGCCCGCGGCGATCGCGATCAGAGCGGGGCGGCGCATCAGAGCGCCTCCCGCACCTGCTTCGCCGGAGCCGTTCCGTCGGCCTCGGCGTGGGCGAGGTAGCCGCCGCCCGTGTCGACGCCGCCGTCCGGCACGTCTCCCACGGAGGCGCTGTCGAGGATCGGCAGGATCGTGAGTCCGCCGCTGGAGGTGTCGAGCACGAACAGCGTCGTGACGCTGCCCGCGGCGACCGACACGTCCGCGCTGTCCTGCACGCCCTTGCCGGTGAGGTCGAGGGTCCAGTCGCCGGCGGGGATCTCGGCGTATCCGGTGGCCGATCCGGCCTTCGCATCCTTCGCGATCGGGTCGCCCTGCGCGGTCGTGACGTCGACCTCCGGCGTGATCGTCGACGCCTGGATGAGGCGGATGCGGGCCGAACCGGCCGCAGGCTGCGACAGGTCGTCGTCGAACGCCCGCACCTGCAGGTCGTCGGTCGGTCCGTAGGCCGCGACGGTCGTCGCGGTGCCGGCGTCGACCGTCACCGTCTCCGAGATCACGGGCACGTCCGACCCCGACGAACCGGCAGGCACCATGCTGACCGTGTACGACCCGGCCGGGAGCTCCTGGTAGGTCGAGACGTCGCCGTAGCCGACGCCGTCGAGCTCGAAGAGCGTCGATCCGCCGCGCACGGCCGAGACGCGCACGTCGACGGACTTCGTGTCGGGGGAGAGGTGGCCGAGACGCAGCCATCCGGCCGTGGCGTCGACGGCGGAGGGGGCGACGGCGGGGCGGGCGTCGGCGGGAGAGGTCTGCGCTGCGGCGGGCAGCGGGACGGCGACGCTGACGAGCAGCGCTGCCGCTCCCCAGGCCAGGCCTGCCGTGAGGTGCGGGAATCGTGAATTCGTCATGATGTGCTCCTTCTCGATGGGGTCGTGCGTTGTGTCGGTCGGTTCGTGAGGCGTCTCAGGGCAGCAGGGGCCGCAGGGAGACCGGGTACCGCAGGACGACGGTGTCGCCCGAGACGGCGACGTCGGCCGGTTCGTACGCGCCGGTGAGCGAATCGAGGAACGCGCGCCCCTCCGCCGTGACCCGGCCGTCGTCGGCGACGGGCGAGCCGCCGATCGACGAGATCGCGAGCTGCCGGAAGGACTCGTCGCCCTCCCCGGTCACCACGGGGAAACCGGCGACCGTGACGGAGCCCGCTCCGGCGACGGCGGCGAGCACAGCGATGATGCGCTCGTCGACCTGCCCGGCGACGAGCCGGTCGCGGTCCGCGTCGTCCAGGGTGATCTCGGGGTTGGTCGCGAGCTCGGCGCCGAGCCGTGCGCGCTGCGCGACGGCATCCTGCTGCGAGATCGCCGCCTGTTCTGCGCCGTCGATCGTCACCCGACGCACCTCGACGGCCTGCGGTCCCGAGCCGAACGAGGCCACGACGACGGAGTTGTCGATCGCCTGCTGCACCTGCGGGAACGCACCGGGGAACGTGCGCATGGAGTCGGTCGTGACGACGTAGTCGGCGTCGCGCCACCCGTTCGGCGAGTCCGCCTGGACCGCCGGGTCGGTGTCGAGCTTGTAGTACCAGATCACGTTCTCCCGATCCCAGCCGGCCCGCACCAGGTCGACCCACATGGCGTCGTCGACGATGATGCGCTGATCGGTGGTGGCGTTCTCCTCGAGCCATTGCTCGGCACCGCGGAGGGGTGCGTCGAGGTCGGCGAGCACGAAGCCCCGCAGCTGCGTCCCCCACAGCGGCACCGCCACGATCGCCCCCACGGCGGCGACGGCGACGAACCCGGTGGCGAGCGCGCGTCGTGAGGCCGACCGCCGCCGGATGCGGGCCACCGCGCTGTCCGCGGCACCGGCGATGAGGAGGGCCCCGAACGGGATCAGCATGATGACGTACGGCACGGGGAGGTACCCGCCAGGACGGAACATGAACGCGGTCATGGCGAGCACGAGCACCGCGTACGGCCGGAGGCGCGGCAGCAGCAGGGCATACACCGCGGCCACGAGGCTCAGGACGATGAACACCGGATCCAGCTGCCACCACATGCCGAGCGTGCGGTTGATGAGCGAGTCCGGATCGGCGACCGACCCGCTGCCTTCGCGGGACGCGAGCTGGAAGGTGATGCCCTCCATGAGGCTGACCCGGTCTGCGCCGCTGAAGAGCTCGCCCTTGACGGCGGCGAGCAGCAGATAGCTGCCGCCGATCAGGACCAGGATGCTGGCGGCCACCGACAGGGTGTACCGGCGGGTCTCCCGACGAGCGCTGCGAAGCATCACCCAGGCGAGGACCGGGAGGGCGAGCAGGAAGGTCTCCTTCGTCAGCACCGCGATGCCGAACGCGAAGGCGGAGCCGGCGAACGCGGCGAGCTGGCCGCGCCGGTTCGTCGCCAGGAAGAACGCGAGCAGCAGCCAGGGCACGGCGACGTTGTCGAGGTACACCGTGCGGTGGAACTGCAGCGCGAGAGGGGACAGGGCGAACACGAGGCCCGTCGCCGCCGCGGCGACCCGCGACATGCCGAGTCGCCGGGCGAGAGCCCAGAGCAGCACGACCGAGATGAGCGCCGCGACGAGCACGGCCTCGCGCCCGGCGAGGACCGCGACGTCCCAGCGCTCGAACGCGCCGGTCAGCTGCGTGTAGCCGGCGATCTGCAGCCAGCCCAGCGGAGGGTGGTCGTACCAGTACGTGTAGTGGGCGAGCTCGCCGAGGTGCGTGACCGCCCACGCCTGCGCGGTGTACGTGCCCTCGTCGTCGATGCGCTGCGGGGAGCCGCCGACGTTGAGGAAGTTGACCACCGCGCTGACGAGCAGCACCGGGAGGAGCCAGAGGAGGTCGCGCGCGTGCGTGCGGAACCACAGCGACATCCGTCCTGGCCCCCTCGGCGTCTTCTCGGAGGGGCGGATGCCGTCGACCGCTGCGGAGCCGGCGGTCGCCCGCTCCACCTCGGCGGTCTTCTCGAGTGTCGTGCTCATGCGGCGACCTCCTCGCGGATCGGAGCGGATGCGGCGGGGGCGGGCTCGCGGTGCGCACCGCTGTGCGCTGTCTTCTCCCAGCCGCGCTCGCCGCGGAGCTCGCGGAACACGGCGCGGATCGCGGCCCCCGCGAGCAGCACCTGGAACGGGATGGTGCCCAGCACGAGGCGCACGTAGTCGCGGACCCGCACCTTCTCTCCGTAGAGGCGTCCGAACTCGCCGAGACCCGCGATCTCGACCGCGACCGTCACGAGCGTCGGCGCGAGCGGGATGAAGGTGAGCAGCGCGACCACGGTCGGGACCTTCACGACGAGGATCAGGAACAGCGACAGCGGGATGAGCAGTCCTGTCGCGGCCTGCAGGAAGGGCATCGCGAGCATGTAGCGCGCGAACAGGCGCTGACCGCGGGTCGGCAGTGCTCGCCACTCGCCCTTGCGCAGCACCTGTAGGAAGCCCTGGTTCCAGCGCGTGCGCTGCTTGTAGAACGACGGCAGCGTGCCAGGGGTCTCCTCCCTGGTCACGTACTCGGGGCTGTACGCCACGACGACCTTCTCACCCTGGCTCGAGAGCCGGACGCCGAGCTCGCAGTCCTCGGCGAGGCATTCGGCGTCCCACCCGCCGTTGCGCTCGAGGGCGTCGCGCTTGACGAACACCGTGTTGCCGCCGAGTGGGATGAACCTCGCCCCGGCGTGGAAGTGCAGGCGGGAGCGGAACCAGAAGTAGTACTCGAGGACGTTGCGCAGCGACCACCACGAGGAGCGGAAGTTCATCAGCTGCACGCCGCCCTGCACGACCGTCGCGTCGGTCTCGGTGAACCGCGAGTCGATGTGGCGGAGCAGCTCGGGGTGCACTTCGTCCTCGGCGTCGAACACGCCGACGATGGAGCCGCCCGCGTATGCGAGGGCGCGGTTCAACGCCTTGGGCTTGTTCTTGGGCACGCTGTCGTCGACCACGACCTCGATGCGGTCGGGGTGCCGGGCCGCCGCCGCGCGCACGACGGCCGTGGTTCCCGGGTCGTCGTCGCCGACGATCGCGATGATCTGCACGTCGGGGTGCGTCTGCGCGGCCAGGGCGTCGAGAGTCTGTCCCATGACCTCCTCCTCGTGCCTGCCCGGCACGAGAAGGGTGAAGGTGTGCTGCGCGGGGCGGGGCTCCCTCGAGAAGGCCGTGCTGTCGTACGTGCTCTTCGAGCGCCAGGCGTACAGCATCCACCAGAGGGTCGTCACGGCGACCGCCGTCAGCGCGAGCGCGACGGCGACGAGGCCGACGTGCCCGGCGAAGGCCGCCCAGTCGAAGCCGGACGCACTCTGCGCCGTCTCGACGAGCCCGGGGTCGAGCACCTCTCGGTTGGGCACGCCGGGGGCGGGGGCCTGATCGGGTGCGGGGGTGAGCAGGGGCCCGGGAGCGGGATCGCTTTCGGAGGGTCGGGAGAGGGCGTGCGCGAGGAGTGTCATGATGTCGCCTCCTGAGGCGTCCGGAAGACCAGGAATCGGTAGGTGAGGTAGCGGAACACGGTGCCCAGGATCAGGCCGACCACGTTCCCGGCGATGTTGTCGGCGAGCTGGCTCGTGAAGCCGAGGAGATAGTGCGAGACGAACAGGCAGCCGGCGGCGATCAGCAGACCGCCTCCGTTGGCCAGCAGGAACAGCAGCAGTTCCTTCGCGACCGCAGGGCGTCGGGTGCGGCGGAAGGTGAGGTACCGGTGACCGAGCCAGGCGACACCGGTGGCGACCGAGACGGAGATGACCTTGGCCCAGATCACCTGCTCCGACATCACGGTGGAGCGGAGGAGGTTGTACCCGCCGACGTCGACCACGAAGGCGACGAGACCGACGCCCCCGAACGCCGCGAGCTGCGGCACGGCTCGCCGCACAGCGGTGGCGAGTCGGGACAGCCGAAGGAATGGCGCGGAGGGGGAGAGCGTCATACTGCCCGTTCGGAGGCATGGATGGCGCGGATTGGCGGGCTTTTCCGGACCCACGGCGTGTCTCCACGGAAACGAGCAGGAAGTTTTTTTCATGCACCCCGACCCCCGGGAATGCGAGGACCGCGCGTAAATCAGTACCGCCCCGGACGGTGCTCCGGACGCTCCGGAAGGCTGTCGGGACGGCGTCAGAGGGCGCGGAGAGCTGCCTTCTCGTGCAGTCCCGACACGTGGTCGGCGACGAAGGCGGCGAGCTCGTCGATCACCGCTCGGATGTCGTCGCGGGCATAGTGTGCGCGCTCCCAACTCGCGTACAACGCGCACTGCATGGGCGTGCCCCGGTGGAGCAGGGGCTTGGAGAGCAAGCCGAAGCGCGGCGGTTCGACCACCACGCACGGACCGTGTCCGGCGGCCGAACGGGCCTGCACGATCGGCGCGTCCGCGCCGAAGCTCGCCATCTCCAGCGACCACGCCTCGCCCTCGGCTGCTCGCTGGATCTGCGTCCAGGCGGCGGAGCCGACCCCCGACGTGAGGAAGGGGCCGGCGAGCAGGTCGCGCAGCTCGACTGCGTCGCCGGCGGCGAGCGGATGGTCGGAGGGGAGCTGGCAGTAGAGGGGGAGGTCCAGGATGCGGCGGCTGCGGAGTCGCGAGTCCGGCGGGCTGGTCGTCACGGCGAGGTCGGCGCCCGACCGCAGCCGGTCGTAGGTCTCGGCGGGCGTCGCGACGACCACGTCGGAGATCGGTCCGCCTCGGGCGATGAACGGCGCGAGCACGAGCACGCTCGTCATCTCGGGAGCGGCCGCGACGAACGAGCGCTCGTTCTGCACGATGCCGCTCATGACTTCCCGCGCGCGACGGCCGCGCCGGACGAGGTCGCGGGCCATCGGCTCCAGGCGCTCGCCGGCGTACGTCGTGACCATGCCCTGCGGCATCCGCCGGAAGAGTGCGGCGCCGACCTGGCGTTCGAGCGAGGCGATCTGCCGCGACACCGTCGGTTGGGTCCTGATCAGGCGTTCTGCTGCGAGACTCACCGATCCGCAGTCGAGGACGGCGACGAACGCCTCGAGCTCCCGTTCTCCGTACATACGAGAATCGTATGTCGAGAACCGTTTTTCTCATTGGACGAGCATGGCTCCGGCCGGTGAGGATGAGCAGATCCCGACTCCCTCCGACCAGAGAGCCCCCCCGATGGCTACTTCGCACACTGAGATCAGTCCTGCCCGGCAACGTCGTTCGATGGTGGGTGCCTTCGTCGGCACGGCGATCGAGTGGTACGACTTCTACATCTTCGGCACCGCCGCCGCCCTCGTCTTCGGCCGCGTGTTCTACCCCGACGTGGCGCCGGGCGCCGCGCTGCTCGCCTCGTTCGCGACCTTCTGGGTCGGCTTCCTGATGCGTCCGATCGGCGGACTCGTGTTCGGCCACTTCGGCGACAAGTTCGGTCGCAAGAACGTGCTCGTGCTCACGCTGATCCTCATGGGAACGGCGACCACGCTGATCGGCCTGCTCCCGACGTACGCGCAGATCGGCATCCTCGCCCCGATCCTCCTCGTCGTGCTCCGCGGGCTGCAGGGCTTCGCGGTCGGAGGGGAGTGGGGCGGCGCCGTGCTGCTGTCGACCGAGAACGCGCGCGCCGAGAAGAAGGGCCTCGCCGGTGCCTGGGTGCAGCAGGGTTCGCCGGCCGGCTCGATCCTCGCGACCGTGATGTTCCTGCTGGTGGGACTGCTCCCCGACGAGCAGTTCATCTCCTGGGGCTGGCGCATCCCGTTCCTCGTGTCGGCGATCCTCGTCATCGTCGGACTCGTCATCCGCGTGAAGGTCGAGGAGTCGCCCGACTTCGAGGCGGCCAAGCAGTCGCAGGAGGTCGTGAGCGCCCCGGTGCTCGTCGCGATCCGCACCGCGCCGCTGCTCATCGGACTCGGAGTGCTCGCCTCGGTGATGGGCATCTCGAACGCGTACTTCTCGAACACGTTCCTCCTCGCCTGGACCACCGGCTCGCTCGGAATCGACCGTCAGCTCATGCTCAACATCCTGCTCGGCATGGCGGTGCTCCAGTTCATCTGGCAGCCCATCGCCGCGAAGATCGCCGAGCGCTTCGGCATCGCCAGGGTCATGCTCGCGGGGCTCGTGCTGAGCGTCGTGCTGACGGTGCCGTACTTCCTCGCCATCCAGGCCGCGTCGCCGCTGTGGATCACGGTCACCCTCTACGCCACGATCATCGGCAGCACGGCCTACTACGCCCTCCTCGCCACACTGCTGGCCTCCGCCTTCCCCGCCCGCATCCGCTACTCGGGCGTCTCGCTCGCGTACCAGCTGTGCGCCACGGTGTTCGGAGGATCCACGCCGCTCGTCGCGCAGTGGATCCTCAACTCCTCCGGCGGCAGCGTGTGGGCGGTGGCCGTCTTCTACGCCGTGATGATCCTCGTCACGATCGCCGGCGTGTGGGGGCTGCAGCGGCGCATCGTCCGCTCGGCGCACGCCGAGAGCGTCGCCGCCGTCCGCTGACCAGCCACCCCCGACCCCGGCTATCCCGGCTGTCCGCCGACCTGCCGCCCGCCGACTCGACCAGAACCGCGAGAGAGACCATGCGCGTCGACACGATCTTCACCAACGCCCGCATCCGCACCCTCGACCCCGAACGGCCGACGGCCCGCAGCATCGGGGCGCTCAACGGCCGGATCGTCGGCTTCGACGATGAGCTCGAGGGAGTCGATGCGGCGCAGGTCGTCGACCTCGACGGGCAACCGGTGCTGCCGGGGTTCCACGACGCGCACCACCACCTCTCGCTCACCGGGTTCCGTCTCGCGTCGCTGAACCTGCGTCCCGGCGCCGTGAACTCGCTCGACGAGCTCTACGAGGCCGTGCGCGCGCACGCCGCCGGGTCGGCCCCCGACGCCTGGGTGCGCGGATCGGGGTACGACCAGAACTTCCTGGAGGCGCACCCGACCGCCGAGGGGCTCGACCGGGTGGCGGGCGGGCGGCCCGTGATCCTCGAACACGTGTCGGGCCACATGATGGTCGCGAACACGCGCGCGTTCGAGCTCGCGGGATACACCGCGCGCGAGGGCTTCCCCGACATCCCGGGCGGCGGGATCCCGCGCGACCGCGATGGGCGGCCGGAGGGGCTGCTGCAGGAGTCGGCGATGGCCCCGATCCTCGCGCTCGTGCGGCCGATGGGACTCGACGAGGTGCAGCGCAACCTCGGTCTCGCGAGCGACCAGGCGCTGAGCTACGGGCTCACGTCGGTGACCGAGCCGGGCATCGGCGAGATCCGGATGGTCGGCAACAGCCCGCTCGACTACCACGCCTATCAGACGGCCGTCGAGCAGCGGACGCTGCGCGTGCGCACGACCCTCATGCCCTACATCACCGTGCTGCATCCGTTCACCGACCTCCCCGACAAGGACGTGCTGGGTCTCGACCTCGGCATCCGCACCGGGTTGGGCGACGACAGGCTGCGCGTGGGGCCGGTGAAGATCGTCGCCGACGGCTCGTTCATCGGCCGTTCGGCGGCGATGCACGCGTGCTTCCACGGCGAGGCCGAGAACTTCGGCGTGCTGCTGCACGAGCCCGATGCGCTGCGCGACTACATCGTCGGCGCCCACCTCGCCGGATGGACCGTGGCCACGCACGCGATCGGCGACCGTGCGATCACTCATGTGCTCGACGCGATCGAGCACGCGCAGAGCATCGCGCCTCGACCCGACGTGCGCCACCGCATCGAGCACTTCGCGCTCGCGAGCGACGACGACATCGCGCGCGCGGCGCGCCTGGGTGTGATCCCGGTGCCGCAGGGCGTGTTCGTCTCGGACTTCGGCGACGGCATGGCCGCCGCGGTCGCCGCGGATCGTCGTGACGACATCTACCGCGTGAAGTCCCTCGCGGATGCCGGGATCGTGATCAACGGGTCGACCGACTCGCCGATCTCCGACGCGAACCCGCTGGTGTCGCTGCGCGACATGGTGCTGCGGAGGACGAGCGGCGGCGTCGTGCTCGGCGGGCGCGAGCGCGTGACGGTCGACCAGGCCGTGCGCGCCTACACGTTCGGATCGGCGTACGCGGTGGGGCAGGAGCACGCCACGGGTACGCTGAAGGCCGGGATGCTGGCGGACTTCATCGCGCTGAGCGACGACCTCTACGACATCGACCCCGAGCGGATCGCCGAGCAGCAGGTGACGACCACGGTCGTCGGCGGCGAGGTGGTCTTCGAGCGCTGAGCGCTCATCCTCATCCCGGGCCGTCGCTGGTCGCCGCAAGAAGCGTCGCGACGAGGTCGGAGACCGGGGTGCGGATGCCGTGGCGTGCGGCCAGCCGCGACACGACGCCGTTGCGGACGTCCCACTCCAGGGGGCGTCCGGCCTCGCGGTCGGTGAGGATCGAGGTGCTCAGGTCGGCGGGCGCCGAGCGGAAGCCCGCGAGGATGCCGTCGGCGACTCCGGCATCGAGCGCGACGCCCTCGGCGAGGGCGACCTCCGCGCACTCCTGCAGATACGCCCGTGTCAGGTCGGCCAGGTCGTCGCGTTGGAAGACGCCCGCGCGGCGCCCCGTGAGCGCCATGAGGCCGGCCGCCGCGTTCTGCAGCAGCTTGCGCCACGCCATCGCCGGGAAGTCCGCCGAGACCTCGACCGTGCAGAGCGTTCCGTCGAGGACGGCGGCTATCCGGTCGGCATCGCTTCCTGCGGGTACGGTGAGCCGGGCGTCGCCGCGCAGTCGCACCGATCCGTCGTGCTGGGCCTGCGCGGGGAACCACACCACCGACGGCAGCACGGTGACGCCCTCCGCCACGTGCGGCGACACCATCGCCACCTGCTCGACGCCGTTCTGCAGGACGCAGACCACGGTGTCGCGACCGCAGAGCGCTCGGAGCCACGGAGCCGCCGCGCCGATCTGCGTGGCCTTCACCGAAAGGAAGACGACGTCGACCCGTCCGTCGACCTCGGTGTCGACCTCCTCGAGCCGGGTGCGCACGGGGCCGGGCACGCTGATGCGCGCGTCGCCGACCAGGAGCTCCAGGGACTCGCGCGCCGTGCGACCGTACAGCGCGGGGGTCCGACCGCTCGCGTGCAGCGCCGCGGCGATCGTCGTGCCGATCGCGCCGGGTCCGACCACGGCGACGCGCGGTGCGGCGGGCTGCGGGCGGTGCTCGGATGCGGTCACCTGCTCACCGTACCCGCGCGCAGAGCGCCCGCCCTCCGTCCGCGCGGATGCGGGCGAGGGAAGCGGCACGCTGATCCTCCTTCTCGGCGGTACTGTTCGATCATGGGAAAGCTCGAATACAACAGCTCGCGTCCGGCGATCGACATCGACGACGATGTGCTGGTGCACGTGAAGATCGTGATCGCGACCAAGCTGCGGCGGCAGGAGAGCTTCATGATGACCTGGCCCGGCGGTTCGCAGCGCGTCGGCGCGATGTCGGCGTGGATCCACCCGAGCATCCCGATGGTGATGGAGTTCGATCAGAGCCCCGCGCCCAAGGTCGACCCGCGACGCATCGAGCAGATGATGGCGCGGCTCAACGCGCGCGGCGAACTGGTGCTCGACGAACTGGAGTGAGGGCGTCCGACGTCGTGAAGGTCAGGATCGAGGGCCCACCGACGACTCGCCCTCGATGAGGATGCCGTCGACGCGGTGCACTCCTGGTTCGTAGGCGCCGCCCTCGATGGCGTCGGCGAGGTATTCGGCCGCGCGCTCTCCCACGGTGCTGAGCAGCGGGTCGATCGTGGTGAGCGTGCGGTCGTGCTGGTCCATGAGGCCGGCGAGGTTGTCGAACCCGACGATCGCGACATCGGCGGGGATGCGGAGCCCCGCTTGCCGGAAGACCTCGGATGCGGCCATGGCGATCGTGTCGTTGCCGCAGAACACGGCGTCGAACTCGAGCCCGGACGCGACGAGGTCCTCGGCGGCGCGCCGCCCCCAGGACCGCGACCAGTCCCCGTGGAACCCGGCTCCGCCGACGAGCTCGAGACCCTCGGCGGCGAGCACCGAGGTCAGACCCTCGGCGCGCTCCCTCGCGGAGTGGTCGTCGAGCGAGGCGCCGATGTGCGCGATGCGGCGACGGCCGAGACCGAGCAGGTGCCGACCCGCGAGCTCTCCGGCGACCTGGCCGTTGTGCACGAACGACACGTCGTCCGGCTCGTCCGAGAACCCGTACGCGTACACGACCGGCACGGTGAACCCGGCCGTGACCGAGCGCATCGCGGTGCCGCTGCCGTCGCCGACGACCAGCAGGCCGTCGACCTTGCGCGCGCGGAACTTGCGCACCGTTGCCGCGACGACCGCACGGTCGAGCCGGGAGTCCGACACGAGCACCGACAGGTCGCGTGCGCCCAGCGCCGTCGTCGCGGCGGTGAGCACCGGCATCGTGAACGCGCCCGGTGCGTTGAGGGTGAGCACGCCGATCGTGGCGCTGCGCCCCTGAGCGAGGAACTGACCCAGCGCGTTCGGCTCGTAGTCCAGGCGCGCAGCGGCTTCGAGGATGCGCTCGCGAGTGGCGTCCGATGCCTTGCCCCCGCCGCGCAGCACCTTCGACGCGGTCGAGACGGAGACCCCCGCGATGGCGGCCACGTCCTTGAGGGAAATCGCTTTGCTTGACATCGCAGAACGATTGTAGCGATCCGGTGCCGCGACGCTCACTCGCGCGGCCGGATCTCCCACGCCAAGCGGCTGCGGCGCTCGCCGCGGGCGGCCACCGTCACCGACCCCGACCCGAGGGTAGCCGTTCCGTAGGCGTCGGATGCCGGCTCCAGGCCCACCGCGTCGACCGCGCCCCACCACGGGAACCCCGCGGAGCCGTGCCGTTCCTGCCAGACGAACAGGCGGGGGAGCAGCGCGGCATCCCATGTCAGCGTCAGGTCGAGCCCGGCCGACGCCGACGCGATCAGGACGCGTCCGGAGGCGGCGTCGAGGTCGTCGAACCGCGACCCGGGCGCAGCGACGATCCGCACCGCGACACGCTCGGCGCCGTCGCCGCCGTCGGCCCCGAGCGTGACCTCGGCGTCGTCGAACAGCGCCCCCGCGAGCGCCGGGTGCTCGACCCAGACGACGTGCTGATCGCCGTCGCTCTCGTTGCGCAGCACCGTGTCGACGGTCACGCGTCCCTCCGAGACGGTCACCGTGCGGGTCACCCGCAGCGGCGCGGTGCGCAGCAGCACCTCCGCGACGATCGCCGCGTCGCCCTCCGCGCGCACGTGCCAGGAGCGCCAGGCCGCCTCGCCGTGGAACGGCTGCTCCACGGCGGCCTCGGGTGACGGGTCGCCCGCGGCCGGGGTCAGCAGGTGCCAGCCGCCGGGATAGCGTCGATGCCATTCGGCGCTGCTCGACGGCATCCGCCACGCATCGCCCTCTCCGCCGAGCCCTTCGTCCGCCCAGGGGGTGCGCGCGAGCAGCTCGACGCCGTGCGCCCGGATCGACGAGATCGCCCCGCCGGCCCTCGTCACGGCGACGCGGATGCCGTGCGAGGCGACGACCACGTCGTCCGTCGTCACGGGGTCGACCGGCCGAGGTCGATCACGAACAGCGCATCGCCGGCGAACTCGGTCTGCTCGAGACGGATGCCGGGGGCGCCGTCGTGCTCGACCGGCGTGCACTGTGCCGCGTCGATCCGCCGGGCGTCGAGGTCGTACACGCGCACCGCGACGACAGCGGCGGGGTCGAGCCGCAGCGTGAGAGCGAACGACTCGGGCGCGTAGACCGCGACCCGGTCGCCTGCGCGCCCGACCACGGCTCCCGACGGCTCGTCCACGAGCAGGTCGGCGGCCTCGTCGAGGTCGAACAGGACCTCGCCCTCGACGACCCGACGCAGGAAGCCGACGTCGTCGGCGCCGGGGAACTCCATGGCCACCGAGAACGGGAACGGCATGCCGTGCACGTTCTCGGCCGTGAACGCGCTGCCGCGGCGGTGCCAGCTCCACACGCCGTGCGCGCCGTACCCGAGCCCCGCGGCCGCCCCGGCCACGACACCGGTCCAGCTGGCCCGCCGCACGTCCTCCCGCGAATGCCGCGCGCGACCGGCGAAGCGGCCCAGTCCCTCGTAGCAGGGCTCGAGGTTGATGATCGGCCGCGGCACCGAGAACGCCGCGTAGTGGCGCACGAGATCGCGGGGCAGGGTGTCCCACTCCTGGTTGTGCCCCGGCTGGAGCCCGTGCAGATCGAGCAGCTCCCCGTCGGCGACGGCCTCCGGCATCCGTGCCGTCGGCGTGCTGTGCCAGGTGACGAGTGCGTCGGGGGCGAGCCGGCGCACCTCCGCGGCGGCCAGCGAATACCGGGCGAGCGCGACCTCGGAGTCGAGGTCGTCGTCGCCCGAGACGATCCAGATCGGCGCGAACCGAGCGAAGCGCTCGACGGCCCCGCGCACGTGGTCGAGGGTCTGCTGCTCGTCGAGCACCAGCTCGGGAGTGAGTCCCGCGCCCCAGGTCGCCGGCACGAAGTTGTTCCACAGCAGCACGAGCATCGGCGTGAAGCCGTGCTCGACGGCCTCCTGCAGCATCCGCTCCGCCCTCGGCCAGTACTCGGCGTCGCCACCGTCGAGGTCGAGGCGCCCGTCGCGGACGACGTACGGCGACAGCCCGCCCTCGGAGCGGTCGTGCTCGATCGGCAGCACGCTGATGAGCAGACCCGTGAAGCCCTGCCGCCGCCGCCGCACGAGGTAGTCGGTCCACTCCTCGTCGGTCGGCCCGCTGAACGCGGCCCAGGTCGTGTCGGCGAGCAGGAAGGCGGGCGCTCCGTCGCGGAGCAGGGAGCGCCGGGAGGGCGCGAGGGACCACGTGGGCATGCGAGTGCTTTCGGGAGGAGTGGACAGGGACGGGGTCAGGGGGCGATCAGGGCGCCGTCGGTGGAGCGGACGCCCGCCGCCCAGCCGTCGTGGCCGGAGATGCCGGCAGGGAAGCGCGCCGCGGCGCGCTCGTCGAGGTCGACGCCCCAGCCCGGCGCGTCGCTCGGGGTGAGCCAGCCGTTCTCGATGTCGAGCATGCCGGGGAAGACCTCGTGGCTTGCCTCGTTGTACACGTGGCCCTCCTGCACGCCGAAGGCGGGGGAGGAGACATCGAGCGCGACCGCCGCCGCGACGGCGAAGGGCGATGCGTCGCCCGGCGAGTGCCACGCGGTGCGCACCCCCTCGATGTCGGCGAGCACGGCCAGCCGGCGGGCGGCGCTGAGTCCGCCCACGTCGGAGATGTGCGCGCGCAGGTAGTCGACGGCGTGGGTCCGGACGAGACGGGCGGCCTCGGTGAACGACGTGGCCAGTTCGCCGACGGCCAGGGGCACCGACGAGACGGCCGCGACCTCGGGGAGGCGATCCCAGTGCTCGGGGGCGATCACGTCCTCGATGAAGAACGGGCGGTACGGCTCGAGGTCGCGCAGCAGCGCGATGGCCTGGCGCGGCGAGAGGCGCGAGTGCACGTCGTGCAGCAGCTCGACATCGTCGCCGAGCAGCTCGCGCATGCGGGCGAAGAGCTCGGGGGTGCGGCGCAGATACTCGGACACCCGCCAGCCCTGCGGATTGCGGGCCCAGTCGTAGAGCCCGGGCGCGGGCGGCGCCCCGTAGTGGCCGATGCCCTGCTGCCCGGTCTGCACGCGGATGTGACGCAGCCCCGCGGCACGCAGCTGCTCCGCGTGCGCGGCCGTGGCCTCGGCATCCGGTCCCTCCGCGTGCAGGTACACCTCGGCCGCCGCACGGACCCGGCCGCCCAACAGCTCGTAGACGGGCATGCCCGCTCGTTTGCCGGCGATGTCCCACAGCGCCATGTCGACACCGGAGAGCGCGTTGTTGCCCACCGGGCCCTCGCGCCAGTACGCGGAGAAGCGGATGAGCCGCGTCAGATCCTCGATGTCGCCCGGGTACCGGCCCACCAGCAGCGGACGGATGTGGTCGAGATACGCGACCACGGCCTGCCAACGCTGCGTGAACGTGGCGCAGCCGAGCCCGTAGAGCCCGTCGTCGCTGGTGAGCACCTTCACGACCACGAGCGGGATGCCCTCGGGTGCCGTGACGACGGCCTGAACGTCGGTGATGCGCACGTCGTCGCGTGCCGCCCAGGGCTGGGCGAACGTCGGGGGAGGGGGAGGGGCGTCGGTCACGGGATGTTCCTCGTCGGGGTGAGAGACGGAGCGGACAGCGGGGCCGTCGCCGTGCCGTCGTGGATCGACTCCGCCGGCCGGAAGCCGAGCACGGTCGCCGCGACGCTCGCATCCACGAGGGGCGAGGACCCGTCCACGGGGGAATCGGCGGGGATGCCGGGGGCGTACCGGGCGAGCAGCGCGCTCGTCGGCTCGCCGAGCAGCGTGTCGTCGGCGCTGAGCCCCGCGACGAGGACGCCGCTGCTCGTCGCCTCGATCGCGACGCGCACGGCCCTCGCGGCATCCGCCATCGTCAGGTACGCCCAGCCCTCGCGAGCCATCGACGCGGGGTCCTCGGCGACCTCGGCCGCCGCCCGTCGCAGCACCTCGGGCCACTTGACGAGCGGGAACCGCAGCGCGACCACGTCGATGCCGTGGCGGCGGTGCGCGTAGCGGGCGGTCTGCTCGTCGACCCCCTTCGACAGCGAGTAGGCGTCGCCGACGTCGGTCGGGGTGTCCTCCCGCAGCGGGAAGGACGGCGGGAACGCGCGGTGCGGGTTGTTCGGGTAGCCGAGCGCGTTGATGCTGCTCGCGATCACCGCGCGACGGATGCCGCGGCTGCCCGCCTGCTCGAGCACGTTGAAGGTGGAGTCGGTGTTCACCCGGAACACCTCGTACGGGGTGCCGAGGGACGGGTGCGGGATCGCGGCGAAGTGCGCCACGGCATCCGCTCCGTCGAGCGCGGCGGCGACGTCGTCGACCGAGGTCGTGTCGCCGACGAGCACGCGGTCGGCCGGGTGGTCGGAACCGTACGAGAGGGAGAGGGCGGTGATGTCGTAGCCGGCGCGGAGGAGCTCCGCGCTCGCGGCCCGACCGATCTCGCCGTCGGCGCCGGTGACGAGGACGCGGGTCATCCCTTCACCCCTCCGGCCATGCTCGCGCCGCGCAGGAACTGCCGCTGGAACACGAGGAACAGCACCACGGGGATGATGAGCGACAGGAAGAGCGCGGCCATCTGCACGCTCAACTCGGTCTGCGCCGCGAGGCGGGGCAGCGCCACCGACACCGGCTGCAGGTCGGGGTCGGGCAGCACGAGCAGCGGCCAGAGGTAGTCCTTCCACGAGGCCACGACCGACAGCAGCGCGACCACGCCGAGGATCGGCTTCGACAGCGGGAGCACGATGCTCCACAGGATGCGGAGGGCGCCGGCGCCGTCGATGCGCGCCGCGTCGTACAGGTCGGCGGGGATCGACTCGAGGAACCTCGCGATGATCAGCACGTTGAACGCCGTGGCGGCGGCGGGCAGCCAGATCGCCCACGGGGTGTTCAGGAGCGAGATCCCCAGCACGGGGAGCTCGCGCACCGTGAGGTACAGCGGAACGAGGGCGACGATGCCCGGCACGAACAGCGTCGCGAGGATCGCGGCCGAGAGCAGCTTGCCCCACTTCGGGCGCAGCACCGTGATGACGAAGGCGGCGGTGGTCGACACCACCAGCGTGGCCACGGTCGCACCGAGGGCGAGCACGGCGGTGTTGAGCAGGTAGTGCCCGATGCGGCCGCGCTCCCACGCGATGCCGATGTTCTCCCACTGCACGACGCCGCTCGTGAAGAACGCGAACGGCTCGCGGATGAGGTCCTGGGTGGGGGAGACCGCGGCCAGCGCCAGCCAGACCAGGGGGCCGAGACCGGCGACGAGGAGGGCGACGAGCACGAGCGTCTGCACGATCGCGAGGGTCACGCGCACGACGGGGCGGCGGCGGTCGGAGTCGGAGATGTTGGTGCGGGGCGCCGGTGCGGTGTCCACGGCGCGACGAGGGCGGGCGAGGATGCTCATCAGGCGCTCCAGCGACGGGTCAGGCGGGTGTAGAGGAAGGCGAAGACGCACAGCACGGCGGCGAGCAGGACGCTCAGGGCGGTCGCCGCGCCGTAGTCGACCCGCACGAAGGCGTAGTCGTAGATCGTCATGAGCAGCGTCTTGGTCGCGCCGAGCGGGCCGCCGCCGGTGAAGAGGAACGGCTCGGTGAAGATCTGCATGGTGCCGATGACCTGCAGCAGCAGCATCGTGCCGATGATGCCGCGCATCTGCGGCAGGGCGACGTGCCAGACGCGGCTCCAGATGCCGGCGCCGTCGAGCTCGGCCGCCTCGTAGAGCTCGGTGGGGATGCTGGTGAGCGCGGCGATGTAGATGATGACGGCCGTGCCGGCACCCGCCCAGGTGGTCTCGAGCACGATCGACGGCATCGCGAACGCCGGGGAGGTGAGCCACGGCACGGGGCCGATGCCGATCGCGCCGAGGATCGTGTTGAAGACGCCGTCGGACGACGGGTCGTAGAAGAACTTCCACAGCAGGATGGCGACGACCGGCGGCACCATGACGGGCAGGTAGGCGAGGGCGCTGAAGTACCAGCGGTGCCCGCGGAGCTCGGCGATGAGAACGGCGAGGGCGAGGGGCACGGGGAAGCCGAACACGATCGCGAGGAGCGTGTAGTACACGGTGTTCAGCGCGGCCTGGGGGAGCTGCGGGTCGGAGAGCACGTACGCGAAGTTCTCGATGCCGACCCACTGCGCGTCCTGACCGGGCGTGACGGTCTGCACGCTCATCACGAGAGACGAGACGATGGGGCCCCACGAGAAGTACAGGTAGACGAGGATCGCGGGGGCCGCGATGCCGAGGGCGACGAGTCCGGGGCGCAGGCGGCGCCAGCGACGGGTGGTCGCGGTCGGCGCGGAGCCGGTGCGACCGTGGGAGCGGTTCTGGAACATCTGTTCTCCGGACGGGAGGGATCGGGGCGGGAGCGGTGTCCCGCCCCGATCGCGGTGGGGTGTGGCGACCTGACGGTCAGCGGCCGAGGCGACCCTGGACGTCGGTCTGCGCCTTCTCGAGCAGCGCCGAGATGTCGGCGTTCTCGTCGGTGAGCACGGCCTGGATCACGCCGTCGAGGGCGCCGTAGACCTCCTGCGCGTTGTTCACCGGCTCAGGGACGATCGGGATCTCGGTCGACGCTTCGAGGTACGGCGTGAAGTTGCTCGACGGCACGTTGATGTAGTCGGCGATCCACTCGAAGTACGTGTCGTACGCGTCGGTGTTGACGACCGCGAGTCCGGGCAGACCGGTCACGGAGCCGGCCTCGTTCGACGCCTTCGCATCGGCGACGGCGACGTCCTGGTCGAAGTAGCGCTCGAGGTAGAAGAACTTGATCCACTTCACCGCGGCGGCCTTCTCCTCCTCCGAGGCGTCCGGCTTCACGATCTGCACGCTGCCGCCGGACAGGGTGCCGTTGACGCCGCCGTCCTGCGGCATCCCGCCGATGCCGAAGTCCTCGGCCGGCAGCTTCAGGTTCTGCACGACGCCGTAGTAGCGGTCGGTCGCGGCGATCATCATGCCGATCTTGCCCGCGGCGAAGTCCTGCCCCTGGGTGTCCATGTCGTACAGGGTGTTCGCGGGCAGGGTGCCGTCCTCGAAGCGCATGGCGTGCAGCAGTTCGAGGGCGTCGGTCGACGGGGTGTCGTCGAACGTGGCCTCGCTGCCGTCCTCGTTCTCGATCGTGCCGCCGAACGAGTACGTGATGCCGCTGAACTGCCATCCGCCGGTGTTCGCGGTGGTGAGGGCGGAGAATCCGGCAGCCCCGGTCTTCTCGGTGATCTGCTTCGCGGCCTCGCGCACTTCGTCCCACGTCGTGGGCGGTGCGTCGGGGTCGAGTCCGGCCGCCGTGAAGAGCGAGCGGTTGTACACGAGTCCGAACGAGTACGCGTTGGTGGGGACGGCGTAGACCTTGCCGTCGTCGTCCGACGCGAGATCGAGGATCGTCGGGTTCAGCGAGTCGAGCAGATCCTCCGAGCGGAGGGCGTCGGTGATGTCGGCGGCCTGCCCGCGCTTGATGAGGCCCTGCGGCTCGGTGAGGGGGACGCTGAGGACGTCGGGGAGCGAGCCGCCGGCCGCGAGGGCCTGGAACGTGCTGGCGTCGTACGCGGTCTCGACGGCCTCGACATCGATGTCGGGGTTGGCCTCCTCGAAGGCGGCGACGCGCTCGTCGAAGTACTCGCGGTCCTCCGGGCGGTCCGCCGAGGGGCGGTCGCCGACCTGGATCGTGATCTGACCGTCCGAGCCCGAGTCGGGCGACGGGTCGGACGAGCAGGCGGCGAGACCGGCGGCCAGGCCGCCGATGGCGACGAGAGCCGCGGCAGCGCGGATGCGCTTCGTCATGGGAACTCCTTCGTTCGGGTGGTGCTGCTGTGCGGGAAAAGCGATTGCTCTACCGATGTCTACCAGGTGAGGCGCCGGTTCGTCAAAGCCAATCTTAACGACCGACGGAAGCCGCGATGACGGGCGTCTCGATGCTTGACAAGACTCCGCAACTGTCGCAAGGATGCCGTGGGGCAACCGATTTCCCCATTTCATCGACCTTGGCTCGAAGAGGAGACAGAGTGAGATCACGCACACCCCGGTCGTCGCGCACCACGCGCCGCCGATCGCTGACCCTGGGCGGAGCGCTCATCGCGGTGGGCGCCCTCGCGCTTCCCGCGGCGGCCGTCGCCGCCGACACGACGATCGGCGTGGAGGACCTGGCCGGCTGGTCGGCCACCGCCTTCGACGGCACGACCGTGTCGCCGAGCACGCCTCGCGCGGCGGACCGCGGGCACACCGGCTCGTCGTCGGTCGAGGTTCTGCTCGACACCGCGGTGCGTGGCACCGACAGCTGGGAGATGGCCGCCCGGTCGCTCGGCGGCGTCGACCTCGACTCGGCCTCGTTCTGGATCGACGCCGAGAACCTGCACACGATCGGCGTGCAGCTCGTCGACGCCACCGGGCAGACGCACCAGACCTTCCTGCCGGTGCCCGACGTGGACGGCTGGCAGGAGATCACGCTCGCCTCGCCCACCGACGACCCCAGCCATGGCGCCTGGGGCGGCGCGGCCGACGGCGAATGGCACGGGCCGGCGCAGCAGATCGGGTTCGTCGTGAACTCCTGGGCGCGCCCCGACACCACCTCGACCACCGCCCGCGCTCTCATCGACGACATCACGATCAGCGCCGCCGACGTGACCCCCGGGTTCGCGCTGTCGGCGGGCGCCTTCGGCAACCTCTTCACGGTCGGGGATGCCGTGACGCTGCCCTACGAGACGACGGCCGACACGGTCGCCTGGCGCACCACGGCGGCCGACGGGCGCGTGGTGGCCTCTGGGCAGGAGCCCGCCGACGGCGCGCTCGACCTCGGAGCGCTCGGCCGCGGCTGGTACGGCCTCACGGTCGACGCCCTCGCCGACGGCACCCGCATCGGCGGCGCGCAGACGACGATCGCGGTGCTCGCCGACACCGACGTCGCCGAGACCGCCGACGGTCGATTCGGAGCGGTGACCCACTACGGACAGCACCGCGACTTCGCCTCGATGCCGGCGCTGGCCGTCGGAGGAGTGGCGCAGTTCCGCGACGAGCCCTACTGGAGCGATGTCGAGAAGACCCCCGGCGTCTACGACTGGTCGGTCGCCCGCGCGGAGTTCCTCGACCAGGCCCGCAGCAGCGGCGTCCGTCCCCTGCTGCTCGCCGGTTACGGGAACCCCCTCTACGACGGGGGCAACGGACCCGTGAGCGCGGAAGCCGTCGCGGCGTACTCCGCCTACGCCGCCGAGATGGCGACGGAGTTCGGCGACATGGCCTCGGGCATCGAGATCTGGAACGAGTGGGACCTCGGTCTCGGCGGCAACACGAACGTCGCCCCCGAGCACTACGTGAACCTGCTCAAGTCGGCGTCGCCGGCGGTCAAGGCGGTCGACCCCGACCTGCCCGTCATCGGACCGGCCGTCGCGATCCTCAACACCGACTGGCTCGAGGACACCTTCCGCCTCGGCGCGCTGGACTACCTCGACGGCATCGTGCTGCACCCCTACAGCTACCCGGTGGGAGCCGAGGCCCTCGACGAGACGCTGACCCGCATCGACGCGCTCGTGCGCGAGTACAACGACGGCCAGTCGATCCCGCTCTGGGTCACCGAGCACGGATGGCCGACCGGCACCAACGCCCGCGCTGTCAACGAGCAGACGCAGGCGGCGAACATCGCGAAGTCGGCGGTCATCACCGCGCTGCACGACGTCGAGCGCTACTACGTCTACGACCTCGTGAACGACGGCGTCGACGCGGCGGAGACCGAGGAGAACTTCGGTCTGCTGCACGCCGCGAACGACCCGCTGGGCGCGTACACGCCGAAGCCCGCCTTCGTGAGCTACTCGACGGCGGCCGACGTGCTGGCCGGTGCGCACTCGGCGACCCGCGACACCTCGATCGCCGACCTGTGGAACATCGGATTCGAGACCCCCGGCGGTCCGGTGCGGGCGCTGTGGTCGACGTCGCCGCGGGCTGTCACCGTGACGCTCCAGGGTGACGTGACCGTGACCGACATGTACGGCTCATCGCGGGTCGTGCAGGCGGGCGCGGGCTCGGAGCTCGTGATCGACCTGCGTCAGGGGCCCGTGTACCTGCAGGGCGCGGTGACGGGCGTGACCGCGTCGGCCACCGCCCTCACGCTGGATCCCGCGTACCTCGGGCAGCCGATCGCCGCGCACTGGAGCATCGACAACGCCGCGTCGAGCACCGAGGGCGCGTATCGTCTCGTGTTCCCCGACGGGCAGCAGGTCGCGCAGACCGTGGCCGCCGGCCAGGTCGGCGCGGTGGACTTCGCCCTGCCCGCCGCCACGGCGCTCGGACAGCACGTCGTCGTCGGCGAGCTGTACCGCGGCAGCACGCTGCTCGGCTCGCTCACGGCCACCACCACGGTCAGCGAGCCGGTCACCCTGACCGGCGCGCAGACCATCGCCGCCGACGGGGGATCCGTGCTGCGCCTCACCCTCGGGAACGCCTCCGACGAGTCCGTGACCGTCGACAGGCTGACATCGGTCCTTGGTGGATCCACCGCGACGCAGGCCGAGCAGGAGGAGGTCGCCGCGCACGCCGCGCTCGTCGTCGACATCGCGCTCGACGGCATCACCGCGCGCACGACGTGGTCGGCATCCGCCCTCGTCGGGGGCCGCGAGCTCGCGGCATCCGGCGCTGTCGCCCCGCTCGCCGTGGACGAGGCGCTCGGCGCCGCGCACCGCACGATCACGGTCGACGGAGTGCTGGACGACCTCGACGATCTCACCCCCGTGGTGCTGGAGGGGCAGACCGGGGGGCTGCTCGCCGCGTTCGCGGCGTCGACCGACCAGTCCGCCCGGTTCTGGTACACGTGGGACGAGGACAACCTCTACGTGAGCGTCGAGGTGCTCGACGACGTGCACGACCAGCCGGCAGCCGGATCCAACATCTGGCAGGGCGACTCCGTGCAGTTCACGGTCGCGGCGGGGGCGCCCGGCGCGGCGACGACCTGGCACGAGCTGGGAATGGCGCTGACCCCCGCCGGGCCGCAGCTGTACCGCTGGCTCGCCGCGGGCGATGCCGCCGGCACCGTCGCCGGCTCCCAGGTCGCGGTGGTGCGCGACGACGCCGCGCAGACCACGGTCTACGAGGCCGCGGTGCCGTGGGTGCGGCTCACCGGTGTCGCCCCGTCGTCTGCTCTGCTCAGCAGCGCGCTCATCGTCAACGAGGCGGACGGCGCTGGTCGCGACGGCTACCTGTCGTGGGGTGGCGGCATCGCGGGGGAGAAGGACTCGGCCGAGTTCCTGCCGGTGCGCCTGCTCGCCGCCGACGTCGACCCCGGCACAGCCGGTCCCGGCAACGGCAGCGGAACCGGCACGGGCAACGGAACCGGCACGGGTGGAGCCGTGAGCGGCGCCGCGACCGGCGCGGCGACGGGCGACCCGCTCGCCAGCACCGGCGCTGCGCTGCCGATCGTGCTCGTCGTGCTCGGCCTCGCGCTCGCGGCAGGCGGCTGCCTGCTCGTCGTGCGCCGTCGTCGGCAGACCGCAGCCGCGGTCGACCCGATCGCATGAGGTCCGTCCGCGTCACCGGCGTGCGGGTCGGCCGCCGCCGGGACGCGGCGGTCGCCTCCTCGCCGACGCCGCCCGTCTCCTGGACGGTCGACGCGCCTCCGGACTGGCGGGCGCGGGCGGCGGCGCTGCGCCTCGACGGCGGCGCGGAGCACCGGATCGGGCCGGACCCGGTGCTCCGCGCCTGGCCGCTCGCACCGCTCACCGCGGGGCACGGCGCGGCGCATCGGCTCGAGGTCAGGGTGCAGGGCGACGACGGCGAGTGGTCGGAGTGGAGCGACCCGCTGCCGTTCGTCGAGGCCTTCCTCACGGAGGACTGGTCGGCGCCGCTGCTGCGGCATCCGAGCCCCGGCGGACCTGCGGCGCCGCTCTTCCTGCGTCGCGAACTGCGCCTGCCGACGGACGTCGTGGGTGCCGCTCTGCTCACGACCGCGCAGGGCGTGCACCGGGTGTTCGTGAACGGCGTCGAGGTCGACGACCACGTGCTGAAGCCCGGGTGGACCTCGTATCGTGACCGCCTCGCCGCGACCGTCACCGACGTCACGGCGCTCCTGCGGCGGGAGCAGCAGGTGGCCGTGATCACCGTGGAGGCCGCGGGTGGGTGGTTCACCGAGCGCTACGGATTCGGCCCGAACGCGGCACGCTTCTACGGCGAGCAGCCGGGAGTGTCGGTGCGGCTCCTGCTGCGTCACGCCGACGGGCGGTCGACCGAGATCGACGCCGAGGGCTGGCGGGTCGACCCCGACCCGCCCCTCGTCGCGAGCGGGCTCTATGCCGGCGAGGACTGGGATGCCCGGCGCGAGAAGGCGGGGTGGATGCGGAGCGGGTTCGACGACTCCGCGTGGCCGCCCGCCCTCGCCGAGGACTTTCCGGCGGATGTCGCGGTGGAGGTGCTCGATGCGGAGCCCGTGCGGCGGACCGCGCACCTCACGCCGGTGTCGGTGCAGCAGGACCTGCACGGCGACACCGCGATCGTCGACTTCGGCCAGAACCTCGTCGGCCGGCTGCGGCTGCGGATCGATGCGGCTGAGGGCGCGGTCATCACGCTGCGGCACGCCGAGATCCTGCAGGACGGGGCACTCGCGACCAGACCGCTGCGCGCGGCGACGGCCACCGACCGGTTCGTCGGCGACGGGTCGGGGACGCGGGAGGTCGAGCCGGCGTTCGCGGTGCACGGGTTCCGCTACGCCGAGATCTCCGGTCTCTCGGGCCCGCTCGCTGCGGGCGACGTCCGGGCGGTCGTCGTCGGCAGCGACGTTCGCCGTACCGGGTGGTTCACGTCCTCGGATCCGCTGCTGAACCGTCTGCACGAGAACGTCGTGTGGAGCCTGCGGGGCAACCTGCTGTCGGTGCCCACCGACTGCCCGCAGCGCGACGAGCGACTGGGCTGGACGGGGGATGCGCAAGTCTTCGCGCCCGCCGCGGCCTCGCTCTTCGACGTCGACGCGTTCTTCGGGGCCTGGCTCGATGACCTGGCTCTCGAGCAGCGCCGCAACGACGGGGTCGTGCCGACCGTCGTGCCCGACCCCCTCGGCGCGTTCAGCGCCGTCGCGGCAGCCGGATGGGGGGATGCCGTGACGACCGTGCCCGCACTGCTCGCCGAGCGATACGCGGATGCGGATGTGCGGCGCCGGCTCGCCCCCGCGATGCGCGACTGGGTCGAGGCGTGCGAGCGGCTGGCGACGGACGACGGCCTGTGGGAGCGCGGCTTCCAGTACGGGGACTGGCTCGACCCGACCGCGGCCCGACCGGACAAGGCGAAGACGGATGCCGGACTCGTCGCCGGCGCGTATCGGGTGCGGTCGGCACGGCTCGCCGCGGAGGCCCTGCGCGATGTCGGCGACGCCGCCGGGGCGGCGGAGGCCGAGCGTGTCGCCGAGCACGCGGCGACGGCGTTCCGCGCGGCGTACCTCACGCCGGCCGGCCGTCTCCTGTCGGATGCGCCGACCGCCTACGCGCTGGTGCTCGCGTTCGACCTCGCGCCGCCCGCGCTGCGGCCCGCCCTCGGCATCCGTCTCGGCCGGCTGCTGCGGGCCGGAGGCTACCGGCTCGCGACGGGGTTCCTCGGCACGCCGCTCGTGCTCGATGCGCTGCTCGACGCCGGTCAGGAGCTCGCCGCCGAGAGGCTGCTGTTCCAGACCGCGTGCCCGTCGTGGCTGTATCCCGTGACGATGGGCGCCACCACGGTGTGGGAGCGACCGGATGCCGTGCGCCCCGACGGGACACTGCACCCCTCGGGCATGGTGTCGCTCAACCACTGCGCGTTCGGGGCGGTGGCCGATGTGCTGCATCGACGGATCGGTGGGCTCGCACCCACTGCGCCCGGCTATCGGACGATGCGCATCAGCCCCTGGTTCCCGTCGGCGCTCGACCATGCGGAGGTGGTGCAGGAGACCCCGTTCGGCCGCGCGCGCGTGCGCTGGGAGCGGCGCGGCGACGGCATCCGCCTGTCGGCGGAGGTCCCCGTGGGTACGCGGGCCGAGGTCCGGCTGCCCGACCGGCCATGGTTCGGGGCGGGTCCCGGCGTGCACGAGTGGCTGGTGCAGGACCCCGCGCCGGCGCGCACGGACCCTCCGGATGCCGAGCGCGGCGTCGACGCCGACCTCGCCGTGCTCGCCGATGCCCCGGGCGCCTGCGGTCTCGTGTCGCGCATCCTCGCGGAGTACTCGCCCGAGATCGCGGCGGAGTTCGATGCCTACATCCGCTGGGTTGCCGGTCGCGCCCTGCGCCCAGAGCTCATCGCGGTGTCCGCTCCGCCGGAGGTGATCGAGAGGGTGGATGCCGCGCTGCGCGCCGCCGCGGGCTAGAAGTCTCTCAAAAATCCCCTAGCCCGTAACTTATCTAGCTAAGCTAGTAGTCGTGAATCGATACGAACGTCTCCGCTGGATCGGGCTGGTCTTCATCAGCATCGCCGTCTCGCTGATCATCGTCGACTCCACGATCGTGAACGTCGCGATCCCGGCCGTCGTCGACGATCTCGGCATCACGTCGACCGAGGTGCAGTGGGTGCAGGAGTCGTACACGCTCGTGTTCGCCGCTCTGCTGCTCGTCTTCGGCAGCCTCGCCGACCGCTTCGGCCGACGGAGGGTCATGGTGGTCGGCGTGATCGTGTTCGCCGCGTCCTCGGTGCTCGCCGCGAGCGCACCGGACGGCGGCATCCTCATCCTCGCCCGACTCGCGCAGGGCGTCGGGGGAGCGATGATCCTGCCCACGACGCTCTCGATCATCAACGCGACCTTCCGCGGACGCGAGCGCGGCATCGCGTTCGCGGTGTGGGGCTCGACCATCGGCGGCATGGCGGCGGTCGGCCCGCTGCTCGGCGGCTGGCTGACCACCGAGTTCTCCTGGCGCTGGGCTTTCGGCATCAACATCCCGCTCGGGGTGCTCATCGTGACGGGCGTGCTGCTCACGGTCGCCGAGACCCGCAGCGACCGCACCGACCGCATCGACGTGGTCGGCGCGGTGCTCTCGGTCGTGACGATGGGGTCGCTCGTCTTCGGGCTCATCGAGGGGCGCACGTACGGGTGGTGGCTCGTCGACGAGCGCCCGCGGATCGGCGACGGGACGTGGCCGCTCGATCTCTCCCCGATCCCCTTCGCATTCGCGCTCGCGCTGATCGGCCTCGTGGCCTTCATCCTGTGGGGCGTGCACAGGGAGCGCGCCGGTCGGTCGACGCTGCTGGCGCTGCGGCTGTTCTCGATCCCGTCGTTCCGCAACGGCAACATCGCCGCTGCCGTCGTCGCGCTCGGAGAGTTCGGCATCATCCTCGCCCTGCCGCTGTGGCTGCAGTTCGTGCTGGGCTTCGACGCCCTGCAGACCGGGCTGCTGCTGCTCGCCCTGGCGCTCGGCTCGTTCCTCGCGAGCGGCGTCGCCGGCGCCACGAGCGGACGGATCGCCCCGGTCTGGATCGTGCGGGCAGGACTCCTCGCCGAGATCGTGGGCGTGGCCGGTGTCGGCCTCGTGATCGCGCCCGACGCGTCGTGGGTGCCCCTCATCCCGTTCCTGTTCGTATACGGCCTCGGCGTCGGTCTCGCGACCGCACAGCTCACCGGAGTCGTGCTGGCCGAGGTGCCCGTCGCCGACAGCGGGGCAGCCTCCGGCACGCAGTCCACGTCGCGTCAGCTCGGCGCGGCCCTGGGCGTCGCGATCCTCGGCACCGTGCTGTTCACGAGCACGGCCGGCATCCTGGGCGCGTCGCTCGACGACCGGGGGCTCCCTGCCGGGCAGCGCGACGAGATCGTCTCGACCGTGGTCGACAGCGCCGGGGCTGCCATCAGCGGACTCGACGCGCGACCCGACACGGCCGACATCGCGGACGACGCCAAGGCCGCGTTCTCGGACGGCACCCGCTTCGCCGCGTGGACCGCGGCCGGATTCCTCGCGGTCGGCCTGCTCTCGACGATCGCACTCGGCAGGGGCGGATCGAAGCGCGACGACGAGGTCGCGGAACTCGGCGACGAGGGCTGAGGTGCATCGCGAGCCTGTCGGCAGGCCGCCTCAGCTGCCCGCCAGGATCCCCTCCGCGCAGCGCCGAGCGACCGCGAACGGCTCGGGGAACGTGCCCATGCCGAGCGTGACGATCGCGCCCTCGTAGAGCAGCATCAGCGTCTCGGCCGTGCGGTGCGGGTCGTCGATCCCCGCCTCGATGCAGAGGTCGACGAACCGGTCCAGCAGCCAGACCTTCTCGCGCGAGGCCTCGGCGAGCACCGGAGCCCCCTCGTCGCCGCCGACCTCGGCGCGCGCGTTGACGGCGCTGCAGCCCTTCGGGCTGTTGGCGGTCGACCAGGCGAGCGCATGGTCGAACACGGCGAGGATGCGGGGGATGCCGGGGCCTGGCACCGCTTCGAGGTGGGCGGCGAGATCGTCGCGCCAGCGGGCGTCGCGGTGCTGGAGGTAGGAGACGACGAGCGCCTCCTTCGACCCGAACCGGTCGTAGAGGGTCTTCTTGGTCACGCCGGCGGCCTCGGCGATCGTGTCGACGCCCACGGCGTGGATGCCGCGCTCGTAGAACAGCTGCGATGCGGCGTCGAGCACGCGGCGCGCGCCGGGTGTCAGGGGAGCGAGGTCGGGGACGGGCGAGGCCATGACACGAGTATACGGATCTGTATACTCGCGGTCATGGGTATACAGATCGGTTTACTTCGCGGAGCGGTGACGGCGGCAGCGGCGATCGTGTTCGTCGTCACCTGGAGCTCGGGCTTCCTGATACCGGCCTTCGCCACGGTCGAGGTCGCGCCGCTGACCCTGCTGGTCTGGCGGTTCGTACCGCTCGCTCTCGTGCTGCTCGTCATCGTCGCCGTGTCGGGCGCGGGGAGGGGCGTCACGGCGCACGACCTCCGCGTGCAGGCGCTCATCGGCCTCTTCGCGCAGTTCGGGTATTGCGCGGCCGTGTACGCCGCCGTCGCGATCAGGATCGCCACCGGCACGGTCGCGCTCATCGACGCCGTGCAGCCGCTCATCGTGGCGGTGCTGGTCGGCCCGCTGCTCGGCATGCGGGTCCGCGCAGCGCAATGGGCGGGGCTCGGCGTCGGCGCGGTGGGCGTGCTGCTCGTCGTGCAGTCGCAGTTCGGCTCGTCCGACGCTCCGCCCGCCGCCTACCTGCTGCCGGTCGCGGCGATGGTGTGCCTGATCGTCGGCACCTTCCTGCAGCGGCGATCGACCGTGCAGACCGGCGTGCTCGTCACGCTCACCATCCATGTGACGGTGACGGCCGCCCTCTTCCTGGTGATCGCCGGCGCGGCCGGGCAGCTCGTGCCCCCGGCATCCGGCTCGTTCTGGCTGGCGGTCGTGCTCACCGCGCTGTTCCCGACGCTCGCCGCCTACGGGCTGTACTGGTGGCTGCTGCGTCGCGTCGGCATCACCGCCCTGCAGGCGTTGCTGTTCCTCATGGCGCCCGCGACCGCCGTGGGTGGCGCGGTGCTGCTGGGTGAGACCCTGACGCTCGTCACGATCTGCGGCTTCGTGCTCTGCGCGGTCGGCGTGGCCGCGGTGCTCGTGGTCGAGGCGAGGATGCAGCGCGCCTCATCGCTCAGTCCTCGGCGGGCACGCTCGTGACCCACCGAGGGAACGGGTCGGGGAGGAGGGCCCACTCCCGCGTCCCGCCGGCGAACTCGGCGTCGGAGAGCACAGCCGCGTCGAGGGCAGCCGTGAGCGCCGCGGCATCCAGGTCGATGCCGATGAAGGCGAGATCCTGACCGAGCGCGAGCAGCTCCCCGTCGTCGCTGTCGCGGGAGAGGGGGTCGAGCGAGATCATCTGGCCGACCTGATCCCAGCTGCCCACGACGCCGGGTCGGGTCGCGAGGCGGCAGAACCCCGCCGACCGCAGCACCGCGCCGAAGTCGCCGCCCGGGAACTGCTGCTCCAGCAGCCGCCAGAGGCGCGCGGGGTGGAACGGCCTGAGCTGCTCGTACCGGAACGCGCTGACGCGGATGTCGTTCATGTGCGGCTCGTGCTCGGAGTTGAGCAGCTGCACCCAGCCGGGTTGGTTCCGCGTCTGCGAGAAGGGCGAGGGCGGTGCGGCATCCGCCGTCCGGTCGAGGCGCAGACGTGCGGCGGGTGCGAGATGGCTCAACGTCGCGAGCAGGATCGACAGGTCGCGCGTCTCGAGGCCTTCCCAGTCGGCGACGAGCACGGTGCTCGCGTGCTCGATGTGCTGCACCATCCGCAAGGACGATGCGACGTACAGCGGCGGGATGCTGTGCGCGACCGTGACATAGTCGTCGGCGAGCAGGTCGTCGAAGAAGGATGCCGCGTCGACGACGCACACGAGTTCGGCGAGGGTGACCTCATCGGCGTCGTCGAGCATCCCGATCGCGGCCTCGATCGACGCGTCGGCCGGCAGCTCGACGACCATGCGCTCCGGGGCGGCGCCCGCCGCGCGACGGAGGGTCTCGACGGCGGCCGCGTCGCGGGACTCGGACAGGGCTGCCGCGGGGAGCCGTGAGCAGCGCTGCCGTCGGGCGACCCGTCGCGCGACGGCTGTACGACTGCTCGCCCGGAGTCCGGCGACGACGGTGATCTGGGTGCTGCTCACGGGGGCTCGTTTCCGTTCGATGGAGGATCTGTCCTAGGTTAGATGATAACCATTCTCAATAAGGAGTCCACCATGAAGGTCCGCGCTTCGCTCAAGTCCCTCAAGAACCAGCCGGGAGCCCAGGTCGTGCGCCGCCGCGGCCGCGTGTTCGTGATCAACAAGCTCACCCCGCGCTTCAAGGGTCGACAGGGCTGAACCCCGTCGACCCTCGGTGTCGCGGCGCCCGTGCTCTCGCGCGGATGCCGCAGTGCGCGTGCCGCAGTGCACGTGCCGCAGCGGGTCAGCGCGACGTGGGCGGCAGCTTGTCGACGCCGTGCCGGTTGGGCTTGCCCGGCTCGGCGGCGGTGTCGGGCGACGCGTGCGAGGGGCCGTCGGGCGCCTCGGACGTCGGGTAGTGGGGTTCCTCGGTCTCCACGGCCTTGTCGCGCTCGTCGAGCGGCGGCAGGTGGTCGAGCGGCTGCTTGATGTCGTCTGGATGGCTCATGCCCCCAGGGTCGGAGCCCCGACGGCATCCGGCCAAGGGGGTTGTGTCCCCGTCCGCGGTGTGGGTGAGTGGGTGGGTACTATTTGTAACTTCTCCTTCCTTATCGAGAGACGGTGCGCGTGGCGTGTGAACACGCTCCCGGCGGCGGCGCAGCGGCGCCCGCCTCGGCGACCCGGTACATCCTGCGCTCGCGGCTGCTGCGCGGGGCCTTCCTGAGCCTCGTCATCTCCGGCATCGGCATGTCGATCACCGCGCCGCAGATCACGCTGTTCCTCGTCGAGGAGCTCCACCTCACCGACTCGCAGGCCGGGCTCTACTTCCTCACCAACCTCATCGCGCCGATCACGGGCTACATCGTCGGCTCGCTGTCCGACCGCATGGGCTCGCGTCTGCTCGTGTTCCGCATCTCCGCCGTGGCGGGCTTCGTCGGCTGGGCGCTCATGGCCGTCGCGATGCAGGCGTGGATGCCGTTCGCGATCAACATGGTGCTGCTCAGCGGTGCCGGCGCGGGGGCTGCGCAGCTGCAGGCCGCCGTGCGCGACGAGCTCAACCGCGCGCCCACCCCGGCCGACAACGGCGTGGTCGCCGTCATGCGCACCGCGATGGCGTTCGGGTGGGTCGTGGGTCCTGTGCTCGGCGCCGTGCTCGGCGCGATGCTCGGGCTGCGACCGCTGCTGTTCCTCACCGGTCTCAGCATCCTGCTCTCGATCGTCCCGCTCATCGGCGCGCGAGCCGTGCCCCCGCCGCGCGGCCGCGAGTCGGAGATCCGGATGCCGCAGACCGACGAGGCCCTCGGCGAGGACGCGTTCGAGGCGGAGGGCGACGCGCCCGCGGCGTCCGCGCCCGCCTCTGCGCCTGCTGTGCGCACTGCACGCCGACGCTCGATGGTGCCGCTCCTCTTCTTCACGGCGATCTACGTGCTGATCATGTGCGGTGAGACCGTGAAGCTCGCCTACCTGCCGCTCTACATGGACCGCGGTCTGCACGTCGACGCGGCGGTGCGCGGAGCGATCATCGGCCTGCAGCCCCTCGTCGAGCTGCCGCTCATGCTGCTCGCCGCGCGGCTCGCCGACCGCTTCGGGGTGACCAGGGTGCTCATGGTCGGGGCCGTGATGGCGGTCGGCGCTCATGTGTCCTACGCCTCGGCCGCCGGGATCGAGCCGCACATCGCGCCGCTCATCGTCGGACAGCTGCTCATGGCCGGCGTGATCGCGACCTTCGGGGTGCTGGGCATCACGGTCGCGCAGCGGCTGCTGCCGGATCGCGTCGGCACGGCATCCAGCGTCTTCCTCAGCGCGTACGCGATCAACGCCGCGCTCGGCGGGTTCGTCGGCAGCGTGGGGGCTGCGTGGCTGGGCATGCCGCACCTGTTCTGGATCCCGGCGGCGATCGCCGCTCTCGGGGCCGTCGCCCTGGTCGTGCTCGGTCGGCTCGTGCCGCTCGGCAGGACGGAGCGGAGGTAGCCCGCCGTTTGAGTACGAACGTACGCACACTGCTACGCTCGGACCATGACGGACTACTTCGCGGGCGACCCGCGCACCCACCGTGAGCGGATGCTGGCCGGCGACCTCTACCTCGGCGACGACCCCGAGCTCGTCGCGCGCGCCGCCCGCGCCGCTCGCCTCGCCGATCTGTATCAGCGGCAGACGCTCGCGGGAGACCCGGGCGCCCGCGACTGGCTCCGCGATCTCATCGGGGATCTCGGCGAGGACGTCGCGATCCGCCCGCCGCTGCACGTCGACTACGGCGAGAACATCTCGATCGGCGCCCGCACGTTCGTCAACTTCAACCTCACGGCGCTCGACGTCGCCCGCATCACGATCGGCGCCGACTGCCAGATCGGTCCGAACGTGCAGCTGCTCACCCCCACGCACCCGATCGACCCGCAGCTGCGGCGCGACAAGCTCGAGGCCGCGGAGCCGATCACGATCGGCGACAACGTCTGGCTGGGTGGGGGAGTGATCGTGTGCCCCGGCGTCACGATCGGCGACAACAGCGTGATCGGCGCGGGGTCCGTCGTGACGCGCGACATCCCGGCGAACGTCGTCGCCGTCGGCAGCCCGGCACGTGTGGTGCGGACGATCGGCGAGGGCGATGCCTGAGCCCACGGGCGGGAGCCGCAGCGGTCGCAAGAACGACCCGGAGCGGCGGGACCGCATCATCGCCGCCTGCCTCGACGTGATCGCCGAGTCGGGCGTCGCCGGCGCCTCCCACCGCCGCATCGCCGAGGCCGCCGGTGTGCCGCTCGGCTCCATGACCTACCACTTCGACGGGATCGACGAGCTGCTGCACGAGGCGTTCACGCGCTTCTCGCACACCATCAGCACCCGGTTCGAGGAGCGGATGGCCGCGGCATCCGATCTGGAATCCGCGCGCGCCGCGGTCGTCGACATCATCCTCGAAGACGTGTACGGCGACCGTCGCGAGCTCGTGCTGTCGCACGAGCTCTTCACGCTCGCAGCACGCACGCCCCGCTATCGCGCGCTCACCACCGCGTGGATGCTGAGCAGTCGCGCGGCGCTCGAACGGCATTTCGACCCCGACACCGCGCGGGTGCTCGATGCGCTCATCGGCGGTCTGTCGATCCATCGTGCGCTCGACGAGGAGGAGCGGGACCCGCAGGAGGTCGCCGTCGCGGTGGCCCGCATCACCACGCCGTGAGCGTGCCGAGCTCGCCGAGATGGTTGATCTGAGTCCATAGTTGCAGTTTTGCAACTAACGGCGTATGGTTGATTCTTATCAACTTTCTACGCAGGAGCTCTTCTACTGTGACAACCCCCATCTCACCCTCATCCGAGACCACGCGCTCGGCACGCGAGGTCTTCACCGCGATCTCCGGACTCGTCGTCGGCATGTTCGTCGCCGTGCTGTCCGGCACCGTCGTCTCGACCTCGATGCCCGTCATCATCGCCGACCTCGGCGGCACCCAGTCCCAGTACACCTGGGTCATCACCGCGAGCCTTCTCGCGACCGCCGTCAGCACCCCGATCTGGGGCAAGCTGGCCGACCTCGTCGACCGCAAGGTGCTCGTGCAGCTCGCACTCGTCATCTTCACGGTCGGCACGGTCATCGCCGGATTCTCGACCGACACGAACATGCTCATCGCGGTGCGCGTGATCCAGGGCATCGGCGTCGGCGGGCTGATGTCGCTCGTCATGATCGCCGTCGCGCTGATCATCTCCCCGCGCGAGCGCGGCAAGTACATGGGCGTCGTCGGCGGCATCATGGCCCTCGGCACCATCGGCGGCCCGCTGCTCGGCGGACTCCTCACCGACGTGTGGGGCTGGCGCTCCAACTTCTTCGTCGGCGTGCCCTTCGCGCTCCTCGCGCTCGTGCTGCTGCAGTTCACGCTGCACCTGCCGAAGCCGCAGCGCGACACGAAGGTGTCGATCGACTACTTCGGCATCGTGCTGCTCGCCGTCGGCGTCTCGACGCTGCTGATCTGGGTCTCCATGGGCGGCAGCCAGTTCGAGTGGGACTCCTCGACGAGCATCATGCTCGCCGTGACCGCGGGCGTCGCGATCGCCGCCTTCATCGTCGTCGAGTTCTTCGTCAAGGAACCGATCGTCCCGATGTCGCTGTTCCGCAACCGCACGTTCACGCTGTCGGTCATCGCGTCGATCGCGATCGGCGTCTCGATGTTCGCCACCTCGGTGTTCCTCGCCCAGTACTTCCAGCTCGCCCGCGGCGCCACGCCCACCGAGTCCGGCCTCATGACCATCCCGATGATCGTCGGACAGATGGGAGCGTCGATCGTCATCGGTCAGCTCGTGAGCCGCTTCGGCAAGTGGAAGGGCTGGATGATCACCGGCTCCGTGCTCGTCACGATCGGCGTCAGCCTCATGGCGACGCTCCGCTACGACACGCCCTTCGGCCTGGTCGCGACCTACATGGTCGTGCTCGGCGCCGGCCTCGGCATGGTCATGCAGAACCTGACCCTCATCGTGCAGAACGACACGGCCCCGCAGCAGCTGGGCGCGGCGTCGTCGAACGTGAACTTCTTCCGCACGATCGCCGGCACCATCGGCGTGACCATCATGGGGTCGCTGCTGTCGTCGAGCGTCGCCACCTACGTCAAGGACGGGCTCGAGGGCTTCGTGCCCTCCTCGCAGGAAGAGGTCGACGCCCTGCAGCACCTCGGCTCCGGTGACGTGCCGAAGGTCGGTCAGCTGCCCGAGACGGTCCGCTCGATCGTCGAGAGCGCCTACGGCCACGGCATCGCGGACTCGTTCATCATCGCCATCCCGCTCGCCGTCATCGCCGTGATCGCGATCGCGTTCATCAGGAACAAGCCGCTGTCGACGAAGAACGCCGCCGAGCAGCTGCGCGAGCAGGCCGAGGACTCCGCGATCGAGGTCTCGCAGGCCGAGGTCGGCTCGTCGGCCTCCACCGGCACCATCCGCATCGCCGACGTCGAGGCGGGTTCGCCGAAGACCGGCACGGTCACCGTGCTCGAACGCGAGGGCGAGCGCGAAGGCCGGGAGCGCGGGCGCTGACATGACCGCCACCGATGCGACGACCTCTCCGGACGTCGAGAGCGCCGTCGGCGACCTCCAGGCGCATCTGAACCTCATCTTCGCGAGGACTCGGACGCTGTGGAGGGAGTCGGCGGCGCGCATCGCCCCCGACCTGCAGGTCGGCGGGTACAAGCTGCTCACCTTCATCGACCGGGCGGGCTCGGCCAGTGCGCACGAGCTCGCCGAACGGTTCGAGATGGACAAGTCCGTCATCAGCCGGCAGGTGCGGATGCTGGAGGAGCGGGGCCTCATCGAGTCCCGCCCCGACGAGCACGACGGCCGGCTGCGCGTGCTCACGGCCACGCCCACGGCCAGCGCTGCGCTCGCCGAGCTGCGCCGCGACCACAGTCGACGCCTCGACGCGGTCATGGCCGAGCTGACGGCGGACGAGATCCGCGCGGCATCCAAGGTCTTCCGGCTGCTGTCCGAGGTCTGACGCGGGATGACGACGGCGCGGCGTGCGCCGTCGTCGGCCGTGAGTGCGCGGGTATCCGCCGTAAGCTGGCGGGCATGAGCGCCGCCGACGAACCCGCCGACGAGACCCCCGCCTCCGCCGGCGAGACCGCCGCCCTCGAGGATGCGGTGCACCGCGTCGAGCACGAGCTGGGTCGGCTGTTCGCCCGCATCCGGGTGAGCTGGCGCGAAGCGGCGATCACGGTGCATCCCGACCTCCAGCCCCTCGGCTACCAGGTGCTGACGTCGATCGCCTCGGGCAAGGCGACGTCGGCCGGTGCGATCATCGAGCGTCTGCAGACCGACAAGTCCGCCGTCAGCAGGCACGTGCGGCAGCTCGAGCAGCTGGGACTCGTCGAGAGCATCGCGGACCCCGACGATCGACGCGCGCGTGTGCTCGTCGCGACGCCGCTCGCGCAGGAGCGCGTCGCCCTCGCCCGCTCCCGCTACGAGGCCCGTCTGAGCGAGCGTCTGCGCGGCTGGTCGTCGGAGGACCTGGACCGCTTCGTCGCCCTGCTCGGCGATCTCGGCGGCTCGCCCGAGGGCTCCTGACGGGAATACGTCGTGCGACGGCGGGCTTGTCCCTCACCGTGAGCCTTTTCGAGCCTGCCGTCTTCGGCGCCCTCCCGCTGTCCAACCGCGTCGTCATGGCGCCCCTCACGCGCACGCGCGCCGACGACGAGGGCGTTCCGACCGAGACGATGGCGGAGTACTACCGTCAGCGCGCCGGGCAGGGCCTCATCATCACCGAGGGCACCTGGCCGGTCGCGGAGGGCAAGTCGTATCAGGGCCAGCCGGGCATCGTCACGCCCGCGCAGATCGACGGATGGCGCCGCATCGCCGACGCCGTGCACGCCGACGGCGGCACCATCGTGATGCAGCTCATGCACGGCGGACGCGTCGGTCATCCCGAGATCTCCGGTGAGCCGAGGGTCGTCGGCCCGAGCGCGATCGCCGCGCCCGGTGAGACGCACACGCCCGTCGGCAAGGCGGCGATGCCCGTCGCGCACGCGCTCACGCTCGATGAGATCCCCGAGGTGGTCGAGCAGTTCGCGCAGGCGGCGCGCAACGCGATCGAGGCGGGGCTCGACGGCGTCGAGGTGCACGGGGCCAACGGCTACCTCGTGCACGAGTTCCTGTCGCCGGTGTCGAACGTCCGCGAGGACCGGTACGGAGGGTCGCCGGAGAACAGGGCGCGCTTCGCGATCGAGGTCACGCGGGCCGTCGCCGAGGCGGTCGGCGCCGACCGCACCGGCATCCGCCTGTCGCCGCAGCACAACATCCAGGGCGTGCTGGAGGAGGACGACGACGACGTCCTCGCCACGTACCTCGCACTCGCCGAGGGCCTCGCGCCGCAGGGGATCGCCTTCGTCGACGTGCTCAGCGCCGCGCCGACGAGCGAGCTCGTGCAGCGGATCCGCCGGGCGCTCGGCGCTCCGCTGATCGTCAACTCCGGCTTCGCCGTGCCCACGACCCGCGAGGAGGCCGAGGGTCTCATCGCCGGCGGGTGGGCGGATGCTGTCGCCGCTGGACGTCCGGTGATCGCGAACCCCGACCTCGTCGAGCGGTGGAAGCAGGATGCCGAGCTCAACGAACCGCGACCGGCGCTCTTCTACGGACGCACCGCCGAGGGGTACACCGACTACCCGTCGCTGGAGGCCGTGCGCGCCGGCGCCTGATCGTCCGGGGCGGCTGACGAGGGGCGCAGGTCTCGCGGGTCTCGCATCGCGGGTCTCGCGGCACGGTCAGCGGAACAGCACGATCAGGTAGGCGGCGAACAGCACGAGGTGGGTGGCGCCGTGAGTCGCTGTGACGCGCTTCGCGGAGAACGTGGTGACCGACAGCAGCAGCGTCGCGCCGAGCATGAGCAGGTTCGCGGGAGACTCGGCGAGCACGACGGTCTGGCCCGTCAGCATCCCGATGACGAGCACCGCCGGGATCGTGAGTCCGACCGTCGAGACGAGTGCGCCGTGACAGAGGTTGGTGACGCGCTGGGCCTCGCCGGCGAGCGCGGCGCGGATCGCGGTGATCGACTCGGGCAGGAACACGATCGCGGCGATGAGCACCCCGGCGAGGGCCGGCGGGGCTCCCAGACGAGCGAGGCCGTCGTCGAGCAGCGCGGCCATGTCGTGCGACAGGAGCACGATCGGGAGCACGGTGACGACGAGCAGGGCGAGACGCACGGCGACCTCGAGACGATGCGCGCGCAGAGTCGCGAGGATGCTCGTGCCTGAGCGGGCGCCGGCCGCGACAGTACCCACCTCGGTGAAGTCGGCGGCCTGGGCGCCCATCTGGCGCACGAGGAAGAACGCGTACACGCCGAGGGTCAGCACGACGACGGGGATCTCCTGCGCAACCGTGTACGAGCCGTCGACGCCGATGAGCGCGGGCAGGCCGAACGCGAGTGTGACGAGCAGCACGAGCATCGCGAGATAGCCGGAGGTTCCCGTACGGTTGTGCTGCAGCCCGCGGTGGCGGATGCCGCCGACCAGCAGCGCGAGGCCGATGACGAGGTTCATGATGATCATCGCGACCGCCATGACGGAGTCGCGGGCGATCGTCTGATGCTCGCCGGGCCCGAGCATGACGGCCGAGATGAGGATGACCTCGATCAGCACGATCGACAGCGTCAGGACGAGAGACCCGTAGGGGTCGCCGAGGCGGTGGGCGAGTGCTTCGGCCTGCTTCACGACGCCGAACGCGCAGACGAGGATGACGGCGACGATCGCGACGAGTCCGACGACGAGCACGGCGGCCGGTGCGGGTGCGGTGAACAGCGGGTGCGCGATGAGCACCGCGGCGAACGAGCCCCAGCCGAGCACGATGCGTGCGACGTCGCTGCGCCCGATGAGGCTGCGGAGGGATGTGTGCGGGGTGAGCGACATGGTCGCGCTCCTTCGAGTGGGGCCGTCCCCGATCGAGATGACGGCCGGGTCGTCCCGATCGCCGCGCGGTGCAGGTGCACCGACGCTCACAACACGGATCCAGGATAGGCGAGGAACCGGAACAACAGCTGTGCACGTGGCACCTGCGTTCTTCATCCGGGGAGCCCGTCATCCCGCGCGGGCGAGTGCTGCGGGGCGTCTGTCAGGTCGCGTCGGACTGCTGTCCCGTCGCGTCGACCCGCGCGCGGGAAGGCTGAGCCGCGGAGCGCGCCAGAGACGCGCGGGGTCCCACCAGGCGGGCCCCCGCACTTCCGGTATGCCCGCGTTCATGCGGATCTCCCACCCGGAGTAGTCGAGTGATCGGTGGTGCCACCAGCAGAGGGGGACGCCGTTGTCGGTGTGGGTGGGTCCGCCTCTGGCGTGTTCGGTGACGTGGTGTATCTCGCACCAAGAGGCCGGGACGTGGCATCCGGGGATCAGGCATTCCTTGTCGCGTGCGATGATCGCTCTTCGTTGGTGCACGGTGAACACGCGATCGGTGCTGTCGATCCCGACGATCCGGCCCGCGTCCATGGTGACGCGCTGGATCGTGCCCGAGCACCCGACGTGTGCGGCGACCCCGACGGGCAGCTGACTCTCTGCGCCCGGTGCGCTCGCCCTGCCGCGCCCTGTTGCGAGATCCGTCGCGTCGACGGTGACGACGAGGGTGGGAGCCGCGCCGCCCAGGCTGGGCATGTCACGGTGGCGAGCGGCGATCCCCAGCGCTGCGGCGAGAGCGTCGTGACGCTTCTGCATCGCCGTGCGGTCATCGATCACCGCCCGAGGGTCGGAGTTGAGGGGATCGAGCTCACCGACATCGCTGCCGCCGACACCCGAGCCGCCGACGTCCGCGCCGCTGGCACCCGAGCCGCCGGCATCCGGACCGCCGACGTCCGAGCCGTCCACGCCCGAGCCGCCGGCCTCGGCGGGAGAGAACCGCACACCGAGTCGAGGCGGCCCGTCGCCCTTGGGGTTGTTCTGAGCGTCGAAGATCAGCTCCAACTGCGCGGCGACGTCGGGCGTCAGTGCGCCCGAGATGGCCCGGAGTCCGTTGCGCAGCCGTCCGACCGTGATGCCCCGCCGCCTCGCGGCTTCGTCTGCGGGTTCCTCGCCGTCTGGGTCGAAGATGGCGGCCAGAGCCTCGGCGAGCAGTCGCAGGTCTTCCGGCATCGGAGCCGGCCCGCGCCCGGATGTCCGGTCGGCGCCGCTCGCTGCTTGCGAACCATCCGAACCATCCGGATCTGTGCTCCCGGCGTGCGCATCGTCACGTGCGCCTCTGGCCGCATCGGCGAGAAGCTCGTCGGCGCCGAGGCGCTCGTCGAGACCGATCCGATCGCGCACCTGCTCCATCGGCGCCGTCGCGGCGAGCACGCCCGCGATGCCGACCACGCCGTCGAGCAGCGCGGTCCGCATCGCGGGCCAGCGGGCAGGCAGACGCTCGCCGGACAGGAGGTTCGTCTGTCGGCGCACCAGGTCGACGACCTTGCCGAGACGCGTGGCCGCGGTCGTGTCGACGAGGAGCGCTCGCCGCAGCAACTCGTTCTCGCTGCGGCACCCCGCGGAATGCGGAAGCTCGACATCACCCGTCGCGACGGTCTCGACGATCACCGCCTCGACGCGCCGGAACGCTGCGCCCGCCACGGCCAGCACCTCTACGCGCTCAGGCTCAGTCAAGCCGGCCAGTGCGTCGTCGGCCAGCACCTGATCGAGGTCGGAGACGACCTGATCGAGGAGGGTGCGGGACCGGGATGACATGCCCTCAGTCAACACCGGGCTTCCGACATTCGCACCGCTCGATGCCGCGGATTTACGCCCGGTCAGAGCCGTATTCCGATACTCGAGATCCGCGATCCGGAATACCGCGAGACCCACAGGGCACGCTCGACACCCGCCAGCCCTCCGCGACATTCGAGCGCCTCGAGCCGACGCAGCGTGCCACGCAGTGCGTGTCCGGCATCCGACTCCCTGTCAACCCTCTATCCGTCGGATGCTTCCGCAGGGAGGGTGGCCGTTCGTCCCGACCGAAACGCGACGACGCAACCAGGACACGACGCGACACGACAACGCGACGCCAACGCAACCCACGAACGAGGAGGACGCATCATGAAGGCACTCACCTGGCAGGGCACCCGCAGAGTGGCGGTCGAGGAGGTCCCGGACCCGGTCATCGAGCGGCCGACCGACGCGATCGTGCGCATCACGTCTTCGGCGATCTGCGGGTCCGACCTGCATCTGTACGAGCTCCTGGGACCGTTCCTCGACCGCGGAGACATCCTCGGGCACGAGCCGATGGGAGTCGTCGTCGAGGTCGGCAGCGAGGTCACGAACCTGTCGGTCGGTGACCGCGTGGTCATCCCGTTCACGATCTCGTGCGGGCACTGCTTCTTCTGCCGGCAGGGACTGCAGTCGCAGTGCGAGACGACCCAGGTGCGCGAGTACGGCAGCGGCGCGACGCTGTTCGGGTACACGAAGCTCTACGGGCAGGTGCCCGGTGGTCAGGCCGAGTATCTCCGCGTGCCGCTCGCGGACTACAACCACATCAAGGTCGCGTCCGATCTGCCGGACGACCGCTACCTGTTCCTCAGCGACATCCTGCCGACGGCGTGGCAGGGCGTGGAGTATGCGAACGTCCCGGACGGCGGCACGCTCGCGGTGATGGGTCTCGGGCCCGTCGGACAGTTCGTGTCTCGCATCGGCGTGCACCGCGGCTACCGCGTTCTCGCGGTGGACCCCGTGGCGGAGCGCCGCGAGATGGCATCCCGTCACGGCGTCGAAACCTTCGATCTCTCCGACGACGTCGTGTCCGAGCTGCGCGATCTCACGGAGGGACGGGGAGCGGATGCCGTCGTCGACGCCGTCGGCATGGAAGCGCACGGCAACCCCGGCGTGGGCATCGTGCAGAAGGCCGTCGGGCTGCTCCCGGACGCCCTCGCGCAGCAGATGATGGACAAGGCGGGCATCGACCGTCTCGCCGCGCTGCACGCCTCGATCGACGCGGTGCGCCGAGGCGGGACGGTGTCACTGAGTGGCGTCTACGCGGGCGACGCCGACATCATGCCGATGAAGACGATGTTCGACAAGCAGATCAGTCTGCGCATGGGGCAGTGCAATGTCAAACGCTGGACGGACGACCTGCTGCCTCTCGTCGAGGACCTCAGCGACCCGCTCGGAGTCATGGACCTCACGACGCACAGTGCACCGCTCGAGGACGCACCGGCCCTGTATGAGACGTTCCAGCGCAAGGAGGACGGCTGCATCAAGGTCGTGCTGCGCCCGTCGACGGTCTGAGCGCCGCGAGAAGCGGATGCCGGGAGGGTGCGCCTCGGGAGACGGGGCGCACCCTCAGCGCGCCCGCCCCTCGGCGAGGTAGGCGAGCCGGTGCAGGGTCTCCGAGTTGCGCCACCGCAACAGGGGAGTGGTGAGGAATCCGGGCAGCAGCGTCGCCGGACCGTTCACCGGTTCCTCGTCGATGCGCACCATGCATCCGCCGTCGTACGTCCGCACGCGGATCGTGACGCGTGCCTCGCCGATGGGCCACCCCTTGGCGCGCATGACCATCTTCCGCGGCGGATCCCATTCCTCCACGACTGTCGTGTCGTCGAGCAGGGCGGGCCAGACGCCCACGGAGTGGTGCAGCTCGGCGCCCGGCTGTGGCCAGGTCTCGTCGACGTCGCGCATGCGGGATGCGCCGACCACCCATCCGGGGTAGAGCCAGCCGTCGCCGAGCACTCCGAACACGTCGTCTGGGCGGCAGTCCAGGGTGCGTACGTTCTTCGCCATGTCGTCCACCTCTCGTCGGTCCCGTGCATGGTCGGCGCAGACGGGCACCGCACCCAAGGGGGTTGACGGGCGCCGCGCGATGCCCCAGACACCACAGCACAGCACAGCACACCACCCGAAGAGCACAGCTCAGCACACCACCCGAACGGCACAGCACAGCACCGAACGGCACAGCACAGCCCCCGAAGACCACAGCGCAGCACCCGACTAGCACAACACCGCCGCCCGCGCCTCCCCCTGGAACCGTCCCGACCGCTCTGCGAGGGTCGGTGCATGGCACTCATCGATCTCCCCGTGCGGGCCGTCCGCCGCGTCGGCGAACTCGCCCGTGACGACGCTCCCGCCCTCCTCACCCACGGCTACGGCTTCGGATCCCGCATCTGGCGGCGCGTGCGAGCGGGAGCGCGATCGGCGCCGATGCGTCTGCTCGGCGACGACGCGGTGTTCGTGCGAGGCGTCGAGGGCGTCGAGCTGTTCTACGACGCCGATCGCATCGCTCGTCACGGCGCGATGCCCGCGGTCGTACAGGAATCGCTGTTCGGCCACGGGTCCGTGCACAGCCTCGACGGCGACGACCACCGGCACCGCAAGGCGACGTTCGTCGACGTCGCGTACGAGGACGAGCAGGTCGCCCGCCTCGCGCCTCTCCTCGAACGCGAGTGGGATGCCGAGCGCCGGGCGTGGCTCGACGGCGGCACGCGCAGCGCGTACGACGCGGCGGTCGGCGCCTTCGGGCGGGCGATCATGCGGTGGGCCGGGCTTCCTGGTTCCGGAGCGGCGAAGACGCGTTGGGCGGCTCGTCTCGCGCAGATCGTCGACGGCTTCGGATCGCCGTACTCGCCGGTGTACCTCGCCGCCGTCGCGAACCGGTGGTGGTCCGACCGGCATGCCGCCCGCCTCATCGATGCCGTGCGCGCGGGCGCCCTGCGTGCCGAGCCGGGAACCGCCCTGTACGAGTGGGCGCACCACCGCGACCGCGACGGCGAGCTGCTGCCGGCGCGGGTGGCCGGTGTCGAGCTGCAGAACAGCATCCGTCCGATGATCGCGGTCGCGCGGTTCGTCGCGTTCGCCGCGAAGGAGCTGCACGACCGCCCCGAGTGGCGAGACCGCATCGCCGCCGAGACGGCCGATCGCGGAGCACTGGTCGGCGGTCCGCTGTCGATCATGTTCGCGCAGGAGATCCGTCGCACGGCGCCGTTCGTGCCCATGCTCCCCGGATGGGCGATCGCCGACATCGACATCGACGGCCAGCACGTCGACGCCGGCGGACGGGTCGTGCTCGACCTGCTCGGGACCAACACCGACGACCGGTTCTGGGCGCGCTCCGACCGCTTCGACCCGGAGCGCTTCCGCGACGTGGGCGACGACTACGAGTCGCTCGCCGCGTTCGTCCCGCACGGCGGCGCCGACGTGCCGACCGGCCACCGCTGCCCGGGCGAGAAGCTCGCGATCTCCGGCCTCGCCGCGGCGATCGCGACGCTGAGCGACCCGCGCCTGCTCATCCTCGGCGCCGGCCTCGACGTGAACCGGCGCCGCCTGCCCACCAAGCCGCGGTCCGGCGCACTGGTGCGGTCGGCGACGGCATCCGGCAGTCGCTGCCCGTTCCACTGACGCGCCTCGCGCGGTTCCCCGTTGGGTCTCCCGCTCGGTTGTCAAGGGGCGGGCGTGATCGCCGGGGAGCACGGATGCTGGACGCCACCCGTCACCAGACGGGGGACACACTCGACGAACGGAGACATCATGTCCGACCAGACCTCCACCTCGGATGCCGAGAACTCGTCGAACGACGAGACGCCGATGGTTCCGCACGAGTTGACTCCCGAGCAGCTCTCCGACGACCCTGTCGCGGGCGACCCCGACGCCACGGGCGCTGCAGACGGCAGTTCCGACACCAGCCCCGACGAGACCAGCCCCGACGAGACCAGCGTCTGACCGGACCCCGACCAGACGCCCCGGCACCGGTCGCCACCCCCGCGGCGATCGGTCTCGACGCCCGCCGCACGGATTCCCCCTTTTCCTCGTGCGGCGGGCGCCTCTCTGCTCGCGCCCCTGGCCGGTGATCGGGCTCAGTCCCGCCCAGACACGTCCGTCCCCGCCGGCAACTCGGCGACCGGAACGATCACGACCTCCTGCACCTTCCAGTCGAGGTCGGTGATCCGCGCGGCGAGGGCGTCCGTCTGCTCGAGCGTCACGCGCGAGCGCCGAGGCACGACGAACGCCTCGATGTGGAAGACCTGCCCCTGATCCCGCATCCGCACCGACGCCTCCTCGACCCACGGCTGCGAGCGCATGGTCGAGAGGATGTCGCCGGCCAAGGGATGCGGATGCTCGCTGTCGAACGTGCGGGCACGCTGGTCCATGAGGTCGATGATGGCGGTCTTGGTGTTCTTCACCCCGTCCCACACGATGCCGAGCGAGATGAAGAGGGCGGCGGCGCCGTCGAGCCACCACAGGCCCGCACCGACTCCCAGCACGCCGACGATCGACGCGACGGTCGTCTGCCAGTCGGCCTTGGCCATGTCGGCGTCGGCGTACAGCAGCTTGTTGTGCAGCACGGGGGCGAGTCGCGCCTTGGCCGGACCGTAGAAGAACACGGGGCCGACGATGATCACGGCCATGACGGCGACCATGAACCATCCGAGCCAGACGGTGTGACCCCAGAGGTTCACGGTGCCGATCGTGGGATGTTCGGCGGCGATCAGCCCGGTCACGGCCTCGATCGCGAGGTTCGCACCCACGGCGAGCAGCGCGACTCCGGCGACGAGGTGCCCGACGCCCATCGCGCGGTGCAGTCCGTACGGATGCTTCACGGTCGGACGCCGCCGCACGAAGAGCAGCGCGACGAGGAACGCGAACTGGGGGATGAGCGACAGCATGTCCTCGATCCAGGCCGTGCGCATGGCCTGCGAGCCGCTCACGACCAGCGCGATCACCGCGATCGTCACCGAGGTGTACGCGATCGTGAACCACTCCCACCTGATCGCGCTGCGCAGCGCCTTCTGCTGCTCCTCGGGCAGCTCGGTGCGTCCGATGCGGTCGAGGGCCCTCACGATCCGACCTCCTCGTCGAGGTAGGTCTCGAGCGCGCTGAGGAACCCGTTCTCGCCGAGCGGCACGAGCATCACGATCGATCGCCCGTCCGCGCCGTCGATCCCGGGGTATCCGCGCGTGATGCCGGCTCTGTCGAGCCAGGGGCTCCGGTCGGTCATGCCGCCGACGACGAGGTCCAGGTCGCCGCGCTCCAGCATCCCGACCAGCGTCTCCTCCGAGCCCTCCGTCCAGTCGACGTCGGCGTCGACCGTGTCGGCGAAGCCGCTCACGAGCTCGGGCAGGCTGCCGTCGGGGGCGCCGCCGCCGTCGTCGGTGATCAGTCCGGGGTCGGGCGAGAAGCCCACCCGCAGCTCCGCGCCGCGCACGTTCTCCAGGGTGCCGTCGGGGTCGGTGGGAATCGTGAGCCCGCACCCCGAGAGCCCGGCGGCGAGCAGCAGCGCCGCCGTGGCCGCGCCGATTCGTGTCGTTCTCATGGCGGCATGATCCCGCCGTCTCTCTCGCGGTCGCAATGCTGTTGACGGGCGCTGTCGGCGAGGCTAGCGCCGCATCCCCGCTACGGTAGGCACATGCGACAGGCCCTGCGGACGTTCGGACGCATCCTCGCCGGGCACTGGCCCGCTCTCATGGCCTGGTATCTCGGGGGCGAGGCCGTGCACCGCGTGCTCATCGAGCTCGCGGGCGTCGTCGGCGGCCTCACGACCCTCGGCGGTCTGCTGCTGCTTCCGCTCGCGGTCGCCGCGCGCCTCGTCTCGTACGTGGCGATGTACCTGACGGTTCGTCCTTCGCTGCCGCACAGCAGGCGGGAGGATGCCGGCGGCGCCCGCGAGTTCGCCTCGGCCACCCTCGCCGCGATCCTGCCGTTCTTCGCGTTCTACACGGCGTGGGGAATGCTCGACGCGGACCAGATCGAGTTCTTCCGCATCGCCAGTGCGATCGCGCTCGCCGACTCCGGGTACCAGCTCGATCAGGTGGGCGACCGCGGCGGCCTCATCGGGGTCGGCGTGCTGCCCGTGGCGGTGCTCGTGATCGCGCTCGCCGCCCGCATCGTCTATCTGCGGTTCGCCGACCGACTGCCGCGCGGGGTCGTGGTGTTCGCGGTGTACGCCGAGGTGCTGTGGACCTTCATGCTCTTCACGCTCGTGGCGCGGTGGTGGAGCGGCGTGCTCGCCTGGTTCGGCGAGCGCGAGGTCGTGAGCCGCCTGCAGGTGTTCGGCGACTGGTTCGCCGTGAACCTCGCGCCGGTCGCGGCGGTGTGGGAGGCCGCGACCTGGATCGTGGGCATCGTGATCGCCGCTGTGATCGTGCCCGCGGCGTGGCTGACGGTCGCCGGTGTCGTGTTCGGCACGACGTTCGACTCGACCCCCGGGTTCTCGCGCTGGGGCTCGGGTGCTGCGCGCGGCACCGCGATGAGCATCGCCCGCACGCTGGTGATGCGGCTCGAGGGACTCTGGGCGGCGGTGGCCGTGATCTGGCGCGGTGGACCGCTGCTGTTCGGCGCGTACGTGCTCGCCTACGCGCTGTGGGCTCTGGCGGAGCAGTCGGGCACGCGCGGTCTGCTGCAGCTCATCGGCGGCCACGAGTCGTCGTTCTGGGCGGGGGCGTTCCCGCTCGCGACGCTCGCCGTCGCGGCCTTCGCCGAACCGCTCCGCGTCGCGATCGTCGCGACCGCCTACGACGAGGTCATCGGCCGCCCGCAGGCGGGACTCGACACGCGCCCGTCAGGGTTCGACGAGGAACCGGGCGGTCACGTCGTCGCCGCCCTCGACGTCGAGGAGGAGCGGCCCCTCGGCGTCGTCCGGCAGCAGGAACACCGCGAGGATGCGGTACGACGACCCCTCGATGGTGCATGACCTCTCGTCCTCGTCGTAGGGCACGTCGAGTCCGTCCCGCGAGCTCAGCCAGGTGCGCGAGGTCGCGGGCTCGGTCACGCTGATCGTGCAGGAGCCGGCCTCCGGCCCGCCGCTCGACGTCAACCGCACGCTCAGCGACCGCGTGCCCTCCGGCGCCTCGAACTCGCCCCATTCCGCGCCGGACAGCGACAGCGTCTGACCCGCCACGTCAGCGCTGGATTCCGCCTCCACGACGCGGCTCTCGGGGCGGATGGCGGGGAGCACGTCGAGCCAGACGTAGGCGCCCACGACGGCCACGATCGCGACGGCGAGCGCGAGGAGCGCGACGCGCTGCCGACGGAGCCGGATCACGGCGTCACCAGTCCGGAGCGGGTGATCTCGACGGTGTCCTCGCGGGCGATGCCGTCGAGGGGGAGCGCGATCACGACGAGGTCGTCGAGCTCGGCGGTGTAGTAGTCGGGGGTCAGTCGCAGCTCGGCGGTGCCGGAGTCGACGTCGGCGGGGAGCTCGAACGCCAGCATCCCGACGGTGTCGATGCCGACGCGCAGCGGCGTGCCGACCAGCGACGCCGTCGGGCGCTCGCTCGCCTGGAACACGCGGTCGCCGATCGCGAGGGTCGCGAGTCGGATCGACGCATCGATCTCGGTTTCGGGCGCCGAGACGGTCACGGTCACGACGAGCCAGTTCCCCTCGGCGCTCCAGCCGTCGTCGGTCTCGACCGTCTGCGCGAAGCGCGCCTCGACGGCCGTGGCGACGAGCGCCCGCGACGATACGGTCTCGTCCATCGCCCCGCGCCGCTCGATCGGGGCGACGAGCGCGTCGTCGTCGGGTGTGAGCGCGACGAGCGCCCCGGCACCGACCACGAGGCAGGCGCCGATGATCCAGGGGAGGGCGCGGTTTCTCATCGGTCCTCCGATGCGGTGGCGACCACGCGGGCGACGAGACCGTCGGGTCGCCACGTCACGACGCGCGACGAGAGGATGACGGTGCCGCGGCTGACCTCGGCCTCGTGCACGTCGAGGGCGACGGCGCCGTCGGCGAAGGCGTTGGCGGGCACCGGCCAGGCGATCGTGACCTCGTCGGGGACGCCGGGCTGCAGGACGACCTGGCCGGCGGAGCCGTCGGCCCGCCAGACCGTCGCGCTGCCGGTGGCGTCTGCGCCGTGCAGGTCGAGCAGCGGCTCGGCGGTGTTCACGAGATTCGCCTTGAGCAGGTCGGCCGTCGTGCCGACGCCGATCGGCGCGTCGGCGAGGTTCTCCATGCGCGCCGTCAGCACGAGCAGCTTCTCGCCGGGCTCCGCCTCGAGGTACTCGGACTCGACGGCGTCGGCGAACGCGACGTCGAGCACGGTGATCGCATAGGTCGAGGTGCGCACCTCGTCGCCCGCCCCGACCTCGGCGGCCTCGGTCGTCGAGCGCGCCAGACCTCCGGTCACGATCACGATCACGACGACGAGGAGGACGGATGCCGCGACCACCCACACCCATCGGGGAACCTCGCGCAGCGCGCGGCCCCACCGTGACAGCACGGCGCCGACCCGCGTCTGCTCCCCCGAGATCGTCACGGGGCCAGCCTAGTCAGACCACGGGCCGGGGCGTGGTCGGCGTCAGCGACAGGTCTCGAACACGTGCCCGTCGGCGTCGGCCGGCTGCAGGTCGCGGTCGCGCAGCACCATCGACACGGGCGAGTCGGGGTCGGTGCACATCTCGGCGAACGGGCGGGGCAGCTCGTCGGTGTACTCGATGTCGATCACCTGGTGGTCGTACACCGCCGTGTAGGCGCCGCACTCCTCGTACGCCGCGCACTCCTCGACCACCGCGAAGTCGAAACCGGCGCGGTCGCGCAGCGCAGCGGCATCCTCGGCGGCGTTCTTCTGCCCTGCCGCGAGACCCGATGCGTGCGCCCGCTCGACGAGCAGCGTCGCGAGCGCGAGGTTGTCGTCGAGGGTGAGCGCGTCGTCCGAGCGCGTGTACGAGTCGAGGTTGTCGAACTCCACGGCGTCGAAGCCCGACTCCGCGCACCCGTCGATCCACGCGCCGACCGCGGCGGCGATCCGGTCGCGGCGCTCGGCCGTCGACGTGTCGAGGAGCGCCTCGTCCGGCCAGTCGGGGTCGAAGACGGGCTCGCCGTCATCCTGGAGGAGCAGGTCGCCCGCCCAGTCGTCGAGCTCGCCCGGCTGGGTCTGGAAGCCGTTCACGTAGCAGATCGAATAGACGCCGTCGGCTGGGTCGGCCGACCGGTCGCGCCCCACGATGCCCACCCCGTCGGCCGGCTCGTAGGCGCCGCCGAGCTGGTAGTCGGGCACCGCCCCCGCCGGGAGCAGCGCGACGTCAGCGGATCCGGCCCCCGACGCGGTCGGCTCGCCCGACGCCACCTGCTCGCCGGCGCAGCCGACCAGCGCCACGCCGACGACGGCTGCGGCGAGGAGAGCGGATGCCGCGCGCCTCACCGCAGCAGCGCGGAGTCGTCGGCCGTGCGGTCGAGGTGCCCCTTGACGAGGAACACCGCGACGATCGCGATGATCACGTACAGGTACACCGACAGGCCCGCGAACGTGAGCAGCGGACTGCCCGTGCCGGAGCCGCTGTCGACGCCGCCCGTCGCGAGGAACGTCGTCGGATCGGTGATCGCGTGCAGCAGGATCGGCCAGACGAGGCTGCCGGTCGCGCGGAGCGTCAGGTACATCGCGACCCCGAAGAAGAACGTGAAGCCCATCGTGAACAGCACGGTGCCGACCGGCTGCCCGCTGATGAGGTTCGTCGAGTGCAGGAGTGCGAAGATCAGCGAGGAGAGCACCATGACCCAGCGCTCCGAGTACCCGCCCTTGCGCAGCAGGTTCACGGCGAGGCCGCGGGTCAGGAGCTCCTCCGAGAGGCCGACGAAGAGCCCGGTGAGGAAGGTGAGGAGGATCACGCTCACCGAGTAGGCGCTCCAGTCGGTCGCGCCGACCCGCAGCAGCGCCGCGATCACGACGATCACGGGCGCGATCCACATCCAGCCGCGACCTCGGCCCGGCTGGCGGCCGAACAGCTCGGGGAGCCATCGCACCGAGGCGGCGAAGGCGAGCAGGATGACCGAGCCGAACACGACCGGGAGCAGCAGCGTGATCGCGACGCTCGCCGGGTCGCCGAACGGGTTCGTGACGTCGTACTGGCCGCGGAACACCGCGCCGATGAGCTGCGACGCCCCGATGTAGAGGGCGATGTAGACCGCGGCGACGAGGATCGCGCGCCACCATCCGCCGCGTTCCCAGAAGCGCTGCCAGGGCGAGGAGGCGGAGGAGGAGCGGCGGGGAACGGCGGTCGCGTCAGTCACGAGTCACACCGTACAGCTCGGCGATCTCCCTCGACCCCATCCCCTGTGCATAAGTCGGATGCTGCGGCCACCCCTCCGGGGAGTCCTCCCACCTCGGCCAGACGCACCGGGCCCTCGGCGCCCACCAGCGTGTACTCGGGCAGCTCGACCATGGGCAGCCGGCGCCGCTGCGCGGCGATCGCGTCGAGCTCGCGCGTCGCGGCCTTCTCGCGCACCCGGAGATCGGCGAGCTCGCGACGCCAGGTGGCGGCGTCGACGACGGGCGGGAGGGCGTTCTGGCGCGTGCTCACGGCTGGCCTCCGATGATCGGCGGGATCGTGCCCCCAGTCTGCGCCCGACCGCCGACAGCGTCAACGATCCGCGGCGTCTGCGGCCGGAGCCGGCTCCTCCTCGGCGGGGTTGCGGCGGATGCCGATCCACGACACGACCCCGCCGAGCACGAGCAGTGCCGCGGTCACCCAGGTGGCGTTGTGGAAGCCGCCCAGGTCGAGGGTGCCGCCGATGATGGTCGAGAGCATCGCGACCACGAGGAGTCCGGCCACCCGCGAGACGGCGTTGTTCACGGCCGAGGCGATGCCCGAGCGCGACTCGTCGATCGCGCCGAGGATCGCCGAGGTCAGTGGTGCGACGGTCAGCGACAGCCCGAGCCCCATCACGATCATGGCCGGGAGCACCTGCCACCAGTAGTCGAAGTCCTCGGCGACGAGCAGCAGCAGGACCGCGCCGGCAGCCATCACCAGCGGACCGACCGTCATGAAGATGCGGGGCCCGAACCGGCCGGCCCACGAGCCGGCGCGCGAGCTGAGCAGGATCATGAGGATCGTCATCGGCAGGCTCGCGAGACCGGCCGCGGTCGCCGAGAGGCCGGCGCCCTGCTGCAGGTACACGCCGATCACGAAGCCGTTGAGCGACAGGGCGGCGTAGACGAAGAGCGTCGCGAGGTTTCCCCACGCGAAGTCCCGCACACGGAACAGCGACAGCGGCATGAGCGGTGCCGCCGAGCGCTGCTGACGCACGAGGAACAGGGCGAACAGTGCGGCGCCGACCACGCCGGGCAGCCAGATCGCGGGGGAGCCCCAGCCGAGGTTGGGCTGTTCGATGAGCGCGAAGACGACGGCGCCGAGGCCGACCGCGCAGAGGATGCCGCTGACCCAGTCGACCCGCACGCCGCTCGGTCTCTCGTTCAGCTTCAGCCGGGCGAGCAGCAGCAGGGTCACGCCGATCGGCAGGACGTTGATGAGGAAGACGAACCGCCAGGAGAGGAAGTCGACGAACAGTCCGCCGAGCAGCGGGCCGACCAGCTGCGCGCCGGTCGTGAACGCCGTCCACACGCCGATGGCCCGCGCCTGCACGTCGGACCGCATGGTTGCGGTGATGAGCGCCAGCGAGCTCGGGACCAGCAGGGCGCCCGCCGCGCCCTGGGCAGCGCGCGCGATGATCAGGACGAGGGGATCCGGCGCTGCTGCGACCGCGATCGAAGCCACCCCGAAGGCGATCAGGCCCACGCGCATCACGAGCACCCGGCCGTAGGCGTCCGACAGCGACCCCGCGAGCAGGATCAGCGCGCTGAGCGTGATGAGGTACGCGTCGACGACCCACTGCTGCGTGGTGATGCCGCCGCCGAGCTCACGGCTTATGGCGGGCAGCGCGACGGTGACGACGGTGCCGTCGAGGAACGTCACGAACGAGGCCAGCACGGCGACCGAGATCACCAGTCGCTGCAGGGGAGCGAAGCGCGAGGATGCCACAGGCCGACACTACTGCGGCTCGGCACCCCCGCGGGCGGTCGTCGCCCGGTAGAGATCGCGGAGCCCGACGAGGCCCTGCTGCTCGAAGGCGCGGAGCTGACGCTGCGCGCCGGTGCCCTGCTCCCGCACCCGGGCGAGCTGCGCGGTCGCGAAGGCGTCGTCGCCCTGCGCGGCGAGCGCGGGCGCGGTGCGCGACAGCATCCGCTCGATCACGTCCCACGTCGGGGCGGCATCGCCCGTGGTCGGGTCGACGATCCTCGCCTCCTGGCCGAAGCGGGAGGCCGTCCACAGGGAGGCGTCGATCGCGTCGAGCGTGATCTCGGGGCCGTCGTCGAGGTCGTCGCTCGCGACGAGAGCGCGGCTCAGCGCCACCGCCAGCGTCGCGTCGTCGACGTCGAGCTGCGCGTCGCACACGCGGACCTCCACGGTCGGATAGCGCTCCGACAGCCGGGCTGTCCAGCCGATCGACGAGGCCTCGGTGATGCCGCGCAGCGCCAGCAGCCCGTCGACGCGCGCCCGGTAGTCGGTGTAGTCGTGCGCGTGCGGCGGCGTCCACCCCGTGGGCAGGCGCCGGGTGAGGATCGACCGCCAGCTCGCGAAGCCGGAGGGTCGGCCGTGTGCGAACGGCGAGTTGCCGGTGATCGCGAGGAGCGCCGGCATCCAGGCGCGGATGCGGTTGAGTGCCCGCACGCGCTCCTCGTCGTCGTGCACCTCGACGTGCACGTGCAGGCCGTTGACCTCGTGCGTGCGGGTCAGCCCGCCGAGGATGCCCGCGACCTCGTCGTAGTGCGGCGAGGGCGAGACGACCGTCTCGTCGGACCACACGAACGGAGTGCCCGTGGCGGCGACGATCGCGCCGTCGGGCGCGGCCTCCGAGGCCATCGCGGTGCGCATGCCGTGCAGCTGACCGACGGCATCCGCTGTCGTCTCGAGCGGAGACGAGGCGGTCTCGAGCTGAGAGGTGAGGAACTCCGGGGTCACCGCGCCGCCGGCGCGCTGACCGACCAGGCGGTCGCGGAGTCCCTGGTTCATGGTCAGGGGAACGAGAGTGTCTTCGTCGAGGAGGAAGAACTCCTCCTCGACGCCGAACCTGGCCACGACCGTGCCCTAGTGGTTGCGCAACGCCGAGATCAACTCGGCCTTCCGCTTGCCGCTGTACCCGGTGAGGCCGAGTTCCTTCGCGCGCTTCCGCAGCTCGGGGACAGTCCAGTCCTCGTAGTCGCCGTGCTCGCCGCCGCGGCGGCCGACGGCGCTGCGGCCCTCCTTGGCTGCCGCGTTCGAGATGCGCGCGGCCTTCTCCTTCGACGCTCCCTCGTCGCGGAGCTCCTCGTAGAGCTCCGGATCCTTCAGGGAGCTGTTCCTGCGTCCTGGCATGTCGTTCTCCTCACTCACGTCGCACTGCTCTGCGTCAAGCCCCTCGTGCGGGGCGTTCGTCCGGGTCTACCGTGAAGCCATCGAGACGGGCGTGCCCTGCGCCCCGGAGAAGGGAAGACCGATGAATATCCTTCTGATCATCGTCATCGTGATCGCCGTCATCCTGGCCATCACCGGCGGACTGGTGCAGTCGCTCCAGTTCCTCCTGTGGGTGGGTCTGGTCCTGCTGGCCATCGCCGTGATCGCCTGGTTGATCCGATCCATCTCGGGTAACCGCACGCGCTGACCCGTCACCCAGTGAGGCCCGCTTCGGCGGGCCTCACTGCTGTGTGAGGGCTTATTCCTTGAAGCCGTCGCGGATGCTCTCGCCCGCCTTCTGCGCGGCATCCTTGACGTTCTCGCCGGCCTGCTTGGCCGAGGCCTTCGTCTGGTCGGCCAGGCCCTCGGCCTTGAGGCGCTCGTTATCGGTCAGCTTGCCGACGCCCTCCTTGACCTTCCCGCCCAGCTTCTCGGCGTTGTTCTTGATGTCGTTGTCTGCACTCATGATGCGTCCTTTCATCGTCCGATCAACGGGACTGCCACCCTCGCACGGGGCCTGCGAACCGACCACGGGATTGACAACGGACCCCGCGCATGACAGCACGATCCGACGGTCGACGCGCACGGGATCCGGGGCTACTGTGGGCCACAGGCGGGTGGTCCTGCCCGCTCTCACACCCGGCTGAGGCCGACGACGGAAGCGGTGCGCGATGGACTCGACGATGATGGACGCCTGGCGGACGAACATGACCTCGGCCCCCGAGGCGACGACCATGGACCTGGCGGCGATGGACATGTCGGTGCTGCAGGCATGCATGGACGCGTGCTCGGCGTGCGAGCAGGCGTGCACGGTGTGCTCGACGCAGCTCATGGACTGCGCACCTGCCTGCATGAACTGCGCGGACATGTGCAACACGATGATGCGCTCCCTGATGCGGATGCAGGGCATGACCCCCGCGTCGATGATGGCCATGCTCGACGCGTGCATCGCCATGTGTCAGACCTGCATGGACGAGTGCATGGAGCACGCGGCGCACAGCGACGTCTGCCGCATGTGCGCCCAGGCCTGCCAGGCGTGCATGGACGCCTGCATGGCCGTGCGCGACATGATGGTCCCCGCCTGACGCGGATCGTCGAGCGAGGAGCGCAGCGACGAGACGGAAGCGCCTCAGTCGCGCGCGACGTTGAACTGGATGCGCCCGACGGCGAGCACCCCGTAGCGCTCGTGCAGGGCGACGGGCGTGCCGGCCGGAGCCTCGAGCGCGGCACCCGCCGCGTTCCAGAGCGCGTGCGCGACGCCGTCGAGCGTGCGCACCACGACCTCGCCGGTGCGCGGGTCCGCGTGCTCGACGATCGCGTCGACCCACTCCGAGGGCGTCGCCGATGCGAGCCTGGCCTGGATGAGGTGCAGCGCGTGACCGGGTGCATGCGAGGAGCAGGCGTCACCGCGGTGGCACATGCACGCCGAACGCTCACGCACCGTCGAGGGTGAGAGGCGGTTCTGCGGCGTGGACACGGCTGGCTCCTTCAGGATGCGGTCGGGTGGGCGTTCCGGCCAGCGTAGGCGCGGCATCGGCCGGAGTGAACCCGCACCGACACGAGGCGAAACAAACAGGCGTATACTCGCCGGGTGCTGTTGTCGATGAGCGCTCCCGGGATGCCGGTGCGGGCGCGGAGCGGAGCCGCAGGCGCATCTCGCGCCGCGGGCAGAGGCTGACGATCGGCCGGAGGCGGAACATCCCGTCGCCGGTGTCGCGTCGTACCCGGCATCCTGCCGGTCCTCTCTTCCGACCCCCAGCCGCCGTCGGCGGCCTGTTCTGAAAGCACACACACTCTCATGCGTCCCATCGACGAGCGCGCCCTGCGCGCCTCCTTCATCAACGCCACCCGCAAAGAGGTCTCCGACATCTCGCTGCCGCCCGGCTTCGACGAGATCGACTTCGACAAGCTCGACTACCTCGGGTGGACCGACCCCAAGCTGCCGCGCCGCTCGTACGTCGTGGTGTGGATCGACGACGTCGTCACCGGCGTCGTCCTGCAGCGCGCCGAGCAGCGCGTGCTCGCGCGAGCCCAGTGCTCGTGGTGCGAGGACGTGACGCTCCGCAACGACGTGCAGCTCTACACCGCCCGCAAGGCCGGGCCGGCCGGACGCAAGGGCGACACGATCGGGAACCTGACGTGCGCCGAGTTCGGCTGCTCGAAGAACGTGCGCGTGCTGCCGCCGCTCGCGTACCAGGGGTACGACCGCGAGCTCGCGCGCGAGATGCGGATTATGAAGCTCCAGGAGCACGTACAGGCGTTCGTCAGCGCGGTCGCCGGCTGAGCGAGGCCTGAGGCGCGCGCCCGGTGCGCCTCCGGCCGGGTCAGGATGCAGCGACGACGGCGCGCACGTGCGCGTGGGCGGCGTCGTCGAGTTCCGCGGAGAGCCGCGCGAACTCGTCGACGCTGCGTCGACCCGGCCAGTCAGCGGGGAGCATCGCCGGCGGCAGGCCCGGATCGACGTAGGGGAGCACCCGCCACCGGTCGAGCAGGTGCACGTACGCCGCGAACGGCGCGGAGGGCAGCGTCTCGAGCGATCGCTGGAAGGCGAGGTGCTCGGCGCGGAGCGCGGCGAGGTCCCACCAGCGGGCGGCGGCGTCGGCGACCGATCCCTCGACGACCGGGTGCGCGCCGCGGAAGAGCGTGACCCAGTCCCGTGCACCGAGCCCGGCGACGGTCTCCTCGACCTCGCCCTGCAGGTGGCCCGGACAGATCAGCAGCGCGGCGGAGACCGCGCCGGCGCCGATCCACTGCAGACGGCGACGCAGCTGATGCCGCACGCTCCTCGCGCTCTCCGGGATCGAGAACGACACGAGGCACCACGCATCGGCGTCCGTCATCTCGCGCATCTCGAAGATGCGTCGGTCTCCGCGTTCGAGCATCGCGACGGCACCCGGGTCGAGGCGGTAGCCCGGCGCGTCGCGACGCTCGGCGAGCAGGAGGCCCTTCTGCTTGAGGCGCGTGATCCCGGTGCGCGCCTGCGCGGCGGGGATGCCGAGGTCGACCGCCAGCGCGACGAGATCGGCCGTCGAGATCCACCCGCCCAGCGGGCGCAGGTACAGGCCGATCAGCGTTCGCAGCAGCGACGCGGTGCTGCCGGGGCGGGCGTCGATGTCGTCGAGCACCGCCGCGGCACCCGTGTCAGTCACGCGCGTCCAGAGCGTCGCGAACAGCGAGCACGCCGCGGACCGTCTCGGCGTACGACGTGCTGAGCGGAGAGAGTCCGAGACGGATGCCGTCGGGGAACCGGAAGTCGGGGATGATCCCGTCGGCCCAGAGCCGCTGCGTCACGGCGCGGAAGTCGGGGTGGCCGATCGTGACGTGTCCGCCGCGCGCCGCGGCGTCGCGCGGGCTGAGCAGCCGCACGCCGAGCGGCGCGAGCACCTCGTCGTAGGCGCGCACCGCGAGGTCGGTGAGCGCCTGCGACTTCTCGCGCACGGCGTCGATCGTCGCGTGCTCGATGAGGTCCAGCATCCCCTGCATCGCGAGCATCGACGTCACCGGCGGGGTGCCGCTCAGCAGCTGGCGGATGTCGGAGGCCGGCACGTACTCGGGGCCCATCGCGAAGATGTCGGCCGCGCTCCACCACCCCTGGATCGGCTGCCGCAGCACGCCCTGCAGCGAATGGCGCAGGTAGGCGAATGCCGGGGAGCCGGGCCCGCCGTTGAGGTACTTGTAGGTGCAGCCGACCGCGAGGTCGACGCCCCACGCGTCGAGCTGCATGGGCACGACGCCCGCCGAGTGGCACAGGTCCCACATCATCAGCGCGCCGGCCTCGTGCGCGGCCGCGGTGATCGCCGGCATGTCGGCCAGCGCGCCGGAGCGGTAGTCGACGTGGCTGAGCGACACGACGGCCGTGCGGTCGGAGATCGCCGCGACGACGTCGGCGACCTGCACGCCGTGAACGGGATCGGGGTCGATCCAGCGGATCATCGTTCCGGTCTCGGCCGCCACGCCCTCGACGAGGAAGCGGTCGGTGGGGAAGTTGCCCCGCTCCATCACGATCTCGGTGCGGGCCGGGTCGTGCGCGACGGCCGCCCGCAGCAGCTTGTAGATGAGCACGCTCGTCGAGTCGGCGACGACCGTCTGACCGGGCTCGGCGCCGAGGGCGATCGCGCCGATGCGGTCGCCGAGCTCCAGCGGGAGTGCCATCCACTGCTCGTCCCACGAGCGGATCAGCCGCGTGCCCCAATCGTCGCGCGCGAATGCCGCGAGGCGTTCCGGCACGTCGCGCAGCGGGCGGCCGAGCGAGTTGCCGTCGAGGTACGCGTGCACCCCCGGCGCATCGGCGAACGCGTCCAGGTGCGCGCCGAGCGGGTCGGAGGCGTCGAGGGCGGCGGCGAGCTCGCGCAGCGTCTCGTCGGCGGAGGTGTCGACGGCGTCGGCTGCGGTGTCGGGGGTGTCGGGCTGGGTCATGTCAGGCCTCCAGATCGGCGGTGGTCAGAGGGCGGGCGAGGGTCGGGTCGGCGTCCGGATGCGGCAGGACCAGCAGCACGGAGGCCGGGTCGCGGGGATCCACGGGGGCGAGGGCGCGCAGGAGCGGGATGCCGTCGATCCCCGCCTCGCGCAGCGCCGCGACCTCGAGGGCGTTCACATCGACCGGCGTCGGGCCGTTGCCCATGTCGGTGCCGTACAGCACGGTGCCGCCTGCGGCGCGGAACCGGCGCACGTTGTCGACGGGGATCGCCCGCAGGTCGCCGTGGATCGCGAGCGTCGAGATCCACGACACGGATGCCGCCTGCTCGGCGATCTCGTCGTCGGTGAGTCGTTCTGAGAAGGGCGCGTGCGCGAGGGCGTCGACGCCCAGGCGGGCGACCCGCTGCGCCTCGCCGACACCTTCGGCGTGCGCGACGACCGGCAGGCCGCGTGCGCTCGCCGCATCGACGATGGTGCGGAACGACTCGTCGGAGAAGACAGGACCGGCCGTGCTGTTGCTCGCGACCTTGATGCGGGTCGCCCCGGCATCCGCCATCTCGGCCACGACTGCGGAGGCCTGCTCGGCGTCGGCGATCTCGCGGAACGAACCGGGCGGCGCCCAGGAGCGGTCGGACGGGTAGCCGCCGACCGGCGTCAGGAACGCGCCCGCGTACTCGATGCGGGTGGCGCGTTCCGTCTCGTCGCTGCGCTCCTCGCTCGACGACCGGGGTCCGTCGCCATCCCGGTCGCCCCGCGAGCGGAGCGGGCCGACACGCGCTGCGCGCGCGTACGACGCGACGACCCCGGGGTTCGCCCCGAGGTCGACGACCCGCCCGAGCCGCGAGCCGGCGAGCCGCTCGTGCTCGACGAGCTGCAGGTGCACGTGGTGGTCGGTGAACCCGCCGACGATCACGCCGTCGAGGCGGGGGAGGTCGGATGCCGCGGGCTCGCCGCGTAGCAGCATCCGCTCGCCGGCGAGGGCGACGACGCCCTCGCGCCATCCCTCGCCGTCGAAGAACGCGGCGGCCCTCATCAGCCGCCGATCTCGGTGCGCACGGTGTAGAGCTCGGGGAAGAAGGTGAGGTCGAGCGCGCGCTGCAGGAAGCCCACGCCGCTGGACCCGCCGGTCCCCGTCTTCATGCCGATCGTGCGGGCCACGGTCTTGAGGTGGCGGAAGCGCCAGAACTGGAAGTTGTCCTCGAGGTCGACGAGGTCTTCGCACGCCTCGTAGAGGTCCCAGTGGGTGCCCGGGTCCTGGTAGATCGCGCGGATCGCCGGGACGAGCTCGGGGGTCTCGCGGTACGGCAGGCGCACGTCGCGGTCGAGGATCTCGGCGGGCACCGGCAGTCCGCGGCGGGCGGCGAAGCGCAGGAACTCGTCGTACAGCGTGGGCTTCTCCCATTCGGCTTCGAGCAGCGCGCGGTGGGCGGGGTGGTCGGAGAACACGCTGAGCATCTTCTCGTTCTTGTTGCCGAGCGCGAACTCGACGGCGCGGTACTGCACCGACTGGAAGCCGGACGAGTTGCCGAGCGCGCCGCGGAACTGCGCGTACTCGGTCGGGGTGAGTGTCGCGAGCACCGACCACTGCTGCGTGATGACGTCCTGGATCCGCTTGATGCGCGCGATGCGCTTGAGGGCCTCGCGCAGGTCGTCGCGGGCGAGCAGTTCGCGCGCGGAGGACAGCTCGTGCAGGAGCTGCTTGAGCCAGAGCTCGGTGGTCTGGTGCTGGATGATGAACAGCATCTCGTCGTGGTGCTCGGGGACGCTGACCGGATGCTGCGCGGTGAGCAGCTGGTCGAGCGACAGGTACGACCCGTAGGTCATACGCCCGGACAGGTCGGTCACAATGCCCTCTTCGAGTGCGCGCTCGTTCTCGGTGCTCATGGCACGAACATATCACTTTCGTGCCGAGCGTCACAGAGGTGAGATATGAACGGTGCCCTTGCAAACTGGACCGTACCAATTGTTTCAAACAGGTTACGTTTCGGGCATGTCGGCAGATACGGTGTCATAGTCGTTCGTGAACTGGACCGTACCACTTGGAGGAAAGATGCGAAGGACGAGAACACTCACCCTGGGTGCCATGGTCCTGTCAGCGGCGCTGCTGGCAGGATGCTCCACCGGCACGAGCGGCTCCGGCGGCTCCGACGGATCGGGAGAGGGCACCGTGAAGCTGGTCGCCTGGCCCGGCCCGGAGGGCGATGCGATGGCCGAGGTCGTCGACGCCTACAACGCCGGCCAGGGCAAGGACGACGGCATCGAGGTCGAGCTGACCCTGCTGTCGCGACAGGACACCTTCTCCAAGGAGACGGCGCTCATGGCGTCGAAGTCCTCCGACGTCGACATCTACTTCACGGCGTCGTACAACATCGGACAGTTCGCGCCGTCGCTCGACCCCCTCACCGACATCGACACCTCCGCGTACTTCCCGGTCGCGGCCGAGGGTCTCACCTACGAGGACGAGCTCTACGCGCTGCCGCTCGACGTCAGCAACCACTTCCTGCTGTACCGCAAGGACCTCACCGACGCCCTGCTCGCCGACCCGGCCGCGCAGGCCGAGTACGAGAAGATCAGCGAGACCGTGCTCGGTGAGAAGCGCGCCCCGAAGGACCCGACCGAGTGGGACCTCGACGACTTCAAGGTCGCCGCCGCCTACTTCTCGCAGAGCACGAACCCGGCGTCGCCCACGGAGTACGGCACGATCCTCCAGGCGAAGAACCTGCTCTACAACACGATGATCTGGAACGACGTGCTCTGGGGCTACGGCGGCAACTGGGAGGAGGACGGCAAGGCCGCCCTCACGAGCGACGCCGCGAAGAAGGCCGTGCAGCTGTACGCCGACATCTACGAGAACAAGTGGACGTCGCCCGACAGTGCCCAGGCCGAGTTCCCCGAGACGCAGGCCGCGCTGCAGTCCGGCGACACCGCGTTCGCGATCCAGTGGTCGGCGGCGTTCGCGCAGCTCAACGACCCCGAGCAGTCGCCGGACGTGGCGGGCAAGATCGCGATCGCGCCGGTCCCCGGCGGGCAGACGCACGTGCACGCGCTCGCTGTCTCGCTGAACAAGTACAGCGAGAACAAGGATGCCGCGAAGAAGTTCCTCTCGTTCCTCGCGACGACCGATGCGATGACGCAGTACGCCGAGGCCGGCGGCATCCCCGCGATGCCCGAGGTGCTGGAGGCGCAGGCGTCGCTGAACCCCGCGTTCGCTCAGGTCTCCGACAGCATCTCCGAGTACGGATTCTCCGAGCCCGTGTTCCCGCAGACGTTCCAGGCGTACAGCAAGCTCGCCGAGGACCTCAGCGGGGCGTGGGTCGGCCAGACCGACGTCGACGAGGCGCTCGAGACGGCCAACGCCAACCTGCAGGAGCTGCTCGACCGCTGATGCCTCCGGGGCGGGCGCACGGCGCCCGCCCCGGACACCACGACACCTCGAGGAAGGTCGAAGTGCCATGAGTCACACCGCCGAACGCGCGAGGACGATCAGCGCGGAGCGCCGCAAGCGCACCGTCGCCGCGACCGTGCTCAGCCTGCCGCTGATCCTGTTCGCAGCGGTCTTCGTCATCTACCCCCTGGCCACGGGAGCGCTCACCGCGTTCCAGAGCAGCACGCTGCTCGATCAGTCGAACGAGCTGAACGGCATCGACAACTTCATCTCGTTGTTCCGCAGCGACGGGTTCGCCAAGGCCGCCGGGTTCACCGTCGGGTTCTCCGCGCTCGTCGTCGCGATCGAGATGGTCCTCGGCTTCGCACTCGCGCTGCTGATGAACCGCGCCTTCCCCGGCAAGAAGCTCTTCTTCACGCTGCTGCTGCTGCCGATCATGATCGCGCCCGCCCTGCTGGGCGTCATGTTCCGGCTGCTGCTGAACGGCGACATCGGCGCGTTGCCCACCCTGCTCGAGAGCGTCGGGCTCAGCGTCTCCCTGTTCTCACCGGACTCTGTCGTGCCGCTCCTCGTCGTCCTCGACGTGCTGCAGTGGACGCCGTTCACCTTCCTCATCATCTACGCGGGGCTGCAGTCGCTGCCGAAGGAGCTCCTCGAAGCATCCGCGATGGACGGGGCCGGTTACTTCCGCTCCCTCTTCTCGATCGTCGTGCCGGTGCTGAAGCCGGTGCTCTTCGCCGCGTTCTTCCTCCGCGCCATCGACGCGATCCGCACCTTCGACGTCATCTACGTGCTGACCGCCGGCGGACCGGGCACCACCACCACGACGCTCAGCATCTACATCTACAAGACGGCGTTCGAGGCGGGCGACTTCGGCAAGGCGGCCGCCGCCGCGCTCGTCGTGCTCGTCTGCCTGCTGCCGTTCGTGCCGTTCATCGTGCGACGCATCACCTCGACCGGAATGGAGGGGAAGCGATGACCACCGAGACGCTCGTCCGCCCCGCGAAGGGCCGCGCACGCTCCGCGGCATCCGACCCCCGCCCGCTGAAGTCGGGCCGCCGCTGGCTCTTCACCGCGCTCGCCGCGATCGTCGCGCTGATCGTCAACGTGCCGCTGCTGAACGCGGCGCTGGTGAGCTTCAAGCCCGACGGCGAGATCGCGAAGAACCCGCTCGCGCTGCCCGCCTCGCCCACGCTCGACCACTACGCGAACGTGCTCTACGCCTCGGGCTACGACTTCCCGCGCTTCTTCGTGAACTCGGCGCTGATCGCGGTCGGCACGGTCGTGGTCGTGCTCGTGATCGCCATCCCCGCGACCTATGCGATCGTGCGCCTCGGGTTCGGCGGTCGGTGGATCATCAGCAGTGCCTCCGGCCTCCGTCTGCTGCCGGCGATCTTCTTCGTCGTGCCGTTCTTCCTGCTGTTCTCGTCGCTGGGGCTGCAGGACACCATCCAGGGACTCATCGCGGCGAACGCGTTCCTCAACCTGCCGCTCGCGATCATCCTGCTCTCCTCCGCCCTCGGCGACATCCCGCAGGAGATCGAGGAGGCCGCGGCCGTCGACGGAGCCAACATCTACCGCACGCTCGGATCGGTCGTCATGCCGCTGCTCGCGCCGACCGTCGTCGCCGTCTCGGTGCTCGTCTTCATCTTCAGCTGGAACGACTACCTGTTCGCGCTCGTGCTCTCGACGTCGAACGCCACGCCGGTGACGCTGGGAGCGGCGAACTTCATCACCAGCACCGGCATCCGCTGGGGCGACATCTCGGCGGCATCCGTGCTGTCGACGCTGCCGCCGCTGCTCTTCGCGGTGTTCGCCCAGCGATACCTTGTGAGTGGGCTGTCGTCGGGCGCGGTCAAGGGATGAACCGGGCAGTTCAGGAGGGACGGACGATGCCGCACAAGTACGAAGAGGTCGCAGCCAGCATCCGCGAATCGATCGCGCAGTCGATGTCACCGCACGACGCCCTCGCCTCGGAGCGCGAGCTCATGGCGATCCACGGCGTGAGCCGGATGACGGTGCGGAAGGCGATCGCGACCCTCGTCGACGAGGGACGGGTCTACAACGTGCACGGCTCGGGGACGTACGTCGGCTCCGCCGACATCTTCTCGAAGACGCCGAAGCTCACGTCGTTCACGGAGGACATGATCAGCCGCGGCTCTGTTCCCTCGTCGCGGGTGCTCGAGCTCGCTCGGGTGGATGCTCCGGATGCCGTCGCCGCAGCACTCGGCCTCGCCGCCGGCGCCGAGGTGACGCACATCCGCCGACTGCGTCTCGCCGACGACGTGCCGATCGCGATCGAGGACGTGTACGTGCCCGTGTCGGTGCTCGCGATCGAGTCGCTGAACCTCGGCGCCTCGCTCTACGAGCAGCTGCGCGAGGCCGGGCACGACGTCTTCCGCGCCGAGCAGGAGATCAAGGCGATCACCCTGACCGATCAGGAGAGCCAGCTGCTGGAGGTACCCGCAGCCGAGGCCGCGCTCGCCGTGACCCGGGTGAGCTCGTCGCGACGCGGGCAGCTGATCGAGTTCGCCCGCACGATCTACCGCAGCGACCGCTACACCTTCCAGCTCGCCGTCACGAGGGACGACAAATGACCTCGGCGCACACCGACATCGCCCTGCCCGCCCGGTTCCGCGCCCTGCGCGGCGGTCTCGTCGTGTCGTGTCAGGCATATCCGGGGGAGCCGCTGCGCCACCCGGAGTCCATGGCCCGCATCGCGCAGTCGGCGGTGACCGGCGGCGCGGTGGGGATCCGCGCGCAGGGGCTCGACGACATCCGCGCGATCGCCGAGGCCGTCACCGTACCGCAGATCGGTCTGTGGAAGGTCGGAGCGGACGGCGTCTTCATCACCCCGACGCTCGAGCACGCGCTCGCGGTGGCGGAGGCCGGGGCGGACATCGTCGCGATCGACGGCACGCGGCGACCGCGCCCGGACGGGCTGACGCTCGCCGAGACGATCCGCCGGTTCCGCGACGAGACCGGACTGATGATCATGGCCGACGCGGGCAGCGTCGACGACGCGCTCGCCGCAGAGGACGCCGGCGCCGACGTCGTCGGCACGACGCTGTCGGGATACACGGGAGAACGTCCCGTGTCGGACGGGCCAGACCTCGAGCTCGTCGAGATCCTGGCCTCGCGGCTCACCGTGCCCGTGCTCGCGGAGGGGCGGATCAGGACACCGGCGGAAGCCAAAGCCGCGCTGGATGCCGGTGCCTACTCGGTCGTCGTCGGCACAGCCATCACGCACCCCGCCACGATCACGTCGTGGTTCGTCGACGCGATCACCGCGGTGTGATGACCGACGGGGAGGGCGCGGACATGGTGGGGCTCGCGATCGACATCGGGCAGACGCAGGCGCGCATCCGGGTGCTCGGCGCTGCGGGGGCGAGCGCGGGCGAGCATGAGGTGCGGGGCTTCGCCTACGGCGGCGATCTGCTCGCCGTGATCCCGGAGATCGTGGACGACGCGGCCGGCGTGCGGGGTCTGGACAGGATCGATGCGGTGACGGTGGGGAGCACCGGGCTGTACGGGCGGGTGCCGGCGGTCGACGGCATGGCGCACCGGCTGCATCGCGACCACGGTGTGCGGCGCACGATCGTCGCGGACGACGCGGTCACCGCCTACCTCGGTGCGAGAGGGGATGCGCACGGGGTCGTCGTCGCGGCGGGCACCGGCATGGTCGGCCTCGGTCTCGGACCGCGAGGTGCCGCACGGGTCGACGGGGTCGGCGGCATGATCGGCGACGACGGCGCGGGATGGTGGATCGGTCGCCGAGGGCTCATCGCGGCGATCAGTGCGGCGGACGGGCGTGCTCCGGCGTCGCGCGCGCTGCTCGCACGGCTGGAATCGCGGTTCGGAGCGGTGGCGGAGTTCCCCGCCGTGCTCGCCGCTGACGAGCATCCGGTCGCCGTCGTCGCGTCGTTCGCCAAGGACGTCGCCGAGGTCGCGCGCGAGGGCGACGAGGTCGCGACGGGCATCTGGCGGGAAGCCGGGGCGCACATCGCGGGTGTCGTCGTGGCGGCGGCGACGCGGTCGGGGCTCGACGGCGAGGTGCCGTGGGTGCTGCTGGGCCGCCTCGGTGCGGCGGACGACCTGCTGCGGCCGGGATGGGAACCCGTGCTGCGTGCGGGGCTGCCCGGTGCGGCGCTCGTCGCGCCGGACGGGATGCCGCTCGACGGCGTCACGCGGCTGCTCGACGTCGATACGGCGCGGTTCGGCGCGATGGTCCGCGCGGTGGAGCTCTAGGGACGGAACCGCGTCGCGTGTTTCTGGCGAACGGCCGGGCCCCGAGTCTCGTCTCGTTCCGCGCGTTCAGCGATCGGGCCCCCACGGCTCGTTGAGCGAGGAGCGCAGCGCCGAGACGAAACGCGGGGACCGCCGAGATATGGGTGTCCTTCCTCGACGTGCAGACTCCCGATCGATACCGTCGAACACATGGGCGACAGCATCGAAGCGCGGACTTTCACGCGCCAGGACCGCACGCAGTTCCGCGCGAAGACCGAGCGGTGCCTCGACGCGCTGGCGTCCATGCTCGCGGACGGGCGGTTCGCCACCGTCGATGCGCCGGACTCCCAGCTCGGGATGGAGATCGAGCTGAACCTGGTCGATGAGCACGGGGCTCCCGCCCGGAGCAACGAGGCCGTGCTCGAGGCGATCGCGTCCCCGGCATTCCAGACGGAGCTCGCACGCTTCAACGTCGAGATCAACGTGGCGCCCCGGCCCATCGGACGCGGCCATCTCCGAGAGCTGGAAGACGTCTTGCGCGGTGCGCTCGACGTCGCGGACCAGCGGGCGCGATCGACCGGCAGCGGCCTGGCGATGATCGGGATGCTCCCGACGCTCGACGAGACGCACTTCACGGAGCGCTGGTTCTCGGCAGATCCGCGCTACAGCCTGCTCGGGCAGCAGATCCTCGCGGCGCGCGGAGAGGACATCGAGCTGCAGATCGACGGTGTCGCGCTGGGCGACGACCACCCCGCCGACCAACTCGCGATGGTGTGCGACACGATCCTGCCCGAAGCTGCGTGCACGTCCGTGCAGCTGCACCTCCAGGTCGCCCCCGACTCGTTCGCCTCGTACTGGAACGCGGCGCAGGCGATCGCCGGCCCGCAGGTGGCGCTCGCCGCGAACTCCCCGTTCTTTGCGGGCAAGGCGCTCTGGCACGAGACCCGGATCCCGATGTTCGAGCAGGCCACAGACATCCGTCCGCAGGAGCTCAAGAACCAGGGCGTGCGGCCGCGCGTGTGGTTCGGAGAGCGCTGGATCACGTCGATCTTCGACCTGTTCGAGGAGAACTCGACCTACTTCTCGGCCCTGCTGCCCGTGTGCTCCGACGAGGACCCGTTCGAGGCGCTCGACGAGGGGCGAGCCCCCGAGCTGTCCGAACTCCGCATGCACAACGGCACGGTCTACCGCTGGAACCGTCCGATCTACGACGCCGGCGACGGGACCGCGCACTTGCGCCTCGAGAACCGGGTGCTGCCCGGCGGCCCGACCGTCGTCGACGTCATGGCGGATGCCGCGTTCTACTACGGACTCGTGCGGAGCACGGCTGAAGCCGACCGCCCCATCTGGACGCAGATGACCTTCGACGCCGCCGCCGAGAACCTGCGGGAAGCCGCGCGCGGCGGCCTCGAATCGCGGTTGTACTGGCCGGAGGTCGGCTGGATCAGCCCGCGCGAGCTCGTGCTGCGGCGGCTGCTCCCGGCCGCGGCCGAAGGATTGGACGCGTTCGGCGTCGATCCGGACGTCCGCGACCGGTACCTCGGCATCATCGAGCAGCGGTGCCTCACCGGCCGCAACGGTGCCGTCTGGCAGCGCGAGAACGTGGCGGCTCGCGAGCGGTCCGGCGCGTCACGCACCGACGCGCTGCACGGCATGCTCGCGGACTACATCGAGCGGATGCAGTCCGGCGAGCCCGTGCACACCTGGACGCACTGACCTGGACGCCCGCCGGGCTGGCCGCTACAGAGCCGGTGTCCGCGGCGGGGGAGTGCGACGGTCCCCGGCGGCGCCGACCGCCTCGAACGCCGTCGCGAGCCGCAGCAGCGCCGAGTCGTCGTAGGCGCGTCCGGCGAACGTCAGCCCGATCGGCATCCCGATGTCGTGCATGAGCCCCATCGGCACCGTGACCGTCGGGATGCCGAGGTGGCGCACCGTGAGGTTGCCGTTCGCGATCCAGGTGCCGTTGCGCCAGCCGAGATCCGCCGACGCCTCGTTCACGTCCATGTCGGCGGGCCCGACGTCGGCGACAGCGGGGAACACGACGGCGTCGAGCCCCAACTCGTCCATCCACTCCTCGAGGTCGATGCGGCGGGTCTCCTCCAGACCGCGCAGTCCCTCGGGCAGCTCCGGCATATCGGCGATGCCTGTGCCGGGGTGGTCGCGCACCCAGTCCGGGTACTCGGCGATGTCGTCGTCGAATCCTGTGTAGCGGTCGGGCAGGGCGCCCTCGGGGTGCGGGAAGATCGTCGCCCCATCGACGGCGGCGAGCGTCGACAGCCGGGGGTCGCCGTTCGCCTGCAGGAAGTCCTCCCACGCCCACGCCGACAGGTCGACGATCTCGCGGCGCAGGTACTCCGCAGACACGAGCCCCCTCGTCGCGATCGTCGGGGCGCCGGGGCGATCGCCCTCGTAGTTCGACACGACGGGGAAGTCGACCTCCACGACCGTGGCTCCGGCGGCTTCGAGGTCGCGCCGCGCGGCCTCCCACCGGGCGATCACCGATGCACGGGTGTCGATCCGCTGGCCCGTGGGACCGCCGATACCGGGGGAGGGAGCCGTGCCGGCATCCGCATCCGCGTTGATGTACAGGCGGGGGATGCCGATGCGCACGCCGTCGAGCGACGCCGCGTCCGCGAGAGCCGGATACGACTCTGGCCGCACGACCGATGCGGCGGGAAGCGGGATCCACGGCTGGGTGCGCCAGAAGTCGCCGCGGGTCTCGACGTCGTCGGCGACGATCACGTCGAGGACCTCGAGCAGGTCGGCCATCGTGCGGGTGTGCGGGACGACCACGTCCATGGTCGGCACGAGCGGCCAGTTGCCGCGGGTCGAGATCACGCCCCGCGAAGGCGTGTACGCGCACAGGGCGTTGTTGGTGGCGGGTCCCCGCCCGCTCGACCAGGTCTCCTCGCCGAGGCCGAAGGCCGCGAAGCTCGCGGCGGTCGCCGTGCCCGACCCGTTCGACGAGCCGGACGCGAACGGCGCCGTGAGGAAGTCGGCGTTGTAGGGGCTCTCGGCACGGCCGTAGACGCCGCGCTGCATGCCGCCGTTCGCCATCGGTGGCATGTTCGTCAGACCGAGGCAGATCGCGCCGCCCGCGCGCAGCCGCGCGATCGTGAACGCGTCGCGCTGCGCCACGAGCTCGGCGAACGCCGGACTGCCGGATGCCGCGGTGAGACCGCGCACGAGGTAGCTGTCCTTCGCGGTGTACGGGATGCCGTCGAGCGGGCCGCGCGTCTCGCCGCGCGCCCGCCGGGCGTCGGAGGCCTCGGCCTCGGCGTGCGCCTCCGGGTTGCGGACGACCACGGCGTTCAGCGCCGTCGCGGTATCGGGCCCGTCGTACGCGTCGATGCGCGCGAGGTAGGCGTCGACGAGCTCGACCGCCGTGACGGCTCCGCTCTCGAGCGCGTGGCGGAGCTCGGCGATGGAGGCTTCGTGGACTTCGATCATCGGTCTACCTTCGATGGGGCGTTTCGTCTCGTCGCTGCGCTCCTCGCTCAACGACCCGGGTGGGGTGCTGTGCGCTCGCTCAGCGACCGGGGGTGGGGTGCTGTGCGCTCGCTCAGCGACCGGGGGTGGGGTGCTGTGCGCTCGCTCAGCGACCGGGGGTGCGGGGCTGCTGCTGCGTGATGCAGTGGATGCCGCCGCCTCGATCGAAGAGCGCACGCGCGTCGACCGTGACGACGCGACGCCCGGGGTAGGCGTCGGCGAGGATCTCGCGCGCTGCGGCATCCGCCGCCGCGTCCCCGAAGCCGCACGCCACGACGCCGTCGTTCGTGACGAGGTGGTTGACGTAGCTCCAGTCGACGAAGCCCTCCTCGTCGCGCAGCGTGCGCGGAGCGGGCAGACCGATGATCTCGAAGCGGCAGCCCGCGGCATCCGTCTGCTCGGCGAGGTGCGACCGCAGCTCGCGGGTGACCGCGTGGTCGGGGTGGTCGGGGTCGCGCTGGTCGTGCAGCAGCAGGCGCCCGGGGGAGACGATCGTCGCGACGATGTCGACGTGTCCGTTCGTGCCGAAGTCGTCGTAGTCGCGGGTGAGGCCCCGGGGCAGCCAGACCGCCTTCGTGGCGCCGAGGGTGCGAGCCATCTCCGCCTCGACCCGCTGCCTGTCGGCATACGGGTTGCGGCGGGGGTCGAGGTGCACGGTGTCGGTGAGCAGCACGGTGCCCTCGCCGTCGACGTGGATGCCGCCGCCCTCGTTGACGAGCGTCGAGCTGACGAGCTCGGCTCCCACGGCGCCGGCGACGACGCGGGCGTGCTGGGCGGCCTTGCGCCACTGCGCCCACTCGGGGGCGCCCCATCCGTTGAAGATCCAGTCCACGGCGCCGAGGACGCCCGGGCGCTCGTCGTCGATCACGAACGTGGGGCCGGAGTCCCGCATCCAGAACTCGTCGACCGGTGCCTCCACGATGTCGATGTCGCGGCTCAGCATGCGCCGTGCTCTGGCGATCTCCGCGGGGTCGACGACCATCGTGACGGGCTCGAACTCGGCGACCGCGTGGGCGACGGCGGTCCAGGTGCCGTAGCCCTCCTCGCGCTCGGCCGCGGTGTCGCCGAGCGTCGGACCCTCGGCGGGGAACGCCATCCAGGTGCGCTCGTGGGGTGCGGTCTCGGCGGGCATGTGCCAGGCCATGGGTGCTCTCCTCGCTGTCGATCGTCTCGCATCCGCGCTATTGAACATGCGATCAACGAGTGCTACGGTAACCCCTGGTGAACACCACGTCAAGAGCCCCCTCCCCACGCCGGCTGCCCCCGGAGGAGCGCGAACGCTCCATCGTCGACGCCGCCGTCGCGCTCGCGGCCGAGAGCGGACTGGAGGCGCTGACGATCCGCGCGATCGCCGCCCGCGTCGGCGTGACGCCCGCCCTCGTGGCCCACTACCGCCCGGTCATGGAGTCGTTCGTCGCCGAGGTCTTCACCGCGATCGTCTCGGCCGAGCGCGACGAGGTCATCGCGTCGTACGACCCCGACGCCGACCTGCGGGCGAACCTCCTGCAGCTCATCGAGACCCTGCTCGACGAGCACCGCGACGACGTCGCCGTCGTGTGGGTGCAGTCGTGGGCGCTCGGCGCCCGCAACGAGGCACTCGGCGCCAGGGTGCGCGCGGAGATGGACCTGTGGCAGAGCGCGCTGGAAGACCTCATCGCCCGCGCGATCGCCGACGACCCGCACTCCACGGTCGACCCGGGCTCGGCGGCGTGGATGCTGCTCGCCATGGTCGACGGAATGAGCGCGCACTCGCTCGTCAAGTGGGCTCCCCGCGACAGGGCGGCGCTCGCGCGTCGCACGCTCGCGGCCGTGCTCGACATCCCGGCGGACGCCGTGTCGCCCGTCGCACAGACCTCGACAGACAGGTAGGAAGAACCCCATGGGCGCAGAACGCATGCACGCGGCATCCGCGGAGTCGACGGCGATCGTCGATGCCGTGCTCGACTACTCCCGACGACGGATGCTGGCCGCCGACGTGCCGCTCGACAAGCCGCAGACCCCGGCGGAGCTGAACCGCCTCGTCGGCAGGACCATCACCGACGGGGGTCTCGGCGCGCAGCGGGCGCTGAGCGTGTTCGAGCACATCCTCGCCCCGGCGTGCCTCACCACGAGCCACCCCTCGTACCTGTCGTTCATCCCGACGGCCCCGACGATGGCGGCGATCGCGTTCGACCTCGTGGTGTCGGCATCCGGACTCTACGGGGGCAGCTGGCTCGAGGGCGCGGGGGCGGTGCACGCCGAGAACGAGGTGCTGTCGTTCCTCGCCGCCGAGTTCGGTCTGCCGGCCACGGCCGGCGGCGTCTTCGTGCAGGGCGGCACGATCGGCAACCTGTCTGCGCTCGTCGCTGCCCGGGAAGCGGCGCGGGCGCGACTGGCGGAGCGCGGCGTCGAGCCGCCCGCACGCTGGAAGATCGTGTGCAGCGTCGAGGCGCACTCCTCGAACACCTCGGCCGCGAAGGTCATGGACGCCGAGGTGCTGCTCGTGCCGGCCGGCCCGGACGGGGTGCTACGAGCGGATGCCGTGCGCGAGGCGCTCCGCGAGCACGGCGACGAGATCTGCGCCGTCGTGGCCACGGCGGGCTCGACGAACTTCGGGATCGTCGACGACATCGCGGGCATCGCCGCGCTCAAGGACGAGTTCGACTTCTGGCTGCACATCGATGGCGCCTACGGGCTCACCGCGATGCTCGCGCCCGAGGCGCGGTCGATCTTCGCGGGGGTCGAGCGCGCCGACTCGGTGATCGTCGACCCGCACAAGTGGCTCTTCGCGCCGTTCGACTGCTGTGCGCTGATCTACCGCGACCCCGAGGCGGGGCGCCGCGCGCACACGCAGCACGCCGAGTACCTCGACACGCTCACCGAGGGCGACGACTACAGCCCCTCGGACTACTCGATCCAGCTCACCCGGCGTCCGCGCGGGCTGCCGCTGTGGTTCTCGCTCGCGACGTACGGCGTCGAGGCGTACCGCGAGGCGGTCGGTGCGACGATCGCGCTCACGCGACGCATCGCAGACGAGATCGCCGCGCGGCCCGAGCTCCGTCTCGTGCGCGATCCGCAGCTGTCGGTCGTGGTGTTCGAGCGCGAGGGATGGGAGCGTGCCGACTACGACCGCTGGTCCGCCGCGCTGCTCGACTCGCAGCGCGCCTTCGTCGTGCCGAGCTCGCACCGGGGGCGACCCAACACCCGGTTCGCCATCCTCAACCCGCTCACGACCTTCGACGACCTCGTCGGCATCCTCGACACGATGCGCTGACTCGCGATGCCGATGCGCTGACTCCTGATGCCGAGCCACCCCCTCGTGCTCGAGCAGCCCCCTTGCGACCTCTCGCAAGGGGGGTGGTTCGGTCGAAGAGGGGTGGCTCGCGGGGGAGGATGGCCTCAGCGGGTCGTGTGCGCGGCGAGGAAGTCGAGCGTCTGCTGCAGCGCCGTCTGGGCGTCGGGCAGGTCGAGGTGGAACTGGTACTCGTGCGGCAGGGCCGGTTCGTGCGGCGCGGGCCAGAAGAGCGTCGTCACGTCGACGCCGAGCTCGTCGAGGCGCTTCGCCATCGGGATCGACTGCAGCCAGGTGAGGCCGTCGCCGTTGCCGCCCGAGATGTAGGTGGCGGGGAAGTCGGCCGTGACCCAGTCGATGGTCGACATCGTGGCACCCGTGGAGTCCTCGGCCCAGGTCTTGGTGCCCGAGTACGCCCACATCGCCGACTTGAAACCCCAGCCGGGGATGCCGTCGAGCTGCGCGAGCGCCGCGAGGTCGTACACACCGCAGTTGAGGATGGTCGCCGCGACCTGCGACGGCTGGAGGGCCGGCTCGATGTCCATGATGTCGGCGTAGTCGGGGCTCGTGATGAGCGTGGCCATCTGGCTGGCCAGCTGTCCGCCGGCTGAGTCGCCGGCGAGCACGATCTGGTCGGCGTCGACGCCGAGCTCGTCGGCGTGCTCGTCGATGTATGCGAGCGCCTCGTTGAGCTGGTGCACGGCGAGCGGGTACACGCCCTCGGGTCCGATCGTGTAGTTCACGCCGATCGTCGTGTAGCCCTCGCCCGCGAGAATCCGCAGGTACGGGTCGACGTTCTCCTTCTCGCCCGAGATCCACGCGCCGCCGTGGATCCACACGATCGTGGGGAGAGTCCCGGTGGCGGATGCCGGAGCGAAGACGTCCATCGTGGTGTCGGCGCCCGCGTCTCCGTACGACACGTCGAGTGTCTCGGTGAGGTCGGTGTCCGGCACGTGCCTGTCCATCTCGGCGGCCGTCTCATCGCCGCCCTTCTCGAACACCGAACGGATGAGCATCGCCGAGGGCCACGGCGTGAGGGCACTGACGACGGCGGCGATCACGACCACGGCGACGATGATCAGCAGCGCGATCTTCGTGCGGTGCCAGGGGCGGCGGGGGCGCCGCCCGGTCGTCTCGGTCGGTGCACTCTCGTCGGTGGGCGCGCTCGCGGTCATGGGGATCCCCTCTCCGCGCAACAGTGTTGCAGTATTCCGGTTGCTGCCGCACCTGTCGGGTCGTCAGGCGGGGCGGCCGCCGAGTCCGCGCACGATGCCCTGCAGCCCGTAGGCGAACGCCCGGTCGACGTCGCCGCCGAGGCGGAACGACCCGGCGAGCTCCATCTGCAGGAAGCCCGTCGCCCAGGCGGTGAAGAGGCGTGCGGCGTCGAGCGCGTGCTCGGCTCCCACCAGTGACTCGCAGGCGCGGAGCACCGGCGCCGACGCGCGGTGCAGGGCGTCCTCCGGAGCGACCGGGGTGAACAGCAGGCGGAACGCCTCCGGTCGGTCGTGGGCGAATCGGCGGTACACGGCCGCCAACGCGGTCAGATCGTCGTGGCTCGACGCGAGCCGGGCGGCGAGGTCGTCAGCCGCCTCCGTCGCGACCGCCTGCAGCAGGGCTTCGCGGTCGCGCACGCGTTTGTAGAGCGAGGGGGCGCGCACGCCGACGCGAGCGGCGACGGCCTGCATCGTGACGCCGGCGGGGCCGCTCTCCTCGAGCAGGGCGCAGCCCGCCTGCACGACGGCCTCGGTGGTGGTGCGCTCGGGGGTCGGCATCCGGTTCTCCTGTCGTTGCGAGCCATGGCTATTGACAGTAGCTATGATAGCTACGTAACGTAGCCATCGCAACCGAAGGGACCGCCATGAAGCTCGCACCGCACCTGCACCGCCTGGGCAACGACATCGTCGCCTCCTACCTGATCGACCTGCCGGAGGGCATCACTCTCGTCGACGCCGGGATGCCGGGGCACTGGCGCGACCTGCAGCGCGAGCTCGCGGAGATCGGCCGACCTCTGGCCGACGTCCGCGGCGTCGTGCTGACCCACGGCGACAGCGACCACATCGGGTTCGCCGAGCGGCTGCGCCGCGAAGCGGGGGTGCCGATCCACGTCCACGCCGCCGACGCGCATCGCGTCCGCACGGGCGAGAAGCCCAAGACCGCGATGGGCCCGTCGCGCCTCGGACCGATGCTCGGATTCCTCGCGTACGGCATCCGCCAGCGCGCGCTGCGCACGCCGCCCGTGACCGAGGTGGTGGAGGTCGCCGACGGCGACGTGCTGGAGCTCCCAGGAGCGCCCGTGATCATCGGGATGCCGGGGCACTCGCCGGGCAGCGTTGCGGTCCACGTGCCGGCCGTCGACGCGGTGTTCGTCGGCGACGCGTTGACGACGCGTCACGTGCTGACCGGACGCGACGGGGCGCAGCCGGCGCCGTTCACCGATGAGCCGGAGCGCGCGCTGGCGTCGCTCGACCGGCTCGCCGCCGTTCCGGCATCCTGGGTCCTGCCCGGCCACGGCGCGCCCTGGCGAGGCACCCCGGCCGACATCGCGAAGGCCGTGCGCGCGGCCGCCTGGCGCCGCGCGGGACCCGCGTCAGCGGTCGGCGAGCACCGAGGCCGTGTCGCGGACCGTCAGCTGGGGCGGATACAGACCCATGACGTGCAGGGCGGCGGCGTGGTTCTCGGCCGTCGATCCGGCGCACGCGTCGGCGGCGATGGTCACGCGGGCGCCGGCATCCGCTGCGGCGAGGGCGGTCGAGATCACGCAGCAGTCGGTCGACACCCCGGCGAGCACGACGTGCGCGCCTCGCCCGACCACGGCCTCGATGGCGTCTCCCCACTTGCCGAACGTCGGCAGGTCGACGGTCGGATGCGGCGACAGGTCCCGCGCCTGGGGCACGAGGTCGAACAGCGGGTCGCTCGCCGGTCGGTCCGCGAAAGGCCACTCGGCGAAGTAGTCGCCCCAGGCCGTGTCGCGGTCGCCCGTCGGCATCCATCGGGTGACGATCACGTTCTCGCCGAACGACGCGGCGAGCTCGCGGATGCGCCCGATCGCGTCGCCGAAGAACGGCGATCCCCAGGCCGAGTCGGGGGAGGCGAAGATCGTCTGCGGGTCGATCACGACGAGCCAGGACGGGGTCCCCGAGCCTGTCGTCGCGCTCACGCCGTCTGCTCCTGGCGGCGGATCCTCCCGGCGCGCGCGAACCACGTGACCGCGAACGACAGCACGAGCGCGAAGAAGACGCCGAGGTTCGCGTAGGCCCACTCGCCGTCGCGGCCGCCGATGAGGAACAGCAGATACCCCTGCCAGTTGTTCCACGGCGCGGCATCCGCGAACGAGTTCACGACGAAGCCCCAGCCGATCACGCTGGCGACGACCAGGGTGCCGATCGACGTCCAGTCCCAGGCGCCGTAGCGTCCGCGGCTGTCGAACAGCGCCGCTTCGTCGTAGTCTGCCCGACGGCGGAGGATGTCGGCGATGAGAATGCCGGCCCACGAGGCGAGCGGCACGCCGAGCGTGATGAGGAAGCTCTGGAACGGACCGAGGAAGTCGGTCGCGACGAACACGACGTAGATCGTGCCGAGAGTCAGGATGACGCCGTCGATCGCGGCCGCCGACGGGCGCGGGATGCGGATGCCGAGGCTCAGCAGCGTCAGGCCGGACGAGTAGATGCCGAGCACGGCACCGGAGACGAGCGCCAGGACGGCCGTCAGCAGGAAGGGCACGAGCACCCACACGGGGAGGATCGTGGCGAGCGCGCCGATCGGGTCGCCCGCGATCGCGTTCAGGAGGTCGTCGTCCGAGCCGCCGAGCAGCAGACCGAACACGACGAGGATGACGGGGGCGACCGATCCGCCGATCGTGTTCCACGCGACGATCGCCCCGTCGGAGGCCGTGCGCTTCTGGTAGCGAGACCAGTCAGCGGCGATGTTGATCCACCCGAGTCCGAATCCGGTCATCACCATCACGAGCGCGCCGATCACCTGGCCGATCCCGCCGTCGGGGCGCGCCAGCACGGCCGCGAGGTCGATGGTGGGCGCGGCGAGGATCACGTACAGCACCGTCACGATGCCGGTGATCCACGTGAGCACCGACTGCAGCCGCATGATCGTGTGGTACCCGAGCACGGATGCCGCGACGATGAGCGCCGCGACGATCACGGTCGCGATGATCTTCAAGGCGATGCTGTCGCCGTCGCCGCCCAGTTGCGAGATGACGGTGGCGGTGGCGAGCACCGCCATGATGGCGAGGAACGTCTCCCAGCCGATCGAGGTCAGCCACGACACGATGCCGGGGATCTTCTGCCCCTGCACGCCGAAGGCCGCGCGCGACAGCACCATGGTCGGCGCGGAGCCGCGCTTGCCGGCGATCGCGATGAGTCCGCACAGCAGGAACGACACGACGATGCCGACCACCGACACGAGCGTCGCCTGCCAGAACGAGATGCCGAAGCCGAGCACGAACGACCCGTACGACATGCCGAACACCGACACGTTGGCCGCGAACCACGGCCAGAACAGGTCGCGGGGCTTCGCGGTGCGGTCGGACTCGGGGATGATCTCGATGCCCGCGCGCTCGATGAGGGCGCCGCGGGTCTCCACCGGCTGGATCTGCGTCATCTGCTCATGATGGCACCGCAGCAGGGCGGTGGGGCAGAGCGTGACGATCAGCCGGCGAAGAACGCTCCGGCGACGCGCGTCAGGTCATGCAGGTCGGAGACGCCGGCGAGCTCGCGGGCGGAGTGCATCGACAGGATCGGGATGCCGACGTCGACGGTGCGGATGCCGAGGCGGGTCGCCGTGATGGGTCCGATCGTCGACCCGCAGGGCACGTTGTTGTTCGACACGAACTCCTGGGTCGCGACGTCGGCGGCGTCGCACCAGTCGCGCCAGGCGGCGGAGCCGACGGCATCCGTCGCGTAGCGCTGGTTGGCGTTGATCTTGAGGATCGGGCCGGAGCCGAGCACGGGCTGCACCACGGGGTCGTGCTTCTGCGCATAGTTCGGGTGCACCGAGTGGCCCACGTCGCTCGACAGGCACCATGACGAGGCGAAGGCCTGACGGCGCTGCGAGGAGTCGGCGCCGAGGGCGTCGTACACGCGGCCGAGGATGTCTTCGAGGAACGGTCCGGCCGCACCGGAGCGCGAGTTCGAGCCGAGCTCCTCGTGGTCGAACGCGGCGAGCACGGCGATGGGTCCGGAGGCGGCGACGCCGGCCTGCGCGAGCGCGACGACCCCCGCGTGCACGGACGCGAGGTCGTCGAGGCGGCCCGAGGCGAAGAACGCGTCGTCTTTGCCGAACACCGCGCCGCGCGCCGAGTCGGCGATGACGACGTCGTAGCCGCGGATGTCGGATGCCGAGAGGCCGGCCGATCCGGCGAGCTCGGCGAGGATGTCGGCCTCGGCGACGTCGCCGATGCCCCAGACGGGCTGCGTCTCGGCCTGCTTGTCGAGCGCGAGGCCGTTGTTGTTGACCCCGCGGTCGAGGTGCACGGCGAGCTGGGGCAGACGCAGCAGCGCTCCGGTGTCGGCCAGCACGACGCGTCCGTCGGCGAGCGCGAGGCGTCCCGCGAGGGTGAGCTCGCGGTCGAGCCAGGAGTTCAGCAGCGGGCCGCCGTAGACCTCGACGGCGGCCTGCAGCCAGCCGCGGCCGCCCGTGGTCGGCTGGGGCTTGAGCTTGAACCCGGGGGAGTCGGTGTGGGCTCCGAAGACGTGGTTCGGTGTCGTCGCCGTTGCGTCCTCCGGCACCGTCCACCCGATCGTCGCGCCGTCGCGGACGACGACGTACCGCCCGCCGGGGCGGATCTCCCACGCCTCCTCCTCGTGCAGTCGCTCGAACCCGGCGTCTTCGAGGCGACGGGCCGTCTCGGCGGCGGCGTGGTAGCTCGACGGGGACGCGGCGACGAAGTCGGCGAGGTCGTCGGCGTGGGCGAGGGCGTCGGGGGTGACGGGCATGGTCGACCTTCCTGATGGCGTCCTTCGATCGTAATCGGAGGGGCGCGGGGCGCAGGCGGGCGGCGGTCGTTCCCGATGGCGCCGCGCTCGCCGCATCCGGTGTTCCAGCATTCTGATATTGGACGTACAGCCCGCACTCAGCTATCGTCCCTTGGCAAGGGAGTTGCGTCGTTACGAACGGCGCGGGGAGACTCCGGGGGAAACAGGGGACAGCTGTGTCTGCACACGCTCACTCGTACATTCGTCGTGCCATTGCGGGGGCCACGGCGGCACTGCTGCTCGCAGCGGGGCTGACGGTCGTCACCGAGACGGTCGCGCCGCTGCCTGCGTCGGCCGCACAGGATCCGACGCAGTGCGCCGGATCGCTGTCGCTCGCGAACGGCAGCTTCGAACAGCCGGCGTTCACCGCAGGCGTGTCGATCGTCAACGAGAATCTCGTGCCGGGGTGGCTCACCACGGCCACGGACAACCAGATCGAGATCTGGCGCTCCCCGGGCAACCCGCGGGCGTACCCCGCCGCTCAGGGCTCGCAGTTCGCGGAGCTCAACGCCACCCAGGCGAGCATGCTCTACCAGGACGTCGCGACCACGCCGGGGCAGACGCTCTACTGGTCGCTCAAGCACCGCGGCCGTGAAGGCACCGACACCATGCGGGTCATGATCGGCGTGCCAGGCGGCACGCTCGTGAACGTGAGCGGCCCGCTGGCCGACGGCACCGCCGCGTGGGGCACCCACACCGGCTCGTACACCGTGCCCGCAGGCCAGACCACCACCCGGTTCGGATTCCAGGCCGTCAGCACCGCCACCGGCAACCAGTCGGTCGGCAACCTGCTCGACGACATCGCCTTCGGCACCGGGCCGTGCCTCATCTCGACGAAGACCGTCGCGAACCTCACCCGCGGCGGCACCACCGCCGAGGTCGGCGACACCCTGCGCTACACCGTCACCACCCGCAACGATGGCGGCAACCCGGCGCTGCAGTCGATCTCGACCGACGTCCTCCCCGCGGGCATCGACTTCGTCCCGGGCTCCCTCCGCATCGTGAGCGGAGCCGGAGCCGGTGCGCTCACCGACGCCACCGGCGACGACCGCGGCGAGTACGCCTCGGGCTCGCGCACCGTGCGCGTGCGGCTCGGTGAGGGAGGAACGGCCACCGCCGGCGGATCGATCAGCGCCGGCACCGCGACCTCGTACACGTTCGACGCCAAGGTCAGAGCGGATGCCGCGGCGACCACGATCGTCAACGAAGCGCGCGTCGCGTTCCGCGAACCCGTCACGAACATCGACCGCACCTCGGTCACCCAGGAGGCCGTCACCCCGGTGAACCCCGCGGCCGACCTCGCGATCACCAAGACCCTCGACACTGCGCCGCTCGTGGCCGGCCGACCCGCGACCTTCACGATCGGCGTCACGAACAACGGTCCGCAGACAGGCACCGGCGTCACGGTGACCGACGCGATCCCCGCCGGCCTCACGGGCGTGCAGGCGACCCCGAGCTCCGGCACCTGCACCGTCACGGGCACCGTGTCGTGCGCGCTGCCCGACCTGGCCGTCGGCGCCAGCGCCACGATCACCGTGACAGGCACGGTCTCGCCGTCGTTCACGCCCGGCGCCGCGCTCACGAACACGGCCACCGTGTCTGGGTCGCGCTTCGACCCCGTCGCCGCCAACAACACCGCGACCGCATCGGGGACCAGCACCGCCCTCGCCGACGTCTCGGTGACGAAGACCCACTCGCCCGCCGCCCCGGCGGCCGGCCAGAACGTCACCTACACGCTCACCACGCAGAACGCCGGACCGTCGGAGGCCCGCGACGTGCGGTTGAGCGACCCGCTCGACCCCGAGACGACGTTCGTCAGCGTGTCGACGCCGCAGGGCACCTGCGCGGTGGCCGACGGCATCCTCGACTGCGCCCTCGGCACGCTCGCGCCGGGCGCGACCGTGGTGACCACCGTGGTCGTGCAGATCGCGGCCGGAGCGACCGCGGTCGTGCAGAACTCCGTCGCCGTCACGAGCAGCACCCCCGACCCCGACCCGAGCAACAACGTCGACACCACGAGCTTCCAGCCCGAGATCATCGCCGACCTCGCGGTCGTGAAGACGGCGTCGGCCGCCCAGGTCGCCGCGGGCGGCACGGTCGACTTCTCGCTCGCCGTCAGCAACCTCGGCACGTCGGATGCCGTCAACGCCGCACTGGTCGACACCGTCCCGACCGGGTTCACGGTCACCGGCGTGCAGGCGCCGGCCGGCGCGAGCTGCACCTTCACGGCGACGGACGTGCGCTGCGTCTGGGACCTGCTCCCCGTCGGCGGGCCGACCACGGTCGTCGTCAACACCGTCGTCGCCGCCGACGCCCCCGTCGGATCGGTGATCAACACGGCATCCATCGCGTCCCCGGCCGATGACCCGAACCCGGCGAACAACTCCGATTCCGCCGAGGTCGAGGTCGTGCAGAGCGCCGACCTGGCGATCGTGAAGTCCGCGCCGGCGACGGGCGTCCCCGGCGGGGCGTTCGCGTACACCCTCGTCGTCACGAACGGCGGCCCGTCGGTCGCCCGCGGCGCCACGCTCTCCGACACGCTGCCCGCCGAGCTCCTCGGGGCGACGGTCGCGGATGCCGGCTGCGTCATCGCCGCCGGCACCGTGTCGTGCGAGCTCGGCGACCTCGCGCCCGACGCGTCCGTCACGGTCACCGTGAACGGCACGTGGAGCGCGACCGCGACCGGGACGATCCGGAACACGGCGACCACGACCTCGTCGACCCCCGACCCCGACACGGGCAACAACTCCTCCACGGTCGACGTCGCGCTCACCCCGAGTGCCGACGTGAGCGTCGTGAAGACGACCACCACCCCGAGCGTGCCGCTCGGCGGCACCGCGTCGTTCATCATCACCGTGAGCAACGCCGGGCCGTCGGCCGCCGCGGGTGTCGTGGTCTCCGAGCTCGCTCCGCCCGGACTCGCCGTGACCGCGGCGACGCCGTCGCAGGGCACCTGGGCTCCCACCGACCACCAGTGGACGGTCGGCACGCTGCTGCCCGGGGAGTCGGCCACGCTCACCGTCACGGCGACGGCCACGGTCGTCGGCACCCACACGAACACCGCCACCGCGACCTCGCCGACGCCCGACCCCGATCCGTCGGACAACACGGGCACGTCGACCGTCGAGGTGACGCCGTCGGCCGATCTCGCGATCGTGAAGACGAGCTCCGTGAACCCTGCGCCGTCGAACGGGCCGATCACGTACACGATCGTGGTGACGAACAACGGACCGAGCCCGGCATCCGCCGTCGCGGTCTCCGACCCGCTGCCCGCCGCGCTGCTGAACGCCACGACGCCCACCGCAGGGTGCTCGATCACGTCGGGAACGCTGAGCTGCGCGGTCGGCACGCTCGCCGTGGGGGCGACGTTCACGGCCACCGTGAGCGGAGTCGTCGACCCCGCAGCGCCCGGAACGACCCTCGCGAACACGGCGACGGTCACCTCGACCACCCCCGACCCCGACCCCTCGGACAACACCTCGACCGTCGAGGTGCCCATCGCCGGCACCCCGCGCGTCGAGCTCGTCAAGAACGTCGCGGCTCCCGTCGACGCCACGGGAGACGGCCGGATCGGCGCGGGTGACACGGTGTCGTACACCTTCACGGTGCGCAACACCGGCGACGTCACGCTCACCAGTGCCGCCATCTCCGACCCGCTGCTCGGTGCGGGCGCGCTCGACTGCCCGACGCTCGCCGCACCCCTGGCCCCCGGGGCGTCGGCCGCATGCGGACCCGTCGTCTACACGCTGACCCAGGCCGACCTCGACGCGGGCGACGTGCACAACGACGCCTCCGTCGTCGCGGAATCGCCGCGAGGACAGGCGACAGACGACGCCTCCGCCGACGTCGTGGTGCCCGCCGTCAACAGCATCGTGCTGACGAAGACGCCCAGCACCGTGATCGACGTCGACGGAGCGGGGCAGGTCACGGCCGGCGACACCATCGCGTACACGTTCACGGTCACGAACACCGGCACCACGACGCTGCAGAACGCGGTCATCACCGACCCGATGCTCGGCGGCACGGTCGTCTGCGCAGCGCTCGACGGCACGGCGCTCGCGCCCGGCCAGTCGGTGCAGTGCGCACCGGTCGATTACGTGCTCACGCAGGACGACATCGACGGAGGCGTCGTGCGCAACACCGCCACGGTGACGGCTGACGCCCCCGACGGCACGGTGTCGGACACGGCATCCGCGTCGGCCGACATCGACCGCACCGCGGGCATCGAGCTCGTCAAGACGCCAGGACAGGTGCAGGACGCGGATGCCGACGGCGCGATCGGCGCGGGCGACACGGTGTCGTACACGTTCACGGTGCGGAACACCGGCACGACGACGCTCACCGACGTCACGGTGGCGGACCCGCTGCTCGGCGCAGGGGCGCTGTGCACCATCCCGCTGCTCGGCGTCGGAGGATCGGCGGACTGCGGGCCGTACACGTACGAGCTCACGCAGCAGGACATCGAGGACGGGCGCCGCCCCAACACCGCGACGACCTCCGGAACGAGCCCGCTCGGTCCGGTGGGCGACACCGCAGCGGCCGAGGTCGTGTTCGCCGGCACACCGGCCGTCGAGCTCACGAAGACCCCTGCGCAGCCCGTCGACGTGAACGGCGACGGCATGATCGGCGCCGGCGACACCGTCGCGTACTCGTTCACGATCCGGAACACGGGAACCACCCTGCTCACCGACCTCGTGCTCGACGACCCGCTGCTCGGGGGAGCCGTGGACTGCGCGGCGCTCGACGGCCTCGCGCTCGCACCGCAGACGTCGGTCGACTGCGGTCCCGTCGACTACCTGCTGACGCAGGCCGACATCGACGCCGGAACCGTTCGCAACACCGCGACGGTGACGGGTCAGTCGGTCGCCGGGCCAGCCGACGACGACGCCACGGCTGACGTCACCGTCATCGGCACGGACCTGCTGACACTGCTGAAGTCGGCCGCCGCGGTCGTCGACGCCAACGGGAACGGACGGACGGATGCCGGCGACACCATCGCCTACACGTTCACCGTCACGAACACCGGCACGACGACGCTGACCGGCGTCGCGGTCTCCGATCCGCGCCTCGGCGGCGACGTCGTGTGCGCTGCGACCGAGCTGGCTCCCAGCGAGTCGACCGTGTGCCAGGGTCCGGCCGCCGTGCTGACCCAGGCCGAGATCGACTCGGGCGAGATCGTCAACACCGCGACCGCCACGGGTACAGGGACCGGCGGACAGCCCCCGACGGCCGAGGACACCGTCGTGACGCCGCTCGTCGTGCAGCCGGCGATCGCGCTCGAGAAGACCGGCGGCGACTACGTCGACGCGAACGGCTCCGGCCGCATCGACGCCGGCGACACGATCGCCTTCCGGTTCGTCGTGATCAACACCGGCGCGAGGACGCTGACGGACGTCGTGATCGACGACCCGAAGCTCGGAGGGGCGCTGGACTGCGGCATCCCGACCCTCGCTCCCGGCGCGACGGCGTCGTGCGGGCCCGTCTCGTACACGCTCACCGCTGCGGACGTCGCGAACGGGACGGTCGTGAACGTCGCCACCGTGAGCGGCGCCGCCGGGACGATCATCGTCACCGCGGCGGCGACCGCGACCGTCGACGTGACGGCGCTCGCCACCACCGGTGGCGTGATCACCGGGCTCGGCTGGGCGCTCGCCCTGCTCGCGGTGGGCCTGCTCGCGCTCCTCGTCGCGCGGGTGCGGCGCCGCGAGATCGCGGAGTGAGGTGGAGGTGAACGGGATGCCGACGGCATCCCGTTCACCTGCCGGCCACGTTCGCGGGGTACGGTGGTCTCGATAGCGCCTAGGGTTCCGGGGCGCGGCGGAGATCCTCGGATCGCCGTCGCCCCGACTGGTCCGAGCGGCGCCACGGCAGCCCTCCGCAGGGCCGCCGTCATCTGACAGGACAAAAGCCCGGAGGACCCTGTTCGTCGCGCCCGCGGCGGATGGAAGGGTCTCCCGTGTCGACACTCGCCTTCGTCCTCGTCATCGCCGCAGCGGTCTCGCACGCCGCGTGGAACGTCATCGCGCACGGCGTCAGTCGCGCGGGGACGCCGTTCCTGTGGTGGGGTGCCGTCGGCAGCACGGTCGTCTGGGCCGGTGCGATCCCGTTCACCGGCGGCATCGGCACCGACGACCTCCTCGCGTTCGCCCTCGGGGTCGGCGTATCCGGCGTGCTGCACGTCGTCTACATGGCCGTGCTGCAGCGCGGCTACCGCGAGGGCAACCTCTCGACCGTCTACGCGACGGCGCGCGGCACGGGGCCGTTCCTGTCGGTGATCGTCGCGGTGCTTCTGCTCGGCGAGCGGCCGTCGATCGTCGCACTCGTGGGCGTCGTCGCGATCATCGTGGGAGTCGTCGCGATCGGGCTCGTCGACCGCGGTCGCGCGACCCGGCGCGGGCGGGGGATCGACCTCGGGATCGTCTTCGGACTCCTCACCGGGGTCGCCATCGCCGCGTACACGATCTGGGACGCCAACGCCGTCCGCACCTGGAACCTCTCACCCGTCGCGTTCATGGTCGGGACGACGCTGCTCGAGATCCCCTTCTACTCGCTCGGAGTGCGGCGCCGCTGGGCGGCCGTGCGGATGCTGTGGCGCACCCAGTGGCGCAGGATCATCGCGTTCAGCATCCTCTCCCCGCTGTCGTACATCCTCGTGCTCACCGCGATCCAGATCGCACCGGTCGCGCTCGTCGCGCCGCTGCGCGAGGTGAGCGTCGTGCTCGTGAGTCTCTTCGGTGTCTTCGCGCTGAAGGAGAGCAGGCCCGGGTGGCGCATCGCCGCGTCGGCCGTCGTCGCCGCGGGGATCGTGATGCTGGCACTGTAGATTCGACCCCGTTCGCTGTGTGAATGGGGTTGTGGTGGTGTGGGAGTTCCGGGCGGCTCGTCCGTCGGATGCAGGGTGGATGGCCGAGCTGCGCGCTGTCGTGATGCGGCCCGATCTCGAACGGCTGGGGCGCTTCGATGCGGTGCGGGTGCGGAGCCGGTTCCTCGATGCGTACGCGCCGGAGCTCACGCGCGTCATCGTCGTCGACGGAGCGGATGCCGGACTCGTCGCGGTCCGGCCCGAGCGCACCGAGACCTGGATCGAGCACTTCTACCTGGATCCGTCGCTGCAGGGGAGGGGGATCGGCGGCTCCGTGCTGTCGACGCTGCTCGCGGAGAGCCCGGCCGCCGGACCGTTCCGGTTGAACGTGCTGCAGGGGAGTCCCGCGCGGCGGCTCTACGAGCGGCACGGTTTCGTGCAGGACGCCGCAGACAAGATCGACGTCTTCATGACCCTCCCCGCGCCGGGGCGAGACGCTTCCACCGCAGGTCGTTGAGCGGGCGGAGCGAGACGAGACGTTCTCGTGTTGGTCGTTGAGCGGGCGGATGTGCCCCCTCCCCGGGTCGTTGAGCGAGCGGAGCGAGACGAAACGTACCCCGTCTGGTCGTTGAGCGAGCGGAGCGAGACGAAACGCGGTGACGTTCCGGTCGTGGTCGTTGAGCGAGCGGAGCGAGACGAAACGCGGTGACGTGCCGGTCGGGTTCTGTGCCTCGTTCTGGGCCTTTCCAGTAGCGTTCCAGAGTTCTGGAATACCCTTCTGACCGGGCTCGTTTTTGCGTGGTTTCCCCGTGTGAATGTCGGTGGTCGCGGGTTGACTGTCCGTATGACCCATCCCGCCGAGACACTCGCTCAGGTCGTGTCCGACCTGGATGCGGTGCTGTCCGACAACACCCTCGCGGGGTTGTCCGACGCGGATCGGGTGCGGGTGTTGCAGGCTGCGGGTGCGGTGTTGCGGCGGGTGGACGCGGTGGTGGTGGAGACTCTGGGGTCGACGAACCCGGTCGATCTCGCCCACGGGGCGGGATGCCGCTCGGCGCAGGAGTTGGTGCAGCGCACGCTGCTGGTGGACGGGGCCGGTGCGGGGCGGGTGGTGAAGGCGGCGGGTCTGGTGCGGCGGGAGTCGAGTCTGGTGTCGGGGGAGTGGTTGCCGGCTCGGTGGCCTGCGGTGCGGGAGGCGCTGCGGGACGGGGTGATCGGGGTGGCGGGGGTGTTGGCGGCGACGGGCCCGGTGGAGCGGATCCGTGACCGGATCGGGGCGGAGGAGCGGTTGGCGGCGGATGCGTTCCTCGCCGACACTGCCCGCGGTCTGACCGCCGAGGACGACGATGGTGACCTCGAGGGCGAGGGCGAGGGCGAGGGCGAGGGCGAGGGCGAGGGCGAGGACGAGGGCGTCGAGAGCTCAGGGGCGTCGGGGGAACCGGCCCGGGGCCCGGGGGTGATGCCGGAGGATCTGGGGCGGGTGGCGCAACAGATCGCGCTGGTGTTGGACCCTGACGGCCCCGACCCCGATGACCAGCAGGCGTTGCAGCGCCGCGGCCTGACGATCGGGCGCCTGCACCAGGGTCTGCATCGGATCACCGGGCACCTCCTCCCAGACGCGGCCGCACAACTCCAGGCGGTGCTGGATGCCATGCTCAACCCGAAGGTCGACGGCCCACCCCACCCGACCGGCGTCCGCTTCGCACCCTCCCCGGGTGAGGACGGCAACACCTCTTCCGGTGTCGGGCGTGACATCGCCGTCGATCCCGCCGCCGTCGATCCCGCTGCGGTCGATCCCGCCGGGGTCGAGTCCGCCAGGGACGAGCCTGCCGGACCCGATCGCGTTCCCGTCCCGGTGGAGGGGTGGAATGCGGATCCTCGGGCGGTGATCGACCCCCGCACGCCTACCCAGAAACGTCATGATGCGTTCGCGGCAGCGGTGGGGATCGCGGCCCGACACCAGGACATGCCCTCCCTGGGCGGCGCCGCACCGACCCTGGTCGTCACGGTCGATGCGACAGACCTCGCCGCGCACACCGGGCGGGCGCGGCTTCCCGGGTCGGACGCGACGATCCCCACCACCGCGGCCGTGCACACGGCCTGCTCCGGGGTGATCCAGCGGGTGCTGATCGATCAGGGGAGGATCGTGGGGATCACGGTCACGGACCGGGTGTTCACCGTGCATCAACGGCGGGCGATCATCGCCCGCGACTCCGAGTGCCTCATCCCCGGCTGTCATGTCCCGGCGGCGTGGTGCGAGATCCACCACGTCACCGAACACGCCCGCGGTGGGCCGACCTCCACCGACAACGGGGTCCCGTTGTGCTGGTGGCACCACCGCTCCCTGGCCACGTCCGGGTGGGAGATCCGCATGAACGGCGGCGTCCCCCAAGTCCGCGGACCCGCCTGGTGGGACCCCACCCACCACTGGCACACACCCACCCACACCACGAGATCACTCAAGAGGGAACGGATCGGTAGGGAGCCTCGCGCTGCCCAGACCCAGACCCAGCCCCAACCCCAGACCCAGACCCAGCCCCAGGCGCCCACGCCGCAACCGCTCTCGATCAGGACCGGCCGAAGCCTCACCGGCGTCGATGACGGGTGGCCACGCACGGGGTGAAGGACAGCCCCCGACGTCATCGACGCCACCTCGACGTGACACGACCGGTGACCCGCGGCGCGAGCGGGACCGCGAGCGTGACTGCGAGCGTGGCTGCGGCCGTGACTGCGACCGCGACTGTCGGAGGAGCACCGACCGCGATCAGCCGTCGCCGTGAGTCGCCCTCGTCGCAACGATCTCGGCCTTGAACCCGGCGCTGTTCTCCAGCCAGCCGGCGTAGTGGTCGGGGCCGCCCGCATGCGGATAGCGATCCTGGTACAGCGGACGCCATCCGTGCGCGGACGCATCGACCATGACCGCATCGACCTCGGACCCGTCGTCGACCGAGAACGCGACATGATTCACGCCCGGTGCCCGACGGTCATGCTGCGCACCGGACAGATTCGGAGACGTGGTCAGCGTCAGATATGCGCTACCCGCCTCCCACGACTCGCCCTCGGGCCACGAGCTCACGCGCTCGAAGCCCACGCGCTCCAGCAGCCATCCCCACTCGGCGCGAGCCTCTGCCAGATCAGCGACCCACAGTTCGACGTGATGGAACCCAGCCACCCCGCGCGGCCTCAGCGGAACTCGACGAGACCCGCCTGAGCGGCGGTCACGAGGATCTGCACGCGATCGCGCACGTGCCACTTCGACATGATGCGGCCCAGATGCGCCTTCACCGTGCCCTCAGACACGATCAGCGAGCGCGCGATCTCCGCATTCGACATGCCCTGTGCCAGCCGCTCCAGCACCTCGCGCTCGCGCTCCGTCAACTCCTCGAGCGTGCCGTCGCCGCGCGCCGGCTCCGTATCGCGCACGTGCTTGATCAGAAGCGACGCGATCCGCGGCGACAGCGAACTGGCACCGCTGTACACCTCGCGCACCGCAGCGACGATGCTGGCCGCACTCGAATCCTTCAGCATGTACCCGGACGCCCCCGCACTCAGCATCGGCAGAACGGTGTCACTGCCATCGAGCGTCGTCACGGCCAGCACCCGCACCTCCGGCCAGCGCTCCGCGATCACAGACGTCGCCTCGATTCCGTCCATCTCCGGCATCTGGACGTCCATCATCACGACGTCCGGTTTCTCCCGTTCCACCGTCGCAATGCCTTCGACGCCGGTCTCGGCCTCGGCGATCACAGTGATCTCGGGGTCGCGCGACACGAAGTGGGAGAGCGCAGAGCGCACCAGGGGGTCGTCATCGACGATCACAACGCGGATTTCCGGCATGAAGAGAGCCTACCTGCGGCGCGCCGCAGAGCGAAGAACTAGACGTTTGGCTAGCGAGCTCTAGCCGAAAGACAGATGTGCGCCGTTTCGAACCCCGAGAAGATGAGTTCACGACTTCACAAAAGACCAACTTTGGAGGTGAACAACTATGACTTTCTGGCAGGGTGTTGGTAAGTTCTTTGGCTTTACTCGCTAATCTACCTGGCGAATAGGAGATACTGAAGCATGGCTTATCGTCCGAGAAGGGAGCGCGGAACACGCGCGATACGACTCGGACGGGGTGAGAAGCTGATCGCGGTAGAACGCTTCTTCGTTCTCGCGATCCTCGTGACGATCCTGACCGTCGATGTGATCGGGTACTTCGTCCCTCCGGGGGTGGACCCGTTCGTCGCCGCAATCGGAGTAGCCACGACACTGTCGCTCGCCTTGTATCTCTGGTCGCCTCTCTATGCGACATGCGCGCTCGCACTCGTGTTCGCGCTCTCGTTCCTCACGGGCAGTGAGTCCCAGGTCTTGACCGCCGCCGCCTTCGCGGCGGGTCTGATCATGCGTCTGGGGTGGAACGCCCTGATCTTCTCCTATGCCGGGCTCTTCCTCGTTGCGACCGCGATCGTCGTGTCGGCGGATTCAGAAGGCCCGGCCAACATCACCGTCGGCATCTTCCTCATCGGGGCTGCCGTCTCCGGCGCGGTCGGTTACGCACTGCGCCTGGCTTTCGCCCGAGGGCGCAAGCTCGAGATCGAACTGGCCGAGAAGGCCGAACAAGAACGTCAAGCAGTGCTCGCCGAGCGGCGTTGGATCGCCGGCGAGCTCCACGACAGCATCGCGCACCACCTCACGGTGGTGTCTTTGCATGTGCAGATGCTCGACGACGACAAGGCGAGCGAGTCGTCCCAGGAGGCGATCCGCATCGCCGCACGCAAGGCGATGACCGACCTCCGCTTCGTCATCGACCTCGCAGACGACGGACCGCGCTCGTCGGGCATGCCCGCGGGCGACCTCGCGGCCTCGATCACCGAGGCGAAAGAGGAACTGGAATCCGCCGGTCACTCCGTGCGCCTCGGCGGAGACCCCGCAGACGAACGCATCCCGCGCGCAGCGGAGATCATCTTCGCGCGCATCATGCGCGAGTCCGCCACCAACGCGCTCAAGTACGCGGGCCAGGGCGAGATCGAGATCCTCCTCGACGTCACAGACGAGTCCGCCGCGCTCACCATCAGCAGCCCCCTCTCGGCCACCCCTCGCCGCGAGCTCTCATCGAGCCGCACGGGGATCGGACGCATGGCAGAGCGGGTCCTCGGCGCCAGCGGCGAATTCGACGCGGGCGAGGTCGACGGCCGATGGGTCGTCGCCGCGCGCCTGCCGATCGCGCGTCAGGCCGTGCGCGCATCGGAGGAGCCCGCACCGGCTCCACCGAATCCGCCGCGCACCAGATAGAGTCGCAGGAACGAGCCGCTCCCTCGGAACAACTCCGTCTGAGAACTAGACGAAAGTCTAAGCAAGATCTCGACGTTCGACGGTGTTCCATGGTGCATCCGGCCGCTTACCTTGGTAATACCCCAGAAATAGCGCATCCCCAGCGCTGTGATCGCGAGCGCGATCCTTGGAATCTGATCCCCATCGCGCTCGCGATCAGCTTCTTAACGAGAAGCCCGTCGCCCCGGAACTCCCGCGTCAGCCGCCGACCGCGCGCATGTAATGCCCATCGGTCGAGATGCCGGACGCAGCCACGGTGAAACGCACGACTTCGCTCAGATACCTGTCTTCCGACGCTTCGAAGATCCGCCCGTCGGCGTCCCGCGAGATCCGGCTGAGCCGCAGGATCGGCGTTCCCTGCGCGACGCGCAGCAGCGCAGCATCCTGAGCATCGGCCGCCACCGCGTCGATCTGGTGCTCCAAGCCGACGATGGGATGCCCGATCGACGCCAGATACTCCGTGATCGAGACCTCGTCGGTGTCGACCTCGAACAGGCGTCGACCCGGGACCTCCGTATAGAAGAGACGCTCGAGCATGGTCGGACGTCCATCCAGCAGCCTCAGTCGTACGACGCTGACGATCGTGTCGTCGGGCGCGACGCCGAGCAGCTCGGCGCGCTCACCCGCGCGCCGGAGACTGAGCTCCTGCGTCTCCGCCCCGGGCGTCACGCCCAGGTCGCGCGCCCAGCGCGTGAACGGCACCGACACGTCGACCGCCTGATTGGCCTTCACGGCGACCACGCGCGCCGGTCGTCCGCGGCCGGTCTCGATCAGCCCCTCGGTGCGCAGGCGGGCCAGCGCGTTGCGGATCGGTCCGCGAGACGTGCGCCACCTCTCGGCGAGCTCTGCCTCGGTCGGCACGTCGTCTCCGGGGCGGAGGGCGCCGGAGGCGATCTGCTCCCTCAGCTCATCGGCGATCTGGGTGTACACAGCTTCGGCCACATAGGCATACTACTTGGCCAGACCGCGCACTGATGTGCTGTTCCGCGGGAGTTCATCCGGGGAAATGCTCGGTGAACGACCTCTGAACTCTTCCGAGTTAGGTACATACCTCTGCATCCGCCCTGTCAGAGTTGCTCGTGGATCACTCCCCTCCCACCTCTGAAAGGTCCTCATGAAGCTTCGCGCTCTCTCCGTTCTCGCCGGTGCGGCGGTCCTCGCGCTCGGCCTCGCCGGGTGTTCCGGCGCCGCCGAGGCGACCGGAACCGACGCCGACTCCGCGCAGGCGGGCAGCGGTTTCGCGGTCGACGAGAACACGCTCGTCTTCGGCGTCGTGCCCGACTCGGTCGACACCGAGACGAACTACCAGCCCCTCATGGACTACATCGCCGAGATCACCGGCAAGACCGTCGAATACCACGAGTCGACCGACTACGCCGCGCTGATCGAAGCGGCCGTCGCCGGCAAGGTCGACGTCGCATCGTTCTCGGGCTTCACCTACGTCACCGCCACGAACAACGGCGCGAAGCTCACCCCGATCTCGTCCATCGTGACCGAGGAGGGGCAGGAGCCGGGCTACTACTCGCAGGCCATCGTCCCCGCCGACAGCGACATCTCGAGCATCGAGGACTTCTCGGGCAAGAAGGTCTGCTTCGTGGACCCGTCGTCGACCTCGGGGTACCTGTTCCCCTCGTACAACCTGCTCGAGGCGGGCATCGACCCGAAGACCGACATCACGCCCGTCTTCGCGGGCAAGCACGACGTGAGCGTGCAGAAGGTCGGCGAGGGCGTCGAGTGCGAGGTCGGCTTCGCGGAGGACTCCGAGGTCGAGAAGTCGGATGCCGTGAAGGTCATCGACGAGACCATGGTCCCCGGCGCTCCGCTCGTCTACTCCTCGACGCTGCCCGACGACGTCTCCCAGAAGCTCATCGACGGACTCGGCGAGATCACCATCGACGACATCATCGCCGCCGGGATCGACGGAGCGGACACCGACTCGTTCCGCAGCGTCTTCTACGCCACCAAGCCGGTCGACGACGCGTACTACGACCTCATCCGCGACATCTGCACCGAGACCGAAGCGGAGCAGTGCCAGGCCTGACCCGGCCTGAACGAGGCGGAACGCGTCGACTCCGGCGCGTTTCGTCTCGCTTCGCTCGCTCAACGACCAAGCGCTTCGCTCGCTCGACGATCATGACGACCCGACCAGGAGAACAGCCATGAACACGGCATCCGATGCCCTGATCCGCCTCGACGGCGTGACCAAGACCTTCGGCTCGACCACGGCTCTGCGCGGCGCCTCGCTGCAGGTCGCGCGCGGCGAGATCGTCGTGCTGCTCGGCCTGTCGGGTTCGGGCAAGTCGACCCTGCTCCGCCACCTCGACGGCCTCGAGATCCCCACCTCGGGGACGGTCGAGGTGCTGGGCGCAGCGGTCCCCTCGCTCAGCGGCGCAGCGCTGCGCGCACTACGCCGCCGCGTCGGGTTCATCTTCCAGCAGTTCGAGCTCGTGCCCTCGCTCACCGTGCTCGAGAACGTGCTCACCGGCTCGCTCTCGACGGTGCGCGGCCCGCGGCTCGGGCTGTGGGGGTATTCGAGGGCATCGAAGCTGCGCGCGCTCGAGCACCTCGACCGCGTGGGACTGCTCGACCGCGCCTACCAGCGCAGCGACACGCTCTCGGGCGGACAGCAGCAGCGCGTCGCGATCGCTCGGGCGCTCATGCAGAAGCCCGACATCCTGCTTGCAGACGAGCCCGTCGCCTCGCTCGATCCTGAGTCCAGCGAGCAGGTCATGGCGCTGATCCGCCAGATCGCCGCAGACGAGGGCCTCACCGTCGTCTGCAGCCTGCACCAGGTCGACCTGGCGATCTCGTGGGCCGACCGCATCGTCGGCCTGCGGCACGGCGAGATCGTGCTCGACACCCCGACCACCGCGCTCACGAAGGCGGAGGTCATGGAGATCTACGGCAGGGTCGCGACGACCACCGCCGAGCTGCGCGCTGTGCAGGACGAGCTCGCGGATGCGGCGCTCACGTCCGCGGAGAGGGTGACGACGCCATGACGATCGTCGGTCCGTCGGCAGGCTCAGCGACGCGGGAGGGTTCGAACACCCCGAGCGGTGCCGGGAACCGAGGCATCGCCGACCGCGCCCCGCGCCGCCCCGTCTCGCCCGAGCGCATCGCGGCCGGCCTCACCCTGATCGCACTGGTCGTGCTCGGCATCCTCGCGGTGAACGAGGTGGGCATCTCGATCCCCGCGATGGTGCAGAGCTGGGGCAACGCCGAGAACTTCATGGCCCGCGTCGGCAGTCTGTCGTTCCCGGAGTTCGGCGACCTCGTCTGGCTCATCGCCCTCACGGTCGGCCTCGTGCTCGTCGGAACGCTGCTCGCCGCTGTGCTGTCGGTGCCGATCGCCTACCTGGCGGCCTCCAACACGACCCCGGGTACAGGGTGGCGCGCCGCCGCGCGCTTCGTGGGCGTGCTCACCCGCGCTCTGCCCGACGTGGTGCTGGCGATGGCGTTCGTGCTCATGTTCTCGCTCGGCACGCTCCCGGGCATCCTCGCCATCGGCATCCACTCGATCGGCATGATCTCGAAGATGTTCGCCGATGCGATCGAGCAGATCGACGAGGGGCCGCGCCTCGCGATCCGCGCGGCCGGCGGATCGCGGATGCAGGAGTTCGCCGCCGGCATCCTGCCGCAGGTCCTCCCGAGCTGGGTCGCCACCGTGCTGCACCGCAACGACATCAACCTGCGGGGCAGCGTCGTGCTCGGCTACGTGGGCGTCGCGGGTCTGGGACTCGAGATGTCCTACGCGTTCAAGGCCCTCAATTACGGCAAGGGTCTCGGCATCGCGCTCGTGATCTTCGTGCTCTGCATCGTCATGGAGATCGTGTCGAGCATGGTGCGCGGCGCGATGCTCGGCAACCGGAAGCACACCCGCTCATGGATCGACCGCATCATCCACCCGTGGCTGCGGGATGCGGATGCCGTGGCGCCCGTCCCCGCACGACCGGCGTGGGCCGCCTCGCCGCAGACCGCAGTGCGCCGACCGTGGACCGCCGAGCGCGCACGCAACACCGCCGGCATGGTCGTCGCGGTGCTCGTCATCGTCGGCAGCGTCGTGGTCAGTCAGATCACCTGGATGGACCTCTTCACGTTCTGGGCGAAGCTGCCCGACGTCGCCGCGAGGTTCTGGCCGCCGTCCTTCGGCAGCTACGACGCATCCGCCATGCTCCTCGCGATGCGCGACACCGTGGCGATCGCGCTCGCGGCGACCGTGCTCACACTCCTCCCGTCGCTGCTGCTCGGCTCTCTCGCCGCGCGCAACGTGGCGCCGAGCTCCGGCATCCGCGGTGCGGCTCGTCTGCTGCTGGTCGGCATCCGCGGCATCCCCGAGCTCATCCTCGCGATCGTGCTCGTCGTCATCACGGGGCTCGGTGCCCAGGCCGGTGTGATCGCCCTCGCGATCGGAGGCATCGGGCTGCTCGGCAAGCTCATCGCCGACTCGTTCGAGGAGGTCGACGGCGGACCAGAGCGGGCGCTGCTCGCCGTCGGAGCCACGCGACTGCAGACCTATGCCTCGGCGACCGTCCCGCAGGGGATGCAGGCTCTGATCGGGCACAGCTTCTACATGCTCGACACGAACATCCGTGCGGCGACCATCCTCGGCATCGTCGGCGGCGGGGGAGTGGGCTACTACCTGCTTAACGCGAGTCAGGGGTCGCGCTACGAGACCGTCACGGCCATCGTGCTCATGATCCTCGTCACGGTGCTCGTCGTCGAAGGGCTCGCGATGTGGATGCGGAAGGTGTTCCGATGACCGGCGCTCACGACACGGCCGACCTGGTCGTGATCGGCTCGGGCATCGTCGGTCTCGGCGCCGCGTACGCCGCGGTCCGGCGTGGACTCCGCGTGATCGTCGTCGACCGCAGCGACGCCCCGGTCGGCGCGACGATCCGCAACTTCGGCCACCTCTGCATCGGCGCGCAGTCCGGAGAGGCCCGCCGCTATGCCGACGCATCGCGCGAGCTCTGGCTGCGCCTCGCCCGTGACGCCGGTTTCTGGCTGCAGGAGTCGGGCACGCTCGTCGCCGCACGGCACAGCGACGAGATGGCGGTGCTCGAGAACGCGGCGGAGGATGGCGGCATCCGGATGCTGGATGCCGACGAGCTGCGTCGGCTCGCCCCGCTCCGAGCCGGGGGTCTCGTCGGCGGTGCGCACATCGAGACGGACCTGCAGACCGACCCGCGGGCGGCCGCTCCGGCGATCGTGCGCCACCTCGCCGCGTCGGGAGTGGACTTCCGCTTCCGCACGGCGGCGACCGGCCTGTCGGCCGGCGAGGTCAGGACGACGCGGGGCGCGATCGCGGCGGACGCGATCGTGGTCGCCGCCAATCACGACATCGACCAGCTGCTCCCCGAGGTCGCCGAGAGCCACGGCGTCGAACGCTGCGCCCTCGACATGATGCGCGCGGCCGTCGATCTCGACCGCCCGCTCGTCGCACCGCTGCTGACGGGCTGGTCGCTGGTCCGGTACGGGCGCTTCGCCGAGGGGCCGGCCGCGGCCGTGCTGCGCGAGCGTCTGCACTCCGAGCGCCCCGAGCTCGCCGCCCTCGACCTCAACCAGATGTACACGCAGCTGCCGGACGGCACGCTCATCCTCGGCGACTCGCACGCCACGGCCACCGCGCCGGCTCCCTTCCAGCCGGAGGCGGCGTTCACCGCCTTCCTGGCCGAGGCGGAGGAGCTGTTCGAGATGCCGGCTCCCCGCGTGCTCGAGCGGTGGCAGGGGGTCTACGCGAAGGCACCGGGCGACTTCCTCGTCGACACGAGCACCGAGGGGGTGCTCGTGCTCGCCGCGACGACGGGGATCGGCATGACGACGGGGCTGGGGCTCGCCGAAGAGAATCTCACCGCCGCCTTCGGGTGGGCACCAGCGATGGAAGGAACACCATGACCGCTCCGTTCGGATCCCCGACACCCGAGGCCGTGCCCGTCGAACTCGTCGTGCTCGACATGGCCGGCACCACCGTGCGCGACGACGGCGTCGTCGAGAGCGCGTTCCAGCGCGCGGCCGAGCGCACCGGCGTCGCCGATCGGATGCCGTGGGACGACGCTCTCGCATATGTGCGCGACACCATGGGTCAGTCGAAGATCGACGTCTTCACCCATCTCGCCGGCGGCGACGTGGCAGCCGCCCACCGCGCGACCGCCTCGTTCGAGGGGGCGTACGCCGAGATCGTTGCCGAGCAGGGCGTCACCCCGATCGCGGGCGCGGCCGATGCGATCCAGGGCCTCAAGGATTCCGGCCTGGCGGTCGCGCTGACGACCGGCTTCGCGCCCGTCACCCGCGACGCGCTGATCGACGGTCTCGGCTGGCGCGGACTGGTCGACCTCGCTCTCTCCCCGGTGGACGCGGGCAGGGGGCGTCCCGCGCCCGACCTCGTGCTCACGGCCCTGCTGCGCACGGGGACCTCCTCGGTCGCCGCCGTCGCCGTCGCGGGCGACACGGTCAGCGACGTCCAGTCCGGACGCCGAGCCGGCGCGGGCTTCGTCGCCGGCGTGCTCACCGGTGCCCACGACGTGCGGGCGCTGACCGCCGCCGGGGCGGATGCCGTGCTGTCCGACGTCACGGCTCTGCGCGGATCGCTCGCCGAGCACGGTCTCCTCGGCGCCGTCACCGCCACCCCGTGAGGGGGACGACATGGGCACGCTGCTGATCCGTCCTCCCGGCCATCGCCGCGACGTCGCGCTCCGACCTGCCGCCACGGCCATGGTCTGGATCGGCGAGGGGCACCCGCACGAGACCATCGCCGTGCCCGGTGTGGCCCTCGGCGACGACGACGTGCTCGTCGCCGTCGAGCTCTCGACGATCTGCGGCTCCGACGTGCACACCGTGCAGGGGCGCCGTTCCGCGCCGGTGCCGCTCGTGCTCGGGCACGAGAGCGTCGGCCGCGTGATCGCGACCGGCGACTCCGGTGCGACCACGGTCGACGGGGCCCCGCTGCGCATCGGCGACCGCGTCGTGTGGTCGGTGACCGTCTCGTGCGGCTCGTGCGACCGCTGCGCGCGCGGCCTCACGCAGAAGTGCCGCACGCTCACCAAGTACGGTCACGACCGCGTCGGCGTGCACGGCGATCTCACCGGCGCCTTCGCGAGCCACGTGCAGGTGCGCGGCGGCACGGCGATCGTCCGTGCGCCGGAGTCGCTGCCGGCGTCGGTGCTCGCGCCCGCATCGTGCGCCACGGCGACCGCCTGGGCGGCGGTGGCGAGGGCCGCCCGCGACCATGACCTCGACGGCGCGGCGGTGCGCATCCACGGCGCGGGTCTCGTCGGACTGACCGCGGCGGCGATCGCGGTCGAGCAGGGAGCCGTCGTCGAGGTGCTCGATCCGAACCCTGCGCGTCGAGCGCTCGCCGCACGCTTCGGCGCCACGCGGCTGGAGGGTGAGCCCGAGATCGTGATCGAGGCGTCGGGGCATGCCGTCGCCGACGCGCTCGCCGGAGTCGCGACGGGAGGCACGGTCGTGCTGGTCGGCAGCGTCTTCCCCGCCGACCCCGTGCCGTTCGACGCCGAGAGCATCGTCCGCCGGCTCGTGACCGTCGCCGGGGTGCACAACTACACCGGCGACGACCTCGTCGAGGCCGTCGCCTTCCTCGCCGGACGTGGGCGCGCCTATCCGTTCGCGGATGCCGTGGGCGAGGTGCGTCCGCTCACCGGAGTCGACGAGGCGCTCGCCGCGGCATCAGGTCCCGGGGCGCCGCTGCGCATCGGCCTCGTCCCCGGGCGCTGACACGGCTCACTCAACGGCGACCCCGCGGCGTGGTCCGGCGGCGCGAAGACCCTCGGCGTGGAAGGCGAGCAGACGCACGGCGGTCTCGACCGTCTCGTCGAGGATTTCCTCCGGCTCGCCGGTGAGCGCCAGCATCCGGTGTCCGATGCCGTCCGGCGTCGCCCAGCCGAGATAGACGGTGCCGGCCGGGTGTCCGCCGTCGGGCCCCGGTCCGCCGACGCCCGTCGTCGAGATGCTGAGATCGGCGTCGAACAGCTGTCTCGCGCCGTCGGCGAGCTGCTCCGCGCAGGTCGCCGAGACGGGATCGGTGCCGGGAGTCAGGCCCAGCACCCGCTCCTTGACGTCGGTGAGGTACGCGACGACTCCGCCCGCGAACCAGTCTCCGGCCCCTTCCGCAGCGCCGACCGTGCTGGCCAGGCGCCCGGAGGTGAGGGATTCGACCACCGCGACGCGGAGTCCTCGTTCGGCGGCGAGCTCGCCCAGTCGCTGCAGCGCCTCGTCGACCGCGCTCACCGCGCGAAGCCCTCGGTGCGGCGGGCCCCGGTGACACGGGCCTCGGGTGTCGTGAAGTCTCGCACAGTGGTCATGGTCCTGCTCCTCCTCGGTCGATCGCGCCCCGGGCGCTGATGCTCTCGAGGCGTGATCCCGACGTTAGAGGCGCCGTCCGGGCGGGCGAGTGGGGATTGACAACGACCGGGGCGTTCGTCAAGGCCCTCCCGGAGGTCCGTCCCGCAGCCGATCGTGACGACAGGATGAACGGAGGCGACCATGAGTTCTGACGATGCGGATGCCCGGACCCGGCAGTCGGCCGGTATGCGAGCGATGTTCTGGACCTGGGCAGGGCTGATCGCAGGGGGATTGACGGTGATGATCGTCACCCCGCTGGGAGGACGATGACCATGCGCAGAGCGATCCGCGACAACGGACTGAGCCTGTTCTTCCTGGCCCTCTTCCTGCTCGCCCTGCTCGGGCAGTCGGTCGCCGGCTATCTGCGCAATGACGGGGAACTGACCGACCACGGGATGCCCCGCATCGGGTTCGTCGAGTTCGTCACCTCATCGGACTTCCTCGTCGACGTCGCCGAGAACTGGCAGTCCGAGTTCCTGCAGTTCTTCCTCTTCATCGCCGCGACGATCTGGCTGGTCCAGCGCGGTTCGCCGGAGTCGAAGCGTCCGGGCGACGAGGGGCCGGGAAGCGATGCCGACCAGCTCGTCGGCGATCACGCCCGTCCCGACTCGCCGAGGTGGGCCAGCCTGGGCGGTCTCCGCACCGTGCTCTACGGCAACTCTCTGCTCATCGTCATGGGAGCCGTCTTCGTGCTCTCATGGTTCGCGCAGTCGCTCGCGGGGACCGTCGTGATGAACTCCGAGAACGCCATGCACGGCGCGCCCTCGGTCACCTGGCTCGACTACGTCGTCTCATCGGACTTCTGGGACCGCACGCTGCAGAACTGGCAGTCGGAGTTCCTCGCGGTCGGCACCATGGTCGCCTTCTCGATCTACCTCCGCCAGCGCGGTTCGGCCGAATCGAAGCCGGTCGGCGAGCCGGATCAGGCCTCCTCCACGGAGTCGGAGTGAGCGGGCGCCCGTCGGTGTGCCCGCTCAGACCTGGTCGGCGGAGTCCTCGTGCGTCGGGGCCTCGGACTCGATGGTCGCCTCGTCGGAGTAGTCGGGGCGCGGCGGCTGCAGCGGCTGGTCGGAGTACTCCCCGCCGAGGCGTCCGCCGTAGGGGCGCCCGTGATCGGCGAACTCGTCTCGCGCGTACACCAGGGTCCACGGGCCGACCGTGAAGCGGGCGCCGGTGCGCAGGGTCTGGCTGCGCTCGCCGGGGTGGGTCGCGTCGGCATCCGGGTTCGAGTTCATCTCGCCCTCGCCGTGCAGCTCGAGCACGTACTCGTCACGGTCGTCGTGGGTGATGGTGGCGTGCACGGGGTCGGCGTCGGCGAGGCGCAGGTCGGCGTCGGCGGCCGAGCCGATGCGTACGACGTCGGACTCCAGCGCGAACTCCGACCGCTCGTCGTCGCGGGTCACGCGGAGGCGAGGATTCCCCGCGCCGAACTCGGCGTGCGTGGTGGTGGGCGCGTAGCCCTCGTCGGAGCGGTCGTCGATGTGCCGTGCGTTCATGGTCTTGGCCTCCTCGGGTCGAGAATTCGACCCTACGCGGTGCGCCCGTCGCTGTCAGGGGGTTGACTTCCGTCGGCGTGGTCTCCCGCCGCTCCACCCGCGGCCGTGAGCTCTGCCGCGGGTACCAGATCCTCGCCCAGGAGCGTGATGCCCCCGCTGCTGTTCGCGGAGTTCGCCATCGCCGTGATCCAGTCCGCGCGCAGGTCGACCGGCTCGGGGTGGTCGAACACGAAGCGCAACGGGATCGACGGATGCAGCCAGATCGTGGTGCGCCCCGGAGGCTGCCCCTCGGGGTGCGCCCAGCTGAGCGTGAAGCTCTCGTTGCGGCGGAGCTTCGTGGCGATCACGACCTTGAGATGAGCCAGGGCACGGTCCTCGATGTGGATCGGGTTGTCGGTGCCGTCGTAATAGATCAGTCCCATACCGGCACGGTACGCCGGAACGCCCCCGGGCGACAGGCGTATCGTGGGGAGAGACCGTGCCATGCGGACAGGAGAGGGCGGGATGGGAAAGTTCATCTACGAAGGCAGCGTCAAGAGCGAGATCGAGGACCGGGCGCTCACGCACCTGCAGCTCGTGATCACGGCGAAGCTCCGTCGGGCCGAGCCGTTCCCGTTCAGCTGGCGCGAGGACGCGAGCGTCGGCGGCGGACGCACGACCGTGTGGATGCAGCCGGGCAGCTCCCTCGTCTTCAAGTACTTCGGCAGCCGCCAGCCGACGATCAACCGCGCGTGGATCGAGGCGCTGGCTTTCACCGCGAACTCGCCGGGTGGCCTCTACCTCGTCCCCGAGCCGCAGGACGGCCCCGGGACGCCCGGTTCGACGGGAGAGGTCGCCGCCGCGCCTCCCGTGTGACCGGCGTCGTGTGAGCCGCGTCGCGTGATCCATGGCGCGGGCGGGCGTTGTCAACCCCCTGCCCCCTGCAGGTCTCGGCCGAGAGTCTCGATGGACACCCATCGAGAGGAGCGACAGCGCCATGGCCGAGAACACCACCGACCCCCGCAGCGAGCACCGCGAAGAAGGATTCCCCGGGCAGGAGCAGGATCAGCCCGGACTCACCGAGCACACCCGCCCCGACCCCGACCACGGTGAGGACACCTACATCGGTCACGGCCGCCTCGGCGGTCGGCGCGCGCTCATCACGGGTGGCGATTCGGGCATCGGCCGCGCGGTCGCCATCGCCTACGCGCGAGAGGGCGCCGACGTCGCGATCGTGCACATGCCCGAGGAGCAGCAGGATGCCGACGACACCCTCGCGCTCGTGCGAGCGGAAGGACGCCAGGGGCTGAGCCTCGCCGGCGACGTGCGCGACGAGGCGTTCGCGACTGAGATCGTCGACCGCACCAGGAGCGCTCTCGGCGGCCTCGACATCCTCGTGCTCAACGCCGCGTACCAGCACGACATCGAGAGCTTCGACAGCCTCAGCACCGAGCGCATGCGGCGCGTGTTCGACACGAACCTGATCGGGATGCTGTACACCGCGCGCGCCGCCTACCCCGACCTCGCGCCGGGATCGAGCATCATCGTCACGGCCTCCGTGCAGGCGTACCAGCCGTCTCCCGGTCTCATCGACTACGCCATGACGAAGGCCGCGCAGGTCGCGTTCGTGAAGGCGCTCGCCGAGGAGGCGGGTGAACGCGGAATCCGTGTCAACGCCGTCGCGCCTGGCCCGATATGGACGCCGCTCATCCCGGCGACGGGGTGGGACGAGGAGCGCCTCAACACGTTCGGCGACGACACCCCGCTCGGCCGCGCGGGTCAGCCGGCCGAGCTCGCCGGCGCCTACGTGTACCTCGCATCGGGCGACGCGTCGTACACGTCGGGAGCCGTGCTCCCCGTCACCGGAGGCAAGCACCTCTGACCCAGGCGCCCGGGCCACGGTGGACGGCGCCGTGGCCCGGGTCTCTTCCCGACCACCCCGGGGGCTCGCTTCCCGGCGATCGCCCGCGGCATCCGAGCCCTAGGCTTGGGTGGTGCAGCAGTCAGCGTCGTCCCGCCCCCTGGTCGGCGTGGCCCTCGTCATCGGGTCGTGCCTGTCTCTGCCCTTCGGCGCCGCGGTCGCCGCCCAGCTCTTCCCCGTGCTCGGCCCCTGGGGTGTCACGTCGATGCGCGTCGCGATCGCCGCGCTGCTGCTCGTCGTGATCGTGCGTCCGCGGCCGCGTCGGTGGACGCGCAGTCAGTGGACGGCCGCCGTCCTCTTCGGGTTCTCGCTCGCCGCCATGAACGCGTTCTTCTATGCGGCGATCGACCGCATCCCGCTCGGTCCGGCCGTCGCGATCGAGTTCCTCGGCCCGCTCGTGCTGGCCGCGATCCTCACCAGACGGCTCGCCGACGCCGCCTGGGTCGGGGTCGCCCTGATCGGCATGGCGCTGCTCGCCGTCGACGGCCTGGTCGGAGCCGAGCCCCTCGACCCCCTCGGCGTCCTGTTCGTGCTCGTGGCAGCGGGGTTCTGGATCATGTACATCCGCATGAGCGCCAGGGTAGGGGCCGTGATCCCCGGCAGCGGCGGTCTCGCGATGGGGCTCGTCGTCGCGGCGGTCCTCCTCATCCCCGTCGGGGTCCCCGCCGCCGTCACGGTGGCCGGCGATGTGAACCTCCTGCTGCTCGCCGCGCTCACGGCCGTGCTGTCGTCGGTCATCCCGTACAGCTTCGAGCTCGCGGCGCTGCGCCGACTGCCGCAGCGCGTGTTCGGTGTGCTGCTGAGCCTGGAGCCCGCGTTCGCGACCCTCGCCGGCTGGCTCGTGCTGGGGCAGTCGGCGACGCCCCTGCGGATGCTGGCCGTCGCCCTGGTGGTGCTCGCCAGCGTCGGCACCACCCTGGGCGTCCGGCGTCAGCGGCGTCGCGACGAGGACGGCCCCTTCACGGCCCCCATCCCGCTGCCGGACTGAGAACGGCTGATGGTGTCGCGTCGTGTCACGATGGACCGTGATGATCGAACGACGCCTCCGCGAACAGCCGACCCTGCGCACTCCGCGTCTGCGTCTCGAACAGCTCGGGCCGCAGCACCTCGACGACGTACTGACCTCGCTCGGCGATAGCGAAGCGATGCGCCTCACCGGCACGCGAGAGTCGTTCACGGATGAGCAGGTCCGCGCTCACCTCGACCGTCTGCCCGGTGCGGATGACCGCGCCGACTTCGCGATCATCCGAGCGTCGGACGGCGCCTTCCTGGGAGAGGTCGTGCTGAACGACCTCGAAGTCGACGACCTGGCGATGAACTATCGCATCGCGCTCGCAGCGCCGGAGCACCGGGGGCAGGGGTACGGCACCGAAGCCGGGCGCGCCGTCGTCGAGTGGGCCTTCGCTGTGGTCGGCCTGCACCGGATCTCGCTCGAGGTCTACAGCTTCAATGGCGGCGCGCAGAGGTCGTACGAGAAGATCGGCTTCCGCGTCGAGGGTCGCGCACGGCACGCGCTGCGCTGGGACGACGAATGGGTCGATGCCATCCTCATGGGCCTGCTGAGCGACGACCCGCTCCCGGGCTGACCGGGGCGGGTCGACGCCGTCAGCGGGCTGCGACGGGCACGGGCAGCGGATAGCGGCGACGCAGCAGCATCCGCTGCACGAGCGTCCACGCCACGGTGACCGTGAGGTAGAGCGCCGCGGCGAGCGGTACGAACGCCGCGAACACCGCCGTGAGGTAATGCAGCGCACCGGCAACGCGCATCATAGCCGGGGAGTTCAGCGGGGATTCCTCCGCGCCCTCGACCGGCACCGGGCGGAAGACGCGCCGTGAGACCTCGGCGACCGCGACGATGATCGCGAGCAGCACGCCGAACACGAGGAACGTCTCGAGCGTCGCCGTGCCTCCGAAGACCGCCGACACGAGGCTCGTGCCCAGCGGCGCGCCGAAGAGGTCGTGCGTGAGGAGGTCGTTCGGATGCCCGGCGATCTCCGGACGCAGGAACAGCGTGTAGATCAGGCCGACGACGGGCGCCTGCGCGAGCACCGGCAGCATGCCGGCGAACGGCGAGGTGTTCTCGGAGCGATAGAGCTCCATCATCTCCTTCTGCAGCCGTTCGGGGTTCTTCTTGTGGCGCTTCTGCAGGTCGCGCAGACGAGGGGCCAGCCGCGCCCTGACCTGCTCGGCCTTCGCCTGCGACACCCCGACCGGGATGAGCAGGGCGCGCACGAGCAGGGTGACGAGCACGACCGCGAGCGCGGCGGCGGATGCACCGGCGACGGGTTCGACGAGGGTGGCGAGGCCGGCCAGCGCGCCGTAGGCGGCGTCGAGCAGGGCGGCGAGGGGAGGGAAGGCGAAGATGTCCATGGAAGTCCGTTCGTGTGTCGGGAGGGGTCGGCGGAAGCCGCGCGGTCCCGTACGTGAGACGGACTACGCGGCGGCGGCGACTCCCGGCGCACGCGGACGCGGATGCCCCGCGGCATCCGGATCGCTCTGCCCGAGCAGGGTCGACACATCGATGGCCCGCAGCGGGTGCGGGGCGGTGCGCGGCGTCGGCGGGGCGACGCTCAGCGCGACGGCGATCGTGAGGGTGGTGAGCGCGATCACGGCGATCGCGAGCCCGAGCGCAGCGGCATCCGGGACGGCGATGAGTCCGAGCGCGGACGCGACGAACGACAGCATCTGGCTGAACCACTCGCTCATGCGCGCCTCCCTCAGGGCGAGCGTAGCATCGGTGATCGGACGGATGCCGGGCGCGAGCCGTCCGTCCGCTGCGGGCGTAGCCTCGGAGCATGAGTGATCTGCGTGCCCTGTTCGGGATCGAGCATCCGATCGTCCTCGGTCCGTTCGGTGGGCTCTCCTCGGTGGCGCTGACCGCCGCGGTGAGCGAAGCGGGCGGCCTCGGCGGCTTCGGCCTCTACGGCTTCGACGGCGACCGCATCCGGAAGACGGTGGCGCAGCTGCGCGAGGCGACCGCGCGCCCCTTCGCGGTGAACATCTGGCTGCCCACCGGAGACGAGGCCCTGCCGAACCCGCAGCACACGGTCTTCGCGCAGGCGCTGCAGCCGTTCTTCGAGGCCGTGGGGCTCGACGTGCCCGCCCGTCCGGAGCGCTACCTGCCGCCGCTCGACGAGCAGCTCGACGCGATCTGGGACGCCGCGCCGCCCGTGCTCAGCGTCGTGTTCGGGGTGCCGTCGGGCGAGATGATCGACGAGGCGCGACGCCGCGGCATCCGCGTCGTCGGCACCGCGACCACGGTCGCCGAGGCGGTCGCGCTCGCCGATGCGGGAGTGGATGCCGTGGTCGCCACGGGCCTCGAGGCCGGAGGTCACCGGGTGTCGTTCCTGAAACCCGCCGAGGAGTCGCTGGTCGGCACGATCGCGCTCGTGCCGCAGGTGGTCGACGCGGTGCAGGTCCCCGTGATCGCGGCGGGCGGCATCGCCGATCGTCGAGGGGTCGCCGCGGCGTTCGCCCTCGGCGCCTCGGGCGTGCAGGTCGGCACGGCGTTCCTCGCGACCGCGGAATCGGCGACCACGGACCCGCATCGCGACGCGATCCGGGCCACTGCGGCCGAGGGAACGGTGCTCACGAGGGCGATGAGCGGCCGCCTCGCCCGCGGAGCGCGCAACCGTGCCGTGCGCGCGATCGAGGCGGGCGGCATGATCGCGCCGTTCCCGATGCAGAACTGGCTGACGGGCCGGTTCCGCGCGGTCGCCAACGAGCAGGGGCTCGGCGAGCTGCAGTCGCTGTGGATGGGCCAGGCCGCATCGCTCGCGCAGTCGCGCACGGCGTCGGAGGCCTTCGCTGAACTGCTCGCCGGAGTGCCGCACGCCGACGGAGACACGTCTGGCTAGGTACCTGGCTAGAATGCGCACATGTCGACCCACAACGTTCTGGACGCCAGGAACAACCTGTCGCGGCTGATCGCGGAATCGGAGAGCGGCGAAGACGTCGTCATCACCCGACGCGGGACTCCCGTGGCCCGCATCGTGCCGATCGGTCCCGTCGACGTCGTCCAGAGCGGACGACTGCTCGTGGAGTGGATCGACTCCGCGCCCCTCCCGCCGCGGCTCTCGCGCCTCTCCCGAGACATCGACGCGCAGATCGCCGAAAGCCGGGACGCCTGGGAATGATCTACCTCGACTCCTGCATCCTGATCTTCGCGCTCGAGGACGCGGGGCCCCGTGGCGACGGCATCCGCCGCCTGCTCGGAGACACCGAGGAGACGGTGGCGTCGAGCCCGCTCGCGCTGCAGGAGTGCCTCGTCCTGCCCCTCCGAGAGCGGAACCTCGAGGTGCGCGACCGGTACCTGGCGCTCTTCGACCATCTCCAGAGCATCCCGCTCGACGAGGCGGTCTTCGTTCGTGCGGCGGAGCTCCGGGCGGACTTCGGCATCAAGACCCCGGACGCCGTGCACCTCGCCGCGGCGCAGTTGGCGGGTTGCACAGAGCTCTGGACCAACGACCGGCGGCTGCTCGCGGCGTCGCGGGGCCTCGCGATCGACGTGATCGAACGCGCAGCCGCGTCTTCGTGACAGCGCGCGACGGCTAGAGGATGACGGTCGAGCGGCCGTGCACGATCACGCGGTCCTCGGCGTGCCACTGCACGGCCCTGGCGAGCACCAGGCGCTCGACGTCGGCGCCGCGACGCTGCAGTTCGGCCGCGGACTCGGAGTGCGTGACGCGCGTGACGTCCTGCTCGATGATCGGCCCCTCGTCGAGGTCTGCCGTCGCGTAGTGCGCGGTCGCGCCGATGAGCTTGACGCCGCGCTCCTTGGCCCGTGCGTACGGGTTCGCGCCGATGAAGGCCGGCAGGAACGAGTGGTGGATGTTGATCACCGGCGCCTCGAGTCGCTCGATGAAGTCGTCGGTGAGGATCTGCATGTAGCGGGCGAGGACCACGAGGTCGACGTTGCCGCGCAGCAGCTCCAGCTGACGCTCCTCCATGACCTGCTTGTCGCCCGAGGGGATGTGCACGAACGGCACGCCGAACGAGCGCACCGCCTCGGCGAGGTCGGGGTGGTTCGAGACGACCATGGTGATGTCGATGTCGAGCTGGCCGCGCTGCGTGCGCCACAGCAGCTCCATGAGGCAGTGGTCGTACTTCGAGACGAAGATCGCGACGCGCTTGCGGCGCGCCGTGTCGTGCAGCGACCACTCCATGCCGAAGCGCTCGGCGACCTCGGCGAGATCCGCTTCGAGGGCCGTGCGGGCGGCGGAGAGACCCGGCAGGTGGATCACGGTCCGCTGGAAGAAGCGTCCGCCCTCGGAGTCGGTCGAGTGCTGATCGAGCGAGATGATGTTCGCGCCGTGCCGGGAGAGCACGCCGGCGACGGCGGCGACGATGCCGGGCTGGTCGTCGCAGGCGATGAGCAGGCGGGCGGTGTCGGGCTGGGGCATGGGGACTCCTCGGGGTGTGCATCGATTCTGCCGTGCCTGCGGGTCCCCGGGCGAATCGCGGCCCTACCCTGGAGGGATGGACGAGGTCGCGCCGCCCGCATCGCAGCTGCTCGCCGAGGCGCGAGCCGCGCTCGTCGGCGCTCCGCGCGAGGGCTTGGGCGAGGAGCGCGTCTCGCGCTGGCGCGGTCGGCGCATCGTGCGGATCGGTGATGCCTGGCACCTGGGCGTGCTGCTGCTCACCGACACGCTCACGCTCGCGACGGCCGAGGTGCTGCGTGCCGCCGACCCCGGGCGCCGCGGCTATACGGCCGAGTCGGCTCGCGAGCGGGCCGAGAGACGCGCCGAGGCGCTGCGCGGCGGATTCGCCGAGGGCGAGGTCGCGCACGTCGGGTGGTCGGTGATCGACGTGGAGGCGGTGGACGCCGGCGGGGCATCCGGTCCGCTCGCCGTCGTCGACGGGGTGGCGTCCGTGCACTGGAGCAGCGCCGGAGGGTGGATGCCGCTGCAGGCATATCTCCGCGAGCGCATCGAGCTCCTCCGCGGCTGACCGCGGTCACTGCGTATCGTCTCGCTGCGCTCGCTCGACGACCAGGGGCGGGTCGCGTCAGTCCGCGAACGTCTCCGCGAAGCGCCGCAGCAGCGCCGCACCCTCGGTGACGGATGCCGCGAGCACCTGGCGCTGCACGATGTCGAACTCCTCGGGGTCGAAGTATCCGGTCGTGCGGTAGAACGTCATGCGGTCGGCGAAGTCACGGGGTGTGGGCTCGGGGTGGAACTGCGCCGTGTAGAGGTGCGACCCGACGCGGTAGGCCTGCACCGGGCACGCCTCATTCGTGGCGAGCAGCACGGCACCGGCGGGCAGCGCGACCGCGCTCTCCTTGTGCGCCGTGAACACCGTGAGCGCAGGAGCGCTGGGCCCGAACACCGGATCGGAGTCACCCGCGACGGTCGTGCGGATCACGGTCGCGCTCGCCGCCTCGGGCGTCGACGTCGTGACCTCGCCGCCCAGCATCCTCGTCACGACCCCGATGCTGAAGCACGTGAAGAACGCCGCGATGCTCCCGTCGATCGCCTGCCGCGCCAGGGTCTCGAGGTCGGCCTCGACCCGCAGCTGTCCGCTCGACTTGGTCGCGTCGGTCACGTTGAACGGCGAACCGCCGACGACGACGCCGCGGTACCGGCTCAGATCGACGGTGTCGAGGCGATCCGCGAGGAGGTCGAGGCGGTCGACCACGTCGACGCCGAGCGCCCGCCGGAACGAGGCGTGCTCGGCATCCGCTGCCCCGAGCTCGGGGCGCACGCAGACATAGAGAAGCGAGACCACCACGCGAGTCTAACGATCGGTGTGGGCGCGGCCCGACGCGGCCGTCACCGGGAGGAGTTCGCCGTGCGGCCCCGCACGATGCCGATGAACATGTCGACGTCGTCGGTGGTGCGGTCGCGCACCCATGCGAGCGCCACCGGCGAGGTCGGACCGTCGACGAGCGGACGGTGGTCGACGTCCTTGCGGTGGTGCAGGCGCGCGAGAGACATCGGCACGATCACGACGCCCGTGCCGGTGGCGGCCGTGGCGATCGCGTCGGCGGTCGTCACCGCGGAGAAGCGCGGCGCGACGGCGCCTGGCACGTCGATCGGTCCGAGGGCGTCGTCGGAGAGCGGGATCACGACCTCGCCGGCCAGGTCAGCCAGCGTCAGCTCGTCGGCGGCCTGCAGGTGCGAGTCGACGGCCGCGACGACGACCGGAGTCTCCTCGTAGAGCGGGATCACGTGCAGACGATCATCCGCGAGGGGCAGGCGCACGATCGCCGCGTCCAGGGCGTCGAGAGCCGCGCGCTGCTCGGCGACCGCGATCGGCACGAGCTCGAGCGGCACGTGCGGCATCCGCTGCTTCCACGCGTCGATCCATTTGCCGGGGGTGGCTCCCGGCACCGCGCCGAGGCGGAACGTGCGCGGCTCTTCCGGAGCCTCGCCCGCCGCGTCGAAGACCACCTTCGCGGTCTTGCGTGGGGGCTTGGGCGGAGGGAAGCGCTGTGCGGGGGCGGCCTTGTTCCGTCGTGCGGGCGTGCCCTTGCCGGAGCCGCGCGGCGGTCGTCGTCCCTGGGTGCCCATGCGCTCCAGGGTACCCGCGCCGCGCTCGTCGCCGCGGCGGGGAGCTCTGCGGTACGGAGTGACTTCTGCGGCCACGCTCGCGCGGTGAGGCCGCGAAAGCTCGCCAAGGCCGCAGAAGGTGACCCGCTCAGGCGGCGAGCCAGAGCCCCTTCGGGTTCGTCGCGATGGTCAGCCCCGCGGCCACCGTCTCGTCGTCGCCGATGCGAGCACCGCGGACGATGCGTGCTCCGGCTCCGATCTCGGTGCGGACGCCGATGTGCGCGTGGTCGCCCACGGCCGCGCCCTCTCCGATGTGCGCGTGCGCCTCGATGTGCGCACCCTCGCCGATCACGGCATCCGGTTCGATCCATGCGCCGCGGGCGATGGTCGCCCCCGCGCCCACTCGGGCACCGGGTTCGATGTAGGCGCCCGCTTCGATGTGCGCCTTCGGATGGACCTTCGCGCCGTGCGCGACGAGACCCCGACCGTTCGCGTGCTTGCGGTATCGCAGCGTCGCTCCCTGGTCGTTCTCGATGTCGACGTAGTTCTTGCCCACTGTTCCTCCCGTGTTCCGGAGACCTCCGGATATATCAACAACCACAGGATGTTCGGATTCATTCCCCGGAATGGATGGGGGCTTGACATCATCGCTGACAGATGGGGCACCAGAACGTGATGCGCTCGCGGGTGGGATCGGCGCCGAGCTCGCCCTTCCTGATCGGCGTGCCGCATCGTCGACACGGGCGGCCGGCGCGCCCGTACACCCACGTGCCCTGACCCGGCCGATCGACGCCCGTGAAGGTGCGGTGGCGGCGGTCGCGGTTCGCCCTGATCGTGCGCACACCCAGCGCGAGCAGCGCGGGCACGTCGACCTCGGGGGCCGGCGTCGTCGGCAGCACGCCGCGCAGGAACAGCAGTTCAGCCGCGTATTCGTTGCCGAATCCCGCGACATTGCGCTGGTCGAGCAGGGCGACGTGGATGCTGCGGACGTCGGCGCTCACGCGGCGCGCGGCCTCCACGGCATCCCAGTCCGCGCCGAGCGGATCCGGACCGAGGTAGCCGACGAGCTCCTCCTCGTCGCGCGTCGGCACGACCTCGATCTCGGCGAGGTCGATGCCGACCGCGTCGCGCTCGGCGGTGCCCACGATCGCGCGCACCTTGAACGCCGGATGCCGCCACTTCTCGCCCTGCCGGTAGACCAGCCAGGCGCCGTCCATGCGCAGATGCGAATGCAGGGTGGTCTCGCCGATGCGCAGCAGCAGGTGCTTGCCGCGGGCGACCGAGGCCACGACGGGCTGCCCGGTCAGGTCCACCGTCGCGAAGCGCGGGACCCGCAGGTCGAAGCGCGTCACCTCGGCGCCGACGATGGCCTCCTCGAGACGGCGGGCCGTGCGGAAGACGGTGTCGCCCTCGGGCATCAGGCGCTCCCGGTCGGCGGGTGAGGTGTCGAGGGGTGAGGTGTCGGCGGGTGAGGTGTCGGGGGGTGAGGTGCCGGCGGGTGCGCGGCCGCCGCGATCGGCGTGCGCTCGAGCAGGCTGCGCGCGAGCACCGTCGCCCCGGCCACGGCCGCCGGCATGACCGCGACCGCGCCGCCGGGCACGAGGAAGCACAGCTGGGTGGCCGCGCCGAACCCGAGGACCCTGGCGCGGCTGCCCCGGAACAGCGCGGCTCGATCGGCGGGGGAGAGGTCGCGGGCGTCGAAGGCTCGCCCGGTGAGCTCGCGAGCCAGCACGCGCCCCGACAGCAGCACGCCGAAGACCGGCCCGAGGATGCCGCCGACGAGCGGGATGAGGCCGAGCAGCAGCACCACGATCGCGACGAGCACGCCGAGCAGGACCAGGCGGATGCCCTCGCCCAGCGCCGACCAGAACCCGCCGCCGTCGGACGCGGGCGGGTCGCCGAGGTCGGTCTCGACCGCGCGCCAGATGCGCTGGTAGAACGGGTCGCCGATCGCGAGCGCCAGCGCGCTGAACACCGCACCGGCGAGGGCGAGAGCGGCCGCGAACAGCACGATGCCGACGACCCCGCGGAACAGGTCGCGCCACGGCTCGGCCCATCCGTCGGCGAAGGGTGTGGCCCAGTCGGCGATCGTCCACAGCGAGAACGCGAGAGGGATCAGCGCCGCGAGCAGCAGTACGCCCGCGATGACGGCCGGCACGAGGCCGAGCGCCATGAGTCCGGGGCGCCGCCGCCACGTGCCGAAGCCGCGGAAGAGCATGCGGACGCCTTCACCGAACTCGCGGATCATGCGTCCAGCCTAGGAGACGGGCGTTCCCACGATCGCGAGCAGGGTCGTCACGCCGACCTCCGCGAGGGATGCCGCACGGTGCACCCCCGGCGGCACGACGCGGTCGAGATCTCCGACGACGAGCGTCGGGCAGCCGGCGGCGACGGCGGCCGCGGCGCCCACCGCCGAGTCCTCGAGCACGAGACAGCGCTCCGGCGGCATCCCCAGGGCGCTCGCGCCGAGCAGGTAGGGGTCGGGTGCGGGCTTCGTGCGCGGGGTGTCGTCGGCGGTGATCGACGCACGGAAGGGCGACAGGTCGACCTGCTGCGCGAAATGCTCCACCCAGTGCCGCGGCGACGAGGTCACGAGCGCCAGCGCGATGCCGGCCGCCGCGAGCTCCGCCAGCAGCCGCCGTGCGCCGGGGAGCCAGGAGACCTCGTCTCCGTAGGCCGCCAGTGCTCGGCGGTCGAGCGCGTGCGCGACGGCGTCGACGTCGGACCGCAGGTCCAGCCGATCGCGCAGCAGCGCGGCGGTGCGGACGAGGTCGAGCCCTTCGGATGCCGCGACGAGGTCCTCGGCATCCGCTCTCTCGCGTCCCGACGGCAGGTGATCGTGCACGAACCGCTCGACCACACGGAGCCAGGTGCTCTCGGTGTCGAGGAGCGTGCCGTCCATGTCGCTCAGCACGGCCCATCCGGCAGAGTGCTCGCCCGACATCATCCTCCTCCGGTCGCGTCGATCCCGACCGGACCGCCGACTCCATCCGCTCGCGAGGAGGAGGCCGCGCCGGGGCGCTCCGGCGAACGGCGGGTGAACGGCAGGGAGACGGAGAGGGAAACCCTCCGAACAGGTGCGTGCACGTGTGCACGTCTCGGCCCTGAGCCGCGGGGCGGAGTGCGAACGCGGGGTTACGCTGACGCCTGATGCGCTGGAACCCGAGCCCGGCGACGCGAGAGGGGAGCGAGCCGTGCACCGGTACCGCGAGATCGCCCGCGACCTGACGATCCGGATCGCCGACGGCGACTTCGACGCCACCGGCATGCTGCCCGCGGAGGCCCAGCTCGCCGAGACCTTCGCGGTGTCGCGCGGCACGGTGCGCAACGCGCTCGTGCTCATGGCGCGGCAGGGTGCGATCGCACCGCGCCGCGGATCGGGGTGGCTGGTGCGCACGGCCGCCCTGAGCCAGAGGTTCTCGGAAGTGCGGTCGTTCGCGCAGTGGGCGCGCAGCAGGGGCATGGAACCGGGCGGACGGGTCGTGGCACAGCAGCGCCGTCCTGCGACGCCCACGGAGTTGCGCACGCTGCGCGGGCACGGCGGCGGGAACGGCCAGACCGAGGTGCTGGAGGTCGTGCGGCTGCGGACCCTGAACGGGCGCGTCGTGATGCTGGAGCGCACGGCGTATCCGCCGTGGATCGCGCCCCTGATCGAGGCGCTGCCCGCGGACGAGCCCTCTGTCGTCGGCGCCCTGGAGTCGCAGCACGGTGTGCGCATGGTGCACGGAGAGCATTCGATAGACGCGATCGCCGCGCCCAGCGAGGACGCACGGCTGCTCGACGTGCGGCGGTCGAGTCCGCTGCTGCGGGTGCGACGGGTGAGCTATGCGGCCGACGGCCGGGCGATCGAGACCGGGGACGACCGATACCTCCCCGACGTCATGTCGTTCCAGGTGCAGGCGTCGCTGCAGGGCACGTCGCTGACGCGGCGACCTGGCTGAGGGCGGCTCAGATCGCCTTGCGCAGCGAGTAACCGCGCGGGGTGGCGACGAAGCCCGCCTCCTGCAGGGCGGTGGCGAGCGCCGTGCCGTAGACGCCGTCTCCGTCGACCTTCTCGACCGTGAGGGTGTCGAGGCGGCGGGCGCGCGATGTCGCGGCCAGGTCGGCGGCGGCAGCGCGCAGCACGTCGGGGTCGTCGCTGAACGACAGGACCGTCTTGCCGCCGCGCTCGAGGTACAGCACGAGCGAGCCGTCGACGAGAACGACGAGGCCGCCGGCCTTGCGACCCGGTCGGTGCGACACGTCGGCCCGCTTGGGCCAGCCGAGCGCGGCGCCGTACGGGTTCGCCGGGTCGGTCGCCGCGAGGGTCGACGCGGTGAGAGGCGGCGGGTCGGCGAGGCCGGCGAAGGTGCGGAGCCGGTCGACGGTCGCGGAGGCCGCGAACTGGGCGGCGCCGAGCTTCTCGATCACGTACCCTCGGCGGCAGTGACCGGCCTCCTCGAATCCCGCCAGCACCCGGTAGGTCTGGGCGAAACCGCCGGGAACGCCCTCGCTCTGCACGGCGCCCCTCGTCACGACGCCGTAGCGGTCGAGCAGGAGCCCCGCGGTGACGGTCGCGCGGCGCGCGGCATCCGTCTCGATCGTCGGCAGGAGCGACCAGCGCCCGCCGCTCGATGCCGGTCGCGGCGTCGAGCGGGCGAGAGACATGCCCCGGTACGCGCGGGTGCGCGGGGCGCGGCGCGTCACCCGGTGGGCCTGCGAGCCGCCGGCGAGCAGCGACCGGATGGGAGCGAACGTGTCGTTGGTGACCCGCCCCGACCAGGTGAGCGACCAGAGGGCTTCGAGCACGGACTGCTCGTTCTCGGCCCCCGCCATGTCGCGGAGCTGCGAGGCGAAGTACGCGCCTCCCGCGCTGAGGGCGTCGAGCACCCGAGCTTCGAGGGAATCCGCGGCGATCTCGTCGTCGGGCTCGGGGAGCGTGAACGGCGCGAGGTCGGCGGGGTGCAGCGACACCCACCCGTCGCGACCCGGGAGGGTGCCGTGGCCCGACCAGATCACCTCGCCCGCCGCAGTGAGCTCGTCGAGCAGGGCGGGGGAGTAGTCGCGCACCCGGGAGGGGAGCACGAGGGACTCCCAGGCGCTCGCGGGCACCGGCACTCCGGCGAACTGCTCGATCACCGTGAGCACCCCGTCGAGGCCCTCCGCAGGGCGGTTGAGGTGCTGCCAGTCCGGGAGGAAGCGCGCGTACGCCTCGGGGGAGACCGGTTCGACGCTGCCGCGGATCGCGGCGAGCGAGCGCATGCGCAGCCGCCGCAGCACCTCGGTGTCGCACCACTCCATCTCGGTGCCGGTGCCGGACGCCTCCGGCAGGAAGTAGCCGCTCGTCAGACGTCCGGCGTGCTCGAGCCGCTGCAGGGTGTGCCGGGCGACCGCGGCTCCGATGCCGAGGCGGGCGGCGAGGGCGTCCGTCGTGAAGGGGCCATGGGTGCGGGCGTACCGGGCGACGAGGTCGCCGAGCGGGTCGGCGAGCGGTTCGAGGAAGGCGACGGGGATGCCGGTGGGCAGCGCCGCGCCGAGCGCGTCGCGCAGTCTGCCGGCGTCTTCGATCCCCGCGATGCGGGTCGCGCCGGCGATGGTCACGGGGATCGCGCGTCGCGCGGCGACGAGGGCATCGAGGTGCGCGGCGGCCTCCTCCCGCGTCGCGTGCGCGGGCTCCCGCGTCGCAGGGGCGGCGGGGGCAGTCTCTGCTGTCGCGGTCGCTGTCTCCGTCGCGGGTTCGAGACGGAGGGCCACCTCATCGGCATCCATCGGTCCGAGCATCCGCAGCAGGTCGGCGACGCCCTCGAGGCCGCGCACGCGACGCTCGGGGTCGAGGCGCTGCGCTTCGCGTTCGAACTGCGCGATGACGGCGGGGTCGAGCAGTTCGCGCAGCTCGACCGTGCCCAGCAGTTCGCCGAGCAGCGCCGGGTCGACCGACAGTGCGGCGGCGCGGCGTTCGGCGAGCGGCGAGTCGCCCTCGTACATGAACGCGCCGACGTAGCCGAACAGCAGGTCGCGGGCGTAGGGGGAGGGCTGGCCGGGCTGGGTCTCGACGAGACGGATGCTGCGGTCGGCGATCGAGGTGGCGAGACGGCGCAGCGAGGGCAGGTCGTAGACGTCCTGCAGCACCTCGCGGAGGGTCTCGAGGATGACCGGGAAGGTCGGATGCCGGCGTGCCACCTCGAGCAGCTGGGCCGACCGCTGCCGCTGCTGCCACAGCGGCGTGCGGCGGTTGGGGTTCGTGCGGGGCATGAGCAGCGCGCGCGCCGCGCACTCGCGGAAACGGGAGGCGAACAGCGCGGAGCCGCCGACCTCCTGCGTGACGAGCTGTTCGAGCTCGTCGGGGTCGAACACGAACAGCTCGGCACCCGGCGGCTCTGACTCGGCGTCGGGAAGCCGGACGATGATGCCGTCGTCGCTCGCGACCGCCGACCCCTCGACCCCCAGGCGCTCGCGGACGCGGGCGTTGATCGCGAGCGCCCACGGCGCGTGCACCTTCATGCCGTACGGCGAGTGCAGGATGACGCGCCAGTCGCCGACCTCGTCGTGACCGCGCTCGACCGTGAGCGTGCGGTCGGTGGGGAGCGTACCGGTCGCCTCGCGCTGCTCGGTGAGATGCGCCATGAGGTTGGCGCGGGCCTGCTCGTCGAGGCCGGCGTCGATCAGTCGCTGGGCGGCCTTCTCGGGGCTCGCCGACGACACTTCGCGCGAGAACCTGCCGAGCGCCTCGCCGAGCTCGAACGGGCGGCCGATGCCGTCGCCGTGCCAGAACGGCACCTTGCCCGGCTGCCCGTAGGCGGGGATCACGTTGACGCGGTCGTGCGTGATCTCGGCGATCCGCCAGCTGGTGGTGCCGAGGGTGAACACGTCCCCGACGCGGGACTCGTAGACCATCTCCTCGTCGAGCTCGCCGACACGTGCGCCGGTGCTCTCGCCCGCGACGAAGACCCCGAAGAGTCCGCGGTCGGGGATCGTGCCACCGCTCGTGACGGCGATGCGCTGCGCGCCCGGTCGACCGGTGAGCGTTCCCGCGTCGCGGTCCCACACGAGTCGCGGCCGCAGCTCGGCGAACTCGTCGGAGGGGAAGCGCCCGGCGAGCAGGTCGAGCGTCGCCTCGTACGCCGACCGGGGCAGCGATTGGAACGGGGCGGAGCGCCGGACGGTCTCGAACCACTCCTCGACGCTGATGGCGCCGAGCGCGCTCGCCGCGACGGTCTGCTGCGCGAGGATGTCGAGCGGGTTGCGCGGCACCTGGATGGCCTCGATCTTGCCCGCCAGCATCCGCTCCGTGACGATCGCGGTGTGCAGCACGTCGCCGCGGTGCTTGGGGAAGAGGGCCGCGCGGCTGATCTCGCCGACCTGGTGGCCGGCTCGGCCGACGCGCTGCAGGCCGGAGGCCGCGGACGGCGGGGCCTCGACCTGGATGACGAGGTCGACCGCGCCCATGTCGATGCCGAGCTCGAGGCTGCTCGTGGCGACGACGCAGCGCAGCACACCGGATTTCAGCTCCTCTTCGACCTGGGCGCGCTGCTCCTTCGAGACGGAGCCGTGGTGGGCCTTGGCGAGCACGGGGTCGGCGCCCGCGGTGGCACCGGCCTGCGCCATCATGCCCGCCGGGACGGTCGCCTCGGGGAGGGGGACGCCGATGCGCTCGGAGTAGATCTCGTTCAGCCGACCCGTCAGACGCTCGGCGAGGCGCCGCGAGTTGGCGAACACGATCGTCGAGCTGTTCTGCAGGATGCGGTCGACGATCGCCTCTTCGACGTGCGGCCAGATCGACCCCGTGACCTCGGTGTACTCGGCCGAGCCGTCGTCGTCGGCGGACGCGGCGGCGCCGGGCGGCGGAGGCGGGTTCGTCATGTCGTCCATGGGGACGACCACGCCGAGCTCGAAGGTCTTCGACGCCGGGGGAGCCACGATCTCGACCGGTGCCGCGCCGCCGAGGAACCGCGCGACCTCGTCGATCGGCCGCACCGTCGCCGAGAGCCCGATGCGCTGGGCGGGTTCGTCGTGGCCGTGGGTCTGGCGGAGCGCGTCGAGTCGTTCGAGGCTCACGGCGAGGTGGGCGCCGCGCTTCGTCGCGGCGACCGCGTGCACCTCGTCGATGATCACCGTGTGCACGTCGCGCAGCGTCTCGCCCGCCCGACTCGTGAGCATGAGGTACAGCGACTCGGGTGTCGTGATGAGGATGTCGGGCGGATCGGCGACGAGCTTGCGGCGGTCGCTCGACGTGGTGTCGCCGGACCGCACGCCCACCGTCACCGCGGGGGCGGACATGTTCAGCCGCCTGGCGGACTGCCCGATCCCGATGAGCGGCGACCTCAGGTTGCGCTCGACGTCGACGCCGAGCGCCTTCAGCGGGGAGATGTAGAGGATGCGGGTGCGCGACGCCTCGGCATCCCTCGGCGCCTTCTTCTTCCCTGCCGTGCCCTGCGGCTTCGTGCCCTGCGGCTGCGGGCCCCGGGGCTGCGCCGCCTCCGTCGCGATGCGCTCGCGGAACACGCTGTCGATCGCCCAGAGGAACGCCGACAGCGTCTTGCCCGAACCGGTCGGAGCGACGACGAGGGCGTGCTTGCCGGCCGAGATGGCCTCCCACGCTCCCGCCTGCGCGGGGGTGGGCGCGCTGAACGCCCCGCGGAACCAGTCCTGGGTCGCGGGGGTGAAGCGGTCGAGCACGTCGTGTGCTGAGCCCGTCGAAGCGTCGCTCATCTCTCCATCATCACCCGGGCCACCGACATCGGCTTCCGGATTGTCCGACCCCCGGAGCATGCTGTAGGCATGGCGTCGCACACCACCGATTACCGCTCCACGTTCATCGAGGTCGCCGAGGACTGCCCGACGGACCATGCGCAGGAGCCGCCCGCGGGCGACAAGCCCACGATCGCCGCGCTGCACTATCGGCTGATCACCGAGAAGCCGTACGGGCGCACGTCCGACGACGTGATCTTCGCCACCCATGCGCTGCGACAGGGCATCGACCCCGACGACGAGGCCGCGCGGGAGGCCTTCTTCGCGAAGGGGCAGCCGTGCCTGCGCTCCTCTCCCCTGGGCAAGCGCTACGGCTGGGGCATCGACCACGACGCGGAGGGGCGCGTCGCCCTCGTGGCGCGCGAGTCCGAGGAGTATGCGCTCCGCGCCGCCGACCCCGCGCTCGCCCACACGAAGGCGATGCGGAGCCGGCGGGCCTGAGCGCGGGCGTCGCGCTCCGCGTCACTCGACCTGCTGCAGCATCCCGTCCCCGGTGATCTCGAGCGTGAGGTCGAGGTCCAGCCGTGCGAGGAACGCGTCGTCGTGACTCACGACGAGCACCGCGCCCCGGTACGCCTTCAGGGCCTCGACGAGCTGGTCGACGGTGTCGATGTCGAGGTTGTTCGTCGGCTCGTCGAGCAGCACGAGGTGCGGGGCGGGGTCGCAGAGCAGCAGCTTCGCGAGCGCGACGCGGAACCGTTCGCCGCCCGACAGCGCGGCCACCGCACGGTCGGCCGTCGCTCCGCGGATCAGAAACCGGGCCAGTCGGTTGCGCAGCTCCTTCTCGGGAACGTGCGGTGCGGCATCCGCGATGTTCTCGAACACCGACCGCGTCTCGTCGAGCCCGTCGACCCGCTGCGGCAGGTACCCGACGCGATCCGTCAGCGGTAGTGCCGTCAGCGGCTCCCGCACGCGGTGGTGCACGAGATCCTCGAGCAACGTCGTCTTGCCGGCGCCGTTCCGTCCGATCACCGCGACCCGTTCCGGGCCCTGCACGACCCAGGAGCGCTCGCCGTCGCCGATCTCGACGATGCGGCGGGTGCGCGACACCTGCGGATCCGGCAGCTCGATCTTCATCGACGCGTCGGAGCGGATGCGCCGCCCCGCCTCGTCGAGCGATGCCCTGGCCGCTTCCTCCTTCGCACCGACCTCGGTGCGAAGTCGACCGGCCGACACCTCGGCGGCCATCCGCCGACCGTGCGCGATGATCTTCGGCACCCGCTTCTCGATCTCCGCCTTCTTGGCGGTGCGAGCACGGTGCGCGAGCTTGACCTCCGCCTCGATGCGCTGGCGCTTCTCCTTGCGGAACTCCTGCTTCGCGGTCGCCTCGGCCTGCCGCGCGGCCTCCTGCTCGGCGTCCAACCAGGCGCGCCACTCGGAGTACGGTCCGCCGAACACGCTGAGCGTCTGCGCGTAGAGCTCGGCCGTGTCGTCCATGAGCTCGAGCAGCGACAGGTCGTGGCTCACGACGATGAGCGTGCCCTTCCAGGCGCGCACCATCGCGGCGAGCCTCGTCCTCGCCTCCCGGTCGAGGTTGTTGGTCGGCTCGTCGAGCAGCGTGATCGGCGCTCGACGCAGACGGATGCCGGCGATCGCGACGAGCACGGCCTCCCCTCCGGACAGCTCCCCGACGCGTCGGTCGAGGAACTCGGGCGCGAGTCCTGCATCGGCGAGAGCCACCTCGGCGCGCGCCTCGATGTCCCAGTCGTCGCCGACCGCATCGAAACGGGCCTGGTCGACGTCGCCGGCGCTGATCGCGCGCACCGCGTCGAGTGCTTCCGCGACGCCCAGCAGATCGGCTACGCGGCGGTCGACGTCGAGGGTGAGCTGCTGCGGCAGGTACGCGACCTCGCCTGTCGTCGAGATGGTCCCGGACGTCGGTTCGAGCTCTCCGGCCATCAGCCGCAGCAGTGTGGACTTGCCTGCGCCGTTGCGGCCGACGAGGCCGGTGCGGCCCGATCCGAAGGAGCCCGACACGGAGTCGAGCGCCGTCGAGCCGTCGGGCCAGGTGAAGGTCACGCGGTCGAGCGTGACGGATGCGTGAAGGGTGGGGGTGGTCATGGGGTCTCCTGTCGAGTGCGGGGTGCACTGACACCGGGTCGCCCTGCTCCCGGAACGGGATCCCCGAGGGGAGACCGCGAGGAGCGGCGTCCGTCGGAACGACGGAGGGCGATGGTCGGCCGTGGAGTCGGCGATCGTCGGGTCAGCGCGCGGATGAGAGAGCGCGGAGGCGACGATTCAGATCAAAGGACTTCCAGACACGGCGGACAGGACTCCCCGACGATACCCGGGCGTGTCGCGACGGCGCAACCCCGGGCGTGTCGCACCGGCCCGACCGGCGTCCTTCGGACGGGGGATGCCGGATGTCAGCGAGGTCCGTACCGTGGAGGCATGGCAGATCGCGAACCCAGTCCTCAGGAGATGCGCACCCGACTCGGCCTCGGCGCCGGTCTCGCGGTCGGCATGGGCATCGGGGTCGCACTCGGCGTCTCCCTCGACAACTGGATCCTCGGGATCAGCATCGGCGTGATCATCGGCCTGTCGCTCTCGGTCGCGATCGGCCAGGCGCCCTGGGGGCGCCGGAGGGCGCCGGCCGACGATCCGGTCGGCGACGCCGACGATCGGACGGAAAGCGAGGATCCGACCCCGCGCTAAGCGCCCGCTGTCCGTGTGCGGTCGACCCACTTGTCGAGGAAGGTGCGCACGTCGCCGAGCTCGTCCTCCGAGATGCTGTGCGTGAGCCCCGTGTACACGCGCCCCGACAGCTCGGAGTGCGCGGGCAGCCACTCGGCCGTGTGCGCGACGAGGGCGGCGGGGACGACGTCGTCGTTCGTCCCCCGCCCCCAGAACACCGGCGGCCGGAGCTCGGCGAGCTCGACGTCGCGAGGCAGCTCGCCCGGGGCGGCGTAACCGCTCAGCGCCACCACGGCGTCGACCTTCTCGGGCGCGAGACGCAGCGCCTGCAGAGCGACGGCGGCGCCCTGCGAGAAGCCCAGGAGGGCGACGGATGCGGCATCCTTCCGCTCCGACCCGAGCCAGTGCAGGAACGCCTGCGCGGCCGCGGTGACAGCGGTCGAACTGCGGCCGTCGAGACCCTCGATCGGGTACCAGGAGCGGCCGGGCATCGGCCACGGCGGCGCCAGCGGGGCGGCGACGGATGCCACGGCGATGCCTTCGGGCAGATACGGCACCAGCCCGAAGAGGTCGTGCTCGTCGGCGCCGTAGCCGTGCAGCAGCACGAGCAGCGGCGCATCCGTTCTCTCGCCCGTCGACCAGCGCGTGAGTGCGCCGTCGAGCCTCAGTTCCTCGCTCACCCCTCCATCCTGCCAGCGGGGTCCGACGTCGGCGCGGGCGGCTGCATGCCGGTCGTCACTGTCCGCCCGTGGAGGCGGCTGGTAGAAAGGACACATGGCCGTCCGCACACCTGATCCCGAACCAGAACCCAACGACGGCATCGGCGGGTTCGGCGACGCGAAGCCCCCGGCGCCCGACGCGAACCCCGGGTGGCTGAGCGAGTTCGAGCTGGAGGAGGCGCGCCGTCGCCTGCCCATGCTCTACGTCGAGGCCATCCCCGTACGCACCGACGGATCGGGTCAGGTCACCGAGATCGGCATCCTGCTCCGGTCCACTCCGCTCGGCGAGATCACCCGCACGATAGTCTCCGGTCGGGTGCGGTTCGGCGAGACGATCCGGGACGCGCTGTTCCGTCACGTCGAGAACGATCTCGGACCCATGGCCTTCCCGCTGCTGCCGCCGCAGCCGCTGCCGTTCACGGTCGCCGAGTACTTCCCGATCCCCGGCGTGAGCGCCTATCACGACGACCGCCAGCACGCGGTCTCGCTCGCCTTCGTCGTGCCGGTGACGGGCACGTGCGAGCCGCGTCAGGATGCGCTCGAAGTGACCTGGTTCTCGCCCGAGGCGGCGGGCTCCGACGCCGTCGCCGCCGAGATGGAGGGCGGCCGCGGCACCCTCATCCGCCAGGCGCTCGCGAACCTCGGCCTGCTGCGCTGACCGGTCCGCCCCGACCCGCGCCGCGCTCCTGCGCCGCGCTCAGGCGGTGGTGAGACGCGCGAGCTCGGCGACGAACGCGTCGACGTCGGCCTCCTCGGTGTCGAAGCCGCACATCCATCGGACCTCGTTGCGCGCGGCATCCCAGTCGTAGAAGCGGAAGCTCTCCCGCAGGCTGTCCGCGATGCCGTCGGGCAGGGCCGCGAAGACGCCGTTCGCCTGGGTCGGCTGCGTGAAGGCCACGCCGGCGATCGATCCGTCGGCGATGCCCGCCTCGATGGAGCCGCGCAGGCGCTGCGCCATCGCGTTCGCGTGCCGGGCGTTGCGCAGCCACAGGTCGCCGTCGAGCAGCGCGATCAGCTGTGCCGACACGAAGCGCATCTTCGACGACAGCTGCATGTTGAACTTGCGCGAGTACGTGAGTCCGGTCGACGCCTCGGGGTTCAGCACCACGATGGCCTCGCCGAGCATGGCGCCGTTCTTCGTGCCGCCGAAGCTCAGCACGTCGACTCCCGCGTCGCGGGTGAAGGCGCGCAACGGCAGGTCGAGCGCGGCCGCGGCGTTCGAGATGCGGGCGCCGTCGAGGTGCAGCGTCATTCCCCGCTCGTGGGCGTGGTCGGCCAGGGCGCGGATCTCGTCGACCGTGTACAGGGTGCCCAGCTCGGTCGACTGCGTGATCGACACCACGAGCGGCTGCGCGCGGTGCTCGTCGCCCCAGCCCCAGGCCTCGCGGTCGACGAGCTCGGGGGTGAGCTTGCCGTCGTCGGTGGGCACGGCGAGGATCTTGAACCCGCCGATGCGCTCGGGAGCACCGCCCTCGTCGACGTTGATGTGGGCGGAGGATGCCGCGATCACGGCGCCCCAGCGCGGCAGCATCGACTGCAGCGCTGTGACGTTGGCCCCGGTGCCGTTGAAGACGGGGAAGGCCTCGACGCCCTCGCCGAAGTGGGAGCGGAAGACCTCCTGCAGACGCTCGGTGTAGGCGTCCTCGCCGTAGGCGATCTGGTGCCCGCCGTTGGCCTCCGCGATGGCCGCGAGGACCTCGGGGTGGACGCCGGAGTAGTTGTCGCTGGCGAAGCCGCGGATCGCGGGATCATGCTGAATGCTCACCGGTCAAGCCTAATCGGCGCCGCAGATGCCCCTACCCAATGTCGGAGGGTAGTCCTACCCTCGGAGCCATGGAACGCACAGCCGCCCAGCGGGCCTTCGCGAACGTTCTCGTCGACACGCTCATCGCCAACGTGACGACGAGCTTCCTCTGGTTCGCGCTCACGTTCTGGGTCTACATCGAGACCCAGTCGGTGCTGGCCACGGGCATCATCGGCGGTGCGTACATGCTGTTCATCGCGTTCTTCGCGATGATCTTCGGCACCATCGTCGACCGGCACCGCAAGCACACGGTCATGCTGCTGTCGAGCGTGATCTCCGCCGCGGCGTTCCTGGTCGCCGGCGTGCTCTACGTCTGGCAGCCGGAGTCCGCCCTGCTCGACCTCGGCGGGCCGTGGTTCTGGATGTTCTCGCTCGTGATCCTCTTCGGCGGCGTGATCGAGCAACTGCGCAACATCGCGCTGTCCACGACCGTGACGCTGCTGGTGCCGGAGGAGCGGCGGGCCAACGCCAACGGGCTCGTCGGCACGGTGCAGGGCCTGGCCTTCCTCGTCACGAGCGTGTTCTCCGGGCTCTCGATCGGATTCCTCGGCATGGGGTGGACCCTCGGCATCGCGATCGTGGCCATGGTTCTGACCTTCGTGCATCTGCTGTTCATCCGCATCCCCGAGGGGGCGCCCCAGCCCGATCCGAACGCGCCGAGCGCGCTCGACTTCCGCGGCAGCGTGGCGGCGATCAGGCTCGCCCCCGGGCTCTTCGCGTTGATCGTCTTCTCGACCTTCAACAACCTCATCGGCGGCGTCTACATGGCGCTCATGGACCCGTACGGGCTCACGCTGTTCGACGCGCAGATGTGGGGCTTCGCGCTCGCGTTCTCGTCGACGGGCTTCATCATCGGCGGGGCGCTGGTGGCGAAGTTCGGTCTCGGCGCGAAACCCATGCGCACGCTGCTGCTCGTGGTCATCGCGATGGGGCTGCTGGGCTCGCTCTTCATGCTGCGCGAGTGGTGGCCGCTGTACGTGCTGGGCATGTGGGTGTACATGGCTCTCGTCCCGCCTGCAGAGGCGGCCGAGCAGACGGTGATCCAGAAGGTGGTCAGGTACGACCGACAGGGGCGCGTGTTCGGGGTCGCGGCGGCCATGGAGGCGGCGGCAGCGCCGATCACGGCGTTCCTCATCGCCCCGATCGCGGAGTTCCTGATCATCCCGTATATGGACTCGTCCGCCGGTCAGCGCCAGTGGGGGTGGCTGCTGGGAGAAGGCGACGCACGCGGCATCGCCCTGATCTGTCTCTTCGCCGGACTGATCATGGTCGTCGTGGGCGGCCTCGCCTTCCTCACGAAGTCGTACCGCAGGCTGACCGACCTCTATGCGAACGCTCCGGAGCAGGATCCCCAGGGCGATGCGAGCCACGACGCTGATGCGGGGGAGACGACGACGGACGGGGACGCCACGGATGCCCGGGCGTCGATGGATGCCGGTGGCTCGACGGATGCCGGTGGCTTTACGGGTGCCGGTGACTTGGCCGATGCCGGTGGCTTGGCCGAGACCGGAGCCCTCGTCGACCCCGTGTCAGCGCGGGGAGGGCGCGCCTCGGCCGAGGACGCGGTCCCTCCGGAGCGGGACCGTGGCGCGGACTGAGCTGAGGGAACACGGGGACGGCAAGGCACCGGAGCCCTTCCCCGGCCTTCGGATCGTGCCGGCGAACGAGGCGCGCTGGGATGACCTGCAGACGATCCTCACCGGCACCGCCGGTCGCTGCCAGTGCGAACGGCAGCGGCTGGGCGACGGCGACTGGTGGCATATGCCGGTCGAGGAGCGCCGAGACCTGCTGCGCAGCGAAGCGCACTGCGACGACCCGCGCGCGACCGAGACCATCGGCCTCATCGCCTATCTCGATGCCGAGCCGGTCGCCTGGTGCGCGGTCGACCGGCGCAGCGTCTACGGGCGACTGCGCGGCTCGTCGGTGCCGTGGAAGGGGCGCGACGAAGACGCAGGCGATGAGCGGGTGTGGGCGGTGGTCTGCCTGATCGTCCGACCCGGATTCCGCGGTCGCGGCCTCACGCACCCCCTCGTCGCCGCGGCTGTCGAGCACGCACGCGAACGGGGAGCCTCAGTGATCGAGGGATACCCGATGCTCACGGGCGGGTCGACCGTGTCTTGGGGTGAGATGAACGTCGGATCGGTCGGGGCGTTCACGGCGGCGGGCTTCGTCGAGGTGAGCCATCCCACCACGCGCCGCGTCGTCATGCGCCGCGAGTTCTGACGGCGACGGCACCGCGACATCATCCCCGGGTGCGGCGGGGTGCGGCGGGGTGCGGCGGGGTGAGGCGAGGTGCGGCGGGGTGCGGCGGCTCAGAGCTCGATGATCCGGTCGTTCAGGGCGTCGGCCTCGGCATCCCACAGGGCGGTCACGGCCGGCGCCAGCGCGTCCGCATCCAGCGCCTTCGCCCGGAAGATCACGGAGGCGGCGCGCAGAGGCCCCCCGGCATCGCGCGCCGCCTTCGTGAACCCCTGCGCCACCGCGCGTCCCCAGGCTTCACTCGCGGCCTTGACCGCGACATAGTTCGCTCCCCCGGCGAGCGGGCGGGCCACGGCCGTCGACGACACGAGCGCGAAGCGGCCGGCATCCGACTCCCTCAGCAGCCCGTCGAACGCGCGACTCGTGGCCCGCACCGCCTCGAAAGCGGGCAGGAGCGCGTGCAGATCCTCGTCCGACTGCCCGGCCAGGCCGCCGCCCCCGCGCCAGCCGCCCACGAGCGGGATCACACCGTCGACGGCCTCCAGGCCCGACGCGAGTCCGCTCATCTCCGTCAGGGACGTGGCGTCCGCGACCACGGTCTCGGCGCCCCGCTCCCGCAGCGGCGCGAGCCGGTCATCCGATCGACCGGTCGCGATCACGCGGGCACCCGCTGCGACGAGCGACGTCGCCACCGCGAGGCCCGACGCACTCGTGGCTCCGGCCAGGACGATGGTGCGGCCATCGACGCTCATGTGATTCCCTTCGCGGACGGTCGATTTCGGCGGTGATGAGCAGGTTCTGCGGCCATCCTGGGACGAGATGGCCGCAGAACCTGCGTTCGGCCGCAGAAAGCGCGCCGATTCCCGACAGAGGACTCCGACTCAGACGTCGGCGCCGCGGATGCCGACCGTCGACTCGATGACGGGCTTCATCTTCTTGTCGAGGGCCTCGAAGAACATCGACAGCGGGAACTCGTCGTCGAGCACGGCATCCGTGTAGCCCTTGGGCGCGCCGGCCAGGATCTCGTCCGGCAGTCCACGCGCCCACTGCGACGCCGGGTTCGGGGTGAGCACCGAACGCACGAGGTCGTAGGCCGCGAGCCAGTGCGCGGTCTTCGGGCGGTCGATCGACCGCCAGTACAGCTCGTCGATCGCGTCGCCGAGGGCGACGACCGCGTCGGGCACGGCATCCCAGTCGAACGCGAGGGCCGTGTCGGTCCAGTGCAGAACGCCGCGCTGGTGCAGCCACGCGAACAGCAGCTGCCCGCCGAGGCCGTCGTAGTTGCGCACTCGCGATCCCGTGATCGCGAAGCGGAAGATCCGGTCGAAGATCACCGCGTACTGCACGAGGTCGGCGTGCTCGAGCATCTCCCGCTCGGCGGCGGTGACCTCGTCGCCCGCGTCCACCCGCGCCGACAGGCTGCGCTGGATCTTCACCGACTCGCGGAACGCGGTCAGGTCGCACCGCAGCTCTTCGAGCGAGTACAGGAAGAACGGCATGCGCTGCTTGATCATGAACGGATCGAACGGCAGGTCGCCGCGCATGTGGGTGCGGTCGTGGATGATGTCCCACATCACGAACGCGCGCTCGGTGAGGGCCTGGTCGTCGAGCATCGCGGCAGCGCGCTCGGGCAGGTCGAGCTTCGTGATCTCGGCGGCGGCACGCGTGACGCGGCGGTACCGGGCCGCCTCGCGGTCCTGGAAGATCGCACCCCAGGTGAACGAGGGGATCTCCCGCATCGCGACGGTCTCGGGGAACAGCACGGCCGAGTTCGTGTCGTATCCCGGGGTGAAGTCGACCAGACGCAGCGAGACGAACAGCTTGTTGCCGTAATCGCCTGCTTCGAGGGCGGCGATGAACTCCGGCCAGATGGTCTCGACGATGAGCGCCTCGACGAGCCGCTCGCTCGAGCCGTTCTGCGTGTACATCGGGAAGACGACGAGATGACGGATGCCGTCGACGCGGTGCTGCTGCGGCTGGAACGCGTTCAGCGAGTCCAGGAAGTCGGGGGTGCCGAAGTCAGAGGCGGACCAGCGCTCGAAGTCGACGACGGAGGCCGCGAGGTACTCGGCGTCGTGCGGGAAGGCCGGAGCCAGCGCGCGGATGGCGGCGGTGATCGCGGAGACGAGGTCGCGGGCGGCGGCGTGGTGCGCGGCATCCGGGATCGAGCCGTCCTTCACCTGCATCTCGCGGATCGCGATGGCCGCCTCCTTGAGCTGCGCCCAGGCGGCGGACTGCTCGGCGGTCGACGCGTCCTCCACGACCTCTGGCTCGCCGACGATGGCCTGAGAGTTCAGGGTAGGAGTGGACATGGAACCTCCGATCGGGGCAACAGGCGGAAAAATTCCGGTCATTACGGAATCCTGACGATAATCTTACATCTATGGATGATTCTGTCGATCGCGCGATCCTGGCCGAGATCTCTCGAGACGGGCGCGCGACGCTCGCCCAGCTGTCGGAGACGGTGGGCCTGTCGGTGTCCGCCGTCCAGTCCCGGCTCCGCCGCCTCGAGACCCGCGGCGTCATCACCGGATACCGCGCCGTGCTCGATCCGGAGCAGGTCGGTGCTCCGCTGTCGGCGTTCATCGAGATCACGCCGCTCGACCCAGCCCAGCCCGACGACGCTCCGGAGCTGCTCGAACACCTCACGGCGATCGAGGCCTGCCACTCCATCGCGGGCGACGCCAGCTACATGCTGTTCGTGCGCGTGGCGACTCCGCGCGACCTGGAGGAGCTCGTACGCGACATCCGCCTCGCCGCGAACGTCAACACCCGCACGACCGTGGTGCTGCAGACCTACTACGAGCACCGGCCGATCGTCACGGTCGCGGCGGGATAGTGCGCGGCTGTCGCGGCGCGGTACTGTGACCGCAACCGACGCTCAGGAGCACGCATGTCATTCCAGGCCTATCTCGACAAGGTCGAGGCCCAGACCGGCCTCACCCCTCGTCAGTTCATCGAACTCGCGCGGGAGAAGGGGTTCGACGAGACGACGAAGTCCACCGTCGTCCTGAACTGGCTGAAAGAGGAGTACTCCCTCGGCCATGGGCACGCCCAGGCCATGGTGCACGTCATCCTCAAGGGACCGAAGATCAGCGACAAGCACGTCGGCACGGGCGGAGCGCACGCCGACAAGAGCGACACGCTGTGGCTCGACGGCAAGGACTCGAACCCGAATCCGTGAGAGGGCGGGAAAGCCGCGGCCAGTAGGATTCCCTCCGTGGCAGCATCCTCCCAGCGCAAGAAGAAGACCCGGTCCGGAACGAGCGGCAACCCCGCGAAGAAGCCGATCGTCGAGGCCGGCCCCATCACCGCGCGCGACTGGATCGGCGCGGCGCGGCTGCGCACCCTTCCGCTGGCGATCGCCCCGGTCGTGATCGGCACCGGTGCCGCCCGCAGCACCGGGCCGGAGTTCCACTGGGTCATCGCCCTCGCCTGCCTCGCGGTCGCCGTGCTGCTGCAGATCGGCGTGAACTTCACGAACGACTACAGCGACGGCATCCGCGGCACCGACGCCGTGCGCGTCGGACCCGCCCGCCTCACGGCCTCCGGCCGCGTGAAGCCTCGCACCGTGCTGATCATCGGCCTCGTCTTCTTCGCGCTCGCCGCGGCCGTCGGCGTCGCGATCGTGATCCGCACGGAGCAGTGGTGGATGCTGGCGGTCGGCGCCGCGTGCATCGTCGCCGCCTGGTTCTACACCGGCGGCAAGCGCCCCTACGGCTACTTCGGTCTCGGCGAGGTCTTCGTCTTCGTGTTCTTCGGTCTGGTGGCGACCCTCGGCACGACCTGGGTGCAGGTGTTCGAGCTGCCGCAGCAGGCCTGGCTCGGAGCCATCGCCGCCGGACTCTTCGCCTGCGCGGTGCTGCTCGCGAACAACCTCCGCGACATCGATCAGGACCGCGTGGTCGGCAAGCGCACGCTCACCGTGCTGATCGGCCGTCGCCCCACCCAGGTGCTGTTCACGCTGTTCGTGCTGGCGCCCTTCGGCATCCTGATCTTCCTCGCACTGCTGTACCCGATCGCGTGGATCGGCCTGCTCGCTCTCCTCGCGGGGCTCCCGGCGATCCTCATCGTGTGGACGTACCGGCAGCCGAAGGAGCTCGTTATCGCTCTCGCGCTCACGTCGCTGACGGCGCTGCTCTACGCGGGCGCGCTGTTCTGGGCCTTCGCCGGCTGAGGCCGATCCGGGGGCGCGGCGTCAGGCGCGGTCGGTGTCGTCGGTCCGAGCGTCGATCGCGGCATCCTCGACGTCGGCATCGGCCTGCCCGGCCACCGGGCGTCCCTCGCGGCGCTCGTGGATGCGTGCAGACGCGTCCGACAGCGGCGCGCGCAGGAAGATCATCGAGATGCTGGCCCCGATGAGCGCGGCGAAGATCGCGGCGAGCCACCAGAACTCGCGGAAGATCGGGAAGAAGAACCACATCACGGCGAGCGGGACGAGGAACGCCAGCAGCCGCAGCACGGTGTAGACGAGGAGGGGTGCAGGCTTCTTCACCAGGACAGTCTACGTTCGGGTGCCGATCAGCCGGCTGAGAGCGACCGGCGGCAGTGCGGCCTCAGAGGCCGAGTGAGGAGAGCGGGATGCCGCGCACGACGCGTCGCCACGGGTGCTCGCCGAGCGTCCACAGGTAGCCGGCGTCGAGGTCGAGGGCGAGGTCCTCGCACCCGACCGGCAGCGGGACGGGGCTGCGCTCGAGGGCGTCGCGCCGGCCGGTCCAGAGGGCGCCGGGGCGGAGCAGGTCGGACTGCGACACGAAGTGTCGCTCGCCCCAGCGCACGGCGCCCTGCATGCGCGGGATGCCGTGGGCTGTGCGCTCGATCTCGGTGAAGCGTCCCTCGCCGGAGTCGGGGAGCGCGAACTCGCCGATCCGGCCGTCGTCATCCTTCCGGTACTCGCCGATCAGCACGCGCGGCAGCGGCGCCCCGTCGGCGTCGAACACGCGGCCGATGTACGAGCACCGCAGCGCGACCGGGTGTACGCGGGTGCGCACCGCGACCAGAGCGGTGACGCGCGGACCGCGCCGTGTCGACCCGGCCAGGCGTCGAGCGAGGGCGCCGCGCACCCGGCGGACCCGCGAGAGGTCGAACTCCCAGATGCCGTCGCGGGTGGCGGCGACGAACAACCGGTCGTCGAACCACGCCAGCCCTCCGGCGTGGATGGGCGCCGGCTGCAGCTCGCCGTCCTCCTCGACCGCGAGCAGCACGTCGAGGTGACGGGAGCGGTCGAGATCGACCAGGGCGACGCGGGAAGCGAGGTGATGCCCGTCGAGGCGCTGGCGGAACCAGCTGACCGCGAGAGTGCGCCGTCCGTGCCACACGCCGAGATCGATGCCCTGCGGGTACCAGCGTCTGGTCCACGAGCGGGCGGTCAGCCAGTGCAGGTCGACCGCGTCGCGACGCTTCTGCCGCACGGGGCGCCAGGTGGTTCCGAACGGCCAGAGCATCCTCCCATCGTCGTCGATCCCTCCCTCGGGCGCGAATGCGTCAGGGCGCGTCGCACGAGGTCACCGCCCGTTCACCTGGGCGTCGCCGCCCGGCAACGAGCGCCTGCGACCATGCCGGGACCGTCCACCACCGGGAGCTCCGTGCGCACACCGCTCGTCACCGTCATCCTGCCCGCGAAAGACGCGGGAGCGTTCATCGGCACCACGCTCGAGACGCTGACCCGGCAGTTCGACGACCCGGCGGCTCTGCAGCTCGTGGCGATCGACGACGGTTCCCGCGACGATACCGGCGCGATCATGCGCACCTACGCGGAACGGCTGCCGCACGCCACGGTGATCTTCAACCCGCGCCCCCGCGGCCTGGCGAGCGCGCGCAACCAGGGTCTCGCGGAGGTCGAGGGGGAGGCGTTCTGCTTTCTCGACGGCGACGACTGGATGCAGCCGCGCCGCCTCGATGTGCTCTCCCGCCGTCTGCGGGATCTCGACTGCGACTTCGTGCGCACCGACCACGTGACTGTCCGGGACGGCGCGCGGGCTCTCGTGCGGGCGCCGCATCCGTGGCGTGAGCGTGTGGTGTCGCCGCGCGACGCGATCCTCCCCGAAGACGAACCCACCATGGTCGACTACCCGTTCGCGTGGGCGGGGATGCTGCACCGCCGCGTGCTCGACGAGGGCATCGCCGGTTTCACGCCCGGCCTTTTCACCGCCGAGGACCGCCCGTGGATCTGGCGGCTGCACCTGTCGGCGAGATCGTTCGCGGTCGTCGACGCCCCGGCGCTGCTCTACCGCCGGGGCGTCTCGACCTCGCTCACCCAGGTGCGCGATCGTCGACAGCTCGACTTCGTCGCGGCGATGCGCGAGGTGATCGACATCGTCGAGGCGGATGCCGAGGCCGACCGCTTCCTGCCGAAGGCGGTGTGGACGGTGCTCGCGCTCAGCTCCCGCCACCTCGTGCGGGCGCGGCGGATGACGCCGGCGCTGCGTGCGGAGATGCGCTCCGGCATCCGCGATCTGCTGGGTCGTCTCCCGTCCGGCGAGACCGAGGCCGTGCTCGCCCGTCTCGACGGGCCGCGGCGCCGCGTCCTCGCACCGCTGCTGCGGGCGGTGGAGCGCACGGCATGACCCAGCTCTTCGCGCTGCACAGCGCGTACGCGCTCGCGACGGCGGCGGCAGCGATCGACGGCGGGCTGCTCGGTGACGGCGGCGACCGCGTCCTCGTGCCGTTCGTGTCGTCGCGCGTGCCGGAGACCACCGTCGGCATCGGGGCCGACCCGTCGCTCGCGCGTCTGCGCACCCGCTTCGACCGGGTCGAGGACCTCGACGCGCTGTTGGGGCCGCTGCACCCGAGTTCGTGGGCCCCCGAGCCGGCCGATCTCGTCGTGCTCGAGCGGCTGATCACGCGGGCGTGGGATCTCGGCGACGATCTGGAGCTCTTCGTGCAGAGCCCGCAGGTCGCCCCGGCGCTGACCCTCATGAGTCTGTTCCCCCGGGCGAGGATCACGATCGTGGGCGACGGGCTCATGACCTACTCGCCGATGCGGATCAGGCTCCCGCACACGATCGCAGCGCGGATCGGCCGCGTCGTGCACGCCGACGTCGTGGAGGGAGTCACGCCTCTCGTCGGCTCTCCTGGCGCGGAGCTCGTGCCCGTGCCGCCCGCGCTGTTCCGGCAGGCGCTGCTCGAGGCGTCCCCGGGGGAGGACCCGCCGCTCGGCGACGGACCGGTCGTGCTCGTGCTCGGCCAGTATCTCGCCGCCCTCGGCCTCGTGTCCGACAGCGAGGAGGTCGCGCTGCAGCGCGACATGATCGACCTCGCCGCGAACCGGCACGCGCAGCGCATCGTCTTCAAACCGCACCCCTCGGCGCCGCCGCGCGTGACCGACGCGCTGCGCGAACGAGCCGGGCTCCACGGGCTCGACCTCGTCGAGTACCGCGGCCCGCTCTCGGCCGAGGTGCTCGCGGAGCGGCTCGACGCGCAGGCCGTGATCGCCGGCTTCTCGACGGCCCTGCCCACCGTGCGCGCCCTCTTCGACCGCGACATCGACGCGGTTGGCACGGACGCCGTGCTGCGCCGCCTCACCCCGTTCGAGAACAGCAACCGCATCCCGGCGACCATCGTCGACGTGCTCACGCGCCACGACTCGGCCTACCGGGAGCCCGCGCAGCTGCAGCTGCTGATCGATGCCGTGGGCTATGCGATGCAGCCGATCGTGGCCGCGCATCTGCGTCCGCGCGCAGAGGCGTTGCTGCGCAGCATCCGGCCCGCCGACCGCGACCGTTACTTCTCGCCGCAGCGACTCGCCGAGCTGCGGCTGCCGGGGGCTCCGGCGCCGACCCTGACCGACCGCGCGCTGCGCCCCGCCGGCGGGATCGGGCGCGTGGAGGAGCTGCGGCTCACCGCGCTCGGCGCGCGACGCCGCATCAGACGGGCGTGGCGCGCCCTGAGAGGACGATGACGATGGACTCCCCGACGGCAACCCGCACGGTCGCGATCATCCCCGCCCGAGGCGGGTCGAAGGGCGTGCCCCGCAAGAACGTGCAGCGCGTGGGCGGAGTGCCGCTCATCGCACGCGCGGTGCGGTCGGCGCTCGCCGCCGACGGGATCGACCTCGTCGCGGTCACGACCGACGACGCAGAGATCGCGGCGGTAGCCGCTGCCGCGGGCGCGCTCGTGGTGCGGAGACCCGACGAGCTCTCGGGCGACACCGCCTCATCCGAGAGCGCGATCCTGCACGCACTCGACGAGATCGAGGCCGTCGGGGAGCCGGTCGACGTCGTCGCCTTCCTGCAGGCGACATCGCCCTTCATCCCCTCGGCGGCGCTCGCCGAGGCCGTGCGCGAGGTGCGCGAGGACCGTGCCGACAGCGTGTTCTCGGCCTTCGAGACCTACGGCTTCCTCTGGGGACGCACGGGTGACGACGCCGCGGTCGCGCTCAACCACGAGGCGGGCCACCGTCCGCGGAGGCAGGACCGCGACCCCCACTACCTCGAGACGGGCGCGTTCTACGTCTTCCGCGCGGACGGATTCCGCGAAGCGCAGCACCGGTTCTTCGGACGCATCCGCATCGCCGAGGTGCCCGAGTGGTCGGCGATCGAGATCGACGACCGGCATCAGCTCGAGATCGCCAGGGCGCTCGCCCCACTGCACGGGACGCCGGAGCGCATCCCCGTGCGCGCAGTCGTCACCGACTTCGACGGCGTGCACACCGACGACACCGCGAGCGTCGACGCCGACGGGGTCGAGCGGGTACGCGTGAGCCGCGAGGACGGGATGGGGGTGTCGCTGCTGCGCGCGGCCGGCGTCCCGATGCTCATCCTCTCCACCGAGGTCAATGCGGTCGTGCGTGCCAGGGCCGAGAAGCTCAGGGTGCCCGTGCTGCACGGCATCGACGACAAGGAGTCGGCGCTGCGCGGGTGGGCGGAGGAGAACGCGATCGACCTCGACGAGATCGCCTACCTCGGGAACGACGTCAACGACCTGCCGGCGATGCGCATCGTCGGGTGGCCCATCGCGGTCGCCGACGCGCACCCGCGCGTGCGGGCCGAGGCGCGGGTCGTGCTGACGCGGCGGGGCGGTCGCGGCGCCGTGCGCGAGCTCGTCGAACGGGTGTTGCCCGCCTGACGGGAGCCGGTAACCCTCCTGTCGCGCGGTGTTCACCCCCGGCGCGTACTCAGGAGGGAAGGCCATTCGACGACCGGAGGAACCATGACTGTCAGCATCGGATCGCACGTCATCGGAGGCGGTCGTCCCGCCTACGTCATCGCCGAGATCGGCCTCAACCACAACGGCGACGTCGACATCGCGAAGCGGCTGATCGACGTGGCGGCGAAGGCGGGTGCCGACGCGGTGAAGTTCCAGAAGCGCACCCCCGAGATCTCGACGCCCGAGCACATGCGCGACGTGATGCGCGAGACGCCGTGGGGCACCATGACCTACTTCGAGTACCGGCACCGCATCGAGTTCGGTCGTGCCGAGTACGTCGAGATCGGCGACCACGCGACGATGCTCGGTCTCGACTGGTTCGCCTCGCCGTGGGACGTGCCGAGCGTGGAGTTCCTCGAAGACCTGAACGTGGTCGCCCACAAGGTCGCGTCAGCGAGCCTCACCGACACCGAGCTGCTCGTCGCGCTGCGCGAGACCGGCAAGCCGATCATCCTCTCCACGGGCATGTCGACCATGGAGCAGATCGACCGCGCGCTCGACACCCTCGGCACCGACCGGGTCGTTCTGCTGCACGCCACGTCGACGTACCCGCTGGAGCCCGAAGAGGCCAACCTCCGCATGATCTCGACGCTGCGCGATCGCTACGCCGGCGTGCCGGTGGGCTATTCGGGCCACGAGCGCGGGCTGCAGATCTCGCTCGCCGCCGTCGCGCTCGGCGCCGTCGCCGTCGAGAGGCACATCACGCTCGACCGCACGATGTGGGGCTCCGACCACGCGGCATCCCTCGAGCCCACCGGGCTGGAGCACCTCGTGCGCGACATCCGCGTGATCGAGAAGGCCCTCGGCGACGGCGTCAAGCGCGTGTTCGACAGCGAGCGCGCTCCCATGGCCAAGCTCCGCCGCATCCCGGCATGAGCGCAGCCGCGGGTAGGGGCGGGGACTCTCTCCGCGTCGTCGCGATCGCCGACGCCGACTCCTTCGTGAAGTGGGCGGCGTCGCTGCTCGGCGGTGTGGACGGCATCCGTCGCCATCTCCTCATCGTGCGCACACCGCTCACCGCCAGCGTCGCGCAGCAGCGCACGGCCCTGGCGGGCACCGGGATGCAGGAGCGCGACGTCACACGCCTCGGTTTCGCCGCCGTGCAGGCGTGGCTCGAGGGGCAGCGCCCCGACGTGGTGCTGCTGGCGGGCCGCGGGCCGTTCGTCCGGCTCCTCGGCCGCGTGATCGATCGGCTCACCCGCCGGCCCGTGGTGGTGGCAGGGCTTCCCGGGATGGCGATCCCGGCGCAGCGCGGTGCGCTCGACTACCGCCGTCACGCCGACCTGCTCGTCGTGCACTCCCACCGCGAGGAGCGCGCGTTCGCCGAGCTCGGGCGGCTCATCGGAGTCGACGTGCCGACGGCGCTCGCGACGCTGCCCTTCGCACAGCCCCGATCTCGGATGCTGGCGCTCGACCGGGCACGGGCGCTCGCCGCCGGCACGGCGCGGCCGGGGACCACCCTGCTCGCGGAGCGGCCGAGTGCACACGAACCCCGCGCCAAGCGCGAGCCGGCCACCGACATCGTCTTCGCGGCGCAGGCGCTCGTGCCGACCGCCCGCGAGGAGCGCGCCGAGATCACCGCGACCCTCGTGCGAGCCGCCGAAGCCGACCCCGACCGTCGCGTGGTCGTGAAGCTGCGCTCGCGGCCCGGCGAGTCCGAGACGCACGTCGAACGCGACCCCTATCTCGACCTGCTGCCCGACCGCAGGCCCGACAACCTCGTGGTGTCGTACGACTCGATGGGCGCAGCCCTGTCGACCGCAGCCGGTCTCGTGACCGTGAGCTCGACCGCGGCCGTCGAGGCGGTCGCGCTCGGCATCCCCGTCATCGCCCTCGACTCGTTCGGGGTGAGCAAGACCCTCCTCAACACGGTGTTCGTCGGCAGCGGTCTGCTCGGCGGACGCGGCGAGGTCGTCGCGGGCAGGTTCCGGCATCCGCTCCCCGCGTGGTTGCGCGACAACTACTTCCACCCCCCGGCAGAGTCGACCTGGTGGAGCCGGGTCGAGGAGCTCGTCGCGAGGCGGCGTGCGGGCCGCCTGCCGGCCCGCACCGTGCCGGCGCCGCGCGGGGGAGCGCTGCACGAAGCATGGCATCGCGCGAGCGTGCTCGGGCGGCACGACCGCACACTCAGCGGTGCTGCCGCGTTGGCGATCGGGGTGCCCGCGACGGCGGCTCTCGGTCGGGTGCGCCGCGGACGAGTGACATCGGACGGCGGCACCTGGGCCGACGCGACGACCGACTTCACCCTCGAACCGAATCCCTTCCACGACTCGATCCGGCGCTGACCCGGCGCCGCCCGGGAGTCAGCGACGCGGTGCGACGATCGACGGCGGGTTCGCGTCGTTCCACCGCTGGATCGTCTGCATGAGCCAGAACCACGCGAACAGCAGCAGCGCCACGACCTCGCCGATCAGCACGGCCGGCGTCTCGCCGAACACCTGCCGGAACAGCACGGCCGCGGCGAGGAACAGCAGGTCGACGATCAGGAGCCCGGCGATCCAGCGGTAGATCGAGCGCTGTCGCGGCGTGGGCGGGGTCTCGCCCGGTTCCAGCGGCCCACCCGCGTAGAGCAGGGGCACAGCGGTGAACACGCCGAAGAACACGAGCGTGACGACGAAGTGGATGCTGTGCACCGGCCAGAAGTTGAACGGGAAGAGCTCGTTCACCGACGGGACGAACGCGAGAGCCCAGACGACGGATGCCGTCGCCGCCGCGATCACCGAGACGAGCACCGCCGAACCGTTCGGCGTGCGCGTGCGCGCCCGGACCACCGCCATCACGATCACCGTCACGACGACGACGATCGCATACACCGCGATCCCCGCCTTCGCCGACTCCAAGGCCTCGGCCGGGATGCAGTCGGCCGAGCCACCGCAGGGCGTCTGGCCCGGTGCGCCGGAGTATCCGATCCCCGTGGGCACGATCGCGATGAGCGGCGCGAACACCGCGCACACGTCGAGCAGGGTCGTCGCGCGGTTCCGCCCGGACAGTGCGAGCAGGGCCACGGAGACCGCGATCAGCGATCCTGCGAAGACGTCGCGCATCGGCGTGTAGAACGCGTGACTGATCGACGGGAGCGGGTGCCAGCCGAACTGGAACGGATGCCAGATCGCGACGACGCTCTGCAGCGACACGGCGATCAGCAGTGCGGCGACGACGAGCACGAGCGACAGCCGCAGGTACCTGTGCGTCTTCTGGCCGGTCGTCGGAGGAGCGGGAGAGGCGGCCATGGTCGTGACGGTACACCGAACCCGCCGACGTCGTCGGAGGTCGCGCGGCGTCGCAGAACGTCGCGTGCCGTCACGGGGCGACACGAGGGGTAAATCCGGGGAATGATCCTGGTGCGCCCCGCCACCGCCGGGTAACGTCGACCCCATCGCGGCGATCCGGGCGGTCCCGGGCCTCAGCTCATATCTGACGGCGTTGCGGGTTCGACTCCCGCCGTCGCGTCCACTTCCTCAGGACCGCTGCGCGAGCCGTTGCTCGATCGGATCCCACCCGCCCTCGAGCACGGCGAAGCCGGCTTCGAGTGTCGCGAGCTGGTCGTCGCTGTCGGTGACGAGCAGTTGCATCTGCAGCACGAAACGGGCGAAGACGCGCAGCTCGGCGGTGGGTGCGTCGAGGCTGAGCTCGTCGGCGATGGCCTCGGCGAGAGCATCCTCGTGGCGCAGCCACATCTTCGCCGCGTAGTCGCGCAGCGCGGGGGTCTCGTTGAGGAAGCGCATGAAGGTGCGCGCGACGTCCTCGCCGTGCTCGTCGAGGTTCACGCCGATCTCGCCCCGGTAGAAGTCATGGATGGCTCGGCTGATAGTCACACCGTCCGTCCGGTCGCGCACGGCAGCGACGAGGCGATCGCGCTGCTCGTCGTCCTCGTCGAAGACGAGCGCCTCCTTCTGCGGGAAGTGCGCGAAGACGGTCGTGGGGGAGACGTCGGCCGCGTCGGCCACCTCCCGGATGCTGACGTTGTCGAATCCGCGCTCCAGGAACATCATCGTCGCCACGTCGGAGATGTTCTTGCGGGTGGCGGCCTTCTTGCGTTCGCGGCGGCCCACCGGCTCGGCAGTCGTCATGTCGACAGCCTATCGCGAAGACGATACAAAACTGGCTTGACACCAAAACTGGTATTGATACAGTTACGGAGTGACTTCACCCAACTCGTCTGCGCGCGGCGGAACGCGCGCCTGGATCATGCTCGTCGTGCTGACGATGCTCACCGTGATCGGCATGACCGTCGTCCTCCCCGTGCTGCCGTTCGTCGTGCTGCAGTACGTCACCCACGAGCACGACCTCGCCCTCTGGGTCGGAGTGCTCGAGGCCATCAACGGCCTGTGCGCGTTCCTCGTCGCCCCGTTCCTCGGCCGCCTCTCCGACCGGTTCGGCCGCCGCCCGATCATCATCGCCGCCGCGTTCGGAGCCGCCTTCTCGATGGCGCTGTTCGGTATCGGCGGCGCGATCTGGGTGCTCGTGCTCGCCCGCGTCATCCAGGGCCTCACGGCCGGCGACATGCCGGCGCTCTTCGCCTACCTCGCCGACATCACGCCGCCCGAGAAGAGGGCGCAGCGGTTCGGACTGCTCGGCGCGCTCTCGGGCATCGGCATGATGCTCGGCCCGGCCATCGGCGGGCTCCTCGCCGCGGTGAGCCTGCAGCTGCCCGTGTTCCTCACGGCGGCGGTGTCGCTCGTGATCGCGATCCTCAGCCTGTTCCTCCTTCCGGAGAGCCTGAAGCCCGAGAACCGCATCCCCGCGATCCGCGCGCGTGACGTGCAGCCCTTCGCGGTCTTCGCAGAGGCCTTCGGTCGGAAGGAGCTGCGCGCCCTCATGATCGGCTTCGGCCTGCTGGCCCTGCCGTTCGGGTTCTTCGTGAACAACTTCAGCGTCCTCGCACTCGACTCGATCCAGTGGGGACCGACGCAGATCGGTCTGCTCACCGCAGGCGTCGGCATCATCGACATCCTGATCCAGGGCGTGCTGCTCGGCATCCTGCTCCCGCGCATCGGCGAGAGGGGCGTGATCGTGAGCGGCATCGTCGCGCAGATGATCGGTCTCGCCGGACTCGCGATCGTCGCGTCGGTCCTCGCCCAGCCCTGGGTGTTCATCGTCGGCGCCCTCCTGCTGGCGGCGGGCCAGGGGGCATCGCAGGCCGCGATGGACGGCGCCATGTCGAACGCGGTCGGCGACGACGAGCAGGGGTGGCTCGGCGGAGCGACCCAGTCGCTCAACGCCGCCATGAGCACGGTCGCGCCGCTCATCGCTGCCGCGCTCTACACGACCGTCAGCCACGCCGCGCCCTACTGGCTCGGCGTCGTCCTCATGATCGTCGCGGCGATCGTCGTCGGCCGTGCGCACATCGCGAACACCGCGAAGCGGGAACACGCCCCCGGCGACGGCGGCGAGCCGGCCGACGAGGCGGCGGTCGATGCGGCGGTCGAGCAGCCCAGCCCCGCCGCGCGCTGAACAGCCGGGTCGGGGGAGGCGTCAGACGGTCCGCCAGCTGTGGTCCGTGATCGCCGCCCCCGCCTGCGGGCCCATCTGCAGCATCCCGCCGTCGATCGCGATCGACGCTCCCGAGATGTACGCGGCCTCCGGCGAGGCGAGGAACGCGATGAGAGCGGCGACCTCGCGCGCGTCGCCCGGACGCCCGAGCGGGATGCCAGGGCGGTCGACCGTGTGCGGATCCACGTCCTCGTTCCCGGTCATCGGCGTCGCGATCTCGCCCGGCGCGACGCTGACCGCGCTGATGCCGGAGGAGCCCAGCTCCAGGGCGAGGTTCTTCATGAGTCCGCCGAGTCCGTGCTTGGCGGCGTCGTACGCGCTGGCGCCGACCATGGGCTGGTGCTCGTGCACGCTCGTCACCGAGATCAGGCGCCCGCCGTGTCCGGCCGCGACCATGGCCCTCGCCGCACGCTGCAGGCACACGAACGCGCCGGTGAGGTCGGTGTCGATGACGCGGTTCCAGTCCTCGAGCGACAGGTCGAGGAAGCGCGTGCTCGCACCGGTGCCGGCGTTGTTGACGAACACGTCGACGCCCCCGAGCTCGGCGATCAGTCCGTCGATCACATCGCCGCACGCGGGGATGTCGGAGACGTCCAGCTGCGTCACGACCGCGCGCGCCCCGTGAGCCCGAACCTCGGCGGCCGTCTCCTCGGCTCCCGCCTGGTCGGAGTGCCAGGTGATGCCGACGTCGATCGCCGCCGCGGCCAGGGCGACCGCCGTCGCCCGTCCGATCCCGGAGTCCGCCGCCGTCACGATCGCCCGTCGTGCCTCCGCCTCGATGCCCGTGCTCATCATCCTGCTCCTCACTCGTCGTCGTTGCGGTCGACGGTACGAGAGCCCCGCCTCGGCGGCCGAGCGGGTTGACGACGGACGGATGCGGCGCTAGCGAGCCGCGAGCGGGAAGATGGATGACATGGCCGCACCCCTCCGCCCCGGCCTCCGCGTCTCGCCGGGGCTCACGATCCCCGAGACGGAGCTGTCGTGGCGCTTCTCCCGCTCCTCCGGGCCTGGGGGTCAGGGCGTGAACACGGCGGACTCGCGGGTCGAGCTCAGCTGGGACGTCGCGGGCAGCCCCGTGCTCACTCCCGAGCAGCGCGCACGTCTCCTCGACCGGCTCGCATCGCGGCTCGTCAGCGGAGTCGTGACGATCGCGGCATCCGAGCACCGCGCGCAGCTGCGCAACAGGGATGCCGCGCGCGAGCGTCTCGCGGCCCTCGTCGCCTCCGCGCTCCGACCTCCGGCTCCGCCGCGGCGCCCCACGAAACCCAGCCGGGGGTCGAAGGAGCGTCGCCTGACCGCGAAGCACCGCCGCACGGACGTCAAGCAGATGCGACGTCGGCCGCGCGACGTCTGACGCGCGTCGCACTTGTGCACCCGCGTCGCAGGATGCCCCCGAGAACCTGCGACGCGCGCGTACATCTGCGACGGGGGTCCACCCCCACCGTCAGTCCTTCCCGCCTCCGCGCACGAGCTCGAGCCCGGCACCGGCGAACTGCCGCAGGGTGGCGTCGGGGAGGAACGCGCGGGTGAGCGCTGGCCCGATCGCGGCGAGGTCGCTCTCATCGCGGAACAGCAGGTACATGGTCTCGTAGCGCGGGTGGAACTTCTGCTTGAAGCGGTGCAGCGACCCGAAGCCGTACACGGGTTCGAGCGCGTCGGCGAGGCGGTCGCTCAGCGCAGCGATCATGCCGGCGTCCGGCGGGTAGTCGTGGGCGAGCGGTGCCCCGGAGAGCGACATGATCTGCGCTCCCTCGTCGGAGAACTGCCTGGCCGACGAGCCGATGAGGAACTCCATGACCGGTCCGAACCCGCCGTCGCGTCGCCGCATGAGATCGAGAGTCCAGCCGCGCACGACGCCCCCTTCGCCGTAGACCGGCAGCCACGACAGGAATCCGTCGACGTCGCCGTTCGGCGCGAGGGCGAGGGCGAGCCGCACCTCGGGATCCTCCGCCTCCTCCAGGGTGCCGAGGGTGAAGCGCATCTCCGGCAGGTCCTTGTCGCCGACCCAGGCCTCGGAGATCGCGCGCAACTGCTGCTGCACGCCCCACGACTCCGACTTGAGGCGCGTCATCCGGAAGGTCATCTCCTCGCGGCCCGCCCTGTTCAGCGAGGTGCGCACCGCGTTCCAGCGCTTGCCGGTGAACTCGAGCCCCGGCAGGTCGACGATCGTGTCGTCGGCGACGACGAGGCTGCGCCACCCCTCCGGGACCGCGTCGCGCGTGGCTTCGTCGGCGCTGAAGAAGCAGGGCACGAGTCCGGCCTGCTCGGCCGTGCGGACGAAGTCGGCGACCGCCTCGCCGCGGCCCTCGGCGGGGCCGATCGGGTCGGCGAGGGCGAGCGCCACTCCGGCCCGTCGCTGATACGCGACGATGCCGCCGCCCGAGAGGCGGGCGTAGCTGTTGCCCTCCCATGTCGTCATCCACGACAGCGTGCCGCCGCCGTGCGCACGCAGGGCGGTCTTGACGTCGTCGACGGTGGGCGCGGGCTGGATGCCGAGCAGCGAGCGCCGCTTGGCCCGGAACGCCCGACGGACGCCGACGAGGTAGGCGAGCATGATGATCCACAGGAAGCCGTTCGCGAGCGCGAGCTCGGTCTCGCCGTCCCACCGGAAGTCCACCTGGGCCTGGCTGAACACCGTGATGAGGGTGAGCACGAGCGCGGCGATCAGCACGTTGAAGAGCCCGAGCAGGATCGCGAGCACCCACGCGTAGCGGCGCCCGCGACGCAGCCCGTTCACGAGCACGAGGATCACGACGAGGTCGATCGCGAGGTCGATGAACCCTCCGGACACCGGCTCGGTGGGCCCGAACGGGCCGTCGGTCGCGATGAGCGTCGTGATGATCTCGACCGCGCCGAGCACGAGGATCGCGACGACCGCGATGAGCCGCTGTTCGCGCACCGTCGTCCGAGCCACCCGCAGCGAACGGTCGACCGCGAGGATGAGCAGCACGGCCAGCAGATGCTCGAGGTCGGCGACCTTGCCCCAGAACAGCATCGCGATGAACACGAAGCCGAGCAGGATGAGCCAGCCGCGCACTCGCCACGGCGGGCGGAACCGGCCCACCGCCGCGGCGATGCAGGCCATCGTGCCGCCGGACGCGCCGACGTCGAGGGCCTGCGCCTGCGTGCTCGCCCACGCCCACGGGAACTGCGCGAGCACGAACAGCAGCAGGGCGGTGGCGAGGATCGCGAAGAGCTGGCCGATCCAGTAGTAGGCGAGCGCGACTCGACTGCCGCGCACGTACTCCAGGTACGCCATGCCCCAGAAGCCGGCGATCGTGAACACGTACACCCACGGCTCATTGACGAAGAACGTGCCGGTGAGCGGCGTCCACCACTTGCCCTCGGCGAGGTGGGGCAGGCCGTAGGCGACGGTTCCGAACAGCGGGGAGTCCTCGAACGGGCGCCACAGCCCCTGCGACACGACCCCCACCGCGAGGATCAGCACCACCATCGTCAGCGTCGCGGGGATGCGGCGCACGACGGACAGAACGGGATGCGGGGTGCTGCGCGCCTCGGTCATGCGCTCAGCGTAGCGACGGGGGAGCGGTCACGGGAGGGCGATGCCGGTCCCGTGACCCCGGCCCTTGTCCCCGGAGCCGCCGCCGCGTTGGATGGAGGCATGACCCCCGGAGCCCGCACGCCTCGCCTCGCGCTCGGCCCCGCGCGACGTCGTGCGCTCGCCGGGGTGGCGACGGCATCCGCTCTCCTGTTGGCCGCATGCTCGGCAGCCCCTCGTCCGGCGTCGCCGGCCGCCGCCGGCTCCGTCGCCGAGGGGCTCGACGCTCCCTGGTCCGTCGCGTTCCACGAGGGCGTCGCGCTGGTGAGCGAGCGCGACAGTGCACGGGTCCTGGAGCTCGGCGACGAGGGACCCCGCGAGGTCGGCACGATCGAGGGAGTGGTGCCGGGCGGCGAGGGCGGCCTCCTCGGACTGGCCGTGCACGAGGGCGAGCTGTTCACCTTCTTCACCGCGGAGGGTGAGAACCGCGTGGAGCGGCGCGAGATCCGCGGCGACGCCGGCGCCCTCGCGCTCGGACCGGCGACGACGGTGATCGACGGCATCCCCGCCGCGCGCACCCACAACGGCGGGCGCATCGCCTTCGGACCGGACGGGATGCTGTACGTCACCGCCGGCGACGCCGGCGACCGCGACAGCGCGCAGGATCCGGACGCCCTGTCGGGGAAGATCCTCCGGCTCACACCCGAGGGCGACGTGCCGGACGACAATCCGGTCGACGGCTCGCCGGTATGGAGCCTCGGCCACCGCAATCCGCAGGGCATCGCGTGGGATGCCGACGGCACGATGTACGCGAGCGAGTTCGGGCAGGACACGTGGGATGAGCTGAACGTCATCGAACCGGGCGGCAACTACGGGTGGCCCGAGGCCGAGGGCATCGCCGGGAACGACGACTTCATCGACCCGGTGCAGCAGTGGGAGCCGGATGCCGCGAGTCCGAGCGGCATCGCCGTCATCGGCGCCGACCTGGTCGTCGCGAACCTCCGCGGGGAGCGGCTGCGGGTCGTGCCGCTCGACGATCTCGGCACGAGCACGGAGCTGCTGCAGGGGGAGCTGGGCCGGCTGAGGGACGTCGTCGCGGCGCCGGACGGCGGCGTCTGGGTCGTCACGAACAACACCGACGGCCGGGGGAGTCCCCGCGACGGCGACGACCGGATCGTGCGGATCGACCTCGGCTGACGATCTCCCCGCGCCCGGTGTCCGCGGCACGCGGGAAGATGGAGGCACCCCTCCGATCCCTGACAAGGAGCCCGTATGACCCTCGCCGCATCCTTCGACGCCATCGACGTCGAGCACCTCCGACGGATCGGCGGCCTCAAGTGGTCGACGTTCCCCGACGCGGTGGGCGCCTTCGTCGCGGAGATGGACTTCGGGGTCGCCCCCGGCATCTCCCGGGCCGTGCACGCCGCGGTCGACCAGGGCCTCTTCGGGTACCTGCCGTCGTCGGTGTCCGACGAGATGTCGCAGGCGGCAGCCGAATGGATGCGCGACGTCTACGGCTGGGTCGTCCCGGCATCCGACATCCATCCGATCGCCGACGTGATCCAGGGTCTGAAGCTGGCGATGGAGCACTTCTCGCGCCCCGGCGCTCCCGTCATCGTGCCCACGCCCGCCTACATGCCCTTCCTCACGGTGCCGATCGCCGCGGGGCGCGAGGTCATCCAGGTGCCGATGATCGTGACCGAGGGGCGGTACACGCTCGACCTCGACGGCATCGACGCGGCGTTCCGTGCCGGCGCCGATCTGCTGGTGCTCTGCAACCCGTACAACCCGGTGGGCCGCGTGTTCGACCGCGACGAGCTCGTGGCGGTCGGCGACGTCGTCGCGCGCCACGGCGGGCGCGTGTTCTCCGACGAGATCCATGCGCCGCTCGTGTACGCGCCGGGAGCGCACACGCCGTACGCTTCGGTCTCGCCGGTCACCGCAGGGCACACCGTGACCGCGACCTCGGCGTCGAAGGCCTGGAACCTCCCCGGCCTGAAGACCGCCCAGCTGATCCTCACCAACGACGCCGATCGTGCGATCTGGGAGCCGATCGGACCCATGGAGTCCCACGGCGCGAGCAACCTCGGAGTGATCGCGAACACCGCCGCCTACCGCGACGACCGGGCCTGGCTCGCCGACGTCGTGCAGTATCTCGACGACAACCGCCGCTTCCTCGGCGAGGCGCTCGCCGCGCGCATCCCCGAGATCGCGTATCGCGCTCCCGAGGGCACCTACATCGGCTGGCTCGACGCCAGGGCCCTCGACCTGGGGCCGACCCCGGCCGACTTCTTCCGCGAGCAGGCGGGCGTGGCCCTCACCGACGGGTCGGCGACCGGGGCAGCCGGAGTCGGTTTCCTGCGGTTCGTCTTCGCGACGTCCCGCCCGATCATCGAGCAGGCCGTCGACCGGATGGCCGAGGTGCTCGCCCAGCGCTGACCGCGGCCTCTCATCGTCTAACGATCCGGCCTCGGTGCTGTCCGAGACCCTGCGCCCAGAGCCGTCGGCTTCCCGCGCGCCTAGACTGGAGACGTGGCGAGACTGTTGATCGTAGGCGGCTTCCTGGCCGCCGTGTTCTGGGTGTACAGCATCGTCGACTGCGCCGTGCAGCCGTCGACGCGGCACCGGGGCGTGCCCAAGGCCGCCTGGATCGCGATCGTCGTGCTCATCCCGGTCATCGGCGGCATCCTCTGGTTCACGATCGGCCGTCGCCGCGCGAACGACAAGGGCACCATCCGCACGGTCGCGCCCGACGACGACCCGCAGTTCCTCCGCAGCATCAGCAAGAGCGAGCAGGATGCGCGCATCCGCCGTCTGGAAGAGGAGCTCGCGCGCCTCGAGGACGAGACCGACGACGGCGCCGCCCCGGACCCGCGTCCGTGACGTCATCGCCGGCGATGGATGCCGCGGCATCCCTCATCGCGGAACTCGTCGGCCACGGCGTCCGCGAGGTCGTGCTCTCGCCCGGTTCCCGATCGCAGGCGCTGGCGCTCGCCGCGGTGCGAGCGGCTGACGAGGGCGCGCTGCGCGTGCACGTGCGGATCGACGAGCGCGTCGCCGGGTTCACGGCACTGGGACTGGCGAGGGAGGCCGGCGTCCCCGCCGCGGTGATCTGCACGTCGGGCACGGCTGTCGCGAACCTGCTCCCCTCGGCTCTCGAGGCGTTCCACTCCGGAGTCCCGCTGCTGCTGCTGACCGCCGATCGTCCGCCCGAGCTGCGCGGAGTCGGCGCGAACCAGGCGACGATCCAGCCCGGCATGTTCTCCCCGTGGGTGCGCGGCGAGATCGACGCGCCCGTGCCGGGTGACGGCGATTGGACGGGTCTCGGGGCGCGCGCCATCTCTGCGGCGATGGGCGGCGACGCCCCGCGCGGTCTTCCCGGAGTCGCCGGCCCCGTGCACCTCAACCTCCCCTCGCGCGAGCCGCTGTCCGGCGAGCTCCCCGTGCTTCCGCTGGTGCAGGGCGACGCGCCGCCGCGCGCCGTGGGCGACGCGTTCGTCGTCGAGCGCGGTCCGCGCACGGTCGTGATCGCCGGCGCGGACGCCGGGCCGGATGCCGAGGAGATCGCCCACGCCGGATCCTGGCCGCTCATCGCCGAGATCGTCAGCGGAGCGCGCTTCGGCCGCCACCTCGTGCACGGCTACCGCACCCTCCTCGGCGATCCCGAGCTCGGCGGCAGGGTCGAACGCGTGGTCGTGCTCGGGCATCCGACGCTCAGCCGCGAGGTCGCCCGACTGCTGTCGCGCCCCGAGGTCGAGGTCGTCGCGGTGCGCCGCGGCGGCGAGGAGCTCGACCTCAACGGCCGTACGACCTCGGTCGCAGCGGTGTCCGTGGCCGCGGGAGAGAGCGACCGCGAGTGGCTCGGCGCATGGCTCACGGCCTCCGCCTCGCACGTCGTCGACCTCAGCGAGAGCGCACCCGACCAGAGCGGGCTTTCCTCGGCCGATCCGTCGGCCCGTCGTGAGGCGATGCAGGCCGAGCTGGCCGCCGTCCGCCGACCGCTCGACCGCGAGCTGCTCGTCGACGCCGTGTGGCGCGCGACCTGGCCGCACGACCGGCTGGTCTTCGGCTCCTCCCGCCTGGTGCGCGTGGCTGACGCGGTGCTCGGGGGCAAGAAGGTGCCCGTGCACGCGAACCGCGGCCTGGCCGGCATCGACGGCACGATCGCGACCGCGGTGGGCGTCGCGCTCGCGAGTCAGGCCGGGGGAGCGCCGGGCGTCACGCGGGTGCTGCTCGGCGACCTCGCCTTCCTGCACGACGTCGGCTCCCTCCTCCTCCCGCCCGACGAGAGCGAGCCGCGGCTGCAGGTCATCGTCGGGAACGACGGGGGCGGCACGATCTTCGACGGCCTCGAGGTCGCCGGTACGGCGGGTCGCGCTGCGCTCGACCGGGCGTTCTACACGCCGCACACCGTGCGCCTCGAGCACCTCGCGCGCGCCTACGGCTGGGAGTATCAGCGCATCACGACGCGCGCCGCGCTCGACCAGGCGCTCACGACGCCCGCGGGAGGGCGCCAGCTGATCGAGGTGCCTCTGAGCCGGTGACCGGGCCCCGTCGGCCTGAGTCCCGACCGGCGATCCCGCCCGGAGTCGAGGCCCGTGTCCCGCGCGGTGTCGACGGGCGGTGGCAGGATGAGCACATGAACGCGCACTCCTGGTCCCGCACCCTGCAGGTGGGCGACGGCTTCCGCCTCGCCGACGTCGACCCGTCGAGCACGCCGGGGTACCACGGTCGCAAGTCCGACGGCACGCGCGACCTCGCGGCGGGGCTCGACGAGCTGAACGGTCTGCAGGAGCGCCTGTTCGCCGAGAGTCGCGTCGGGGTCGCGAGCGATTCGGTGCTGCTGATCCTGCAGGCCATGGACTCCGCGGGCAAGGGTGGCATCGTGCGCCACGTCGTCGGCGGGGTCGACCCGCAGGGCGTCGCGCTGACGGCGTTCAAGGCGCCGACGCCCGAGGAACTCTCCCACGACTTCCTGTGGCGCGTCGAGCGTCGACTGCCTGAGCCGGGTTTCATCGGGGTGTTCGACCGGTCGCACTACGAGGACGTGCTGATCGGTCGCGTGCGGCAGCTCGCGCCGGCCGACGAGATCGAGCGGCGCTACGGCGCCATCAACGAGTTCGAGGCGCGGGTCGCCGCATCGGGAACCCGCATCGTGAAGGTCATGCTGCACATCTCGCCGGACGAGCAGAAGGCGCGCCTCATGGAGCGCCTCGAGCGTCCGGACAAGCACTGGAAGTACAACCCCGGCGACGTGGACGAACGGATGCTGTGGCCGCAGTACATGGAGGCGTACCAGGCGGTGTTCGACCGCACCTCCACCGAGGCTGCGCCCTGGCACGTGATCCCGGCGGATCACAAGTGGTACGCGCGCCTCGCCGTGCAGGAGCTGCTGCTCGACGCGCTGCAGCAGATCGATCCGCAGTGGCCGGCCGCCGATTTCGACGTCGAGGCCGAGAAGAAGCGCCTCGCCGCCAGCTGATCCCTCGCCGCGCCCCTGTCCGGGTCGTCGAGTGAGGAGCGCAGCGCCCCTGTCCGGGTCGTCGAGCGAGGAGCGCAGCGCCCCTGTCCGGGTCGTCGAGCGAGGAGCGCCGCAACCCTGTCCGGGTCGTTGAGCGAGGAGCGCAGCGACGAGACGAAACGCGCCGCTCAGGCCAGTGCGTCGACCAGCGGGCGGAACTTCACCCGGGTCTCCAGCAGCTCGGACTCCGGATCCGAGCCCGCGACGATCCCGGCGCCGGCGTACGCCGTGACGGCGATGCCCTCGTCACGGGTCGTGAACTGCGCGCAGCGCAGCGCGATCGCCCACTCGCCGTTGCCGTGGGCGTCGACCCAGCCGACCGGACCCGCGTAGCGTCCGCGGTCGAAGGGCTCCAGCTCGCGGATCGCCTCGATGGCGACGGGAGTGGGAGTGCCGGCGACGGCCGCCGTCGGATGCAGAGCGCCGACGAGATCGAGCGACGACCCGCCCTCGGCCAGTTCCCCCTCGACGTCGGTCGCGAGGTGGAAGAGGTTCGGCAGCTTCAGCAGGAACGGCTGCTCGCTCGCCGCGAGCGCCCGCGTGTGCGGGCGCAGCGACGCGAGCACGCTCTGGACCGCGTACTGATGTTCGTCGAGATCCTTCGTGCTGGACGCCAGATGAGCGGATGCCGCGGTGTCGGCGTCGGCATCCGCCCCGCGTCCGATCGTTCCGGCCAGCACCCGCGCGGTCACGGTGCGCTGCTGCACGGTGACGAGCGTCTCGGGGCTCGCGCCGATCAGACCGTCGACCGCGAACGCCCAGGTATCGGGGTAGCCGGTCGACAGGGCCCGTACGAGACGGCGCAGATCGGAGCCGGCCGGGATGCTGCCGGTGAGGTCACGGGCGAGCACGACCTTGCTCAGCTCGCCGTCGGCGATGCGTGTGAGCGCGCGCCGCACCGAGTCCTGGTAGCCCTGCGGAGTCTGCGCTCCGGGCCCGACGGTGCCCGCCCAGTGCGGGCCGTACGGCCGGGTCGCGGCATCCCGTGGCCGATCGTCGTCGGAGGAGCGGATGCTGGTGAGCCACGTGCGGCCCCGGTGGCGTCCGACCACGAGGGCCGGGATGGCGAGCACGCTGTCGGCGACGGAGTCCTCGTCGAAGGCGAGCGCCCCGAACGCCACGAGCCCGGTGCCGGGGAGGGAGAGCGGGTCGTCGATGTCGGCCTCGGCGCTGAGCTCGCGCCAGGCGTCGGCGATCGCGGCCGCGCGAGGGCGGCCCGTGCCCGCGCTGACCGTGATGGTCTGCACGATGTCGTCGCCGACGGCGACGATGCCGTCACCGCGTCGCAGCCAGGCGAGCGGTCGGGCGGGGTCGGCGTAGGCGAGGGGGTCTTCGATCGGGTCGATCTCTCGGGTCCGCACGACAAGCCTGCTGCTCACCCTCCCAGCCTAGTTCCGCCCGTCGCCCCGGAGCCCCGCCCCTCGGCTTACGCTGAGCACATGAGCGATGCCCGTCCGTCCCCCGGCGCCGAGATGATCTTCCAGTGGCGCAAGTGGGACGGCTCTCCGCACTGGCGTCACGAGTGCGTGTACCTGGGCGCCGACGACTGGGGCGACTGGATCGGTCAGCCCACGGGCTGGCCGAGTGCCCGTCCCGGCGCGTCGTTCATCGCCGAGACGCCGAACGTGACCCTGGTCCCGCGGCGCACGGACTTCGCGCTCACGGTGAACCGCGAGCATCCCCGGGGAATGCGCGTGTACATCGATCTCGGCTGGGATGTGCGGTGGTCCGACGACCCGCTGCTCGCGACGGGGATCGACATGGATCTCGACGTCGTGCGGGTCGTGGGGGAGCGCGGCACCTGGGTCGATGATCGCGACGAGTGGGCGGAGCACAGCGTGCGGTTCGGCTATCCCGCCGATGTACGGGCGCAGCTCGAAGACCTCGCCCTCGACCTCGAGCACCGGGTGCGCGCGCAGGTCGCTCCGTTCGACGACGCGACGGCCGACGCCTGGCTGGATCGGCTGGAGGCTCTGGGGCTCGCGCCCAGGCCCCGCACCTAGACTGGACGCGTGACCCCGAACGATGACAACCGCGCCGACCTCGGCAAGGACCCCTCCCGCGTGAGCGGCATGTTCGATCAGGTCGCAGCGGGCTACGACCGCACGAACACCGCGATGACGGTCGGCAACGACGCGCTTTGGCGCGCCGCCACGACGCGGGCCGTCGCGCCGAAGCCGGGCGAGAAGATCCTCGATCTCGGCGCAGGCACCGCGTCGTCCTCCGCGTCCCTCGCCCGCAGCGGTGCCGAGGTGGTCGCCGCCGACTTCTCGCCGGGGATGCTCGCCGAGGGGCAGCGCCGCCACGGGCGCATGCGCAACCTCTCGTTCGTGCAGGCCGACGCGACCGACCTGCCGTTCGCCGACGACGAGTTCGATGCGGTGACCATGTCGTACGCGCTGCGCAACGTGAACGACCCGAAGAAGGCGCTGCGCGAGCTGTTCCGCGTCACCAAGCCCGGCGGCCGCCTTGTCATCAACGAGTTCTCGACGCCCCCTCGGCCGCTCTTCCGCTCGGCGTACCGCTTCTACAACGCGCAGGTGCTGCCCCGTGTGGCTCGGGTCGCCGGGACGAACGGCGCCGCGTACGACTACCTCAACGAGTCGATCAGGGAGTGGCCGGACCAGAAGACGCTCGCCGCGTGGATCCGGGATGCCGGGTGGGCCGACGTCGCCTACCGCAACCTGTCCTTCGGGATCGTCGCCCTGCATCGGGCGCGCAAGCCGAAGTCCGGCGCGACGGCGTGACCGTGACGCGCGAATCCGCCCAGCGGACGACGGTAGGCTGAACCCGTGACTTCGAGCCGCGTAGCCCCGGGTTCGCGACTGGCGAGCCGTCTCGGTTTCAGCGACCGCATCTTCATCGGCACCGCCGGTCGTCGCATCGCCCAGGCCATCGAAGACGGGCTCGAGCTCGTCGAGACGGGTCTCGCGGACGACGTGCGAGTCGCCGACCCGTTGGCCGATGCCGCGAGCCGCTACCTGTACGAGGCGGGCGGCAAGCGCATCCGCCCCGTGCTCACCCTTCTCGCCGCGCAGCTCGGCGACGGCAACACCGAGCAGGTCATCGACGTCGCGAAGGCGCTCGAGATCACGCACCTCGGCTCGCTGTATCACGACGACGTCATGGACGGAGCCGACCGCCGCCGCGGCGTCCCGGCCGCGCAGACGGTGTGGGGCAACAACATCGCGATCCTCACGGGCGACATCCTCTTCTCCCGCGCGAGCCAGCTCATGTCGCGGCTCGGGGAGCGGGCTATCCGCCTGCAGGCAGACACGTTCGAACGTCTCGTGCTCGGTCAGATGCACGAGACCATCGGGGCGCAGCCCGACGACGACCCCATCGACTTCTACATCCAGGTGCTCGCCGACAAGACGGGCTCGCTCATCGCCGCGGCGACGCAGGGCGGCGTGATCTTCTCGAACGCCCCCGCCGAGTACGAGGAGCCGCTGCGCGTCTACGGCGAGAAGATCGGCGTGGCGTTCCAGCTGCTCGACGACGTCATCGATCTGTCGGCGAAGCCGGAAGACACCGGCAAGGTGCCCGGCACCGATCTGCGTGCGGGCGTTCCGACGATGCCGTACCTGCTGCTGAAGGCCGAGACCGACGCGGCGTCGATCGATCTCGCCGCGCGCATCGACGACGGCGTGGCTCGCATCGCCGCCGGCGAGGATCCCTCGATCCTCGACGACGCCCTCGCCGAGCTGCGCGATCACGTCGGCACCGAGAAGACCCTCGCGCTCGCGCACTCCTGGACGCGCGATGCGATCGACGCGCTCACCGCGCTTCCCCGGGGAACCGTGCGCGAGGCGCTGACGCGTTTCGCAGAGACCCTCGTCGAACGCTCCAGCTGACGATGCGCGGCCGCGAGGCCGCCCGCGCCGGACGTGACGGCATACGAAAGGATCACCATGACCAAGCTCAGACTGGCCATCGTCGGGGCGGGCCCCGCCGGGATCTACGCGGCCGACATCCTCCTCAAAGCCGAGCGCAAGTTCGACGTCTCCATCGACCTGTTCGAGCAGCTTCCGGCGCCCTACGGCCTCGTGCGCTACGGCGTCGCGCCCGACCACCCGCGCATCAAGGGCATCATCACGGCGCTGCGCGACGTGCTCGACCGCGGTGACATCCGCCTGTTCGGCAATGTCCGGTTCGGCGAGGACATCACTCTCGACGACCTCAAGAAGCACTACAACGCGGTGATCTTCGCGACCGGGGCGATTCGCGACACGACGCTCGACATCCCGGGGATCGACGCGGTCGCCTCGTACGGCGCGGCCGACTACGTGAGCTGGTTCGACGGCCACCCCGACGTGCCGCGCGAATGGCCGCTGGATGCGGCATCCGTCGGCGTCCTCGGCAACGGCAACGTCGCGCTCGACGTCGCCCGCATGCTCGCGAAGCACGCCGAGGATCTGCTCGTGACCGAGGTTCCCGAGAACGTGTACCAGGGGCTCCAGGCGAGCCAGGTGACCGATGTGCACGTGTTCGGCCGTCGCGGCCCGGCGCAGGTGAAGTTCACGCCCCTCGAGCTGCGCGAGCTCGGCGAACTGCGCGACGTCGACATGGTCGTCTACGACGAGGACTTCGACTATGACGACGCCTCGAAGGACGCCGTCGCCAGCAACAAGCAGGTCATGGTGATCGACCGCATCCTGCAGTCGTGGCGCAAGCGCGATTCCGTGAACAACGCCGGCGGCACGGCATCCCGCCGTCTGCACCTGCACTTCTGGGCGCGTCCGGTCGAGGTGCGCACCGACGAGTCGGGCCGCGTGGCGGCGCTCGTCTACGAGCGCACTCAGCCCGACGGCCAGGGCGGCGCGGTGGGCACAGGGGAGATGCGCGAGGTTCCGCTGCAGGCCCTCTACCGCGCGATCGGCTACTTCGGATCGCCGCTGCCCGGCGTCCCGTTCGACAAGAAGCACGGCGTGATCCCGAACCGCGAGGGCCAGGTGCTGGCGAAGGACTCGAACCAGCAACTGCCCGGCGTCTACGCGACCGGCTGGATCAAGCGCGGACCCGTCGGCCTCATCGGCCACACGAAGTCGGATGCCATGGAGACCGTGCGCCACATCATCAACGACCAGGGGTCGTGGTGGCATCCCGAGGACCCGTCTGAGGATGCCGTCGTCGCGCTGCTTCAGGAGCGCGGCGTGAAGTGGACCGATCTCGACGGCTGGCACCGTCTCGACGAGCACGAGATCTCGCTCGGCGCGCCGCACGAGCGTGCGCGCGTCAAGGTCGTGCCGCGCGACGAGATGGTGCGCGTCTCCCGGGGCGAGTGAACGTCGCCGGATCGTTGCCGCCCCGCCGCACGTCGGAGCCGACTCGTCAATAAGCTGGGCGCATGCGATCGCGTCCCCTGCTCGTTCTCAGCGCAGCCGTCGTCCTCCTCGTGACGGCATGCGCTCCGCAGCCCACGCCGAGTCCGACGCCGACTCGGTCGTCGTCCCCCGCACCCACGCCGTCCCCGACGCCGACGCCGACGCCCGAGGCGGTTATCGAACCGGAGGCGGCGTTCGACGTCACCTGCGATGATGTGGCCGCCGAGATGTCGGGGCTCGTCGGACAACCTTCCACGCCGATGAAGCCGGAGATGAGCATCGTCTCCGGGATGAGCTGGTTGCCTGGACCTGCCCAGTATATGTTCCAGCGCGCGAACGGTATCGCGTGCTCGGCAGGCGGTACAGATCGGCACTGGGAGGTCACGATAGTGCCGGACGCAGCGACGGTGATCGCCGGGGCCACCGAGCGCCAAGGCTATTGGGGTGACATGTCTCAGTGCAGTCAGGGCGTGTGTTCTTTCGAGTTCCCTGACGGCGACGTCCTCCTCTCTGCATCCATTCTCGAACCCACCCTGGGCGAGAGCGACACGGCGAGGGTGGGTGAGGTGCTGCGACGCCTCGCGGCGACGGCCGCGGGGAGCATCCATGAGGTGGGCTACATCGACAGCGACCTCGTGGGTGCGGCGTGTGAGCGCTACATCACGCCCGAGCAAGTCGATGCCATCGTGGGCGTCGATGATGCACGGCTCATCACTGCCTTCGGGGGTTGGGGCATTCCGGCCGAGGTCTATCACGTCGTGAACGGCTCACGCATGTGCTATTACGCCACAGCGGAGGTGGGGGGAACCAGCTATCTCATGGTCACCGCGCTCCCTGCGGGAGCGTGGGCGTATGAGATGCAAGACGGTGCGCCGGCCGAAGTCGAGGGTGCGGAGAGCGCGAAGGCCAGTGTCGGCGGTTACGGAGAGAACATCCTGGACGTGCGTGTCGGAATCGACTGGATCCGCCTGGTCACCTATGACAACGGCTCGGGAGCTTCGGATCCTCGTCCATTGGCCGAGATGATCGTACGGAGCCTCACCGTCGGGGTGACCGCGCCGCAGTAGTCCGAGTGTCGTCGGCTAACCTGGCGGCATGGCTGACTGGATCCCCGACGTCCTCGGCGACGAGTTCGAGCAACTGACGCTCGACCTCGGCTCCGATGACGAGGGTCCCGTGGTCGCCACGCTCGTGCGCGCGCTCCCGCAGGAGGCGTCGTGGTGGCATCGGGCCCTGGGCCGCACGAAGCCACTGCGCGATGTGGACGTGCTCTATGTGCACGGCTGGTCGGACTACTTCTTCCAGAAGCGCCTCGCCCGGTTCTGGACGGCGCGCGGCGCGCGGTTCTTCGCACTGGACCTCCGCAAGTACGGAAGGAGCCTGCGAGACGGGCAGACTCCCGGATTCATCACGGATCTGTCGACCTACGACGAGGACATCGCCGCCGCCCTCGAGGCGATGGGTCGCGGCGGAGAGGGACGGTCGTCGGGGCGCCGGCTCGTTCTGCTCGGACATTCGACGGGTGGTCTGACCCTCAGCCTCTGGGCGTCACGGCATCCGAGGACCGCGGATGCGGTGATCCTGAACAGTCCCTGGCTGGAGTTCCAGGTCGCGTCCGCTCGACCGCTCATTGCGCCGGTCGCCGAACTCCAAGCTCGGTGGGCGCCGCGAGACGTCGCGCCGCAGGTCGACCTCGGCTTCTACACGCGCGCCCAGCAGGAGGTCGCCGACGACACCGACCCGATGGACATCGATCTCACCTGGCGGCCGGCGCAGACCATGGCGGTGCACGCGGGGTGGTTCCACGCGATCCTCGTCGGGCACGGAGCCGTGGCGGCAGGACTCGCGATCGATGCGCCCGTGTGCGTGCTGCTCTCGGCGAGGTCGGCTCCGCCGACGCGGTGGTCGGACGATCTCACTCGCGTCGACTCCGTCCTCGTGGTGGATGACATCGCCCGGGCGTCTCTCAAGCTGGGACCCTCGGTGACGGTCGAGCGGATCGACGGCGCCCTGCACGACGTGTTCCTCTCCCGGCATGACGCTCGCGAGGAGGCGTACGCGCGACTCGCGCGGTGGGTGACGGGGTGGACTGCCGCTCGCTGAGGACAGCGCACCCCGCACCGGTGCGTCAGACGTAGTGCATCTCGCGGGCCAGGCGCTCCGCGGTATCGGCATCGGCAGTGAGCACTGCCTCGCGGAACTCGCGATAGATGCCCAGCATCCGTTCGTGATCGGTGACCGGCACCCGCCACGCGCGCAGGTTCCTGGCCAGGGCCATGCTGGCGTCGTTCAGGAGGAACTGGTGCTGAGCGTTGCGACTGCGCCCGCTCAGGAAGGCGAAGACCGCCCAGCGGCTCTCGAACACGTGCTCGTGGGGGGAGACCCCCTTCGACATCTCGTCGATGAGCACGGCGAGCCGGTCCCGGTCCTCCGTCGACATGCGGGCGACGCCCATCCGCGCCGCCATGCCCGCCTGGTAGCCGGCGAACTCGAGGGTCTGCTCGACCACGTCGGGGGTCACGGCGGTGACCTCGGTGTAGCGGCTCGGGTACATCATCACGAGTCCGAGGCGCTCGAGCCTCTGGAGCGCCTCGCGTACGGGAGTGCGCGAGACGTGGAGCTCCTCGGCCACGTCGACATCGCGGATCCGGTGCCCCGGTGGGAGCTCCCCGTCGACGATCTGCGCACCGATGTGCTGGAAGACCTCCTCGGCCAGGAGCTGCTTCCCCTCGCGCACGGTCGTCATCGAGTTGGTCTTGCTTTTCATGGATTTGCCCCCAGTTACGTTCCCAGATCCGAGCCCCATGAAGCGCCCGGACGGCCACTACATCACGAAGTCGTTCGTCGTGCCAATAATCCACAGGTGCCTTCCACACACGCCGGAAAACGTGTGAACGGCGGGGCACCATCGTGGAACCGATCGCCGATGAGTCCGCGGTGGCGAGCGTTTCAGGGGCTCGTCAGCCGCAGACGATGCCGTGCTCGGAAGTGCCCTGCGCCTCCGCCCCACGAGGGGGATGGGAGGAGCGCGGAACCGTGGAATCGGCTCGCAGCGCGTCGTGCCTCGACTCATCGTCGGCCGCATCGGGATGCGACGAGTCAAGTTTCGGGCACCACAACCTGTATATCGGTATGCGATCCAGGTCTGTGGATAATGTGCTACCGCCGGGCGCGAAAAATCCTGGTGTATCGCCGGGGGTGCCGCCGGGCGCCGTCGCCTCGGTCAGGACACCCGCCGACGGAGTGCGGGGAGGGCCCGATCAGCGGTAGTTGATGAACTGCAGGTCGATGTCGAGGTCCGAGCCCTTGAGCAGCGCGATGACGGCCTGGAGGTCGTCACGGCTCTTCGACTGCACCCGCAGCTCGTCGCCCTGGATCTGGCTCTTGACGCCCTTCGGGCCCTCGTCGCGGATGATCTTGCCGATCTTCTTCGCGTTCTCCGACGAGATGCCGTCCTTGAGCGAGGAAACGATGCGGAACTCCTTGCCGCTCGCGAAGGGATCGCCGGACTCGAGGCTCTTGAGCGAGATGCCGCGCTTGATGAGCTTCGACTGGAAGACGTCCAGCACCGCGTTCGCGCGCTCCTCCGTGTTGGCGGTGATCAGGACCTGCTCGCCGCTCCAGGCGATCGACGCGCCGGTGCCCTTGAAGTCGTAGCGCTGCTCGATCTCCTTGCGGGCCTGGTTGAGGGCGTTCTCGGCCTCCTGGTGATCCACTTTCGAGACGATGTCAAAGGAACTGTCAGCCATACAGAGAGTGTAACGATCGGCGACGCGCGGGGCATGCGTCGGCGTTGCTACCCCGCCGGCGCGCACGCCGGTCGTACCGTGGGGGTATGGCGAGGGTCGGGGGACGGAATCTGGCGATGAGCTGGATCGCGGGTGTGCTGTGCGCGGGCGTCGTCGTGGCGCTCATCTGGTTCGCCATCCCCATCGTGCCGACCCTTGCCGCGTTCGCCGGCGACACGCTGCGGACGCTCCTCCCCTGACGTCGGCGAGCCGGAGATCCGCGCCGCGACGGGTCGGACGACACGTCGGCACGCCTCCGATGGCGCGCCGACGGGCGGCGGTAATCTCGCAGAGCACACATCCGATGAGAGGCGCACCCATGAGTGACCCCGAGGTTCCCCAGCCCGAGCGGCGGAAGGACGTCGATGACGTCGTCGACAGCGCGAACGCTGGTCTCGACGCCGCCGAGGCCGCCCGAGCGGACGTCCCCGGACGTTCGACGACGGATGCCGCGGCGGACGACGTGCCCGCATCGCGCAGCGACCACGCCGTCGACCCCGATCTCGCCGCCTTCGAAGCGGCCGAGCGCGACCACCCCGGCACGTTCTCCACGCCGGAGCTGAACGACCTCGCGCGGTCCGAGGAGCGCGACTCCGCGTTCCCCGAGCGGGATGCCGACGCCACGGCCGTCCACTCGGCGCCCGTCGTGCACAGCGAGTCGAGCATGGCGTCCGCCGCGTACTCCGCGCCGGACGACACCGAGACCCGCGTGGTGCCGTCGGAGCCGGTCGTCGCCGAGCGGACCGAGGCGGCGGAGCCCGTCGGAGCGCCGGCCTTCGCCCAGCAGCCCATTTTCGTCCAGGCTCCCGAGCCGCCGCGGGAGCGCGGCAACCGAGGGACCGCCGGAGCCATCGGCCTCCTCGCCACCCTGGCGTTCGCGATCCTCTACCTGGGCACGACCCTCGGTCTCGGGGCGTGGACCGGAGACGTCACCGCCGAGAACCTCGGCGAATCGGCCCTCGCGCCGCTGACGACCTGGGGCTTCTGGGTTCCGGTCGTGGTGTTCTTCCTCGGCTTCTGGCTGCTCGGGGCGTTCATCAACCGTGGCCGCTGGGGCCTGTGGGTCGTGTTCGGCATCATCGTCGGCGTCTTCGCCTATGGAGGCCACCTGCTCGGCCAGCTGTTCGAGGAGCGGTTCTGGCTGCTCACCGCGCGCGAGGGAAGCGAACTGATCGGCGAGCAGCTGTTCGCGCCGCTCGCGATCGCCGCCTTCGTGTTCGGCCGCGAGCTGACCATCTGGTTCGGAGCCTGGGTCGCCCGCAGCGGTGCCCGCAAGACCGAGCTCAACGCCGAGGCGCAGCGCGAGTACGAGCGCACGCTCGAGGCGGGCCCTACCCTCTCGAGGTGACCACGGACACCCCGTCGTCGAACCCCCGCGGACCTGAGTCCGCGGGGGTTTCGCGCGTTCTGGCGCTCACCCTCGCGACGATCGGCTTCTTCGCGCTCGCGGTCTTCGGGCTCGGCGCGCTGAGCGTGGCGACCGACACCGACATCATCGCCGTGCGCGGTCTCGGTCAGGTGCCGGGTGTGGCCGGGATGCTCGCCGCCCTCCTCGCCTTCGCGCTCATGCTGTGGTCGTCGCTGCGCCGAGAGCATCCGTCGTTCCTCTCCGTGCCGGCGACCGCTCTCGCCACCGCGCTCGCCCACCTCATCGTGCTCTGGGCGGCCGTGCTCGTCGCGCGGGGCGACGTCGTGATCGCGACGGCCGTGGCCGGAGACCTCGTGCGAGGGGGAGCGAGTGCCGTGCTCCTCGCGGCAGCGGCGATCGCGGCATGGGCCGGGGTGGCACTGCGCCGCACGAGGTCGCGCCGTCCTCGATGGCCCTGGGAGGACGAGAACGAGGAGTGACACCTCGCCGTCCTGCAGGAAATCGCCGCGCTCGGGGTGTGCGCATCGTACGCTCTAGGTGTGGAGCGCTCGCTGGAGACGCAGGTCGACCAGGCCGTCGAGGCCTGGCTGCGCTGGGTGCCGCGCTGGGAGCCGGCCACCCACCGGGGGCGCGTCGCGCCCTGCCGACGGTGCCTCGGGTCGCCGATCCTCTCCGCGGCGGGCATCGGCGCGAACGCGCCGCACGGAGTGCAGCACGGCCTCTCCACGCGGATGAAGACCATCGTCGACCACGCCGTCGCCGAGTACACGACGCGCAACCTGCCGATGCTGCAGCGGGAGCTCGACCAGCAGGCGGCGCGCAACCGGGCCCGCACCTACCGTCCGGCCGACGACCTCGATCCGGAGTTCGACGGACTGCCCCTCGACCCGGAGCCGGTTCCCGGAGCGCCGTTCCTCTTCACGATCGCCGGCATGGCCGACGACGAGTCCGCAGCGCTCCCTCCGCTCCCACCGCTGACCGATGAGGCGAAGGCGGCCCTGCGGCAGGAGGTCGCACTGGCCGACGAGTACGCCAACATGGTGGGGCGGGAGATCTGCGGCATCCTGCTGCGTCACCGCATCCGCATCCAGGCCGCGATCTCGCAGCACGTGGAGCCGCAGATCGAGGCGCTGCTGGCCGAGCTGACGCAGTCGCTGGACTCCCCGTTCGATCCGGACGCCTCCTAGCACGGCGGGGCGCGCCGCCATTTGACCGGTCACGTTACGCGGCATTACACTTGATCAGGTGTGTGCACGTCTTGACGTGCGCGCTGGGCGCCGGCTCCATGGCCGGTCCGCCCCCACGGCATACCCACCACCGCAAAAGCTCGCCGGTTCCGGCGTGCCGGTGGGTCATGATGTGAAACCCATCACGCTGTCACCGTGCAGCACTATGAGGAGAGAACGTGCCAACCATTCAGCAGTTGGTTCGCAAGGGTCGCTCGCCCAAGGTCTCGAAGACCAAGGCACCGGCGCTCAAGTCGAACCCGCAGCAGGCCGGGGTCTGCACCCGCGTCTACACCACCACCCCGAAGAAGCCGAACTCGGCGATGCGCAAGGTCGCTCGTGTGAAGCTCCGCAACGGCACCGAGGTCACCGCGTACATCCCCGGTGAGGGCCACAACCTGCAGGAGCACTCGCTGGTGCTCGTGCGCGGTGGTCGTGTCAAGGACCTCCCCGGTGTCCGTTACAAGATCGTCCGTGGCGCCCTGGACACCCAGGCCGTCAAGAACCGTAAGCAGGCTCGCAGCCGCTACGGCGCGAAGAAGGGCTGAGTCCAATGCCTCGTAAGGGTCCCGCCCCCAAGCGTCCCGTCGTCAACGACCCGGTCTACGGCGCTCCGATCGTCAGCCAGCTGGTCAACAAGATCCTGGTCGACGGCAAGAAGTCGCTCGCCGAGTCGATCGTCTACAACGCCCTCCGCGGCGTCGAGGCGAAGAACGGTCAGGATGCCGTCGCCACGCTGAAGAAGGCGCTCGACAACGTCCGCCCGACTCTCGAGGTCAAGAGCCGCCGCGTCGGTGGTTCGACCTACCAGGTGCCGGTCGAGGTCAAGCCGCACCGTGCGAACACCCTCGCGCTGCGCTGGCTCGTGAGCTACGCCAAGGGTCGTCGTGAGAAGACGATGACCGAGCGTCTGCAGAACGAGATCCTCGACGCCTCGAACGGCCTCGGTGCCGCGGTCAAGCGCCGCGAGGACACCCACAAGATGGCCGAGTCGAACCGCGCGTTCGCTCACTACCGCTGGTAACAGCTTCGCTCGCCCCCGGCCACCCGCCGGGGGCGGGCACCCCCTCTTCGCAGTACGACTGCCAGAAAAGATAAGGACACTCCTGTGGCACAAGACGTGCTCACCGACCTGAGCAAGGTTCGGAACATCGGCATCATGGCGCACATCGATGCTGGCAAGACCACGACGACCGAGCGCATCCTGTTCTACACGGGCGTCAACCACAAGCTCGGCGAGACGCACGACGGCGCCTCGACCACCGACTGGATGGAGCAGGAGAAGGAGCGCGGCATCACGATCACGTCTGCCGCCGTGACCTGCTTCTGGAACAAGAACCAGATCAACATCATCGACACCCCCGGTCACGTGGACTTCACGGTCGAGGTGGAGCGCTCGCTCCGCGTCCTCGACGGCGCGGTCGCCGTGTTCGACGGCAAGGAGGGCGTCGAGCCCCAGTCCGAGACTGTGTGGCGTCAGGCCGACAAGTACAACGTCCCCCGCATCTGCTTCGTCAACAAGATGGACAAGCTCGGCGCGGACTTCTACTTCACCGTCGACACCATCATCAACCGCCTCGGCGCCAAGCCGCTGGTGCTGCAGCTCCCGATCGGTGCCGAGAACGACTTCGTCGGCGTCATCGACCTCGTCGAGATGCGCGCGCTGGTCTGGCCCGGCGATGCCAAGGGTGACGTGACCATGGGTGCGTCGTACGAGATCCAGGAGATCCCGGCCGACCTCAAGGACAAGGCCGAGGAGTACCGCCAGCAGCTGCTGGAGACGGTCGCCGAGACCGACGAGGAGCTTCTCGAGAAGTTCTTCGGCGGCGAGGAGCTCACGGTCGCCGAGATCAAGGGCGCCATCCGCAAGATGGTCGTCGCCTCGGAGATCTACCCCGTTCTCTGCGGCTCGGCGTTCAAGAACCGCGGCGTGCAGCCGATGCTGGACGCCGTCGTCGACTACCTCCCGTCCCCGCTGGACGTGCCCGCCATCGAGGCGCACGACCCGAAGGACGAAGAGAAGATCATCGAGCGTCACCCCGACGCGAAGGACCCGTTCGCGGCCCTGGCCTTCAAGGTCGCCGTGCACCCGTTCTTCGGTCGTCTGACCTACGTGCGCGTCTACTCGGGCGAGCTCGAGTCGGGCGCCCAGGTCATCAACTCGACCAAGGGCAAGAAGGAGCGCATCGGGAAGATCTTCCAGATGCACGCCAACAAGGAGAACCCGGTCGACAAGCTGACCGCCGGCAACATCTACGCCGTGATCGGCCTGAAGGACACCACCACCGGTGACACCCTCGCCGCGATCGACGCGCCGGTCGTCCTCGAGTCGATGACGTTCCCGGAGCCGGTGATCGAGGTCGCCATCGAGCCGAAGACCAAGGCCGACCAGGAGAAGCTGGGTCTCGCGATCCAGAAGCTCGCTGAGGAGGACCCGACCTTCCGCACGGAGCTCAACCCCGAGACCGGTCAGACGACCATCAAGGGCATGGGCGAGCTGCACCTCGACATCCTCGTCGACCGCATGAAGCGCGAGTTCCGCGTCGAGGCGAACGTCGGCAAGCCGCAGGTGGCGTACCGCGAGACGATCCGCAAGGCCGTCGAGAAGCACGACTACACGCACAAGAAGCAGACCGGTGGATCGGGCCAGTTCGCCAAGATCCAGTTCAACATCGAGCCGCTCGAGCTCGACGGCGAGAAGACCTACGAGTTCGTGAACTCGGTCACCGGTGGTCGCATCCCGCGTGAGTACATCGGCTCGATCGACGCCGGTTTCCAGGACGCCATGAACGTCGGCGTGCTCGCCGGCTACCCGATGGTGGGCGTCAAGGCGACCATCGTCGACGGTGCGGCGCACGACGTCGACTCCTCGGAGATGGCGTTCAAGATCGCGGGCTCCATGGGCTTCAAGGAGGCCGCTCGTCGCGCCAACCCCGTGCTGCTCGAGCCGCTGATGGCCGTCGAGGTCCGTACCCCTGAGGAGTACATGGGCGACGTCATCGGCGACCTGAACTCGCGTCGTGGCCAGATCCAGTCGATGGAGGACGCCGCAGGCGTCAAGGTCGTCCGTGCGTCGGTGCCGCTGTCCGAGATGTTCGGCTACATCGGCGACCTGCGCTCGAAGACCTCCGGCCGTGCCGTCTACTCCATGGAGTTCGACAGCTACGCCGAGGTCCCGCGCGCCGTGGCCGACGAGATCGTTCAGAAGGCCAAGGGCGAGTAACCCTTTCTGGGAGCCGGGTTCCGGCCCGGCTCCCAGGTCACCTACAACTTCACATTCCCTCTCTACTAAACTGAGAATCAAACCCGTAGAGAACCGGTCGCAATCCAGTGCCCGGCACCTCTACAACGACGTCCTGAGGAGGACCCAGTGGCTAAGGCCAAGTTCGAGCGGACCAAGCCGCACGTCAACATCGGAACGATCGGTCACGTCGACCACGGCAAGACCACGCTCTCCGCAGCGATCTCGAAGGTGCTTGCTGACAAGTACCCCTCCGACACCAACGTGCAGCGCGACTTCGCTTCCATCGACTCGGCGCCGGAAGAGCGCCAGCGTGGAATCACCATCAACATCTCGCACATCGAGTACGAGACCCCGAAGCGCCACTACGCGCACGTCGACGCTCCCGGCCACGCCGACTACGTCAAGAACATGATCACCGGTGCGGCTCAGATGGACGGCGCGATCCTCGTGGTCGCCGCCACCGACGGCCCCATGGCTCAGACGCGTGAGCACGTGCTGCTCGCCAAGCAGGTCGGCGTTCCGTACCTGCTCGTCGCGCTGAACAAGTCCGACATGGTCGACGACGAGGAGATCCTGGAGCTCGTCGAGCTCGAGGTCCGCGAGCTGCTCTCCAGCCAGGGCTTCGACGGCGACAACGCTCCGGTCGTCCAGGTCTCCGCTCTCAAGGCCCTCGAGGGCGACGAGAAGTGGACCGAGAAGATCCTCGAGCTCATGCAGGCCGTCGACGACAGCGTGCCGGACCCCGAGCGTGACCGCGACAAGCCGTTCCTGATGCCCGTCGAGGACGTCTTCACGATCACCGGTCGTGGAACCGTCGTCACGGGTCGCGCCGAGCGTGGCACCCTGGCCATCAACTCCGAGGTCGAGATCGTGGGTCTGCGCCCGACGCAGAAGACGACCGTTACCGGTATCGAGATGTTCCACAAGCAGCTCGACGAGGCATGGGCCGGCGAGAACTGTGGTCTGCTGCTCCGCGGCACCAAGCGTGAGGACGTCGAGCGCGGCCAGGTCATCGTGAAGCCGGGTTCGGTCACGCCGCACACCGACTTCGAGGGCACCGCGTACATCCTGTCCAAGGACGAGGGTGGCCGTCACAACCCCTTCTACACGAACTACCGCCCGCAGTTCTACTTCCGTACCACCGACGTCACCGGCGTCATCTCGCTGCCCGAGGGCACCGAGATGGTCATGCCCGGCGACACCACCGACATGACGGTCGAGCTGATCCAGCCGATCGCCATGGAGGAGGGCCTCGGCTTCGCCATCCGTGAGGGTGGTCGTACGGTCGGCGCCGGTACGGTGACGAAGATCATCAAGTAAGCATCTGCTTCCTGCGAAAGGGGTCGGACCTTCGGGTCCGGCCCCTTTCGTCGTCCCCGGCGCACATCTCCTTGATATATGGGCTTGAATATAACTTGAAGTGTCATATACGGTGAGAGGTGCTGCACTTCGTGCAGCCCGTGTGCGTCTCCCGGGGTCAAGGCCGGGATGACGGCTGTCGATGCGTTCCGCTGAAACCCCCGAGGGTTCGCGGTCCCGCATCCGTGGTGTGCATGCGCGAGGGGAGTGCCTGCACGCCGGGGAGTGGCGTGCGGGGTCATAGGGGAGTTTCAGCATGCGTTCGACCCTGCGTCGAAAGATGAATCAGCGCGCCCGGAGACTGACGGCCATCACCGCCGTCGTCTCCCTCATCGCGGGAGCACTGGCTCTCGGGGTGTCGGCGCAGATGGCCACCGCCGCGCCGTGGGCGCCGCGCGTCTCCGCCGAGAACGTCGACCCGGCGTCGGCCGGCAAGGACTTCGTGCTCGCGGGCGAGAACGTCGGCTTCGACATCGCCGTCGCGAACACCGACGGGGGAGCGCAGTTCAACCTGAGCCTCGTCGCGACGCTCCCGGCATCCGTCTCCTTCGTCTCGGCCGGCGCGTTCGGCGCCCCGACCGTCTTCCAGGCCGGAGAGGTGCTCCCGAACCGGTCGCGCACCGTCGACACCGACTGCCTCGCGGCCGGCCTTGCTCTGTCGGACGAGCCCCCGCTCTGCTCCGTCCCCGAGGGGCAGCAGGTCTGGGTGTGGTCGAACGTCAACGACCTCCCGCAGGGCGCGACCGTCTCGTCGACGGTCACGGTTGCTCCGATCGCCGACCTGTACCCCGTCGGCGGCGAGGTCGGCTTCTCGATCCGCGCGTACACGAGCGACGACCCCTCCCGCCTTCCCACGTTCGACGGCTCGCCCAGCGTCGCGAAGACAACGACCCACACGTCCGGCGCGGGCACCGCGACCGACGACGTGCCCGTGCAGGCCCTGCGCATCGTGAAGAGCGAGCCGAGCGTCGAGAGCGAACTCCTCCGCGGCGTGCACCGCAACGTCACGACCTACACCCTGCGAGTCGAGAACACCACGCGTGGGGCGACGTCCGGCGTGACGGTGACCGACTACCTGCCCGCCGGTCTCGAGTACCTCGGGCTCGCCGCGATCGACAACTCCTCCGGTGCGGAATACCAGGGCGCGGGTCCGGTCTCCGGCGGTACGACCGCCGGGGAGAGCGTGGACACGATCGCGGTCACCGCGGCAGAGGCAGCGGCGCTGGGACTGCCCGGTGCAGGCGTGTACACGAAGATCGTGTGGACGCTGGGCGACCTGACGGCCGGCGCGACCGCCGAGATCCGCTATCACGCCGCCGTGCCGCTCCTGGCCAACGCCCTGTGGCCCGCCGGCGCCGCTCCGGCGGCCGCAGCGGGCACGCAGGCTGCGAACCTCGACAACAACACGGGCGCCTCCACGCGCCATGGCGGCGCCGACACCGCCGAGGCCGCTCAGACGTTCCGCAACGTCGCGGTCGTCGCGGGCACCTACCAGGGGCCCGTGCTCGGCGGCGACCCCGCCTACCGTGCCGCCAGCGACGATGACGACGAGATCATCGAGGCGGTCGACATCCGCGTCGTGAAGGGCGTCGAGTCGGGCGGTCTCTTCACGACGGGCTCCGTCGCCACCTACTCGGTGCGCGTGGACGTGAGCGAGTACGTGGACGCCTCGAACATCGTGCTGACCGACGTCATCCCGAACGGCCTCTGCCCCGCCTTCCCCGTCTCCGGCGGCGACACCGCGCTGAAGATCGACGACCGCACCGTATCGAAGGAGGGGTGGAACCTCGAGGTCCCCGGCGACGCGTGCAACCTGCCGACCGAGGCTCGTGGCGCCGTGCTCTCGCCAGGACTCCACCTGACCTCCCTCGTCTACACCACGACCGACGGCACGTTCACCGCCACGTTCGCCGTCGACGACCTCGCCGCGGGCGCGTCGTTCACGGGTGAGTACTCCGTGATGCAGCGTCCGAACTACACCGGCGCGAACGGCGGCACGAGCTCGGGCGACCGGTTCCTCAACAAGGTCCAGGTCGCGGCCGAGACCACCCCGATCGCGGCGATCGCGAACGACCCGGCGCTGAGCGCCAAGGTCGGCGGCACCCGTCACGCGCTCGACGACTCGTCGGCGCTGATCACCTCGAACTACACGGGGCTCGAGAAGGTGGTCCTGGAGCGGGGGCAGTCGCCCGCTGATGCAGACGCGACCTGGTCCGCGGAGAGCACGACGCCGTTCTCGCCGGGCGACGACGTCTGGTACCGGGTGACGGTGCCCTTCGCCACGGGCATCGACACGCGCAACCCGATCCTCACCGACTACCTCCCCGAGGGCGTCGAGATCGCCGAGATCCAGTACGGCTACCGCGGTATCCCCGGCTTCAGCAACACCGCCGGGCCCGTGACGTGGGGGTCGGGCTCGTTCCCGACCGACTACATCCCGAACACGCAGGCGAGCGGCACCTCGCTCACCTGGGAGTTCGGCGCCCACAACCGCATTGGCAGCGGCGACCGCTTCATGCCGGCCGGGAGCGCAGCGATCATCTACATCCGCGCCGAGGTCGTGGCGCAGTCGGCGTCGCGGGACGACGTCGACAGCCCGCTCAACCACGCCAAGTACCAGCAGGTCAACGTCGACGGCGAGATCTCCTTCCTGCGCGACGACGCGGGCATCGACCTCGACTGGGGCGCGACACTGACCAAGGGCATCCGCGCGGTCAACGGCTCCGTGATCGGCGACGACTTCGGCGCGCGGATCCCCACGCGTCAGGTCGTGCAAGGGGATGCCGTCGACTACCGCATCGACGTCACGGCGCCGCAGAACACGACGACCGACTACGTCGTCTGGGACGTCCTGCCCGCCGGCGTCACCAAGGCGGACGTCGGCTCCTTCACCTCGGAGCTCTACGCCGCGGGGACGACGACGGCCATTCCGGCCGACGACGTCGCCGTCGCAGCGTACGACGACGGCGATGCCCTGCCCGACGGCATCTCGCTGGCGAGCGAGTTCGCGGGGCGCTCGGTGATCGCCTGGAAGATCGGCGCCTCGGTGGCCGGCTCCACGACAGCCACCGAGACCACGGCGGCGCAGGTGCGCGGGCTGACCCTCGGCTACACGCTGACGGTACCGGCGGGGGTCACGGGCGGCGGAGCCGCGGCACAGCTCACCCAGAGCTACACCAACACCGCGGGGCTCGTCAGCTACGCCGTCGAGAACACCGCGAGCCGCACCACCACGGTCGTACCCCAGGGCGACGGGGGAGGGCAGCAGCTCACCACCCGCGCCCCGCGCGACGGCGAGGTCGCGGCATCCGACGACGACACCGTCGGCACGGCCGAGGTGCACCTGCCCGACGTGGCGGTCGACAAGAAGCTCGTGTCGACCGAGGTCGCTCCGGCGGCGGACGCGTCGACCGGGACGAGCGACCTCGGCGACGGCTCCCGCAACAGCGCGACGCAGATCGTGCAGGGCGAGAGAGCGACGTTCGAGTACGCCGTGACGATCCCCGCGCGCACCACCGTCAGGGGTGCCGTGCTCTCCGACGACGGCAGGCTCGGCATCTCGCCCGGCTCGGGATCGATGGCCTACCAGTACGTCGAGGGGAGTGCGGCGTTCTTCGGGCCATCGGGTGCCCCGCTGGCCATCGGCGCGTCCCCCTCCGACTTCCGGTCCTCCGAGCGGGCGGGTGAGACGCACGGCGTGCTCACCTTCCCCGACGTCTACACGAACGGCACGTCGGAGCCGCAGACCTTCCGCGCGCGCATCACGGTATGGGTGACCGACAAGGACGCCTCGACCGCGGGCAGCTCGCGGGCCGACATCGCCCACGGCACGACTCTCACGAACACGGCACGGCTGACGTTCCTCGACCCCAACGCGCAGGGCGGCGCGCGCCTGACGCGCACCGACACGGCATCCGTCGACTTCGTCGAGCCGTCGCCGACGCTGAAGAAGACGACGTCGTCGTCCACCGTCTCGGCGAAGGGGACCGTGACCTACACGCTCACCGCGAGCAACGCGGCGAACCGCCCGGCGCTCTACGACGTCACGGTGATCGACTGCGTGCCGCGGCAGATCACGCCGTCCGCACTCGCGCCCTCCGTGGGCACGGCGCGGATCCTCGCCGACACCTGCTCCGGATCGGCGAACGCGGCGATCCAGAAGGGCACCGGCAGCGGCACCCTCATCGAGTGGACCATCCCGGCCATCCGCGGCACGGGTGCGGCCCCCACGCTGACCTACACCGGCACGGTCGAGGCACTCGCGGGCGGCGGCTCCCAGTTCGTCAACCGCGCCGAGCTGAGCGGGTACACACTGCCGCTCGCCGTGGGTGCCGATCAGGACACGGCCCAGCGCCGCGGCCTCATCACGCGCTCGGCGGACGCCACGGTGCGGATGCCCGACGCCTCCGTCACGAAGACCGCGTCGCCGGCATCCGCGGCAGTGGGCGAGATCGTCACCTACTCGGTCACGACGACCCTGCCCTCGAGCACGAACTTCTACGACGTCGTGCTCACCGACACCCTGCCGGCCGGTGTGGAGTTCCTCCCCGAGGGCACCCGCACCGAGAGCGTGCAGTGGGCGGGCGCGGCGGACCAGCCGACCGTGGGCGCCCCGACGCTGCGCGGCAACGAGCTGTCGTGGACCATCGATCGCGACGACATCCTCGCGGCGGGCGATCCGCGCACCATCACCGTGACCTACCAGGCGCGCCTCACCACGGCCGTGACGTCGGCCGCTCCGGTCAACAGCGCCACCTTCGCCTGGAACCGCGTGGACGGGGCGACGGATCCCGCCGAGCGCGGGTCGGCGACGGCATCCGCCCCCGTGGCGATCCTCAACCCCGACGTGACGATCGCGAAGGCGGTCAAGAACACGGGCGCGCCCGACAGCAGCTACGGCTCGGCCTCCCTCGGCGGTCCCGACCAGTCGTTCACCTACCGCGTGCGCGTCACGAACGCGAGCGGCGCCGGCACGGCACCCGCCTACGGCGTCGTCGTGACCGACACGGTGGATGCCGGCATCCGCATCGACACGGCCCAGCCCGCGTTCGCCGGGGCGACGTTCTCCGACGCCACCGCCCTGCAGGAGGGCCGAGGCGGAGTGATCACCTGGACGATCGACGGTCCGCTGAGCAACGTCGCCGGGTCGAACACCCGCGACTTCGTCTACGACGGCACGTTCATCGCCGCGCAGTCGCTCGGCACCGGCAAGCTCGGGAACAGCGTCGTCGTGACGAGGTACGAGTCGGCATCGACCGGCGGTTGGGCCTACCGGCCCGGCACCGGCACTCGCCCCGGAGGTGCGCCGCTGACGGCCACCGCCACGTCGGGCACGGCGGACATCACGCCGCGGTTCCCGCAGGTCGCGCTGAACAAGCGGGCGACCACGGGTACCGAGGCCTTCGTCAGCGAGTCGTTCTCGTGGACCCTCCAGGCGCGGAACACCGGGACCGGGGGTGCGCAGACCATCACGCTCACCGACACGCTGCCGGCGAACTGGGAGTACGACGCGACCGTGACGCCGCGTCTCACGGTCGGCTCGGCGGCCTCGGTCGCCCTGGGCGCTCCCGCCATCGGGGCCCAGAACGGCCGCCAGACGCTGACCTGGACGCTGGGTTCGGCGAACGGACAGCCGATCCTGCCCAGTTCCGACGGCGGTGCGACGCTGGAGCAGCGCACGCTGCTCGTGACGTTCGCGACCGTGCCGCACCCCGGCGCCGTGACCACGCCCGGTGCCGGTCTGTCGATCAACCACCGGAACACGGTCGGCGGCTCAGCCACCGACGCGACCGGGTCGACGCGCAACGCGAGTGGAGCCTATGCGGGTCCCGATGCCACCGCCGACGCCCACATCGGACGAGCGGATCTGCGCATCGTCAAGCAGGCCGTGGGCGGCGACGCCCAGGGCGCCTGGACCGCCGGCGACTCCGCCCGGGCCGGATACACCCAGCCGCAGTGGCGCATCACGGTGACCAACCAGGGGCCGGATGCCGCGAGCGGGCCGTTCCGCGTGACGGACACGGCCGACCTCCCGGCGGGCGTGACGACCGGTGCCTTCACGGCCCGGTACTACGCGAGTGCCGCGGACACCACCGGCGTCGCTCTGACGCTGTCGGGCTCCGGCTCGGCATCCGCTCCGTTCGTGGTCGGCGACCGCTCCCGCACGCTGAAGGCCGACGGATCCGACCGCATCGTGCTCGTCGCGAACGTGTCGATCCAGGCTCCGGCGACGGGTACCGCGACGAACACGGCCGACGTCGTCGGTCGCACGTTCGAGCGCCCGGCTGACATCACGAAGGACAACGCCACCTCCGTCTCGAAGCCGATCTCGAGCGCGGCCGACCTCGCGGTGACGAAGACCGTGAACACGACGGAGGTCACCGCAGGCCGTCCGGTCACGTGGGGCATCAGCGTGCGCAACAACGGTCCGTCCGTCGCCGTCTCGACCGACGCGTCCCCCATCACGGTCACCGATGTGATCCCCGACGGCATCAGCGCCGTGCAGGATCCGTCGGCCGGCCTGACGGCGTGGACGGTCTCGGCGTCGAACGGGTGGCCTGCCGCCGCCGGCGACACCGTCACCTGGAGGTTCACGGGCGCCCAGCTGCCGGTCGGACCGGCGCAGGGCCTGTCGCTCACGGGCACGGTCGACGCCTCGTGGACCGGTGGCGCGGTGCGCAACGTCGCGGTCGTCACCCCCGGTGCGACGACCGATCCGGTCGCCTCGAACAACACGGGCGAGGCGTCGGTCACCCCTGGTGACGACACGACGCTGGCGATCACGAAGACCCGCGTGGTCCGTGAGGGCGGTACGTGGAAGGACGCCGCGCAGTACGGCGGCCCGCTCCCCGCTCTCGTCGCCGGTGAGACGGTCGGCTACCGCATCGTCGTGACCAACAACGGTCCGGCCGATGCCCGCGACGTCCGCGTCGTGGACGAGGTGCCCGGCATGCTCGCCTACGCCTCGGTGGAGGACGAGAACGGGCGCTGGACGCGCACCGCCGGCCCCGGAACGGACGACACGTTCGCCGTCGCCGGCACCGTGCCCGCGGCGGCCGGCGACAACACCCGGTCGTTCGTCGTCACCTACACCGTCGACTCCGCGCTGACGCCGGGTTCCGATGTCGAGAACCGGGCGAGGGCTGAGGCGACGAACTCGACGAACACCCCTCGCGACGCCGACACCACGGGATCGAACCGCGTGGCCGACCTGTCGATCGTCAAGCAGGCGCTCGGCGCCGATGGTTCGCCCGTCGCCGACGGCGTGGTGCCCGAGGTGACGGCCGGCACCCAGACGCGCTTCCTTCTCACGGTGACGAACGACGGCCCGAGCATCTCGAGCGCGCCTATCGACGTCTCCGACCGTCTCCCGGCAGGGCTGACGTACGTCTCGTCGACCATCGACGTGGCCGGCGCCGGTGCGCGCACCGCCACCGCCTCGGTCTCGGATGACGGCCGGTCGCTCTCGTGGGCAGCCCTCACCGGCGCCGACACGTTGGCGGCAGGGCAGACGATCGCGATCGTGGTGACGGCCGCCGTTGCACCGGACGTGCGTCCGCAGCGACTCGTCAACACCGCCGACGTCACCGGACCGGAGGACTCCGACCCGAGCGACAACCACGGCGAGGCGTCGATCGACATCGTCACGCTCGCCGAGCTCACGCTCGGGAAGGACGTCGCCGCGGGCCCGTGGATCGCGGGAACCGAGGTCGAGTACACGCTCACGGTGCGCAACGACGGGCCCTCGGTCGCGGATGCGTTCGTGACGGACGTGCTGCCCGAGGGGCTCACAGCCGTGTCGATCGCGGGTGCCGGATGGACGTGCGACGTCTCGGATCAGAGCTGTGAGCGCACGGCTCACCCGCTCGGGGACAGCACGATCACCATCGTGGCGCTCGTCGGCTCGAACGTCCTCACCGGCACGTCGCTGACCAACACGGCGACCCTGTCGTGGAACGACAGCCGGGCCACGTCTCCGCACCAGGTGTCGGACACCGCGGTCATCGACGTGACGACCGATGCCGATCTGCGCCTCACGAAGACCGCGATCGACGCCGACGGCGCCGAGGTGGCCACGGCCGTCGCGGGGGAGAGCACCCGCTATCGCCTCGAGGTCGAGAACCTCGGAGCGAGCGACGCGGTCGGCCCGATCTCCGTGGTCGACGAGCTGCCGGTCGGCATCGCGTTCACGGGTCTGGTCGGCGCATCCGCCGACGCCTGGATCGCGAGGGTCGATCCGTCCGCTCCGCAGTCTGTGACCTTCACGCTCGCTCCGGCCGGCACGGGTCTCGTGAGCGGGGCCTCCGCTCCGACCATCGAGTTCGACGCGCTCGTCGATCCCTCGGTCGGGCACGGCACCGTGCTCACGAACGCCGCGGGCGTGTCGTCGGGCACTCCGGACGCGAATCCCGCGAACGACGGCGACACGGCCGATGTGACCGTGGCGAGGGAGGTCGACCTGTCGATCGTGAAGACGCATGACGCGGATGCCGTGCGCATCGGCGACGAGCTGCCCTTCACCCTGCAGGTCGCGAACGCCGGACCGTCGGAGGCGAAGGACGTCGTCGTGGCCGACACCGTCCCGGCCGGGCTCGAGGTGCTCACGGCCGTGGGCGACGACGTCGGCAGCGGCTGGACCGTCGAGGCCGTCGAGCCCGTCGACCAGGACGACCCGAGCGCCGGACCCCGAGTCGTCGCGCGGTACGGGCAGCCTCTCGCCCCGGCGGAGGACGCCGCACCGCTCGTCATCGAGACGCGCGTGCTGGTCGGCGCGTATCCCGAGGTCGTCAACACGGCCGCGGTCACCGCCGCGGAGATCAGCGATCAGCATCCCGACCGCACGCCGGACGACAACCGCGCGGAGGATGCCGTCGCCGTGCCGCCGATGGCTGCGCTCACGGTCACGAAGACGGCCGTCGGGACCTTCCAGGCGGGCAAGACGGGGCTGTACCGGATCGTCGTCCGCAACGACGGCCCGACCGCCGACCCCGGTGCGATCGTGGTGACAGATGCCCTGCCCGAGGGGATGTCGTTCGCCGGCTCGCCCGATTCGACGGTGCGCGTGGACGGACGCGTCGTGAGCTGGATGCTCGCCGACGGGCTCGCGGTCGACGAGGAGGTCACGCTCACTGTGCGAGTGAACCTCGCGCAGGCCGCGTACCCCGCAGTGACGAACGTCGTCTCGGTCGCCTCCGCGAGCGAGCAGACGTCGGCAGCGCGCCTCGTCTCGGCGGCGGACGCCGACGTGCAGGCGGCTGATCCGCTCGCGACGACCGGAGCGGAACCGGTGTGGGGCCTCGCGCTCCTCGCCGCGCTCGTCATGCTCGTCGGCGGACTGTTGCTGGCCGACCGACGTCGCCGGTCGGCGGCGGAGTAGGAGTTCCCCGGGGGAAGAGGTGCGATGGAGCCGCTCGATGACGCTCCGTCACACCTCTTCCTTCCGCGTGCGGTCCCCTCCGTGCAGAATGTACGTGACGCGCGAGATCCCTCGCCGTCGATCAGTGAAAAGGGGGCCCGCATGGGTATCGAAGACGCCGTCAACAAGGGCAAGGATCTGTACGAGCAGAACAAGGACAAGATCGCCGAGGCCGTGAAGAGCGAGCAGGCCGAGGACATCAGCGACAAGGTGCTCGACGGCGTCGCGGACTTCGCGAAGAAGATCGCGCCGGGTGCGGCCGACAAGATCGACGAGATCCGCGACAGCGCCGACAAGGCCATCGGGAACGAGTAAGCGGCGTCGCACAGACGCACGGCGGCGGCTCTCCGGGGGGAGGGCCGCCGCCTCTCTGCATCCGGGACCGGGTATTCCACAGGGCGGTATCGCGTTTCGGTGCCGGATGCCTTTAGAATGAAGTCGACCGCCTGGGGAACTTGCGGTCGAGGGACGTCGAAGGGGTTCGACCTCCCGTATCCACGCGGCTCGCCGCGTCACAACTGGGGAATCGATTTTGGGGATCATCGTGCGACGCGCGCACTCTGTGCGCCCTGGCGTCTTCCCGCCTGCACGGCGGATGCTCCGCCGTGCCCTCGGTCGAGGATTCCGGCGTCCCTTCACGTCGGGGTCCTCGCGTTCGGTGTGCCCCCTCGCACTGAACGCCCTCCCCAAGCGGGGCGAGGCATGGGGATGCCTCGCCCCGCTCTCCGTCTGAATCGCGGCTCGATGCGACGCTGCTGACAGCGCCGCGCGCACGCGACCGAGCATGTTCAGCGGATGCTCAGCGAGCGCGACACGCCCGGGTTTGCAGAACGGAAAACCGCCGTGGCAGAATAGACAGGTTCGACATTTCGGCGCGCTCAGCGTGCGCCGGATCACCACCAGGGCAGTGCATAGGCGGCGCGACAGCGCAGGGACCTAGGCCGCGGGTGGCAGAACGCCCCCGACACCTTCATCACGAGGGCTTCGCCGTGCGCGGCGGAGGTCGGCAATCCGCTCGCCGCGAGGCGGGCGGGCTGACAGCAGAACAGTGGTGCGCAGACCGGTTCGCAGAACCGATCGAGTGCCGAGGCGCGAACAGCGCCGACGTGCGTCCAATGCCCCTGGGTCACCCGGCTCAGGACGGTAAGACGCTTAAAGAGAGAGAGCAGACAATGGCGGGACAGAAGATCCGCATTCGCCTGAAGTCGTACGACCACGAGGTCATCGACACGTCCGCACGCAAGATCGTCGACACCGTGACCCGTGCGGGCGCGACCGTCGTCGGTCCCGTGCCCCTTCCGACCGAGAAGAACGTCGTGTGCGTCATCCGGTCGCCCCACAAGTACAAGGACAGCCGCGAGCACTTCGAGATGCGCACCCACAAGCGTCTGATCGACATCGTCGACCCGACGCCCAAGGCCGTCGACTCGCTGATGCGCCTCGACCTGCCGGCCGACGTCAACATCGAGATCAAGCTCTGAGGTTCGACATGGCTGACATCAACGCAAAGATTTCCAAGGGCATGCTCGGCACCAAGCTCGGCATGACCCAGGTCTGGAACGAGAACGGCAAGCTCGTTCCCGTCACCGTCATCGAGCTCGCCTCGAACGTGGTCACGCAGATCCGTACCCCCGAGAAGGACGGCTACAACGCCGTCCAGATCGCGTACGGCCAGATCGACCCGCGCAAGGTGAACAAGCCCCTGACCGCCCACTTCGAGGCAGCCGGCGTCACGCCGCGTCGTCACGTCACCGAGATCCGCACCGCGGACGCCGGCGACTACACCCTGGGCCAGGAGCTCACGGTCGACGGCACCTTCGAGGCCGGCCAGCTCGTCGACGTCGTCGGCACGAGCAAGGGCAAGGGCACCGCCGGTGTCATGAAGCGTCACAACTTCAAGGGCGTCTCCGCTTCGCACGGTGCGCACCGCAACCACCGCAAGCCCGGCTCCATCGGCGCATCGTCGACCCCGAGCCGCGTCTTCAAGGGCATGCGCATGGCCGGCCGTATGGGTGGCGAGCGCGTGACCGTCCTCAACCTCACGGTGCACGCCGTCGACATCGAGAAGGGTCTGCTGCTCGTCAAGGGCGCCGTCCCCGGTGCTCGTGGCCGCATCGTCTACGTCCGCAACGCAGTGAAGGGTGCCTGATCATGGCTGACTCCACTCTCGCGCTCGACGTCCTCAAGGCAGACGGCAAGAAGGCAGGCTCCGTCGAGCTGCCCGCCGCTCTGTTCGACGTCAAGACGAACATCCCGCTCATCCACCAGGTCGTCGTCGCGCAGCTCGCGGCGGCTCGCCAGGGCACGCACTCGACCAAGCGTCGTGGCGAGGTCTCCGGTGCCGGCCGCAAGCCCTTCAAGCAGAAGGGCACGGGTAACGCCCGTCAGGGCTCGATCCGCGCGCCGCACATGACCGGTGGTGGCATCGTGCACGGCCCGAAGCCGCGCGACTACTCGCAGCGCACCCCCAAGAAGATGATCGCGGCCGCCCTCCTGGGCGCGCTGAGCGACCGCTTCCGCGGTGACCGCCTGCACGCCATCGACTCGTTCGGCACCGACGGTGCTCCCTCGACCAAGGCCGCGGCGGGCTTCCTCGCCCAGGTCGCCACGTCGAAGAACGTGCTCGTGGTCATCGAGCGCGGCGACGAGCTCGCGCTGAAGAGCATCCGCAACCTCAGCCACGTCCACGTGCTGTCGTTCGACCAGCTCAACGCCTACGACGTGCTCGTCTCCGACGACATCGTCTTCACCCAGGCCGCTCTCGAGGCGTTCATCTCCTCGAAGTCCGGCGCCAACCAGGAGGTCTCCGCATGAGCGAGCAGGCATCTGTTCTCCAGACGGCCCTGAACAAGGACCCGCGCGACATCATCCTGAAGCCGGTCGTGTCCGAGAAGAGCTACGGTCTGATCGACGAGGGCAAGTACACCTTCCTCGTGGACCCGCGCGCTTCGAAGACCGAGATCAAGCTCGCCATCGAGAAGATCTTCGGCGTCAAGGTCGCAGGGGTCAACACCCTCAACCGCGTCGGCAAGGCTCGTCGCACCCGCTTCGGCACCGGCAAGCGCAAGGACACCAAGCGCGCCATCGTGACCCTGAAGTCGGGCACCATCGACATCTTCACGGCAATCGGCTGATCCGGGGGATAAAGGACAATCATGGCTATTCGCAAGTACAAGCCCACGACCCCGGGCCGCCGCGGCTCGTCGGTGGCTGACTTCGCCGAGATCACCCGATCGACGCCGGAGAAGTCGCTGCTGCGCCCGCTCGCCAAGACCGGTGGTCGCAACAACCAGGGCCGCATCACGACCCGTCACATCGGTGGTGGCCACAAGCGCCAGTACCGCGTCATCGACTTCCGTCGCAACGACAAGGACGGCGTCAACGCCAAGGTCGCTCACATCGAGTACGACCCCAACCGCACGGCTCGCATCGCGCTGCTGCACTACTTCGACGGTGAGAAGCGCTACATCATCGCGCCGAACAAGCTGAAGCAGGGCGACATCGTCGAGTCGGGCGCAGGCGCCGACATCAAGCCGGGCAACAACCTCCCGCTGAAGAACATCCCGACCGGTACGGTGATCCACGCGATCGAGCTCCGTCCCGGCGGCGGTGCGAAGCTCGCGCGTTCGGCCGGTGCATCCGTCCGTCTCGTCGCGAAGGACGGCCCCTACGCTCAGCTGCGTCTCCCCTCGGGCGAGATCCGCAACGTCGATGCGCGCTGCCGCGCGACCATCGGCGAGGTCGGCAACGCCGAGCAGTCGAACATCAACTGGGGCAAGGCCGGCCGCAAGCGCTGGCTCGGCGTCCGTCCCACCGTCCGCGGTGTCGCGATGAACCCGGTCGACCACCCGCACGGTGGTGGTGAGGGCAAGACGTCCGGTGGTCGTCACCCCGTCACCCCCTGGGGCCAGGCTGAGGGTCGTACCCGTCACGCCAACAAGGAAAGCGACAAGTACATCGTGCGTCGCCGTAACGCCGGCAAGAAGCGCAAGTAGGAGTAAGAGAAGATGCCTCGCAGTCTCAAGAAGGGCCCCTTCGTCGACGAGCACCTGCTTCGCAAGGTGATCGGTCAGAACGAAGCCGGCACGAAGAACGTCATCAAGACCTGGTCGCGTCGGTCCATGATCATCCCGGCCATGCTGGGTCACACGATCGCGGTCCACGACGGTCGCAAGCACATCCCCGTGTTTGTGTCCGAGACCATGGTCGGTCACAAGCTGGGCGAGTTCGCGCCCACCCGCACCTTCCGCGGCCACGAGAAGGACGACAAGAAGGGCCGCCGCCGCTGACGCGGGGGCGATAGAGGAGAGAGAAATGGTGGAGTCCATCGCACGCGTGCGACACATCCGCGTGACCCCTCAGAAGGCTCGTCGTGTCGTCGCGCTCATCAAGGGCAAGCAGGCCCAGGAAGCTCTCGCGATCCTGAAGTTCGCACAGCAGAGCGCCAGTGAGCCGATCTACAAGCTTGTCGCGTCGGCCATGGCCAACGCGCAGGTCAAGGCGGATCGTGACGGCGAGTACCTCGACGAGCAGGACCTGTACGTGAAGAACGCGTACGTGGACGAGGGCACGACGCTCAAGCGTTTCCAGCCCCGTGCACAGGGTCGCGCTTTCCAGATCAAGAAGCGCACGAGCCACATCACGGTCGTGCTCTCGACGCCTGAGGCGGCTCCGGCCGCTGCGGGCGACAGCAACAAGAAGGCGAGCAAGTAATGGGACAGAAGGTAAACCCGTACGGCTTCCGCCTCGGCATCACCACGGACCACGTGTCGCGCTGGTTCTCGGACTCGACGAAGCCGGGTCAGCGTTACGCCGACTACGTGGCCGAGGACATCAAGATCCGTCGTCTGCTGCAGACGCAGCTCGACCGCGCCGGCGTCTCGAACATCGAGATCGAGCGCACCCGTGACCGCGTCCGCGTCGACATCCACACCGCCCGTCCGGGCATCGTGATCGGTCGTCGTGGTGCAGAGGCCGAGCGCATCCGCGGCGACCTCGAGAAGCTCACGGGCAAGCAGATCCAGCTGAACATCCTCGAGGTGAAGAACCCCGAGGCCGACGCTCAGCTCGTCGCGCAGGGCATCGCCGAGCAGCTCTCTGCTCGTGTGGCGTTCCGTCGCGCGATGCGCAAGGGTCTCCAGGGCGCGCAGCGCGCTGGCGCCAAGGGCATCCGCATCCAGGTCTCCGGCCGCCTCGGCGGCGCCGAGATGAGCCGTTCGGAGTTCTACCGCGAGGGTCGTGTGCCGCTGCACACGCTGCGCGCGAACATCGACTACGGCTTCTACGAGGCCAAGACCACCTTCGGCCGCATCGGCGTGAAGGTCTGGATCTACAAGGGCGACCTGACCAACAAGGAGCTTGCTCGCGAGCAGGCCAACGCACCGAAGTCCCGTCGTGGCGACCGTGGTGGCGACCGCCGCCGCGCGCCCCGCAACGAGGCTCCCGTCGCAGAAGGAGCGTCTGCCTGATGCTTATCCCCCGCAAGGTCAAGTACCGCAAGCAGCACCACCCGAAGCGCGATGGCCAGGCCACCGGCGGCACGAAGGTCTCCTTCGGCGAGTTCGGCATCCAGGCCCTCACCCCGGCGTACGTGACGAACCGTCAGATCGAGTCCGCTCGTATCGCGATGACCCGTCACATCAAGCGTGGTGGAAAGGTGTGGATCAACATCTACCCGGACCGCCCGCTCACCAAGAAGCCGGCTGAGACCCGCATGGGTTCCGGTAAGGGCTCGCCCGAGTGGTGGGTCGCCAACGTCAAGCCGGGTCGCGTCCTCTTCGAGGTCGCCGGTGTCAACGAGGAACTCGCTCGTGAGGCACTGACCCGAGCAATCCACAAGCTGCCGCTCAAGGCACGCATCATCAAGCGCGAGGAGGGCGACGCGTAATGGCGATCGGCACCAAGGAGCTCGCTCCGGCAGAGCTCGACACGTTCGAAGACCAGCGCCTCGTTGAGGAGCTGCGCAAGGCCAAGGAGGAGCTGTTCAACCTCCGTTTCCAGTCGGCCACCGGCCAGCTGGAGAGCCACGGCCGCATCCGCGCCGTCAAGCGCGACATCGCGCGCCTCTACACCGTGATCCGCGAGCGCGAGCTGGGCATCCGTGCGACGCCCGCTCCCGTCGAGGCTCCGGCCAAGAAGGCGTCCAAGTCGAAGGCGAAGAAGGCGGATGCCGCTGACGACGCCGTGAAGGAAGAGGCCGAGTGATGGCTGAGAAGAAGGCTGCAGCCGCTGAGGTCGAGCACGCCGCGCACGATGTGCGCGACGCCGAGGCCCGCGGTTACCGCAAGGCCCGTCGTGGCTACGTCGTCAGCGACAAGATGGACAAGACCATCGTGGTCGAGGTCGAGGACCGCGTGAAGCACCCGCTTTACGGCAAGGTCATCCGCCGCACCTCGAAGGTCAAGGCGCACGATGAGGCGAACTCCGCCGGCATCGGCGACCTCGTCCTGATCAACGAGACCCGCCCGCTGAGCGCCACCAAGCGCTGGCGTCTGGTGGAGATTCTGGAGAAGGCCAAGTGATTCAGCAGGAGTCTCGCCTCAAGGTCGCCGACAACACCGGCGCGAAGGAACTGCTCACGATCCGCGTCCTCGGTGGCTCGCGCCGCCGCTACGCCGGTCTGGGCGACACCATCGTCGCGACGGTCAAGGACGCGATCCCGGGCGGAAACGTCAAGAAGGGCGATGTGGTCAAGGCCGTCATCGTCCGCACGGTCAAGTCCACGCGCCGTCCCGACGGCTCGTACATCAAGTTCGACGAGAACGCCGCCGTGATCCTGAAGAACGACGGGGAGCCCCGCGGCACCCGCATCTTCGGCCCGGTCGGCCGTGAGCTTCGCGACAAGAAGTTCATGAAGATCGTCTCGCTGGCGCCGGAGGTTATCTAAGTCATGGCGAAGATCAAGAAGGGTGACCTGGTTCAGGTCATCACCGGACCCAAGGACGAGCGCGGCAAGCAGGGCAAGGTCCTCGAGATCCTGTCCGAGCGCAACCGCGTCGTCGTCGAGGGCGTGAATTACGTCACCAAGCACACGCGCGTCGGTCAGACGCAGCGTGGCACCAAGACGGGTGGCCTCGAGACTGTCGAGGCTCCCATCCACATCTCGAACGTCGCACTCGTCGACCCCTCGACCAAGAAGCCGACCAAGGTCGGTCACCGTGTCGAGGAGCAGACCAAGGACGGCGTCAAGCGCACCGTCCGCGTGCGCTTCGCGAAGAAGAGCGGTAAGGACCTCTGATGGCAACCGAGACTGCCGTGGAGGCTGGCAAGATCCAGCCCCGCCTGAAGCAGAAGTACAACGCTGAGATCAAGAAGGCGCTGCAGGACGAGTTCGGCTACGCGAACGTCATGCAGATCCCGGGCCTGGTCAAGGTCGTCGTGAACACCGGTGTCGGCGAGGCAGCTCGCGACAGCAAGGTGATCGATGGTGCGGTCGACGACCTCACCAAGATCACCGGCCAGAAGCCGATCGTCACGAAGGCTCGCAAGTCCATCGCGCAGTTCAAGCTGCGCGAGGGTCAGGCCATCGGCGCGCACGTCACCCTCCGCGGTGACCGCGCGTGGGAGTTCGTCGACCGCCTGGTCTCGCTCGCACTGCCCCGCATCCGCGACTTCCGCGGTCTGTCGGCCAAGCAGTTCGACGGCAACGGCAACTACACCTTCGGTCTCCAGGAGCAGAGCGTGTTCCACGAGATCGACCAGGACAAGATCGACCGGGTTCGCGGTTTCGACATCACCGTCGTGACCACCGCGAAGACGGATGACGAGGGCCGCGCCCTGCTGCGCCACCTCGGCTTCCCGTTCCGGTCGGACGACGCCCAGGCGTAACACCTCCGACGGGCTCAGCGGCCAGTGGTCACTGAGCCCGTCGAAGTGCACGTACAATTGAAGATTGCGTGCTCATCGCAGGCCGTCTGTCGTGTAACGGCAGCCGGAACCTCATGAACGAAGGAAAACACCCATGACAATGACAGACCCGGTCGCAGACATGCTGACCCGTCTGCGCAACGCGAACTCGGCGCACCACGACTCTGTGACCCTGCCGTCGAGCAAGCTCAAGACGCACATCGCCGAGATCCTCCAGCAGGAGGGTTACATCGCCGGCTGGGAGACCGCTCCCGCCCGCGTCGGCACCAACCTCACGCTGCAGCTCAAGTACGGTCCCAACCGTGAGCGCTCGATCGCGGGCATCAAGCGCGTGTCGAAGCCCGGTCTCCGCGTGTACGCGAAGTCGACCGAGCTCCCCAAGGTCCTCGGCGGCCTCGGCGTGGCCATCCTGTCCACCTCCTCCGGTCTTCTCACCGACCGTCAGGCTGAGCAGAAGGGCGTGGGCGGAGAAGTTCTCGCCTACGTGTGGTGATCCCAGATGTCGCGTATCGGACGACTTCCCATCGACGTTCCCGCGGGCGTGACCGTTTCGGTCGACGGCCGTGAGGTCGCGGTGAAGGGCCCCAAGGGTGAGCTCACCCTCACGGTGGCCAACCCCATCGAGGTCGCGGTCGAGGAGAACCAGGTTCTCGTCACCCGTCCCGACGACGAGCGCGAGTCGCGGTCGCTCCACGGCCTGACCCGCACTCTCATCAACAACAACATCATCGGCGTGACCCAGGGCTACTCCAAGGGCCTCGAGGTCGTCGGCACCGGTTACCGCGTGGCGCAGAAGGGCAGCTCGGTCGAGTTCGCCCTCGGCTTCTCGCACCCGGTCCTCATCGACCCGCCCGCCGGCATCACGCTCACGGTCGAGGGCACGAACAAGCTCACCGTCAGCGGGATCGACAAGCAGGCTGTCGGCGAGGCAGCTGCCAACATCCGCAAGATCCGCAAGCCCGAGCCGTACAAGGGCAAGGGCGTGCGCTACGCCGGCGAGAACGTGCGTCGCAAGGCCGGAAAGAGTGGTAAGTAACCATGGCTCTCAAGTCAAAGTCTGACGCCCGCGCGCGTCGTCACGCCCGCCTTCGCAAGAAGGTCGTGGGCACCGAGGTGCGTCCGCGCCTCGTCGTCAACCGTTCGGCTCGCCACGTCTTCGTGCAGCTCGTCGACGACAGCAAGGGTCACACCGTTGCGTCGGCTTCGACGCTCGAGACCGACCTGCGCGGGTTCGAGGGTGACAAGACCGCCAAGGCCCGCAAGGTCGGCGAGCTCGTCGCCGAGCGTGCGAAGGCCGCCGGCGTTTCCGAGGCAGTGTTCGACCGTGGCGGCAACCGCTACGCGGGTCGTGTCGCCGCCATCGCCGAGGGCGCTCGTGAAGGAGGCCTGGCACTGTGAGTGACAACAAGGAGAACGAAGTGACCGAAGCGGCTGCTGCCACTTCCGAGACCGCTGCGGGCACCACGCAGTCCGAGCCGTCTCGCGACCAGCGCGACGGTCGCCGTGGCGGCCGTGGTGACCGCAACCAGGGCGGCCGCGACCGCAACTCGCGCGACCGTGGCGACAACCAGTTCCTGGAGCGCGTCGTCACCATCAACCGCGTCTCGAAGGTCGTGAAGGGTGGTCGTCGCTTCAGCTTCACCGCTCTCGTGGTCGTCGGCGACGGCAACGGTCTGGTGGGCGTCGGCTACGGCAAGGCCCGCGAGGTCCCTCTGGCGATCTCGAAGGGTGTCGAAGAGGCCAAGCGCAACTTCTTCCGCGTGCCGCGTGTCGCGAGCACCATCCCGCACCCCGTGCAGGGTGAGGCCGCAGCCGGCGTCGTGCTGCTGCGTCCGGCCGCTGCCGGTACCGGTGTCATCGCGGGTGGTCCCGTGCGCGCCGTGCTCGAGTGCGCCGGCATCCACGACGTGCTGTCGAAGTCGCTCGGCTCGTCGAACACGATCAACATCGTGCACGCGACGGTGGAGGCGCTGAAGCAGCTCGAGGAGCCCCGTGCGGTCGCCGCTCGTCGTGGCCTCGAGTTCGACCAGGTCGCCCCCGCGCGTCTTGTCCGCGCCGAGGCTGACGCCATCGCCGCACAGAAGGTAGGTGCCTGATGGCCGCCCGGCTCAAGGTCACGCAGATCAAGTCCAAGGTGAGTGAGAAGCAGAACCAGCGCGACACGCTGCGTTCGCTCGGTCTCAAGCGGATCGGTGACAGCACCGTCCGTCCCGACGACGCGCAGACGCGCGGCTACGTCAAGACCGTCGCGCACCTCGTGAAGGTTGAGGAGATCGACTAATGGCTGAGAAGAACGAAGCCGTCGAGGCCGAGAAGGCCCCGAAGAAGGCTGCCGCTCCCAAGGCTGCCGCCGAGAAGAAGCCCGCCGCCAAGAAGTCGTCCGCTGCTGCGGCCGACGCCAAGGCCGAGGCTCCTGCGAAGAAGCCCGCCGCCAAGAAGGCCGCGCCGAAGACGGATGCTCCGGCATCGCGTCCCGGCGTCCTGAAGGTGCACCACCTGCGTCCGGTCCCCGGATCCAACACTGCGAAGACCCGTGTCGGTCGCGGTGAGGGCTCCAAGGGCAAGACCGCGGGTCGCGGTACCAAGGGCACCAAGGCTCGCAACACCGTTCGCGTCGGGTTCGAGGGTGGGCAGATGCCTCTGCACATGCGCACCCCGAAGCTGCGCGGTTTCAAGAACCCGTTCCGCGTCGAGTACCAGGTCGTGAACCTGGAGAAGCTCGCGGAGCTCTACCCCCAGGGTGGCGACGTCACCGTGAGCGACCTGGTCGCCAAGGGTGCGGTTCGCAAGAACGAGAAGGTCAAGGTTCTCGGCGGCGGCGACATCGCCGTGAAGCTCACCGTCTCGGTCGACAAGGTCTCGGGTTCTGCCGAGCAGAAGATCGTGGCAGCGGGCGGATCCGTCAAGTAACCACTTCATGAGAGGGGTCGGAGATTCTCCGGCCCCTCTTATGGGTTAGCCTGTTCTTTCAGCCGTCCTTCAGGGATCGGCAACCTTTTCAGGAGGAACGTCCCTTGTTTAGCGCCATCGCGCGGATCTTCCGCACGCCCGACCTGCGTCGGAAGATCGGTTTCACTCTCGCCATCGTCGCGATCTACCGACTCGGCTCCAACGTCCCCGCTCCGTTCGTGAACTTCCCGAATGTCGAGGAGTGCCTCGCTCAGAATTCGGGCACCGAGGGACTGCTGGGTCTGGTCAACCTCTTCTCCGGCGGGGCGCTCCTCCAGCTCTCCATCTTCGCCCTGGGTGTGATGCCGTACATCACGGCGACGATCATCACCCAGCTCCTGCGCGTGGTGATCCCGCACTTCGAGGCCCTGCACAAGGAGGGTCAGGCCGGCCAGTCCAAGCTGACCCAGTACACGCGGTACCTCACGATCGCGCTGGCGCTCCTGCAGTCGACCACGCTCGTGACGGTGGCCCGCAGCGGTCAGCTCTTCGGCACGAGCGACCTGGCCGCGTGCCAGAACCTGCTGACGAACGACGTGTGGTGGGCGCAGCTGCTCATCATCATGGCGATGACCGCCGGCACCGGCCTCATCATGTGGTTCGCCGAGCTCGTCACCGAGCGCGGCATCGGCAACGGCATGTCGCTGCTCATCTTCACCTCCATCGCGGCCACGTTCCCCGGTGCCATGTGGCTGATCTGGGAGAGCCGCGGCTTCGAGGTCTTCCTGCTCGTGCTCCTCGTCGGCATCATCGTGATGGGCCTCGTCGTGTTCGTCGAGCAGTCGCAGCGCCGCATCCCCGTGCAGTACGCCAAGCGCATGGTCGGCCGCCGCACCTTCGGCGGAACGAACACGTACATCCCGATCAAGGTCAACATGGCGGGTGTGATCCCCGTGATCTTCGCCTCGTCGCTGCTGTACATCCCCGCGCTCATCGCGCAGTTCAACACCCCGCAGGACGGCTCCGAGCCGGCCGCGTGGGTCACCTGGATCAGCACGTACTTCACCACGGGCAACCACCCGATCTACATGGTGGCGTACTTCCTGCTGATCATCGGGTTCACCTACTTCTACGTCGCGATCACGTTCAACCCGGTCGAGGTCGCCGACAACATGAAGAAGTACGGCGGCTTCATCCCCGGCATCCGTGCCGGTCGTCCGACCGCCGAGTACCTCGACTACGTGCTCACGCGCATCACGCTGCCCGGCTCGATCTACCTCGGTCTGATCGCGCTCATCCCGCTCATCGCCCTCGCCACCGTCGGCGCCAACCAGAACTTCCCGTTCGGCGGCGCCTCGATCCTCATCATCGTCGGTGTGGGTCTCGAGACGGTCAAGCAGATCGATGCGCAGCTGCAGCAGCGTCACTACGAAGGGCTCCTCCGATGACAGCATCCGCTCGTCTCCTCATCGTCGGCCCGCAGGGCTCGGGCAAGGGCACGCAGGGTGTCCGCATCGCGGAGTCCTACGGCATCCCCGTGGTCTCGACGGGAGACATGTTCCGCGCGAACATCAAGGAGGGCACGCCCCTCGGCCAGCAGGTCACCGAGATCCTCGACAAGGGCGACCTCGTCCCCGACGAGCTCACGAGTGAGATCGTGCGCGATCGCCTGTCGCAGGACGACGCGGCGAACGGGTTCCTGCTCGACGGCTACCCGCGCAACACCGCGCAGGTGGCGCACCTCGAGGAGTTCCTCGGCGAGCGAGGCGAGTCTCTGGATGCCGTCATCCTGCTGGACGTGCCTCGTGACGAGAGCATCTCCCGCCTGAAGCTCCGTGCAGCGGAGCAGGGACGCTCCGACGACACGGATGCCGCGATCGCGCACCGACTCGACATCTACGAGCACGAGACGGCTCCGATCCTCGAGGTGTACGGGGAGCGTGGCATCGTCGACCGGATCGACGGCGTCGGCTCTCTCGACGAGATCACCGAGCGCGTGTTCGCGGCGCTGGCCGCGCGCGGCCTGCGCCTCGCCGCCTGATCGCCTCCCGATGTTCCGCCGGTCGATCTACAAGACCCCCGCTCAGCTCCGCTCGATGGTGGAGCCGGGTCTCATCACGGCGGCGGCGCTGGACGCCGTGCGCCCGCTGATCCGCCCGGGAGTCACGACTCTCGAGCTGGATGCCGAGGCGAACCGGGTCATCCTCGAACGCGGTGCCGAGTCGAACTTCCAGCTCGTGCGCGGCTACCGTCACACGACGTGCATCTCGGTGAACGAGGAGGTCGTGCACGGCATCCCCGGCGAACGAGTGCTCGAAGCCGGCGACATCGTCTCGATCGACTGCGGCGCGCAGTACCAGGGGTGGAACGGCGACAGCGCGATCACGGTCGTGGTGCCCGACTCTGAGAGGCCCGAACTCGTCGCCCGGCGCGAGGAGCTCTCTCGCGTGACCGAGGGATCGATGTGGGCGGGTATCGCGGCCATGGCCACGGCGACTCACCTCGGCGACCTCGGTGCGGCGATCCAGGGGTACATCGAGGCGCAGGGCGTCTCGTCCGTCTCCGGTCGCCCCTACGGCATCCTGCGGGAGTACGTCGGGCATGGGATCGGACGCAAGATGCACGAGGCGCCGAGCGTGTTCAACTACCGGACACCAGACCCCGGAGCGGAGGTCAAACCAGGACTCGTGCTCGCGATCGAGCCCATGGTCACCGCCGGGGGAGAGGAGACCTTCGTCGAGGACGACGACTGGACCGTCTCCACGACCGACGGCTCCGACGGCTCGCACTGGGAGCACAGCGTCGCGCTGCATGCGGACGGCATCTGGGTGCTCACCGCCCCGGATGGGGGAGCGGCCGGGCTGGCGCCCTTCGGTGTGACCCCCGCCCCGATCGCGTAACGAGGTCGTATCGGCCGCTGCCGTCACAACCGGCGCATAGGTTTCTGCGGGCAGAATAGAGCTGTATGGGTGCGCATGCATCCGCAGACTTCAAGCCGGGTCCGCCGTGGGTGGACCTCGACAGAAACGGAAACCCATGGCAGCCGCGAAGAGCAGCAACACCAACTGGTTCGTGATCGGCGTCTCGGCGGCCGTGGTGGTCGTGCTGGCCGTCCTCGCGTTCGTCGTCGTCCTCCTCAACAACCAGGCGACCGATCCCGGTGCGGCTCCGAAGAGCAATGACACGTTCAACTCCGAGACTGGTTCGATCGGCTTCGGCGACGGCGAGGATACCGTCGCGGTCTTCGTCGACTTCCAGTGCCCCGTCTGCAAGAGCTTCGAGGAGCAGTACGGAGCCGACCTCGAGGCAGCGGCTGCCGACGGGCGCATCACGCTCGAGTACCACCCGATCGCGATTCTCGACCGCTACTCGCAGGGCACGGAGTACTCGTCCCGCTCGGCCGGCGCTGCGGTCTGTGTCGCCGAGTCGAACCCCGACCTCTACCTCGACTACGCGAAGACGCTGTTCGACAACCAGCCCGCCGAGAACTCCGCAGGTCTGACGACCGATCAGCTTGCCGACTTCGCGACGCAGGTCGGCGCAGACGACGCGGTCTCGTGCATCACCGACGAGACGTACCGCAAGTTCGGTGCGGCGCAGGCCAAGAAGAACGAGATCAGCGGCACGCCGACCGTCGAGGTCAACGGCACGCGTCTCAACCTTCAGGACCAGGCGGACTTCAAGAAGTTCACCGATCTGCTCGGCTGATCGGCTCGACCTCCGATAGGGGAGTTCCGGCATCCTGCTCAGGTTGCCGGAACTCCCTTCGTCGTCTAACATAGATCTTTGGTGCCTTGTGCCTTGATTCGGCGTGTCCGAGTCGGCGAGACGCCGCAATCCCACTCACAACGCAGATCGACCGGTCTGCAGAAGCGCAAGCGAGGCTATGGCTAAGAAAGACGGTGTCATCGAGATCGAGGGCGTGATCTCCGAGGCTCTGCCCAACGCGATGTTCCGCGTCGAGCTCACCAACGGACACAAGGTCCTGGCGACGATCTCCGGAAAGATGCGGCAGAACTACATCCGCATCATCCCCGAGGACCGTGTGGTCGTGGAGCTCAGCCCCTACGACCTGACCCGAGGCCGCATCGTCTACCGCTACCGCTGATCGGTCGAGAAGTAACACCCCAGGCATCCGTGCCTGCCCGGTGAAGACAGCGAACAGGAATCATCATGAAGGTCAACCCCAGCGTCAAGCCCATCTGCGATCACTGCAAGGTGATCCGCCGTCACGGCCGCGTCATGGTGATCTGCAAGAGCAACCCGCGCCACAAGCAGCGCCAGGGCTGATCGACCGGATCTGACTCACAACTCAATACAGGTCGCGCGATGGTCGAGGCGTCTCGTCTCGCTCCGCTCGCGCAACGACCGAAAGAAACTGGCAGGATCAGATCCCACTCCGGTGGGGGACACCTCGGGGCGGAGGCCCGAGCACCGATCCTGCTCCACACCTCCACCACACTCAGGAGAACCGCATGGCACGTCTTGCCGGCGTTGACATCCCGCGCGACAAGCGCGTGGTGATCGCCCTTACCTACATCTACGGCGTCGGCCGTACCCGCTCGGTCGAGATCCTCAAGGCGACCGAGATCGACGAGAGCATCCGCGTGAAGGACCTCAGCGACGACCAGCTCGTCGCCCTCCGCGACTACATCGAAGGCAACTACAAGGTGGAGGGTGACCTGCGCCGCGAGGTCGCCGCAGACATCCGCCGCAAGGTCGAGATCGGCTCCTACGAGGGCATCCGCCACCGTCGTGGCCTCCCGGTCCGTGGTCAGCGCACCAAGACCAACGCCCGTACCCGCAAGGGCCCGAAGCGCACCGTCGCAGGCAAGAAGAAGGCCCGCTAAGCGCGGCCCCAGGGACTAGGAGAACACTTTCATGGCTGCACCCAAGGCCGCCGCGCGCAAGCCGCGCCGCAAGGAGAAGAAGAACATCGCGCTGGGCCAGGCCCACATCAAGTCGACGTTCAACAACACCATCGTTTCGATCACCGACCCGTCCGGCGCCGTCATCGCCTGGGCATCGTCGGGTGGCGTGGGCTTCAAGGGCTCGCGCAAGTCGACCCCGTACGCCGCCGGTATGGCTGCCGAGTCCGCCGCCCGTCAGGCTGCGGAGCACGGCGTCAAGAAGGTCGACGTCCTCGTGAAGGGTCCGGGCTCCGGCCGCGAGACCGCGATCCGCTCGCTCCAGGCCGCAGGCCTCGAGGTCGGCTCGATCTCGGACGTCACCCCGCAGGCGCACAACGGCTGCCGCCCGCCGAAGCGTCGCCGCGTCTGACCCGGCTCGTTGAGCCGCTCGCCCGTCAAGGGTGAGCGGCTCGACGCCCGTCAGCGGGCATCGACTTCCACAACTCAAGACCTCACCCACCACATGTCATATAGCGGGCATGTGATCGAAAGGAACACAGAGTGCTTATTGCACAGCGTCCCACACTCACCGAGGAAAAGATCGTCGAGAACCGGAGCCGGTTCATCATCGAGCCTCTGGAGCCCGGCTTCGGATACACGATCGGCAACGCGCTCCGTCGCAGCCTGCTGTCGTCGATCCCCGGCGCTGCCGTCACGAGCGTTCGCATCGACGGCGTGCTGCACGAGTTCAGCACCATCCCCGGCGTGAAGGAGGATGTCACCGAGATCATCCTCAACATCAAGCAGCTCGTCGTCTCGAGCGAGCGCGACGAGCCCATCACGGCGTACCTGCGCAAGACCGGTGCCGGTGAAGTGACCGCCGCCGACATCTCGGCTCCGGCCGGTGTCGAGGTGCACAACCCCGAGCTCGTCATCGCCACGCTCAACGACACGGCCAAGTTCGAGCTGGAGCTCACCATCGAGCGCGGCCGCGGCTACGTCTCGGCGACCCAGAACCGCAACGAGTACGCCGAGGCCGGTCAGATCCCGATCGACTCGATCTACTCGCCGGTCCTGAAGGTCAGCTACCGCGTCGACGCGACCCGTGCCGGGGAGCGCACCGACTTCGACAAGCTCGTCCTGGACGTCGAGACGAAGAACTCGATCAGCCCGCGCGACGCCGTCGCCTCGGCTGCCAAGACGCTCACCGAGCTGTTCGGTCTCGCCCGCGAGCTGAACGTCGAGGCAGAGGGCATCGAGATCGGCCCGGCGCCGGTGGAGGCAGTGAACTCCAGCGAGCTGTCGATGCCGATCGAGGACCTCGACCTCTCCGTGCGCTCGTACAACTGCCTGAAGCGCGAAGGCATCAACACCGTTTCGGAGCTCGTCGCCCTCTCGGAGACGCAGCTCATGAACATCCGCAATTTCGGCCAGAAGTCGGTCGACGAGGTGCGCGACAAGCTCATCTCGCTCGGTCTGTCGCTCAAGGATTCGGTGCCCGGTTTCGACGGCGCCCACTTCTACGGCGGCAGCGAAGACGAGTCCTTCTGATACCCGACCCTTCCTGACCAGGAGTTAGACGATTATGCCCAAGCCCACCAAGGGTCCCCGCCTCGGAGGCGGCCCCGCCCACGAGCGCCTGCTGCTTGCCAACCTCGCGGCGGCTCTCTACACCCACAAGTCCATCAAGACGACCGAGACCAAGGCCAAGCGCCTGCGTCCGCTCGCCGAGCGTCTGATCACCTTCGCCAAGCGCGGAGACCTGCACGCCCGTCGTCGCGTTCTCTCGGTCATCGGTGACAAGGACGTCGTGCACACGCTGTTCGCCGAGATCGCTCCGCTCGTCGCGGACCGCGAGGGCGGCTACACGCGCATCACCAAGGTCGGCAACCGTAAGGGCGACAACGCTCCCATGGCCGTGATCGAGCTCGTCCTCGAGCCCGTCACGCCGAAGGCGAAGTCGACCAAGAAGGCTGCTCCGGCCGCCGCTGCGCCTGCCGCCGAGGAGAAGCCCGCCGAGGAGGCTCCCGCGGAGGAGACCACCGAGGAGGCCCCTGCCGACGAGACCGCTGCCGACGCCGGCGCCGAGTCGCAGGCCGAGGGCGAGGCCGCTGAGGCCGCCGCCGAGGACGCTGTCGAGAACAAGTCCGAGTAAGCATCTCGCACACCACGAAGCCCGCCGCCCCGCTCAGGGACGGCGGGCTTCGTCGTGTGCGCAGCAGGTTCTGCGGCCATCGGTGACTTCTGCGGCCACGACGTGGCGTCGTGGCCGCAGAACATGACCGAGGCCGCAGAAGCGGGTCAGGGGCGGGCGCGAAGGTCCTTGCGCAGGATCTTGCCCGACGCCGACTTCGGGATCGCGTCGATGAACTCCACCTGACGCACCTTCTCGTGCGGCGCCACATGGGCTGCGACGTGAGCGATCACCGCATCCGCGTCGAGGTCGGCGCCCTGCTGGCGGACGACGAAAGCCTTCGGCACCTCCTGGCCCTCGTCGTCCGGAGCGCCGATCACGGCGGCGTCGGCGATGGACGGATGCTCCAGCAGCACCGCCTCGAGCACGGCCGGAGCCACCTGGTAGCCCTTGTACTTGATGAGCTCCTTGAGCCGGTCGACGATGCGGAACACGCCGTCGGCCGTGACCGTGGCGACGTCGCCGGTGTGCAGCCAGCCGTCGGCATCCAGCATCTCATCCGTCGCGTCGGGGCGGTTGAGGTAGCCCGCCATGACCTGGGGGCCGCGGATGAGGATCTCGCCCGGCTCGCTCGCGCCCGACGGGGGAACCTGCACGTCGCTGCCGTCCTCCGCGAGCAGACGTGCTTCGGTGTTCGCGAGCAGCAGTCCGACCGACGAGCGATCGATCTCCGGGCGGTCGTAGGGGATCGCGTGGGTCACCGGACTCGTCTCGGTCATGCCGTATCCCTGGCACACCACGCAGTCGAGACGGGTGGCGACGGCCGTGGCCAGTGCGCCGTCGAGGGGGGCAGCGCCCGAGAAGATCACCTTCACCGACGACAGGTCGTAGTCGTCGACGAGCGGGTGCTTCGCGAGGGCGACCGCGATCGGCGGGGCGATGAACACCCAGCTCGTCCGATGCTCCTGGACGACCCGGAGGAACTCGGTGAGATCGAACTTCGGCATCGTGACGAGCGCTGCCCGTTGCCGGAGCGCGAAATTGAGGAGCACGGTCATGCCGTAGATGTGGAAGAACGGCAGCACCGCGAGCACGCGGTCGTCGTCGGCGAGCGAGATCGTCGAGCGGCACTGACTGACGTTCGCGACGAGGTTGCGGTGCGTGAGCACGACGCCCTTCGGACGCCCTGTCGTGCCGGACGAGTAGGGCAGCACGGCGAGATGCGTGGCCGGATCGAACGACACCTCGGGCGCTCCTCGCCCCTCTCCGAGAAGCGAGGGGAGTGACGGATGCCCGTCGGCGCCGTCGAGCACGATGACGTGATCGGCGCCGAGGCCGACGCGCTCGGCGGCCTCCCGCGCCCCGGCGAGCAGAGGGGAGACGGTGACGAGCCAGGTGGCTCCGGCATCCGTCAGCTGGTTGGCGATCTCCTCGGCCGTGTAGAGGGAGTTGATCGTCGTCGCGGTCGCGCCGGCACGCAGGATGCCGTGGAACACCGTGGCGAACGCGGGCACGTTCGGGCACAGCACGCCGACGACGGTCCCGACCTCGACTCCGCGATGGGCGAGCGCTCCCGCGAACAGGTCGATCTGTGCGAGGAGCTGTCGGTAGGTCGTGGTCGCCCCGCTCATCCCGTCGACGAGCGCGACGGCGTCGAGACGGTCCTCGTCGAGGTCGCCGAACAGGAACTCGTGAATGGACGTCGCGGGGATCTCGACGTCGGGATAGGAACTGCGCACCATGAGATCTCCTTCGATCCGGGTCGGACGGCGTCGTCCGGTGCGATCCAGTGTCGCATGAAAGGGCACTCGGTCCCAGGGTGATCTCGACGTGGATGCCGCGAGAGTAGGCTGTTGCGGTGAGTGATGCGCAGACCCTGAACCGAGGGCCCCGCGCCGTCGTCTCCTTCATCGGCATCGGCCTGACCGCCGGCCTCCTCTCCGGGCTCTTCGGCGTCGGCGGCGGCACCGTCATCGTCCCGCTGCTCGTGCTGTTCCTGCACTTCAACCAGCGCCTCGGCGCCGGGACATCGCTCGCGGCGATCGTGCCGACCGCCACGGTCGGCGTCGTGTCCTATGCCGTGCACGGCTCTGTGGCGTGGATCCCCGCGCTCATCCTCGCCGCGGGCTCCGTCGTCGGGGCGCAGATCGGCACCAGGCTGCTGCCCCGCATCTCGCAGACGACCCTGCGCTGGTTCTTCGTGGGCTTCCTGGTCGTCGTGATCGTGAGCCTCTTCCTCGTGATCCCCTCCCGCGACGCCGTCTTCGAGCTGACGGTCCTCAGCGGGTTAGCGCTCGTCGTGGTGGGCGTCGCGACCGGCATCCTCTCCGGGCTCATCGGCGTCGGCGGCGGGATCGTCGTCGTCCCCGTCCTCATGCTCGCGTTCGGCACGAGTGACCTCGTGGCCAAGGGCACCTCGATGCTCATGATGATCCCGACCGCGATCTCCGGCACCATCGGAAACCTTCGGAACCACAACGTCGACATCGTCGCGGCAGCCGTCGTCGGCGTCTCGGCGTGCACCACGACGGCGCTCGGCGCCTGGCTGGCGACGATCATCGATCCGGGTGTCGCGAACATGCTGTTCGCGGCATACCTCGTGGTGATCGCCGTGCAGATGGCGATGAAGGCGATCAAGGGCCGCCGCAAGAAGGACTGAGCCCCCGCTTTCCTCCGGTCCTCGCGGTCGTCGTCCCGATGGCGAGAAAGTAGGATCGAGGGGTGGCAGTGAACCAAGAACTGATCGGTCGGGAGTTCCCGCCGACCTCCCCCTACCTCGTCGGCCGCGAGAAGGTGCGCGAGTTCGCGCGCGCGGTGTTCGCCGATGCTCCGCAGCACACCGATGTCGAGGCCGCGCGCGCCGCGGGCTTCTCCGACGTGGTCGCGCCGCCGACGTTCGCCATGGTCATCCAGGACCTCACTCTGCAGCAGCTCCTGAGCGAGCCGGACTCCGGCATCGAGCTGGCGCGCACGATCCATGCCGAGCAGCGCTTCGCGTACACGCGGCCGATCGTCGCGGGCGACGAGCTCACCGCGCAGCTGCGGGTCACCGGCATCCGCATGATGGGCGGCAACGCCATGATCACCAGCGAGGCCGCGATCGCGGATGCCGAGGGCGAGCACGTCGTGACCGCCACGAGCGTCCTGCTCGTCGGTGCGGAAGAGGGAGCGCAGTGATGCCGTACGCCGTCGGAGATGTGATCGCGGAGCGCACCGTCCACCTCACGCGCGAATCCCTCGTGCGCTACGCCGGTGCCTCCGGCGACTTCAATCCCATCCACTACCGTGACGACATCGCGGCGTCGGTCGGGCTGCCCGGTGTGCTGGCGCACGGCATGCTCACGATGGGCATCGCCTCGTCGGTCGTCGTCGCCGCGCTCGAGCCGACCGCCCGCGTGCTCGACTACGGCGTCCGCTTCACGAAGCCGGTCGTCGTCGACCCCGAGTCCGGAGCCGACCTGCACGTGCTCGCGACCGTCGGGGCCGTGGACGAGAAGGCCACCCGGATCGATCTCACCGTGACGTTCGGCGGGACGACCGTGCTGGTCAAGGCGCAGCTGCGCATCGCGGCGTGATGGGCGAGTCCGCCGTTCGCGAGGTCGAGCCGATGCGGCTCTCGACGCTGACGACCCTGCGCACCGGCGGTGCGCCGGAGAGGATGCTGGAAGCAGCCACCCGCGAGGAGCTCGTCGCCGCGCTCACCGAGGTGTGGTCGCGCGGCGATGACCTGCTCGTGCTCGGCGGCGGCTCGAACCTCTTCATCGGGGACGAGGCGTTCGAGGGCACCGTCATCCGCGTCCTGACGCGCGGCATCGAGGAGCTGCCCTCGCCGCACCCCGGACGGATCCGTCTGCGCGTCGAGGCAGGACACGGCTGGGACGATCTCGTGGCCTTCGCGGTCGAGCATGGGTACGCCGGCCTCGAGGCGATGAGCGGCATCCCCGGCACCGTCGGCGCCGCTCCGGTGCAGAACATCGGAGCCTACGGCCAGGAGATCCAGGAGACGCTCGTCGAGGTCGACCTGATCGACCAGATCACCGGCCACATCTCGACCGTTCCGGCGGCGGAGCTCGGCCTCGGCTTCCGCACCTCGGTGTTCAAGCATCACTACGGCAGCGAGCCCCAGCGCCGCGCCGTGATCCTCTCCGTCACCGTCGACCTGCTCGTCGCCGGGGAGCGGATCGTGCGCGGCGAACAGCTGCGTCGCGCGCTCGGGCTGAGCTCGGATGAGCCGGTGCCGCTCGCGTGGGTGCGCGAGCGCATCCTCGCCACGCGGGCGTCGAAGGGGATGCTGTGGGATGCGGACGACCCCGACACTCACGGCGTCGGTTCGTTCTTCCAGAACGCGATCGTGCCCGAGGCCGTCGCCCGCTCGCTTCCTCCCGAGTGCCCTCGCTGGCCGGTGACGCCCGATCTCGACGCGGTGACGGTGATCCCGCTGCACGCGTACGAGGGCCTCGTCCCCGCCGCGAAGACCGAGGCGCCGGACGTCAAGGTGAGCGCCGCGTGGCTCATCGAGCAGGCCGGGATCCGCAAGGGGTTCCGCCTCCCGCGCTCCCGCGCCTCCGTGTCGACGAAGCACGCGCTCGCACTCACCAACCGCGGTGGGGCGACTGCTGCCGAGGTGTCGGAGCTCGCGCGCTTCGTCCAGAGCCGCGTGCACTCCGAGTTCGGGCTCGTCCTGCAGCCCGAGCCGGTGCTCGTGGGCGTCGAGCTCTAGTCAGGGAGCTCTCGTCCGTCGAGCTCTGGTCAGGCGATCGCCGGTCGAAGAGCCCTGGTCAAGGGATCTCCGATCGGAGAGCTCTGGTCGAGGCGGCCTGCTCGGGGAGTGCTGCTGCGCGGTCCGTCGCCGCTGCAACGGCATCCCGGAACGAAGCACGCGGAACGCTCGAGGGGCCGCCGCGTAACTGTCACGATCGAGGGATGCTCAGGGAATTCCCGGCGAAAGCCGCTCTGTCCGGCGCCCTCGGCGCACTGCTCATCGTCGCCGCGCTGGGCTCGTCCGCGACAGCGGCCGCCCAGGAGCGCGGCCCGGCTGAGGCCTTACAGGTCTCAGCGGCGTCACACGACCCCGCTGCGGTGAACGGCGTTGCCGCACGCGCGACGAGCTCGACATCTGTCGACGTGACCTGGCAGGCCGCGACCGCCGAAGCCGCAGTCGTCCGCTACGAGGTGCGCAGTCCGGCTCTCGTCGCCACCGTCGACGGGACGGCGACCGGCACGACCATCTCCGGCCTCGTGCCCGGCGGGTGGTATTCGATCCAGGTCTGGGCCTACGACGCGGCCGGACGGATCGGCGTCTCGGATCTCGTCGATCTGCGGACACCGCGGACCGACGCCGAAGCGCTGCTTCCCGACCTCGAGGCGCCGAGTGCCCCCGGGGCGGTCGCCGTCACCCGTTCCCGGGTGACCGCCACGTCCGCGCCCCTCGTGTGGGTGCGCGCCGTCGACAACATCGGGGTGGTCGAGTACCGCGTGCGCGACCGTCTGAGCGGCGCGATCATCGCGTCGACGCCCGGACAGGTCGCGATCACGAAGCTCAAGAGCCTCACGGTCGCCCTCAGCCCCGGCACGACGTACGAGCTCGAGATCATCGCGGTGGATGCCGCGGGGAACTCCTCCGTGCCGTCGAAGAGCGTCCGCGTCACGACCGCGCCGGCGTTCTGAGCAGTGTCATGTCGCTGCGGAGGTCTACACTCGCGGCATGAGCGGACTGATCCCGTACCTGCTGTTTCCCGGTAACGCCGCGGAGGCGCTCGACCTGTATCGATCCGTCTTCGGCGGCGAACTGCAGACCATGAGCTACGCGGATGCCGGACGGCACGACGGTCCCGGCGATGCGATCGCCCACGGCCAGCTCTCGGGTCCCGTGGCGCTCGCAGGAGCCGATGCCGGCGCCGACGACGACGCCGTGCAGATGAGCGGCATGTTCCTGTCGTTGCTCGGCACCGCCGACGCCACGACGCTCACCAGCTGGTTCGATCAGCTCTCGGCGGGCGGCCGCGTGATCGACGCGCTGCAGAAGAGACCGTGGGGCGACTACGACGGCACACTCGTCGACCGTTACGGCATCCGCTGGCTGATCGGCTTCCACGAGGAGTGAGCGCGGCGGCGCGTGTCGTCTCGTCGCTGCGCTCCTCGCTCATCGACCCGAGGAGCGAGACGGATCGCGCTCAGGAGGCGAAAAGCCGCTGCAGGCGCTGAACGCCCTCGAGAAGCTGATCGTCGCCCAGCGCGTACGACATGCGGATGTAGCCGGAGGGGCCGAACGCCTCGCCGGGAACCACGGCGACCTCGGCCTGCTCGAGGATGAGGTCCGCGAGCTCCAGCGACGTCGTCGGCGTGACACCGCCCCACGTGCGACCCAGGAGACCCTGCACGTCGGGGTAGACGTAGAACGCACCGAGGGGGTTCGGCACCACGAGGCCGTCGATCTTCGACAGCTCCGACACGATCAGCCGGCGGCGGCGGTCGAAGGCCTCGCGCATCTGCTCGGCCTCGGTCTGCGGTCCGTTCAGCGCCGCGATGGCAGCCTTCTGGGCGACGTTGTTCACGTTGCTCGACAGGTGCGACTGCAGGTTGCCGGCGATCTTGATGGCGTCGGCGGGTCCGACCATCCAGCCCACGCGCCATCCGGTCATGGCGTAGGTCTTCGCGACGCCGTTGACGAGGATCGTCTGGTTCGCGACCTCGGGGACGGCTGCGACGATCGAGGTGGCCGTCGCGCCCTCGTACGTGAGGTTCTGGTAGATCTCGTCCGAGACCACCCAGATGCCGTGCTCGACAGCCCACTCGCCGATGGCCTTGGTCTCGTCAGACGTGTAGACCGAGCCGGTCGGGTTCGAGGGCGAGACGAACACGAGCACGGTCGTGCGCTCGGTGCGCGCGGCCTCGAGCTGCTCGACGGTCACCTTGTAGTCCTGGTCGGCGCCCGCGAAGACCTCGACGGGGATGCCGTCGGCGAGACGGATCGCCTCGGGGTAGGTGGTCCAGTACGGAGCGGGCAGCAGCACCTCGTCGCCGGGGTTCACGACGGCCTGGAAGGCCTGGTACACCGACTGCTTGCCGCCGTTGGTGACGATGACCTGGTTGGGCGAGACCTCGAGGCCCGAGTCGCGCAGCGTCTTCGCGGCGATCGCCTCGCGCAGCGCGGGCAGGCCGGGAGCCGGCGTGTACCGGTAGCTGGCCGGGTCTGCCAGGGCTTCGGCCGCGGCATCCACGATGAACTGCGGCGTCGCGAAGTCCGGCTCGCCGGCGGCGTACGAGATGACGTCCTTGCCCTCGGCCTTGAGGGCCTTGGCCTTGGCGTCGACCTTGAGGGTCGCCGACTCTGCGATGGCGGACAGCTTGCGGGAGAGGGGTGCGCGTTCGGTCACGTTACGAGCGTACCCGGCCGCATCGGCGCGGCGGAGGGGAGGAGGTCGACAAGAATCCGGGTTCTTTCGCGTCGGTCCGGCTCAGGCGGTGACGAAGCCGTGGGCCTGGGCGACGGCATCCAGAGTGATGCGTCCGCCCTGCACATTCAGCCCCTTCGCGAGTGCGGGGTCGTCGGCGGCCGCCCGCTCCCAGCCCTTGCCGGCGATCGCCGAGACGTAGGGGAGGGTGGCGTTGGTGAGCGATCGCGTCGCGGTCTCCGGGACGGCACCGGGCATATTCGCGACGCAGTAGTAGATCGAGTCGTGCACGGCGAACGTCGGGTCGTCGTGCGTCGTGGGCCGCGAGCCCTCGAAGCATCCGCCCTGGTCGATCGCGATGTCGACGAGAACCGACCCCGGCTTCATGGCCGCGACCATCTCATCGGTGACGAGTTTCGGCGCTGCAGCCCCGGGGATCAGGACGGATCCGATCACGAGGTCGGCGGTCGTCAGCGCCTCGGCGATGTCGTAGCGGCTCGACGCGCGGGTCTCGAGGGCGCCGCCGTAGCGGTGCTCGAGCTCGCGCAGACGCGGCAGGGAGATGTCGATCACGGTCACCTGCGACCCCAGCCCGAGGGCGTTCGCCGCAGCGTGCTCGCCCGCGACGCCGCCGCCGATCACGACGGTCTTCGCGCGCGGGGCTCCCGCGATGCCGCCCATCAGCACGCCGCGGCCGCCGGCCGAGCGCATGAGCGAGTAGGAGCCCATCGTGACCGAGAGGCGCCCGGCGATCTCGCTCATCGGGATGAGGAGAGGCAGGCTGCGGTCGGGCAGCTGCACGGTCTCGTACGCGACGGCCGTCGTGCCGGCATCCACGAGCGCCGAGGTCAACGCCCGGTCGGCCGCGAGGTGCAGGTAGGTGAAGAGCGTGAGGTCGTCGCGGAGGAAGCCGTACTCCTGGGCGATCGGCTCCTTGACCTTGATGAGGAGCTCCGCCTCGCCCCAGGTCTCCTCGGCGGTGTCGACGATGTCGGCGCCCGCGGCGCGGTAGGCGTCGTCGGAGATACCGGAGCCGACGCCCGCGCCCGACTGCACGAGAACGCGATGGCCCTCGTGCACGAGACGGTCGGCACCCGCGGGGGTGAGCGCGGTGCGGTTCTCGTTGTTCTTGACCTCGGTGGGAACGCCGATCCTCATCGATCCTCCTGGTGACGGTGCGTGCGTCAAGAATCGCAGAAACGTCGCGAGAGCGACAGAATCCCTGAAGAATCTTCGGGAATGGGCCGCATCCTGCATAATCGTTCGCATGGAGATGCCTTCGCCCCGCCCCGAGCCGAACACTCTTCGGGCGCCGGCGCTCGACGAGACCGACCGTCGGATCGTCCAGCTGCTCAGCACGGACGGTCGCATGACCAACGCCGAGCTCGCCGGTCATCTCGGAGTCGCTCCGTCGACGGCGCACACCAGGCTCCGTGCGCTCGTCGACAGGGGCGTGATCTCCGGCTTCCACGCCAGCGTCGATGAACGGATGCTGGGCGCCGGCCTTCAAGCGGTGATCGGCGTCACGCTTCGTCCGAGCGGTCGACGGGAGAGCATCGTCGAGTTCGCCGACCGCGTGCGCGTGCTGCCGCAGGTGATCCAGGTGTTCTTCCTCGGCGGAGACGACGACTTCCTGCTGCACATCGCCGTGGCCGACTCGTCGGAGATGCGGGAGTTCGTGCTCGAGCACCTGTCGGCCCAGTCGAGCGTCGCGTCGACCCGCACGAGCATCGTCTTCGACTACCACCGCAACTCCGTGGCGGCGTCGTTCCGCTGACCCGTCGCAGCAGAGCGGGCTGCGTCCTGCTCAGGCCCCGTAGGACGCGGGGAGAGCGCAGTAGTCCGCGAAGCGACGCGAGGGATTCGCCGGATCCGTCAGGTCGACGAGAGCCGAGGCCACCGAGTGCGGGGGCTCGTCGTCCGCGAGCTGCCAGAGCGTGAAGTTCCACAGGCCGCGCGAGTTCTCGCTCAGCAGGGCGGCGGGTCCCGAGACGATGAGCGCGGTGCCGTCGGCGGCGCCCGCGCGGAACGGGGCGATCACGTCGGCGCGCAGCGCCTCGTCGTCACCGTCGGCGCTGTGCGCGCGTTCGACGGTCTGCCCCGCGTCGGTCAGCGCCGCGGCGAGGTCGTCGGCCGCGCGGCGCGAGCGCTCGGCATCCGCTCCGGCGACGGCGAGCAGACGCTTCCCGCGCGGGTAGAGGTGCAGGAACTCCGAGGCGATTCCGTTCCAGACGTCGGTCATGCACTCAGGCTACGCCCGCTCGGACGGGCGCGGGCCGGAACGCGGGACGGGCCGGATGCCGTGCGGCACCCGGCCCGTCCGGAAGCGGGGTCAGGCGTCGTCGACGAGGAAGCGCGAGTAGGCGCCGACCGTGAGGAACGCCGGGAACTCCGGCTGCAGCGCGACCTCGCGGAACACGTCAGCCGCGTCGTCGAAGCGGTCGCCGGCCGACCTGGTCGCCCGCGCGAGGACGTCGCCGATCAACCCCTCGACGTACTCCGCCGTGATCGGCGTGCCGTCGTCGGTCGTGCGGTCCTGGTGGATCCACTGCCACACCTGCGAGCGGCTGATCTCGGCGGTCGCGGCATCCTCCATGAGGTTGTCGATGGCCACGGCGCCGAGTCCGCGCAGCCAGGCCTCCAGGTAGCGGATCGCCACCGAGACGTTGTCGCGCACGCCCTGCGCGGTGATCGGGCGGCCGATGTGCAGGTCGAGCAGATCCGATGCCGACACCGAGACCTCGGGCCGCTGACGGTCGACCTGGTTCGGGCGGTCGCCGAGCACGGCGTCGAACTCGGCCTGCGCGGTCGGGATCAGGTCGGGGTGGGCGACCCACGTGCCGTCGAAGCCGTCACCGGCCTCACGCTTCTTGTCGGCGGACACCTTCTCGATCGCCCGAGCGGTGACCTCGGGATCGCGCCGGTTCGGGATGAACGCGCTCATGCCGCCGATCGCATACGCTCCCCGCTTGTGGCAGGTCTGCACGAGCAGCTCGGTGTAGGCCCGCATGAACGGCACCGTCATCGTCACCTCGCTGCGATCGGGGAGCACGAAGCGGGCGCCGCGGCCGCGGTAGTTCTTGATGATCGAGAAGATGTAATCCCAGCGTCCTGCGTTGAGCCCGGCGCAGTGGTCGCGCAGCTCGTACAGAATCTCGTCCATCTCGAACGCGGCGGGCAGGGTCTCGATCAGGACGGTCGCTCGGATCGTGCCGTGGGGGATGCCGATGTACTCCTCGCTGAACGAGAAGACGTCGTCCCACAGCTTCGCCTCCTCGCTCGACTCGATCTTCGCGAGGTAGAAGTACGGTCCGCGACCGTTCGCGATGAGCTCCTGCGCGTTGTGCAGGAAGTACAGCCCGAAGTCGACGAGGGAACCGGATGCCGACGTGCGGCGCCCTGCACGGTCGACGAAGGCGATGTGCTTCTCGGGCAGGTGCCAGCCGCGCGGACGCATCACGATCGTGGGGGTGCGCTCCGCCGTGACGCGGTACTCCTTGCCCTCGGGGGACGTGAAGGAGAGGTCATCGCGGATCGCGTCGCGGAGCGACAGCTGCCCCTCGATCACGTTCTTCCAGGTGGGGCTGGTCGCATCCTCCTGATCGGCGAGCCACACGCGGGCGCCCGAGTTCAGCGCGTTGATCGTCATCTTCGGGTCGGTGGGTCCGGTGATCTCGACCCGACGGTCCTCGAGGCCGGGGCCGGCGCCGGCGACCCGCCACGAGTCGTCCTCGCGGATGTGCCGTGTGTCGTCGCGGAACCGCGGGTCGTGTCCGTTGCCGATCTCGAAGCGCCGCCGCATCCGGTCGGCGAGGCGGTCGTGCCGACGCGAGGCGAAGCGGTGGTGCAGCTCGGTGAGGAACGCGATCGCCTCGTGCGTGAGGATCTCGTCGTACCTCGGGCGCATCGGTCCGGTGATCGTGATCGCCGGACCCTGCTGGGTCGTCTGGATGGGAGCGGTGGTCGGGGGAGCGGTGGGAGTGGTCATGATCGGTGTCCTTTGAGAGTCAGTGGAACTGTGCGGTCTCGGTGGAGCCGGCGAGGGCGAGCGTCGCGCTGTCGGGGTTGAGCGCGGTCGAGATGACGTCGAAGTAGCCGGTGCCCGCCTCGCGCTGGTGCTTGGTGGCGGTGTAGCCGTCGGCCTCGGCGGCGAACTCGGCCTCCTGCAGCTCGACGTACGCGCTCATGGCGCGCTCGGCGTAGCCGCGGGCGAGGTCGAACATGGAGTGGTTCAGGGCGTGGAAGCCGGCCAGGGTGATGAACTGGAACTTGTAGCCCAGGTCGGCGAGCTCCCGCTGGAACGTCGCGATCTCGGCATCCGAGAGGTGGCGCTTCCAGTTGAAGCTCGGCGAGCAGTTGTACGCGAGCATCTTGCCGGGGAACTCCGCGTGGATCGCCGCGGCGAACTCCCGCGCCAGCTCGATGTCGGGCTCACCCGTCTCGACCCAGAGCAGGTCGGCGTACGGCGCGAACGCGAGGCCGCGGCTGATGACCGATTCGATGCCGGGGCGGATGCGGTGGAATCCCTCGGCCGTGCGCTCGCCGGTGAGGAACTGCTGGTCGCGCTCGTCGACGTCGCTGGTCAGCAGGTCGGCCGCGAGAGCATCCGTCCGCGCGATGATGACGGTGGGGACGCCTGCGACGTCGGCGGCCAGACGGGCCGCGTTCAGCGTGCGGATGTGCTGCTGGGTCGGCACGAGGACCTTGCCGCCCAGATGCCCGCACTTCTTCTCGCTCGCGAGCTGGTCCTCCCAGTGGATGGCCGCCGCCCCCGCCTGGATCAGCGACTGCGCGAGCTCGTAGGCGTTGAGCGGACCGCCGAACCCGGCCTCGGCATCGGCGACGATCGGCGCCAGCCAGTCCTGGGTGATGTTCCCTTCGGCGTGCTCGAGCTGGTCCTGGCGCAGCAGTGCGTTGTTGATGCGGCGCACGACGGCCGGCACCGAGTTCGCGGGGTACAGCGACTGGTCGGGGTAGGTCTGGCCGGCCAGGTTGCCGTCGGCCGCGACCTGCCAGCCCGAGAGGTAGATGGCCTTGAGCCCGGCGCGCACCTGCTGCACGGCCTGGCCGCCCGTGTAGGCGCCGAGTGCACGTACGTACTCCTCGGTGTGCAGCAGGTTCCAGAGGTTCTCCGCACCCCGGTGGGCGAGGGTGGCGTCCTCCCGGACGGAGCCGCGGATGCGGATGACGTCGTCTGCCGTGTACGTGCGCTCGACGCCGTCCCAGCGGGGGTCGGTGTCCCAGATCTCCTGCAGCTCGGCGGCCGTCTGGACCTGGTCGCCCGCCCGCAGGCCGGCGGGGCGAGGGGTGCGGTTCTCAGCGGTGTTCGACATGGTGTCTCCTTCATCGGATTCCGGCGGCGGTGCCGGGTGGCGTATGACAACCATCCGTGAAGATCGGCAGCTCGACTGGTCATTCGCGGCGTGAAGATCGCGCAAAATTCTGTTTCTGTGACAGAATCGCGGCCATGGACCCTCTCAGCGACGAGAACGAGACCGACGCCCTCACGATCGGTCGGCGCATCAGGCAGCTGCGCACCGCGCGCGGGATGACGCTCGACGACCTCGCCTCGGCGGTCGACCGTGCGCCGAGTCAGCTGTCGATGATCGAGACGGGCAAGCGAGAGCCCAAGCTCACCCTGCTGCAGGCCATCGCCCGGGCGCTCGGTGTGACGATCGACGCACTGCTCGAGGGGGAGCCGCTCGACGAGCGGAGCGCCGTCGAGATCGCGCTCGAACGGGCGATGAAGGGCCAGACGTTCCAGGCACTCGGCATCGAGCCGTTCCGCATCGCGAAGAGCGTGCCGACCGAGGCTCTCCGCGCGCTGCTCGCGCTGCACGGCGAGATCGACCGGTTGCGCGACGAGCGCGCGGCCACGCCGGAGGAGGCGCGGCGCGCGAACGTCGAGCTGCGTCACCTCATGCGGCGTCAGGACAACCACTTCGCCGATCTGGAGACCAAGGCGTCGGAGATCCTCGCCGCCGTGCGGCATCCCGGAGGCCCGCTCACGCAGCGGACCGCCTCGGAGATCGCCGCGTACCTCGGCTTCACGCTGCATTACGCGCCCGACCTGCCGCAGACCACGCGCAGTGTGGCCGACCTCGCCAACGGGCGCCTCTACCTCTCGAGCGCGGTGCCCGCGAAGGGCGACGCCCGCACCGCCGTGCTGCAGGCGCTGTCGAGCCGCATCCTCGGGCACGCCGAGCCGCGCAGCTACGCCGAGTTCCTGCGTCAGCGGGTAGAGACGAACTACCTCACGGGGGCGCTGCTGATCCCCGAGGCCCACGTCGTTCCGGCGCTCCAGGAGGCGAAGGCGCGGCGGTCCATCTCGATCGAGGACCTGCGCGACGCCTACTCCGTGTCGTACGAGACCGCCGCGCACCGCTTCACCAATCTCGCGACGCGGCACCTCGGCATCCCCGTGCACTTCCTCAAAGTGCACGAGTCGGGCACGATCACCAAGGCCTACGAGAACGACGACGTGAACTTCCCGACCGACCGTCTCGGCGCGATCGAGGGGCAGATGTGCTGTCGGCGCTGGACGAGCCGCGTGGTGTTCGAGGAGGACGACCGGTTCAACCCGTACTACCAGTACACCGACACAGGGAATGGGACGTACTGGTGCACCGCCCGCGTCGAGGCGTCGAGCGAGGGACTCCACTCGGTGAGCGTGGGCGTGCGCTTCGACGACACGAAGTGGTTCGTGGGACGCGACACCCCGCACCGCGGTGTCTCGAAGCACTCGATCGAGGTGTGCTGCCGTCGCGCGCCCGCCGAGCTCGAGGAGCGGTGGCGCGAGCACTCGTGGCCGAACGTGAAGACGCCGCGCACGCTGCTCGCGACCCTGCCCACCGGGTCGTTCCCCGGCGTCGACACGACCGACGTGTACGAGTTCCTCGAGGCTCACGCGCCGCGCTGAGCGGTTCGCCGCGGCATCCGCTCTCCTGTGGCTGCGGCTGCGGCGTGTGCTGTGCGGCGTGTGCGGCTGCGGCGTGTGCTCCTACATCCGTCGAGACCCACCACGCGCGTCCAGACCCACCTTCGCCAGCGTCTGGCGTGGTGGGTCTCGACGCGCGTGGTGGGTTTCGGGGAGGGGAGGGGGGAATGAGGGGATGAGGCGGAGAGGGGGAGAGGGGGAGTGGCGTCGGGAAGAGGGGTTGAGCGAACACCGAACACGTGTTAGGTTTTCGCGAGTCGGAGCGCTGCGATCGGCGGCGCCGTTCTCGATGAGGAGACACGATGAAGCGATGGATGAGCGCAGCGGCGGCGACCGGACTGGTCGTCGCGGGACTCGCGGTGGCCGGCCCCGCAGCAGCGGGCGGCCACGGAGGAGGGCCGGGTGGAGGGCCGGGCGGAGGCAAGCCCGGCACCGAAGAGCTGAACCGCTGGGCGGTCGACACCTGGCGATCGCTGGACGCGATGACCGACGAGCAGACGGGTCTGCCGTCCGACAACATCACCGGCGATCTGCAGACGCCGGGCGCCCACACCTCGCCGACGAACATCGGCGGATATCTGTGGTCCACGGTCACGGCCCGTGACCTCGGCGTCATCGGCGACGACGAGGCCCACGAGCGCCTCGCCACGACTCTCGACACCCTCGCGGGCCTCGAGCGGAACGACGCGAGCGGCATGTTCTACAACTGGTACTCGCCGACCACGGGGGAGAAGCTCACGACCTGGCCGGACTCCGGCGACCCGGTGTACCCGTTCCTCAGCACGGTCGACAATGGATGGCTGGCCGCATCCCTCCGCATCGTCCGCGAGGCCGAGCCCGATCTCGCGGAGCAGGCGGACGCGCTGTACGACTCCATGGACTTCGCGTCGTTCTTCGACCCGGCCGGTGCCGCAGGCCTCCCCGCCGGCACGAACCGCGGCGGGTTCTGGGACGCGGCTCCGCCGGACTGCAGCGTCGAGGTGCCCATGTACAACGGCTCGGGCGAGACCGCGTTCTACACGTGCCACCACTACGACACGACCGTGAGCGAGAGCCGCATCGCGACGTACCTCGGCATCGCGAACGGGCAGATCCCCGCCACCGCGCTGTACGGCACGCACCGCACCATGCCTCCCGGCTGCGACTGGGCCTGGCAGGAGCAGCTGCCGCAGGGCGAATACCGCACGTACGACGGCGTCGAGGTGTGGGAAGGCACCTACCAGTACGGCGGGATGTCGTTCGTCCCGAGCTGGGGCGGCAGCATGTTCGAGTCCCTGATGCCCGACCTGCTCGTGCCCGAGACGAAGTGGGGCCCGAAGTCGTGGAAGCTCAATCACCCGATCACGGTCGCGGTGCAGAAGCAGCACGGTCTCGACGAAGCCGGCTACGGCTACTGGGGGTTCTCGCCGGCGAGCGACCCCTTCGGCGGGTACGCGGAGTACGGCGTCGACATCGCCGGAATGCGCTCGGACGGATACACCTCGGATGCCGAGAAGACCGACGTCGACGTCGACCGTCCCGGATGCTCGACGGGCACCAACCCCGATCCGGAGTTCGGTGACGGGGTCGTGACCCCGCACGCGGCCTTCCTCGCCCTGCCCTACGACCGCGAGGGCGCCCTGCGCAACCTCGAGGGCATCGAGCAGGACCTCGGAGCCTACGGTCCCGGCGGCTTCTACGACGCGGTCGCCGTGCACAGCGGCACCATCGCCGAGCGCTACCTGTCACTCGACCAGTCGATGATCATGGCGGCGATCGGCAACGAGCTCACGAAAGATACACTCAAGGACTACTTCGTGGACCGGGAGATGGAGCAGCGCCTGCGGCCCGCGATGACACAGCAGGTATTCGGCTCGTCGTGGGGAGCGGGACACGGCCACGGCGGCTGACCCCCCTCGCGTCGGAGGACGGGAGCGGGCAGTGAGCACGGATCAGCAGCCGGTCGCGGGACGCGGTCGCCGCGGCCCCTACGCGGCCGGCCAGGCCCGCCGGCAGGCGATCGTCGACGAAGCGCTCGCGGTGTTCTCCCGCACGGGATTCCACGGCGGATCCCTGCGGGAGATCGCGAAGCGGGTCGGCGTCACGCCGGCGGGGCTGCTGCACCACTTCGCCGACAAGGAGGAGCTGTTCGCGGAGGTGTTGCACCAGCGCGACGAGAAGGTGCGTGCGGCCGCGGGAGACCCGGCCGAGCACACCCTGCTCGAACAGGCGACGCGCGTCGTCGCCTACAACCAGACCTCTCGCGGCCTCACCTCGCTGTATGCGATCGTGTCGGCCGAGGCGACGGACCCTGATCATCCGTCGCACGCCGACTTCGCCGCGCGCTACCGCGACCGGGCCGCCGAAGCCGAGGAGATCCTCCGCCGGGGTCAGGATGCCGGAGAGGTGCGCGCCGACATCGACCCGGCCCAGGCGGCGAGGCTGATCAGCGCGGTGATGGACGGCATCCAGCTGCAGTGGCTGCTCGACGACTCCGTCGACATGGTGCCCCTGTTCGAGGAGTTCGTGGGGCGGTACCTGCATCCGGCGCCCGACGCGGACGGCTGACCGATCCACGCCCTGACGCGGTGGAGCCGTCTCAGTCGCGCGCCGTCTGCAGCAGCGCCCACAGCTCGGCGCGTGCGGGGAAGGACGAGAGGTCGGCGCCCAGCAGCGTCCCGGCCTGGGCGATGCGCGACCGCAGGGTGTGCCGGTGCACGCCGAGCGCCGCGGCGGCCGGTTCCGCCTTCGCATCGTGCTCGAGCCACACCCGCAGCGTCCGCTCCAGTTCGCCTGCCGAGCGGAGGTCGCTGTCGCGGAGGGGAGCGAGGCGGGATTCCGCGAGCAGACGCGCCTCATCGGTCGCGAGCGCGCTGAGGATGCTGGAGCCCACCGTGTCGGCGTAGCGGTGGACCCCGGCATCCGACTGCTGGTGCAGCGCCGCGACGGCCTGCGCGTGCGCACGCGAGAAGGAGTCGTACGACTCCGATCCCGAAGCCCCGATGCGGATGCCGAAGCGCTCGGCCACTTCGTCGAGCAGCCCCTCGTCGACGGCCGACACGCACAGCGTGACGCCGTCGTCGGACTCGGCGACGAAGGAGGCCGTGCCCTCGTCCGTCCGGCGTCGATCCCACCAGTCGGTCAACGGACCGGCCGGGGCATCGGCCGCGACGGCGACGACGATCGGGGCGGGCGGCAGCGAGCCGAGCACCCGACGAGCGAGCGCGGGGTCGTCGCCCTGCAACGACGACAGCAGCTGCGAGTGCAGGCGGCGTCGGCTCCGTGCGAGCTGCTCGCTCTGCTCGAGCGCGAGTCCCGCCATCGCGATGACCGAGGTCACGACCGTGCGCGCCTCGGGGTCGAGCCCGTCGATGCCGAGCGCGATGACGCCGCGGAGGCGGCCGCCGCGGCCGACCGTGAACAGCATGAACGAGCGGTCGCCGGCGGTGAGCGACTGCCCCGCCTCGAGTCCGCGGGTCAGCACCTCGGCGACGTGCTGCCCGAGCACATCCCGCGCCGCGCTCGGGACCTCGTCGCGGGGATGCGAGGACTGCAGCGCCCCCGAGGCGTCGTACATCCCGACCCAGACTCCGAGGCGCCGACCGAGCTCGGCGAGGGTGGCGTCGAGCCCCCGAGGACGCAAAGCGGCGAGGGCGAGGGCGCGCTGCGTGTCGAGCGCCCACGACCGCCGCGCGTACGCCTGCGCGGCGATGGCCTCGGAGTGCGCGCGCGCCACCGCGATGAACGGCGTGCGGTAGGGGACCTCGAAGAGCGGCATCCCTCGGCGTGCGCAGGCGACGACGAGCTCGTCGGGGATACCGGCTCGATGCACCTCCGTGCCGAAGCCGAGTCCGCGCACGCCGCGGTCGGCGAGCCGGTCGACGTACACGCCGAACCCGGTGTCGGCGTCGAACTGGACGCCCGTGGTCAGCAGGGCGAGGTCTTCTGCGAGGAACGGCGTCGGGTCGGCGAGGTCGGAGCTGTGCACCCAGCGCAGCGGACTCTCCAGCGCCTCCGCGGGGAGCTCCTGCGGCTCGGACACGAGCCGCAGCCCCAGATCGCGACGGCGGAGCAGCGCCTGCAGCGTGGGTTCGTCGGCGATCTCCATCCGGCTCCCTCCCCGTCGACAGGGATGTACGGTGCGGCGAATCCCTTCGTCAGATTGTACAGTCCGGCGAATGCAGGCACGTCTGTCGCGGTCGTACGCTCGCGACATGGCTCTCCTCGACACCGACACCGCGACCGTTCCCCTCGGCGGACCCGACCTCCCCCAGGAGCGTCGACTGGTCACTGAGCTCCCCGGGCCCCGCTCGGCCGAGATCCTCGCCCGCAAGGCCGAGGCCGTGCCCGCCGGCGTCGGGCACACCGTGCCGGTCGCGGCGGTCGCCGCAGGCGGAGGCGTCGTCGTCGACGCCGACGGCAACTCCCTCATCGACCTCGGATCCGGCATCGCCGTGACGACGGTCGGCAACGCGCACCCCAAGGTGGCCGCCGCCGTCGCCGCCCAGGCCGCCCAGTTCACGCACACCTGCTTCATGATCTCGCCGTACGAGTCGTACATCGAGGTCGCCGAGGCGCTCAACCGCCTCACGCCCGGGGACTTCGCCAAGAAGAGCGCCCTGTTCAACTCCGGCGCCGAGGCCGTCGAGAACGCGATCAAGATCGCCCGCAAGCACACCGGCCGCCAGGCCGTCGTCGCGTTCGATCACGGCTACCACGGCCGCACCAACCTCACCATGGCGCTCACGGCCAAGTCGATGCCGTACAAGAGCGGGTTCGGCCCGTTCGCGCCCGAGGTCTACCGCGCACCCATGTCGTACCCGTTCCGCGACGGCCTCGACGGTGCGGAGGCCGCAGCCCGCGTCATCCTGCAGCTCGAGAAGCAGGTCGGCGCCGACAACCTCGCGGCCGTCATCATCGAGCCCATCCAGGGCGAGGGCGGCTTCATCGTGCCGGCCGAGGGCTTCCTGCCGGCCATCCTCGACTGGTGCCGCGCGAACGGCGTCGTCTTCATCGCCGACGAGGTGCAGACGGGCTTCGCCCGCACCGGCCACATGTTCGCGAGCGAGATCTTCGGCATCGAGCCCGACCTGATCACCACCGCCAAGGGCATCGCCGGCGGTCTGCCCCTCGCCGCCGTCACCGGCCGCGCCGAGATCATGGACGCCTCGCACACCGGCGGCCTCGGCGGCACGTACGGCGGCAACCCGATCGCGTGCGCCGCCGCGCTCGCCGCGATCGACGTGTTCGAGAACGACGGCGTCATCGAGCGCGCCAGGGAGATCGGCGAGATCCTCACGCGCCGCCTCACGACCCTGCAGCAGGGCGACCCCCGCATCGGAGACATCCGCGGACACGGTGCGATGATCGCGGCCGAGTTCGTCGATCCCGAGACCAAGGCCCCGGACGCCGCGCTCACGGCCGCCGTCGCCAAGGCCGCGATCGCGAAGGGCGTGATCGTGCTGACCTGCGGGACGTACGGCAATGTCATCCGCTTCCTGCCGCCGCTGTCGATCGGCGACGACCTGCTCGACGAGGGTCTCGACGTCATCGCCGAGGCGCTCGCGTCGGCCTGAACCACGGCCGCTGAGGCGGTCGGCACACACGTCCGGCCGCGACTCGTATCGGGGGATTTCGAGTCGCGGCCGGCAACCTTTCCCACGAAGGAGAAGCAGATGGCTGAGATCACCCGTGACGTGCTGATCGTCGGAGCCGGAGCCGCAGGGCTCACCGCGGCGAACGACCTGCGCAAGGCCGGCCTGTCGGTCGCCGTGCTGGAGGCCCGCGACCGCGTCGGCGGTCGGCTGTGGACCGACGTCATCGACGGCGCCATGCTCGAGCTCGGCGGCCAGTGGGTCTCGCCCGACCAGGACGCGCTCAAGGACACGATCGAGGAGCTCGGGCTCGAGACGTACAGCCGCTACCGCGACGGCGACAGCGTGTACGTCGGCCCCGACGGCGAGGTGCACCGGTTCACCGGGGAGATGTTCCCCGTCTCGGCCGAGACCGAGAAGGTCATCGCCGAGATCACCGCCCGCCTCGACGAGATGGTGGCGCAGATCGACCCCGATCGCCCGTGGGAGCACCCGCAGGCCGCGGAGTGGGACAGCGTCACCTGGGATGCCTGGCTGCGCCAGCAGACCGACGACGACGAAGCGGTGCGCAACCTCGCTTTCGCCACCGGCTCGGCGATGCTCACGAAGCCGACGCACACGTTCTCGCTGCTGCAGTCGCTGCTCATGGCGGCGTCCGCCGGCTCGTACTCGAACCTCGTCGACGCCGACTTCATCCTCGACAAGCGCGTGGTCGGCGGGCTGCAGCAGGTGCCGATCCTGCTCGCCGAGCGTCTCGGCGACGACGTGCTGCTCGGCCAGCCCGTGCGCACGCTGGAGTGGGGTGCCGACGGGGTCACCGCCACGACCGATGAGCTCACGGCCCGCGCCCGGTTCGCGATCCTCGCGCACGCACCCGTGCTGTACGACCGGATCTCGTTCGTGCCTCCGCTGCCGCGTCGCCAGCACCAGCTGCACCAGCACCTCTCGATGGGCTTCGTCATCAAGGTGCACGCGGTCTACGAGACCCCGTTCTGGCGCGAGCAGGGCCTCAGCGGCACCGCGTTCAGTCCGTACGAGCTCTCGCACGAGGCCTACGACAACACGAACCACGGCGACGAGCGGGGCACCCTCGTGGGATTCGTCAGCGACCAGAACGCCGACGACCTGTTCGCGTTGAGCGACGACGAGCGCAGGGAGCGCATCCTCGAGTCGCTGTCGCACTACTACGGGCCCGAGGCCAAGAATCCGGTCGTCTACTACGAGAGCGACTGGGGCACGGAGGAGTGGACCCGCGGCGCCTACGCCGCGAGCTTCGACATGGGCGGCCTGCACCGGTACGGCGCCGACCTGCGCACGCCGGTGGGGCCGATCCACTTCGCCTGCAGCGACATGGCCGGAGCGGGCTTCCAGCACGTCGACGGGGCGATCCGCATGGGTCATCTCGTCGCGTCGAACATCGTCGAGTCGACGAGGGATGCGGGCGAGACGGCCGAGGTCGGCTGATGAGCGGCTCGATCGTCGTCGGGTACACGGCGACGGATGCCGGAGCGGACGCCGCCGCGCTGGGCGCCCGACTGGCTCGCAGCCTCGGCGCCGTTCTGCGCCTCGTCATCGTGCTGCCCTCGGAGGGCACGCGCAACGCCGCCGTCGCGCCCGAGCGGGCGTATGAGGACCACCTGCGTCGTCAGGCCACGCAGTGGCTCGAGGAAGCGGTCACCGGTCTGCCGCAGGAGCTCGTCCGCACCGGGCACGTGCGGTTCGGGGAGTCGTTCGCCGAGGGGCTGATCGCCGCCGGCGAGGAGTTCGGGGCGCGGCTCATCGTCGTCGGCGCCGCGAACGGCAGCCTGTTCGGGCGCCACCGTCTCGGCAGCGTCGCGTCGGAGCTGCTGCACTCCTCGACCATCCCCGTCGCGCTGGCTCCCGCCGGCACCTCGACCGAGGACGACCACGTCCTGCCCCGGGTGACGGTCGCGGTCGGCACCCGTCCCGGCGCGGAGAACCTCCTCGACGAGGCGGCGACAGTCGCCGCCGATGCGCACGTCGGTCTGAGGCTCGTGTCGCTCGTCCCCTTCGACGTGCCTCCCGGTCTCGACACGGGGTCGATCCGCATCGCGGGCGACGAGCACTCCCGCGAAGTGCTCGCGGTCGCGTCGACGCTGCTGCCCGACACGCTCGACGCCACGGTCGAGGAGGCCCCCGGCGACACCGTCGAGGACGCGGTCGCCCACCTGTCCTGGCTTCCCGGCGAGGTGATCCTCGTCGGATCGAGCCGTCTCGCGCAGCCTCGCCGGCTCTTCCTCGGCTCGACCGCGGCGAAGATGCTGCACGAGCTGCCCGTCCCCATGATCGTCGTCCCGCGTACGCGCACCGAAGCAGGAGTCCGCTGATGAGCAGCTCGAACCGGGCGACGGAGCCCGCATCCGGTGTGACGACCGGCATCTCTCAGAAGGGTCTCAGCGTCGGCACCGTCGGCGTGATCGGCGCCGTGGTCATCGGCGTCTCGACCATCGCGCCCGCCTACACGCTCACCGCCTCGTTGGGTCCGACCGTCGCGGTCGTCGGCACGCAGGTCCCGGCGATCATCCTCGTCGGCTTCATCCCGATGCTCCTCACGGCGTTCGGATACCGCGAGCTCAACCGCGAGATGCCCGACTCCGGCACCTCGTTCACGTGGGGCGTGCGCGCCTTCGGCCCGTGGATCGGATGGATGACGGGGTGGGGCCTGATCGCCGCCACCGTCATCGTGCTGTCGAACCTCGCCGGCATCGCCGTGGAGTTCCTGTTCCTGCTGATCTCGCAGATCTCGGGCAACCCCGACATCGCAGACCTGGCGTTCAACCCGTTCATCAACGTCGTCGTCTGTCTGCTCTTCATGCTCGGGGCGACGCTCGTGTCGTACCGCGACATGCAGACCACGCAGAAGTTCCAGTACATCCTGGTCGGGTTCCAGGTGCTCGTGCTCGTCGTGTTCGCGGTCGTCGCGATCGTGAAGGCCGTGTCGGGCGACGCCCCCGACCCCACCGCGTTCTCGTGGTCGTGGTTCAACCCGTTCGAAGTGCCCACGTTCAGCGCCTTCGCCGCCGGGCTCTCGCTGTCGATCTTCATCTTCTGGGGCTGGGACGTCGTGCTCACCATGAACGAAGAGACCAAGGATCCGGCGAAGACGCCCGGTCGGGCGGCCATGGTCACCGTGTTCGTCGTGGTCAGCCTGTACCTGCTCCTCGCGATCGGCCTCATCATGTTCGCGGGTGTCGGCGACGGGAACCTCGGGCTCGCGAACGAGGACATCAGCGCGAACGTGTTCTTCGCGCTCTCCGACCCGATCCTCGGGCCGCTCGCGTTCCTCGTGTCGCTGGCGGTGCTGTCGAGCTCGGCGGCGTCGCTGCAGTCCACCGCCGTCGGCCCGGCGCGCACCCTGCTCGCGATGGGTCACTACGGCGCGCTGCCCAAGAAGTTCGCGAAGGTCAGCCCGCGGTTCTTCACCCCGGGCTACTCCACGATCGTGTCGGCGGTCGTCGCCTCGGTGTTCTACGCCGTGATGCGACTCGTCAGCGAGAACGTGCTCACCGACACGATCCTGTCGCTCGGCATGATGATCTGCTTCTACTACGGCCTCACCGCGTTCGCGTGCGTCTGGTACTTCCGTCGCCAGTGGTTCGACTCGACGCGCAGCTTCTTCTTCACGTTCCTGTTCCCGCTGGTCGGCGGAGCGATCCTCGCCGTGCTGTTCGTCACGACGCTCATCGACTCCATGGACCCCGCCTACGGCAGCGGCTCGAGCATCGGCGGCGTCGGGCTCGTGTTCGTGCTCGGCGTCGGCATCATCGTCATCGGCATCGCGGTGATGATCTGGCAGGCCGTCCGGCGCCCGGCGTTCTTCCGCGGCGAGACCCTCACCGCCGACGCCCCGCCGAGCCTCCGCCGCCGCTGACCCCGCATCCGCCGCCGACCCCAGACCCCGGCATCCGCCCCACAGAGAGAGAACCCATGAGCACTCAGACAGAGCAGGCGCTGCTCGACAGCATCCCCACCGGCCTCTTCATCGGCGGCGAGTGGATCGACGGAGAGACCGGCGCGACCTTCGACGTCAAGGACCCCTCGACGGGCGACGTGATCCGCACGATCGCGGACGCGACGCCGGCCGACGGCATCCGCGCTCTCGACGCCGCGGTGGCCGCGCAGGACGAGTGGGCGGCGACCGCGCCGCGCGCCCGCAGCGAGATCCTGCGCACGGCGTTCGACCTCGTGCAGGAGCACAAGGAGGACCTCGCGCTGCTGATGACCCTCGAGATGGGCAAGCCTCTCGCCGAGGCCCGCGGCGAGGTCGTCTACGGAGGTGAGTTCCTGCGCTGGTTCAGCGAGGAGGCGGTGCGCATCAGCGGCCGCTACGGCATCAACCCCGAGGGCACCGGCCACATGGTCGTATCGCAGCGTCCCGTGGGCCCGTCGTTCTTCGTGACGCCGTGGAACTTCCCGTTCGCGATGGCGACCCGCAAGATCGCCCCCGCCCTCGCCGCCGGCTGCACCGTCGTCATCAAGCCGCCGGCTCTCACGCCGCTCACGACCATCTTCTTCACCTCGCTGCTCGAGAAGGCAGGACTCCCGAAGGGCGTCGTCAACGTCGTGCAGACGTCGAAGTCCTCGGCGCTCTCTGGCCCGATCATCGCCGACCCCCGTCTGCGCAAGCTGTCGTTCACCGGCTCGACCGAGGTGGGGCGCAAGCTCATCGCCCAGGCCGCCGAGGGCGTGCTGCGCGTCTCGATGGAGCTCGGCGGCAACGCGCCGTTCGTCGTCTTCGACGACGCCGACCTCGACAAGGCGGTCGACGGGGCCCTCGCCGCGAAGTTCCGCAACATCGGTCAGGCCTGCACGGCCGCCAACCGGTTCATCGTGCACCAGGACGTGGCTGACGAGTTCGCGAAGCGCGTCACCGAGCGCGTCTCCGCGATGAAGATCGGCCGCGGCACGGAAGAGGGCGTCGCGATCGGACCGCTCATCGACGAGGATGCCGTGGCCAAGGCCGGCGAGCTCGTCGACGACGCCGTCGGCCGCGGCGCGACGCTGCTCGCGGGCGGCAAGGCGCTCAAGGGCGTCGGCACGTACTACGAGCCCACCGTGCTCACCGACGTCGTGCCCGGATCGGCGATCCTCCGCGAGGAGATCTTCGGCCCGGTGCTCGCGATCTCCACCTTCGCCACCGAGGAGGAGGCCGTGCGCCTCGCCAACGACACCGAGTACGGACTCGTGTCGTACGTGTTCACCGAGAACCTGCAGCGCGGTCAGCGGATGATCGACGGCCTCGAGACCGGCATGATGGGTCTCAACGTGGGCGTGGTCTCGAATGCGGCAGCTCCCTTCGGCGGCGTCAAGCAGTCGGGTGTCGGCCGCGAGGGCGGCTTCGAGGGCATCCACGAGTACCTGTCCACCAAGTACACCCTGATCCCGGTCTCCTGACCGAGCCGAAGGAGAACGAAACCATGACCGACTACGCCGTCATCAACCCCGCCACCGGGGAGACGCTGAAGTCCTTCGACACGTTCACGGATGCGCAGATCGAGGAGGCCGTCGCGGCCGCCGACACCGCGCACCGCGAATGGTCGCGCTCGTCGACCGTGGCCGAGCGTGCCGCGCTCATCCGCCGCATGGCGGAGCTGCACCGCGAGCGCCGCGAGGAGCTCGCCGACGTGTTCGTGCGCGAGATGGGCAAGCCGCGCGAGGCCGCGCTCGGAGAGGTCGACTTCGCGGCCGACATCGCCGAGTACTACGCCGACCAGGCCGAGGCCATCATGGCCGATCAGCCGATCGACATCCTCGGAGACGGCTCGGCGATCATCCGCCGCTCGTCGCTCGGACCGCTCGTCGGCATCATGCCGTGGAACTTCCCGGCGTACCAGATCGTGCGCTTCGCGGCCCCGAACCTCATCGTCGGCAACACGATCCTGCTGAAGCCCGCACCGCAGTGCCCCGAGTCGTCGAACGCGATCGCCGAGATCTACCGCGACGCGGGCTTCCCGGAGGGCGCGTACCAGAACGTGCTCGCCACGAACGAGCAGATCGCGACGATGATCGCCGACCCGCGCGTGCAGGGCGTGTCCCTCACGGGCTCGGAGCGCGCCGGTGCCGCCGTCGCCGAGATCGCCGGTCGCAACCTGAAGAAGGTCGCCCTGGAGCTCGGCGGATCCGACCCGTTCATCGTGCTGTCGACCGACGACCTGGATGCCACCGTGCAGGCGGGCGTCGATGCCCGCCTCGACAACAACGGCCAGGCGTGCAACGGCGCCAAGCGGTTCATCATCGTCGACGACCTGTACGACGCGTTCGTCGAGAAGTTCACCGCGGCGATGGCTGCGGTCGAGGCGACCGACCCCATGCTCGACGACACCGTGCTGGGCCCCGTCTCCTCCGAGACCGCGGCCGAGAACCTGCAGAAGCAGATCGACACGGCCGTCGAGCAGGGTGCGACGCTGCTGACCGGCGGCACGCGCGACGGGGCGTTCTTCGCGCCGACCGTGCTCGCCGACGTCACGCCCGAGATGAACGTGTACCGCGAGGAGCTCTTCGGCCCGGCGGCGGTCGTGTACCGCGTCGCCGACGAGGACGCGGCGATCGCACTCGCGAACGACACCACCTTCGGGCTCGGCTCGTACGTGTTCACGACCGACGCCGAGCAGGCGGAGCGCGTCGCCGACCGCATCGAGGCCGGCATGGTCTACGTCAACCTCGTGCTGGCCGACAGCCCCGAGCTGCCGTTCGGCGGCATCAAGCGCAGCGGCACCGCCCGCGAGCTCGGTCACCTCGCCGCCGACGAGTTCGTCAACAAGAAGCTGATCCGCATCGGCTGACGCGGACGGAGAGGGGCGGATGCTGCGGCATCCGCCCCTCTCTCTCACCGTCCGCGAGGTCTCATCCGTCTGCGAGGTCGAGGTAGGCGAGCACCGCGAGCACGCGGCGGTTGACGGCCGACCCCGACGCGACTCCGAGCTTCGTGAAGATCGTGTTGATGTGCTTCTCGACGCCGCTCTGACTCATGTACAGCCGCTCGGCGATGCCGGCGTTGCTGTGGCCCTCCGCGATGAGCTCGAGCACCGCGGCCTCGCGCTCGCTGAGCTCGCCCATGCGCTGACCGGGGCCCGACCGGTCGGCGATGAGACGACTGATCACCTCGGGGTCGAACGCGACCCCGCCGTCGGCGATCCGCACGATCGCGTCGAGGAAGCCGGCGATGTCGGACACACGGTCCTTCAGCAGGTACCCGACCCCGCCGCGGCCGTCGAGCAGCAGCTCGCTCGCATAGCGGCGCTCGACGTGCTGCGAGAGCACGAGCACCGCGACACCGGGGTGGTCGCGGCGGATGCGGAGAGCCGCACGGATGCCCTCGTCGACGAACTCCGGCGGCATGCGCACGTCGGCGATCACGACGTCGGGCTCGTCCGCAGCGATGGCGGCGAGGAGGGCGTCGGCATCGCCGACGGATGCCGTCACGACGTGCCCCTCGGCGACGAGAAGCTGAGCGATGCCCTCACGGAGCAGCGTCGAGTCCTCGGCGATGGCTATCCGCACGGGATCACCGCCTCGACCACGGTCGGGCCGCCGACCGGGCTGTGCACACGCAGCTGCCCGTCGCGGGCTGCCACCCGTGACGCGATCCCCGAGAGCCCGGTGCCCGCGGCATCCGCCCCGCCGACGCCGTCGTCCTCGACGCTGACCGACAGCAGCCCGTCGCCGCTGCGCACACGGATCGTGATCGATGCGGCATCCGCGTGCTTGATCGCGTTCGTCACTGCCTCGCTCGCGACGAAGTAGGCTGCGGTCTCGGCCGCCCGGTCGGCGATCGGCCCCGCCTCGACATCGAGGTGCACGGGCATGGCCACGCGGTCGCGCAGGGCGCGCAGGGCCACCGCGAGTCCGTCCCGCTGCAGCATCTCGGGATACGTCCGCCAGGCCACGTCGCGCAGATCGTCGAGGACGTGCTGGGTCTCGTCACGCGCGGTGCGCAGCAGGGCCGCACCCTCGGCGGGATCGGAGCGCTCCACTCGCGCGAGCAGGATCGACAGCGCCACGACTCGCTGCTGCACGCCGTCGTGGATGTCGCGTTCGATCCGTCGGCGTTCCGCGTCGACCGCATCGACGACCTCGTCGAGCGTGGCGTGCAGCCGCACCACCTCCTGCGACAGCTCACCGGCGCCCGGCCGCTGGAACGCGTCCCAGACCCGCCGTTCGAGCCACGCGATGCCGCCCAGGCCCGAGAGCGCGAGGAACAGCAGCACGAGCCCCGGCACGACGAAGAGGCCGACCGTCGCCCAGGTCACGCGTCCAGGGCGGGCGCTGAACAGGGCCACGGGACCGCCGGTGGCCGCGGCGACGAGCATCTGGACGCCGACCACGACTCCCGCGACCATCAGCACGAGGATGCACAGCACGACGAGCTGCAGCAGCGCCGACAGAGCGAGCAGCCCGCGGGTGCGGCGCGCAGGCGGCGGGACGCGACGGGGGATGCCGTCCACCCACGCGAGGCGGGCGGCGAGAGCGTCGAGCACCGTCGGCGCCGGGCGACGCGGTGTCGTCACGACCGCGACGAGCGTCGCGGGGAGCATCGCGATCCCGGCGGCGGTGCCGCCCAGCATCCGCAGCACATCGCGCACGATCGGCCGGGACGTCATGAGTCCATTGTGCCGGTCAGGCGGCGCTTTCGAATCGCGTGACTGGCAACTCTCGGGGGCCGAAAACCGTCATTTGCGCGATTCGACGGGGGCGGCGGGAGGGCCCTGCACCCGCTGCCGCACGCGCAGCACGACGAAGAGCGACACGGCGGCGATGACCGCAGCGACCACGACGAGCTGCAGACCGTCGGCGTACTGCTCGATGAGGTGCCACTGCTCGCCGAGCAGGAACCCCGCCATCACGAACACCGTGTTCCAGATCGCGCTGCCGGCCGCCGTCAGGAGCGTGAAGCGCAGCAGCGGCATCCGCTGGATCCCCGCGGGGATCGAGATGAGGCTGCGGAAGATCGGGATCATGCGACCGAAGAACACCGCCTTCGAACCGTGCTTCGCGAACCACGCCTCGGCGCGATCGACGTCGCTGACCTTCATGAGGGGCATCCGGTCGACGATCCGGCGCAGACGCGCGGGGCCGAGCCAGGCGCCGATGCCGTACAGCGCGAGCGCGCCGACGACCGAGCCCACCGTCGTCCAGACCAGCACCTCCCACAGCACGATCGAGCCCTGGCTGGCGGTGAACCCGGCGAGCGGCAGGATCACCTCGCTGGGGATCGGCGGGAACAGGTTCTCGATCGCCACGGCGACGCCGGCGCCGACGCTGCCGAGCGTCTCCATGAGCGCGATCGCCCAGTCCGCGAACAGGCCCAAACCCTCGGAAGCGTCCATGCCATCGACGCTACGGAGCAGGACGGATGCCGTCACTGCGGCTGCCCCTCCGTCGAGGTGCGGAAAACCGGAAACCGGGGCGCTGCCCACTGGCCCTGGGCCCACCACGCGGGCGTAGGGTCGAAGCATGGCCACGGTTGCAGAGAACATCGTCAAGACACTGGGAGCCAACGGGATCGAGCGGGTGTACGGACTCCCGGGCGATTCGCTGAACGGCTTCACCGACGCGCTTCGCAAGGACGGCAGCATCCGCTGGGTCCACGTGCGCCACGAGGAATCGGCAGCCTTCGCCGCCGCAGCGGATGCCGCGCTCACCGGCGACCTGGCGGTGGTCGCCGGCTCCTGCGGTCCCGGGAACCTGCACCTCATCAACGGCCTCTACGACGCCAACCGCTCGCGCGTGCCCGTGCTCGCGATCGCCGCTCACATCCCGACGAACGAGATCGGCACGGGGTACTTCCAGGAGACGCACCCGCAGGAGCTGTTCCGCGAGTGCAGCGTGTACGTCGAGTACGTCGCCGACCCGCGGCAGATGCCCCGTCTGCTCGAGATCGCCATGCGCGCGGCCATCGAGCAGCGCGGGGTGGCCGTGCTCGTGATCCCGGGCGACGTCGCGCTCGCCGAGATCGCCGACGACCGCGCCGTGGTGATCGAGCGCACGCGCCCCGTCGTGACGCCGAGCCCCGACGAGCTCGAGCGCGCGGCCGCGCTGCTGAACGCCTCGTCCAAGACGACGATCCTCGCCGGAGCAGGGGTCGAGGGCGCGCACGACGAGGTCGTCGCGCTGGCCGACCGACTCGGTGCTCCGATCGTGCACGCTCTGCGCGGCAAGGAGTTCATCGAGTACGACAACCCGTTCGACGTGGGCATGACGGGACTGCTGGGCTTCGCGTCGGGGTACCGCGCGATGGAGGCGGCCGACACCCTGCTCGTGCTCGGCAGCGACTTCCCCTACGAGCAGTTCTACCCGGAGCACGCGACCACGATCCAGGTCGACATCCGCGGATCGCAACTCGGCAAGCGGCATCCGCTCGACCTGGGCCTCGTCGGCGACGTGCGGGCGACGGTCGACGCCCTGCTGCCGCGACTCGCCGCGAAGACCGACCGCGGGCACCTCGACGACGCGGTCGCGCACTACCGCAAGACCCGCGCGAAGCTCGACGACCTCGCGACGCCCACCAAGAAGGGGCGCCCGATCCACCCGCAATACCTCGCCCGCGTGCTCGACGAGCAGGCGACGGATGACGCGATCTTCACCGCCGACGTCGGCTCGCCCACCGTGTGGGCCGCGCGCTACCTGTCGATGACCGAGGGGCGCCGCCTGATCGGATCGTTCACGCACGGATCCATGGCCAACGCCCTGCTGCACGGCATCGGAGCGCAGGTGTCGCACCCGGACCGCCAGGTGGTCGCGCTCGCCGGGGACGGCGGCCTGGCGATGATGCTCGGGGAGCTGCTCACCGTCACCCAGAACGGGCTGCCGGTGAAGACGGTCGTGGTGAACAACTCCTCGCTGAACTTCGTCGAGCTGGAGATGAAGGCCGCCGGGTTCGTCAACTACGGCACCGGTCTCGACAATCCGAGCTTCGCCGCGATCGCCGAGGCCATGGGCATCTTCGCCCGCCGCGTCGAGAACAGCGAGGACCTGCCGGATGCCGTGCGCGAGGTGCTCGCACACGATGGCCCCGCTCTGCTGGACGTGGTGACCGAGCGCCAGGAGCTCTCGATGCCGCCCGCGATCGAGGCCGCACAGGTCAAGGGCTTCGCTCTGTACGCGATCCGCACGGTCATGTCGGGCCGGGGCGACGAGTTGCTCGACCTCGCCAGGGCCAATTGGCGTCAGTTCCTCTGAGTCCTGCGCGCCCTGCGTCGCAGGAATGCGCCCGCGTCGCACGACTCCCGTGAGAACGTGCGACGCGAGCGTACTTCTGCGACAGCAGTGCGCCCCGAGGCTCAGCCGTCGAGCCGGGCCCGCACCTCGGCGGCTTCCGCGTGACGCCCGAGTCCCTCGAGCACGTCGCCGAGCTCGAGCGCGGCGACCTGCAGGAGGGGCGGGTGCCCCGCGGCGTGCTCGATGACCGTGCGATAGATCGCCACGGCATCCTCTGAGCGCTCGTTCGAGGCGAGCAGTCGCGCGGCGAAGAGCTCCGAGCCGCCTGCCGAGCCGAGGTCGCCGAGCTCCGCGAAGCCGTCGGCGGCCGTCAGGGCCGACGACACGGCCTCATCGGTGCGGCCGAACGAGGCGAGCGCACGGGCGCGGGAGTCGGTGACGTCGGCGAGCAGCCAGCCCGCGTCGTGCTCCCCGGCCAGCGCGGCGACCTCGTCGAGCATCGGGAAGGCTCGTTCGTCCTGCTGAGCCCCGTACGCCTGCCCGAGGTTGTGCAGCACCTCGACCCGTGCGCCGACGGCGTCGGGCACGGCCCGGACGATCTCGGCCGCGGACTCGAGGTCGGCGATCGCGGCGTCGTGCTCGTCGAAGCGGGCGAGGATCTTGGCGCGCTCGGTGAGCGAGACGGCCTGATCGGCCGGCTCCTCGCCCTCGCCGAACAGCTCGGCCGCGTACCCGTAGGCGCCGACGGCCTGGCCGAACTCCCCGGCGCCCGCCAGTGCGCGAGCCAGCAGCGACGCGGTCATGCCGCGGGATGCCGCATGCACCTCGGCCTGCTCCTCGCGTTCGAGCACCTGACCGAAGAGCTCGGCGGCCTCGGGGGCGTCGCCCTGCGCGAGCATGGCGCGCGCGAGCCGGAAGTCCGCCGCCACCTGATCGCCGCCCTCCTGCGCGGCGATGCGAGACGTCACCCGATAGCGGGCCACGGCCTTCTGGGGTTCGCCGGCGTCCTCCCAGAGCGCACCGGCGAGCAGGTGCGCGGTGCCCAGCGCTCGTGTGGCGCCGAGTCCGGCGAGCAGGCGGCACGCCTCATCGGCATCCGCCGCGCCCTCCACGAACGCCTCCTGCCCGCCGCGCACGCGGGCGCGGGTCTGCAGCGCCTGCGCACGGTGGCCGTCGCTCAGGTCGTCCTGCGCGAGGAGGCGATCGAGCAGGGCCGTCGCCGCCTCCGTGTCGCCCTTCTGCAGCACGGCCGCGATCGCGATGAGGGTCGTCGTGTTCGACAGCCGTGCGTCGCCGGCCTCGGCGAACGCCCGTGCCGCGCGTTCGGCGAGATCGAGCGCGGCGTCCGGTTCCTCGGCGTGCATGTGCAGGGAGGCGCGGCTGATCGCCAGGTCGCCGCGCGACCAGGCGGGAAGGGCGTCGGATGCCGTGAGGGCGTCCTCGAGCGCGGCCACCGTCTCGGGAGTGTTCAGACCGAAGGTCGCGAGGCCCAGGCGCTGCTCGAGATCGGCCTGCTCGTCGCGTCCGGCCGCGCGCAGCGCCTCGATGCGGGCGGGCAGGAGGTCGGCTGCCTCGTCGGCGCGGTCGAGGGCGACGAGGATGCCGAGGCGCATCGACATGAGCTGAGCGACCTTCGCCGGATCCTCGACGGCCAGCGCCTTCGGCAGAGCCTGCAGCGTCTCGTGCTCTGCGCCGAACTGCGCGAGGTTCATGGCGCGGTCGAACCAGCCGTCGGCATCCGTCGGGGTCGCCGGATCGGCGGTCGCGACGAACGCGTCCGACCGGATCGGCACGTCGTACCGCTCGCCCTCGAGCGCGCGGAGCCGTGCGATGCTGCGCGCGTGGCCGTCGCTGCCGTCGCGGCGGTCGAAGTCCGCGCCGATGCGCTCGGCGGCGGCCCATGCCGTGGCGGCGAGGTCGGCGGCGCTCCACGAGCCCTCGTGCGGTCCGAAGAACGCCTCCAGCGCCGGGGTCTCCGCTCCCCGCACGGGGGTGTCGCCGTGCCCCGCGAGCGTGACCCGGTCGAGCGCGAAGGCGATCGCGCCCAGCGTGGCGAAGTGGGCGTCGACGTTGAGCCCGTCATGCGCCAGCCAGCCGATGTGGCGCTCCACGAGGGCGAGGGCGCGGGCCTCGTTGCCGGTGATCGCGGCGAACACGAGGTTGTTCGCGACGATGCGCAGGTTGTCGGGATTGTCCTTCGCGAGGCGGTAGCTGCGCAGGTGGGCGCTCTTCGCCTCGTCGAAGCGGCCCGCGCGCAGGTAGGGCAGGAGCACGCGCGACAGGGCGTGCTCCGGTTCCTCACCGCACGAGTAGCCGCCCTCGAGCATCTCCTCGACGAGTCGGATCGCCTCGGCATCCCGATCCGTCTCCGCGAAGAACCCTGCGAACTGGCTGCGTCCGCACGCGTCGCAGTGGCTGTGCTCGTCGCGGGGCGTCGCCTCCAGGCGCACGCGCAGGGCCTCGGCGTCGTCCATCCTTCCGGCGTCCCACGCATCCTCGAAGCGCGCGGTGAGCACGCCGCTGAGGCCGAGGCCGCCCGCACGGTAGTGGGTCTCCATGTCGTCGAGCACCGCGGCGATCTGCTCGCCGGAGAACGCCGGAGACGACCGGAGGGCCGACGCCATCCACTTGAACTGCCACATCAGGTCGGCGCCGCCGTAGTCGAGGTCCGCGGGGAACCGCTGCGGGTCGGCGTCGTGCCTGGCGAGGCACCACGCGAAGGAGTTCAGCATCACGTCGGTGGCGCCGTTCATGTTCGCCGACGCCGTCTGCCGCATCCGGGCCTCGTACTCGAGGCGCTCGTCGCCGAGCTCGACGGCGAGGGCGACGGCCTCCGCGACGAGCGCCTGCTCGGCTGGCCCCCACGGGGTGCGGTCGATCTCTTCGATGAGCTGCCGGAAGCGCTTCTGCGGACGTGCCATGGTGGCCCCTTCATGCGGACGGGTCGGTGACGACGGACGGACGGGTCGGTGACGACGGACGGAGGCTCAGACGACGTCGTCGAAGGGGACCGCGTCTCCCTCGATCCCGGCGGAGAGCGAGACGAGGTCGCTGAGCGCGGTGGTCATCAGCGCCCGATCCGCGTCGGAGAGCGGGTGGTGGCCGGCGAGCAGCGCCTGGATGTACAGCAGCTGCACGGTGCGGGCGAAGACCGCATCGTCCTGCACCCGCACGAGAGCGCGCACGACGCGGTTCGACCAGTTGAGGCAGAGGCGGGCGCTGAGGTCGTCATCGCGGGATGCCGACAGGGTGGCGTCGATGCGGTCCAGCACGCCGCCCCACAGCGCGCCGGTGAAGCCCTTGGTGCGACCACGGTCGAGGCGGCGGAGCACCTCGGGGTCGGCGACGTACAGCGCGGCGAGCTCCGGCTGATCGATCGATCGCACGGTCACGGAGCAGTCGGATGCCGCGAGCACCCCGCCCGCACGGGCTTCCAGCGCGACCGCGGCGTCGCGATCGTCGAGCGGGGGAGGGTCGAGGCGGTCGAGCTCCCCGCCCACGTCGACGAGTTCGACGGACACCTGCGGATACAGCTCAGGCAGCATGCGCACGAGGTCGGCGTCGTACAGGTAGCCGCCGTTGACGAGCACCTCGGATGCGGGGGAGATGCCGGCGACCTGCCGGAACTCGTCGACGGTCTGCGCGAATCGGATGTGCGGGAAGCGCTCGACGATATCGCCGATGCGCAGGGTTCCGTGGGTCGTCTCGAGCGTGAGCCACCGGGTGATGAAGCGGGCGAGCTCCTCGTCGTGGCGCACCAGCGATTTCAGGCCGACCTCGTGGACGGCGACGAACTGGGCGAGGCGGTGGGGCTCTCGGAGCCCGAGGTCGAGCACCCAGCGGCGGATGCCGGCGCCGAGCTGCTCGCGCACGTGCTCCAGCGCGGTGTCATCGACGAGCGACTCGCGGCTCGCCGTCGGCGCCAGGCCCGTCGAGTCGACGACGGCCCTGACGAAGAAGGCCCAGTCGGGCAGCACGTCGTCGGCGCGCTCCGACAGCAGCATCCGGCCGAGGTACATGCGGGTCGCCTGCCGAGCGCCGGGAGGGGGCGCGTAGGGGAGGACGTACGCGAGGCCGCGGGTGCCGGTCGCGGGCTCGCCGATCTCGATCACGTCGAGGGGTGCGGCGCCGAGCAGGTCGCGTCCGTACTGCACGGCGGCCTCGGGGTCGGTCGCCGCGTCGAGGAACGGAGCCGCCCTCGTGATGTCGACGTCACCGCCGGGGGCGTCGATCGTGACGCGCACCGGCAGGAACTCCGCGAAGGCGGTCGCCAGCTCCCGCACGGCGGCGGGGCGCAGCAGCTCGTCGGCGTCGAACCGCGGCGCGAGGTGCACGCTCGTGCCGATCGGCAGCTCGTCGTCGATCTCGGTCACCCGGAACGTGCCGTCCGCGCTGCCGGTCCACTCGACGGCCGGTGTGCCCTTCGCGCTCCGCGAGCGGATGACGATGGTGTCGGCGACCATGAAGCAGCTGAGCAGCCCGATGCCGAACTGGCCGAGGTAGTCGCTGCGGGGCATGTCGAAGATGTCGCGCTTCGAGCTGCGGCCGACCGTCGCGAGCAGGTCGGCGACCTCAGCAGCGGTAAGTCCGATGCCGTCGTCGCGCAGCACGAACTCGCGGCTCTCGTCGGTGAGCGGGGTGATGCGGATGCTGCCGCCGGTGCCGTCGAGCTCCCGGCGGGCCGTGACGGCGTCCCTCGCGTTCTGCAGCAGTTCGCGCAGGTACACCCGAGGACTCGAGTAGATGTGCCGGCTGAGGAGGTCGACGACCCCGCGCAGATCCACCTGGAACTGCTGCACGTCAGAGCTCACCGCATTCCCTCCCGTTGCGTCCGCCCGCCGAGCCTAGCAACAGCGCGGTCCCTCCGCCGGTTCGGCACCCGCCGACGGATGCCGTATGCTTGACCAGCAGTTGTTGTCTGCATCCTTTCGCCGTGCCCCGGCCCACACGCCCGGGCCGGATGGCAGGATGGAGACGACACCCCGAGACCTCACGGTCTCTAGGGCGGTAGCTCAATTGGCAGAGCAGCGGTCTCCAAAACCGCAGGTTGCAGGTTCGATTCCTGTCCGCCCTGCGCGTCAGCGCAACGCTGACACACGAAAGGTACATTCAGGATGGATCAGGACGAACCGCGCGGCGAGGTCGTCGCGGCCGGCGCCACCCGAGAGAAGACGGGCAACCCCATCTCCCGGTTCTTCGGGAGCATCGCCCTGTTCTTCCGTCAGGTCATCGCAGAGCTTCGCAAGGTCGTCACTCCGACCCGCAAGGAACTGTTCAAGTTCACCGCGGTGGTGCTCGTCTTCGTTCTGATCGTCATGGGCATCGTCTACGGGCTGGACACCTTGTTCGCGTGGCTGACGCACATCGTGTTCGGAGTTCCGGACGCTTGACGCCCTGCGGCCCTGGCCGCAGTGATTGGAAAGAAACACCGTGTCTGAACGATATTCCGACGACGCCGACTGGGCGACCGCTGCCGAGCAGTCCAGCGAGGAGGACGAGGCCCAGGAGGGCAACGTCCTCGCCGCAGAGGAGTTCTCCGTCACGTCCGCCGAGCACGTGGCTCTCCACGTCGAGGACGTGGACGGCGACGACGAGACCGGCACGGAAGAAGACACCGACATCGACATCGACGACCCGGAGGCGGATGCGATCGTGAACGACGCTCTCAACCTGGACGAAGCGGCTGAGTCCGAGGCTGCCGCTGAGGTCCTCAACGACGCTGTGGCCGAAGAGACCGCAGAGCAGGAAGCGGAGGCGGCCGACGAGGTCACCCCGTACGACGGACCCGACGTGAACGGCGAGGACGACCGCCCGGCCGTCGACGCCGACGACGCGGACGACCCCGTGGTCGCGGCCGTGGAGGCCGAGGAAGCCGCGGAGTCCGACGACGTCGACTCCGAGGAGGACCCGTACGAGGCGTTCCGCATGGACCTGCGCATGCTCCCCGGCAAGTGGTACGTCATCCACTCGTACGCCGGCTTCGAGCGCAAGGTCAAGGCGAACATCGAGCAGCGCAAGTCGACGCTCGAGGTCGAGGACGAGATCTACCAGATCGAGGTCCCGATGGAGGACGTCGTCGAGATCAAGAACGGCCAGCGCAAGATGGTCACGCGCGTGCGCATCCCCGGCTACGTGCTGGTGCGCATGGAGCTCACGGAGGACACCTGGTCGGTCGTCCGTCACACGCCCGGTGTCACCGGCTTCGTGGGCAACGCCCACAACCCGACGCCGCTGCGCTTCGAAGAGGCCTTCAACATGCTGAAGTCGCTCGTCGAGGTCAAGGACGTCCCGACCGCCAAGAACATCGCGGCCAAGGGCGGCGTCGCTGTCGCACGTCCGCTGCCGGCCGAGGTCGACTTCGAGGTCGGCGAGACCATCACGATCAAGGAGGGCTCGTTCGCGGGTCTGCCCGGGTCGATCAGCGAGATCAAGCCCGAGAGCGGCAAGCTCACGGTGCTCGTGTCGCTCTTCGAGCGCGAGACGCCGGTCGAGCTGTCGTTCGACCAGGTCACCAAGATGATCTGACGACCACGAGTCGCAGGAAGAAGGCCGCCCCTCGGGGCGGCCTTCTCTCGTTGCGGCATCCGTTCTCGTGCGCGCCTCGTGCGCGACCCACCCCCTTCCGCGCGAGCCACCCCCTTGTGCACGAGAACAAGGGGGGTGGCTCGCGCACAGAGGGGTGGGTCGGCGAGGGGTGGGTCGGCGCGTGTGGGGCGGCGACGGGACTCGGCGACAAGGCGGGCGTCGATCGGGTAGACTGTTGTGGTTTGTGCGCCGCTTTCGCGTGCGTCCAGACGACCACGGTCCGGAGATGCCGGATCTGTGGGAGAAGCGGGTGCTGCGGCATCCGATTCGATGAAAGGAAAGAGAATGGCACCGAAGAAGAAGGTGACCGGCCTGATCAAGCTTCAGATCAACGCCGGTGCAGCCAACCCGGCGCCGCCGATCGGCCCCGCGCTCGGTCAGCATGGCGTCAACATCATGGAGTTCTGCAAGGCGTACAACGCCGCGACCGAGTCGCAGCGCGGCAACGTCATCCCCGTCGAGATCACCGTCTACGAGGACCGCAGCTTCACCTTCGTCCTGAAGACCCCGCCCGCGGCGGAGCTCATCAAGAAGGCCGCCGGCGTGCAGAAGGCTTCGGCCACCCCGCACACCGTCAAGGTCGGCAAGATCACCAAGGACCAGGTCCGCCAGATCGCCGAGCAGAAGCAGGCCGACCTGAACGCGAACGACATCGAGGCCGCCTCGAAGATCATCGCCGGCACCGCCCGTTCCATGGGCATCACGGTCGAGGGCTGAGGGAGATAATCATGGCTACGAAGTCCAAGGCTTACCGCGCTGCCGCCGAGAAGATCGAGGCAGACCGTTTCTACACTCCCGCCGAGGCTGTCGCCCTGGCCAAGGAGACCGGCTCGTCGAAGTTCGACGCCACCGTCGAGGTCGCGCTGAAGCTCTCGGTCGACCCCCGCAAGGCAGACCAGATGGTGCGCGGCACCGTCATCCTGCCCCACGGCACCGGCAAGACCGCCCGCGTCATCGTGTTCGCCACCGGCCCCGCGGCCGAGGCGGCGATCGCTGCAGGCGCCGATGAGGTCGGCGGCGCCGAGCTCATCGAGAAGGTCGCCGGCGGCTGGACCGCGTTCGACGCGGCCGTCTCCACCCCGGAGCTCATGGGCCAGGTCGGTCGTCTCGGAAAGGTCCTGGGTCCGCGTGGACTCATGCCGAACCCGAAGACCGGCACGGTGACCCCGAACACGGCCAAGGCCGTCGAGGACATCAAGGGCGGAAAGATCGAGTTCCGCGTCGACAAGCACGCCAACGTGCACTTCGTCGTCGGCAAGGCCTCCTTCTCCACCGAGCAGCTGAACGAGAACATCGACGCAGCGCTCGAGGAGATCGTCCGCCTCAAGCCGTCGAGCTCGAAGGGCCGTTACATCCAGAAGGGCGCCGTGTCGACCACGTTCGGCCCCGGCATCCCGCTGGACGTCAACGCGATCTGACGCTCACGCGCTCACAGGAAGGCCCCCGCCTCGGCGGGGGCCTTCTTCGTCGCCTACACCATGGCGACATCCGACGTCATCCGACTGGGATGCCGGAGGGATCCCGCGTACTGTGGGTGAGTTCCGCGCACCACAGCATCCGCGCACCGCATCACCCCAGGAGGGTTCATCCATGTCCCGTCGCCTCATCGCCGTCACCGCGCTCGTCCTCGGCGCCGCCGCGCTCACCGCGTGCAGCGGCAGCACCGCTCCCGCCGAGAGCGGCTCCTCCTCCGAAGAGGGTTCGAACGACTTCGGCCTCGTGAAGGACGGCACGCTGACGGTCGCGACCGAGGGCACGTACCGCCCGTTCAGCTTCCACGGCGACGGCGGCACCGGCGACCTGACGGGCTACGACGTCGAGATCATCCAGGCCGTCGCCGACAAGCTCGACCTCGAGGTCGACTTCAAGGAGACGCAGTGGGATGCGATCTTCGCGGGGCTCGACGCCGGACGCTTCGACGTGATCGCCAACCAGGTCACCATCAACGACGACCGGAAGGCCTCCTACCTGTTCAGCGAGCCGTACACGGTGTCGCCCGGTGTGATCGTGGTGGCCGAGGACGACGACTCGATCTCGTCGTTCGACGACCTGCAGGGCAAGACCACGGCCCAGTCGCTCACCAGCAACTGGAACGACCTCGCGAAGGAGTCGGGCGCGAACGTCGAGGGCGTCGAGGGGTGGGCACAGGCCGTCGAGCTCCTTCGCCAGGGCCGCGTCGACGCGACCATCAACGACAAGCTCACGTTCCTCGACTACGAGAAGACGAACAGCCCGACCGGTCTGAAGATCGCGGCGGAGACCGAGGACGCCGGCGAGCAGGCCTTCGTGTTCACGAAGGACAAGAAGTCGCTCGTCGAGGCCGTGGACGCCGCCCTCGAGGAGCTGCGCGCCGACGGCACGCTCGCCGAGATCAGCGACAAGTACTTCGGCGCCGACGTCACGCAGTAACCCATGGAGAGCCCCTGGCAGCTGTTCCTCGACTCGCTGGGGCCGATCGCCCTCGCGGGGCTGACGGCCACGGTGCCGCTGGCGCTCGTCTCCTTCGTCATCGGTCTGCTCATCGCGATCGGCGTGGCGCTCATGCGGATCTCGGTGAACCCGGTGGTATCCGGCATCGCCCGGTTCTACATCTCGGTGATCCGCGGAACGCCGATGCTCGTGCAGCTCTTCGTGATCTTCTACGGGATGCCGTCGATCGGCGTGACGATCGATCCATGGCCCAGCGCGATCATCGCGCTGTCGCTCAACGTCGGCGGCTACGGGGCCGAGGTGGTGCGGGCGGCGATCCTCTCGGTACCGAAGGGACAGTGGGAGGCCGCCTACACGGTCGGCATGAACCGCACGCGCACGCTGACGCGCGTCATCCTGCCGCAGGCTGCGCGGGTCTCGGTGCCGCCGCTGTCGAACACCTTCATTTCCCTGGTCAAGGACACCTCGCTCGCCTCGCTGATCCTCGTGACCGAGCTGTTCAAGGTCGCGCAGCAGATCGCGTCGACGACGTACCAGTTCATGGTGCTGTATCTCGCAGCAGCGCTGGTCTACTGGGTGTTCTGCCTCGTCCTGTCGTTCGGGCAGAGCGCACTGGAGAGGAGGCTCGATCGCCATGTCGCGCACTGACGGAACGGGTGGGGAGCTGCTCGCCGCTCGCGGGCTGCACAAGCGCTTCGGTGACAACGAGGTGCTGCGCGGGATCGATCTGACGCTGCACCGCGGAGAGGTCGTCGTGCTGATCGGTCCGAGCGGGTCGGGCAAGACGACGGTGCTCCGCGCGCTCAACGGGCTGGAGACGCCGGATGCCGGAACCATCGAGGTGTCGGGCGGGCCGCAGATCGATTTCGCGGACGCGGGCGGCCGAGGCGCGCGGAAGCGGGCCCAGCAGCGCCTGGCTCTGCGCGACCGGTCGGCCATGGTGTTCCAGCACCACAACCTGTTCCCGCATTTCACGGTGCTCGAGAACGTCATCGAGGGACCCTGGCGGGTGCAGGGGAGGCCGAAGGCCGAGGTGATCGCCGAGGCGCGCACCCTGCTCGCGCGCGTGGGGCTCGCCGACAAGGAGAACGCCCGCCCGCACCAGCTCTCGGGCGGGCAGCAGCAGCGCGTCGGCATCGTCAGGGCGCTGGCCCTGCGGCCCGGCCTGCTGCTCTTCGACGAGCCGACCAGTGCCCTCGACCCGGAGCTCGTGGGGGAGGTGCTGCTGGTCATCAAGGAACTCGCCGACGAGGGGTGGAGCATGGTGGTCGTCACGCACGAGCTGAGCTTCGCGCGCGAGGCAGCCGACCGGGTGCTGTTCATGGACGGCGGGGCCGTCGTCGAGGAGGGCGCTCCGCAGGACATCTTCGGCGCTCCCCGGCAGGAGCGCACGCAGCGGTTCCTGACCCGCATCCTGCGCCCGCTCGACGGCGACTGAACGCCCGATACCGGGCGCCCCGCGTCAGGCGAAGAGAGGCGCGACGAGACTGATCGCGAGAGCGATCATGACGACAGCGATGATCCCGTCGAGGATGCGCCAAGAGCGCTCCGTGCGCAGCCAGCGACCGAGGTAGCGCGCGCCGAAGCCCAGCGCGGTGAACCAGAGGATGCTGGCGACGATCGCCCCGGCGGCGAACAGCCACCGGTCATCGCCGTGAGTGGCAGCGATCGATCCGAGCATGAGCACGGTGTCGAGGTACACGTGCGGGTTGAGCCAGGTGAGCGCGAGGACGGTCAGGAGCACCGGGGCCAGCGCGGTGCGTGTCGCGGTGGCGGTCGTCGCTCCGTCGGGTGCTCCGCCGGTCGCAGGAGCGTCGTCGAGGCGCAGCTGCTCCCCTCCGCGCCAGGCGCGGCGTGCGGCGAGGAGTCCGTAGCCGAGCAGGAACAGTGCGCCGGCCCACCGGGCGACGACGACGAGCCACGGGGCGGCCGAGATCACGACACCGAGACCGGCGACCCCCGCGGCGATGAGGAGGGCGTCGGACAGAGCGCAGATCACCACGACCGGCAGCACGTGCTCCCGACGCATCCCCTGGCGCAGCACGAAGACGTTCTGCGCGCCGATGGCGACGATGAGCGACAGGCCGAGTCCGAGACCCGAGAGGACCGAGAGCATGTCTTCACGCTAAGTGCGGGTCGGCATGAGCACCAGCGAGGATTCCTTGTGAACCATTAGCCTGGCTGATGTGAGAATCGATCCGGAACTCGCCGCCACGGTCGCCGCCGTCGCCGACGAGGGCACCCTCGACGCGGCATCCCGCGTGCTGCGCATCACGCCGTCGGCCGTGAGTCAGCGATTGAAGAGCCTCGAGCAGCAGCTCGGCCGCGTTCTGGTCGTCCGTGCGAAGCCGGCCAGGCTCACGGAGGCGGGGGAGGCCGTCGTGCGGCTCGCCCGGCAGGCGGCGCTCCTCGAGCACGACGCGCTCGGCGGGCTGGGGCTGGACGGCGGGATGGCTCGGCCGCGGATCCCGCTCGCGGTGAACGCCGACTCGATGGCGACGTGGTTCCTCGCCCCGCTGGCGCGTCTGTCGCGCACGCACGACATCGACGTCGACCTGCACCGCGACGACCAGAACTTCACCGCGCGGCTGCTGGAGTCGGGCACGGTCATGGCGGCGGTGACGAGCGAGGCGACGCCGGTGGCCGGGTGCTCGGTCTCGCCGCTCGGGGTGCTGGAGTACCGGGCGATGGCCGAGCCCCGCTACGCCGAGCGCTGGTTCCCGGACGGGGTGACCGGCGAGGCGCTCGTGACGGCGCCGTTCGTCGACTTCGACCGTCGAGACACGCTGCAGCACGAGTGGCTCGCGGCGAGGGGAGTGACCGCTCAGGGAGTTCCGCGGCACTACGTCCCGGCATCCCATGACTATGCGCTCGCCGTCCGGCTCGGGCTGGGGTGGGGGATGGTTCCGGGGCTGCAGGACGAGGGCGGACTCGTCGATCTCGGCGGTCCTCCGCTGCGGGTCGCTCTCTACTGGCAGCAGTGGAACCTCCGTTCCGAGCTGCTCGATGCGATCGCCGCCGAGGTGGCCGAGGAGGCGCATCGCGTCCTCGCCCCCTGACGGACGTCTGCGATCCGTTTTGCGACAGGCCGTTGCATCCTCGATTGAATAGGTATTCAATCTGATGAACGGGCATGTGTCTTGTGGGAGCGGTTTCGTCGAGGCGCATGCAAGACGAAAGAGTGTGCAGGCACCGGTCTTTGAGGGAAGATCGTCCACCTCGTCCGCGCACTCTCGATTCCTGAGGGGGAAGAGACATGGTCACCACGGACACCAGGAGGGCGGACACCAGGAGGAAGGTTCTCGCCGTCCTCGCCGGAGGCGTCGTGCTGGGGGTGGGCGTCGGAGTGACGCTCGCCGCCTGGAACGACTCCGAGTTCGCCACCGGCACTTTCGGCGCCGGATCGTTCAACCTGGAGGGCTCGACCACGAGCGCCACCACCGGGTACGACGACCACAACATCGACAACGGGGATGCTGCGGCATCCCTCGTGTTCCAACTGCCCGCCGTCGCCGCGTCGATGTCGCCGGGCGACGTCGTCTACGCGCCGTTCTGGGTACGACTCGACGCCACGACGACGAACGCGGCGACCCTGGTCCCCGCCGGGATCACCGCCGGAACCGGCGGCAACGAGGCGAACCTGTCGTACACCGTCACCGCCATCGGCGCCGCAGCGACCTGCGGGGCAGGGGCCACGGGAACCGTCGTCGCGTCCGGAGCGACGCTCAGCGCCCAGACCGGAGCGACATCGGTGCCGCTCGCTGAGGGAACCGCCCCCGGCACGGCCGGTGCACCAGTGCAGCTGTGCTTCGCCGTCACGGCGGGTGCTGCGCTGACCCAGGGCGCGACGGCGACCGCGACGTGGGAGTTCACCGCCACCTCCGTCTCCGACTGATCATGGCCGACACCCGCAGACGCATGCGGGAGAGGAAGCGACTGCGCTCCCGTCGGATCCGGGCCGTCCTCGCGGGCGGACTCGTCTTCGGCGTCGGCGCGACGATGACCCTCGCCGCATGGAACGACTCCGAGTACGCGTCGTCGACGTTCACCGCCGGACGCTTCGACATCGTGGGCGCCACCGACGGTGCGACGTTCTCGAACCATGCCACCGCCGGTGCCGCCGCAGCGCTCAGCTTCGCCGTCGCACCGACCGCCATGGTGCCCGGCACGACGACCTACGCGCTGTTCAGCGTCAAGACCGCCACCCCGTCGGCGGCGGGCACGCTGCAGCTCACCGCCGGCACGCCCGGCGGCACCGGTCTCGCCGCGTACCTCACGTACGGAGTGCGCCTCGTGCCGACGGCTGCCACGCCGAGTCAGTCGTGCACGGCCGCGACCTACGCCGCGGCATCCGGAGCCTCGAGCGTGATCGTCGCAGACGGATCGGCGCTCACGGTCGGGGGAGCGGCCACGACGTCCGTGCCGCAGGTGGTCACGGCGAACGGCGGCAATCAGCTGAACTACTGCGTCGCCGTGACGCTTCCGACGGCCGCGGTCAACGCGGCGCAGGGGCTCACGATGACGCAGACGTGGCAGATCCAGGGCACCTCGTCGTAGCGGGACGGATCCCGAGGGCGACGGATGCAGAGGGGGCGAGGAGAGAAGGGGAGATGACCACACCGACCACCCGGCGCGAACGGCGCGAGGGCTCGGGCGCGGCCGCCGCGCCGACCGCACGGGAGCCCCGTGGCGTGGGGCGCTTCCTCGTCGACTCGGCCCTGTGGATCGCCGCCGCCGCGGGTGTGGTGTGCATCGCGCTGGTCGTGCTCGCCTTCGCGCTGCAGGTCACGCTCATCATGTTCCGCACCGGATCGATGTCCCCGACGATCCCCGCCGGATCGGTCGCCGTCGTGCAGAGGGTGCCCGCGTCCGACGTGGTCGTCGGAGATGTCGTGACCGTCGACCGGCCGGGGGAGCTGCCCATCACCCACCGGATCACCTCGGTCGCCGACGGAGCCGTCGCAGACGAGCGCATCATCACGATGCGGGGCGATGCGAACGCCTCCGACGACCCGTTCCCGTACGCGGTCACCTCGGTGCGGCGCGTGCTCTTCTCGGTGCCGGGCGTGGCATCCGTCATCGCCGGCCTGGGCGATCCCCTCGTTCTGGCCGGGATCACGGTCGCGGCGACCGCGCTCGTCGTCTGGGCGTTCTGGCCGCGGAGGCGGCGTGAGCGAGGGCGGGAATGACGACCTCCCGGGCGGCGGCCGGCGCGGGGCTCGCCGTCGCGCTCGTCGCGGGAGCTGCTCTCGCCGCGGCGCCGGCCTGGGCGGCGCCGAGCACGGAGGTCGTGCAGGGCTCCGTGCTGCGGATCGTCTCCGTCGCCGACTGGGCCGAGGCCGCGAACCTGCTCCCCGGCGAATCGGTGGTGTGGGACGTGGCGGTCAGCGCGGACGCCGATGTCGAACCCGGGACCGTTACGCTCGCCGTGAGCGCGACCGGCGCGGCGCCCCTGCTCGTCGATGCGGAACTCTGTCTGCAGCCCTGGACCGACGGTGCCTGCCCGGGTGGCGCCACGGTGCTCGCGACAGCGTGGACCATCCCGCGCGACGGCAGCGAGGCCGTGCTCGCCGATTTCCCGTCGACACAGACCGCGCACCTGCGCCTGCGCGTGGCCATGGGCGGCGATGACGACGGGCCTGGTTTCACCGACGTGCGCGTCTCGGCCCGTGGGGTCGGCGACGCGGTGGTCGCCGACACGGGCGGCGGGCTGTCCTCCCTCCCGACCACCGGCGGAACGGCGCCCGTGGGGGTGCTCGTCGGCGGGATCGTGCTGGTCGGCGCCGGGGCGGTGCTGCTCGCGGAGCGCATCCGGCGGCGGGGGCGTGGCCGGCGGGATGCGCGGAGTGATTGGGTTCCGCGGGATGCGCGGAGTGATCGGGTTCCGCGGGATGCGCGGGGCGATCGGGTTCCGCGGGATGCGCGGGGCGCGCGGGATTCGCGGGACGAGGGCCGGGATGCGGAGGTGGCGCCGTGACCGCGCGAGCTCGTGCATCACGGCGGCGGCTGCTCGCCGGCATCCTGGGCGTGAGCGTCCTGACGGGTGCGAGCGCGCTCGGGGGCACGCAGCAGGTCGACGCCCGTTTCACCGACCCCGAGTACGCGGCCTCCGGCACGTTCACGTCGTTCACGGTGCCGCCGGCGACCATCACCGCGTGCACCATCACGAACGGTGCGCTCGGCATCTTCCAGAGCGTGACGCTCGTGTGGACGTCGATCTACCCGGCCAGCGGGGTGCGACTGACGCTCACGCAGGGGGCGACCACGGCGGTCGTCCCGGCATCGAACATCAGCACCTCCGGTCCGTCGGGCGGGGTCTACACGCACACCGCGGTGCTGTCGCAGACGCTGCTCAGCAGCCTGGTCACCAACCTGCTCGGCAGCACGACGACCATGACGGTCGACAATCTCCTGGTCGGCACCGCGTGGGTCTCCGCCGGGGTGTCGAGGCAGCTGTCGATCGCGCTGTTGGGAACCGGCGCGACCTGCACCTGACGTCGGTGCGTGGCCGAGCTCAGTCGGCGAGTGCCAGGGCGCGGAACGCGTCGCGCTCGCGCAGGTGCTCCCGGCGGCTGGTCGTGGCGACCGGCATCCTGCGGGGGACCTGCTGACCGGTCGTCCGCCGGTACAGCTCGTCGATGAGTTCCGTGGCGAGGCCGACGAGCTTGGCGATCTCGCGATCGTCTCGGTCGATCCAGACGCAGCGGGGCTCGTCGTGCACCGGGGCGAAGTCGACGTGCTCCTCCCATACGAACAGGGTGCGCTCGGCGCCCAGCACGTGCTGCTGCCACCACACCTGACGCAGGTAGGTGCGGGGGATGCCGCGGAAGGCCTTGTTGGTCGTCTTGATCTCGGCGAGCTCGATGCGCCCGGCCGTGTCGACCGCGATGCCGTCGGGAGTGGCGAGATGACGGTGCTCGACCTCGGCGCGGAACAGCGCCGACGAGGGGAGGATGCCGTGCGTCGCCGCGACCCAGGCCGCGATCTCCGGCTCGCGCCGACGTCCGTGGTCGGTGTAGGCGTTGCCGCCGAAGCGCGGACCGCCCCCGAGCTTGAAGTCGGCGGCGCGGGCGATCGACCTGTCGCTGGTGAGCCCGGCGACGTCGGTGGCGGTGATCCCGCGCGACCTCGCGCGCATCCAGGCGACGCGGTCGCGGGAGTCCGCAACGATGCGCGCTTGGAGTTCCGGGGTCACCTCACGAGCCTAACCCCGGGTGCCGACCCGCGCCGCCGTACACGCCGCTCCGCGGCATCCCCCTCCGTCCCGAAACCCACCCGCCGTCCCCCGTCCCGAAACCCACCCGCCGTCGAAACCCACCTCCCCCGTCGAGACCCACCAAGCGCAGCGTCGCGCGGGGTGGGTCTCGACGAGCGTGGTGGGTATCGACGAGAGGGGGACTCCTCCGCACCTCTCCTGCACAAACGAGGATGTGGCCCGATCCCTCCACATCGTGCCCAGGGGCGTCCGCGGAGGCTGCAGGCTCGACAGGATGTCGGGATGCCGCGCGAACTCACCGTCCCGTCCGCCGAGCGGATGCTCAGGGCTCGATCCGGGCTCATGGAACGCGGCATGACCGAGCGAGACATCGCCGCCGCCGTGCAGTCCGGTGCACTGATCAGGGTGCGTCGCGGGTGGTACGTCGCGGGGGATGACTGGGCCGACCTCTGGCGCGAGGGGCGTCACCTGCTCGAGGTCGTGGCCGTGCGGCGCGAGGCCACGTACGCGGCGCCGCCTTTCTGTCTCGAGTCCGCGGCGGTGCTGCACGGCTTGCCGCTGTACCGGACGCAGCCCTCGGCCGTGCACACACTCACAGCCCCGACGAGTCACAGCCGTCGGCGGTCCGGGGTCGCCCGTCACTCCCTTGCGCTCGGCGAGGACGATCTGACCGAGGTCGCCGGGATCGCCTGCACCTCCCTGGAACGAACGGTCGTCGACCTCGCGAGAACTCTGCACCCCGAAGCGGCAGTGGCGAGTGCGGATGCCGCGCTCCGCCGCATCGCTGTGGTGGGGCACCGGCAGGACGAATCCGTCGCTGCGGCATGGAGGGAGCGGCTCGATCGTCGGATGAGCCGGTCGTCGAATCGCGGCATCCGTCAGGCGCGACGGGTGGTGGCGTTCGCGGACGGTCGGGCGCAGCTCCCCGGCGAGAGCGTCAGCCGGCTGCTGCTGCACCGTCTCGGCTTCCGCGACATCGAGCTTCAGCCGCATGTCACCTCATCCGATGGCCGCGACTTCTGGCTGGACTTCGGCTTTCCGCAGGCACGCGCTTTCGGCGAGTTCGACGGCCTCGGCAAGTACGTGTCGCCGGAGATGCGCGGGGACAGGAGCATCGACGACGTCGTGATCGCCGAGAAGCGTCGTGAGGACGAAGTCCGCGGCGTGACGGGATGGCGCATCGTTCGATGGGGGTCGGAGCACATCCGCAGCGAGGACGCTCTCGGCGCGAGGCTGGCCGCCTTCGGCATCCGGCCTCGATGAGCGCACCGAAGCCCAGCATCCGCGTCGAGACCCACCGGGCGCGACGTCTCTGGTGGTGGGTCTCGACGCGCGTGGTGGGTCTCGACGTCAGGGGGAGAGGAGGGGAGGGGGATGCGGGATTTGGGCGGGGAGCGCGCGTGAGGTAGAGTGGGGGCAACCGAAGACCGCTGGTCATCGTGCGTGTGCGAACACGAACGATCGAAGCTCTGCTCAGCAGGGGCCCGCGCAGGACACGAACTCTCCGAAGCTCCGTGCGCTTGCGCCGGAGCTTTTCTGTTGCATGCGGTCGAGGTCGGCGCCTCACCGCCGTGAGGCGCCTCGTACACACCAAGGAGTGACCATGGCGCAGAAGGATGCATCGGTCGCCGAGCTCACGAAGTCATTCGAGGACTCGACTGCCGTTCTGCTGACCGAGTACCGCGGTCTGACGGTTGCCCAGCTCAAGGAGCTGCGCAACAGCATCCGTCAGGACGCTGAGTACGCCGTGGTGAAGAACACGCTGACCAAGATCGCCGCCAACAAGGCCGGCATCACCGCACTGGACGACGACCTCAAGGGTCCGTCGGCCGTCGCGTTCGTGCACGGTGACTTCGTCGCCACTGCCAAGGCTCTTCGTGACTTCGCCAAGGCCAACCCGCTTCTCGTGATCAAGGCCGGCATCTTCGAGGGCAACGCCCTCACCGCCGACGAGGTCAACAAGTACGCCTCGCTCGAGAGCCGTGAGGTTCTGCTGGCGAAGGCTGCGGGCATGATGAAGGCGACGATGGGCAAGGCTGCCGCCACCATCGACGCGCTTCGCGAAAAGCTCGAGACCGCCGAGGCCGCGTAAGCGTCCGACGTTCTCGTACAACAACCCCATCTATCTAGGAGATACATCATGGCGAAGCTTTCCACCGAGGAGCTGCTCGAGCAGTTCGCTGGCCTGACCCTCGTCGAGCTCAACGACTTCGTGAAGGCGTTCGAGGAGAAGTTCGAGGTCACCGCTGCTGCACCCGTCGCCGTTGCCGGCGCCGGTGGCGCTGGTGCTGCGGAAGAGGTCGAGGAGAAGGACTCCTTCGACGTCATCCTCGAGGCTGCCGGCGACAAGAAGATCCAGGTCATCAAGGCCGTCCGCGAGCTCACCTCGCTCGGCCTCGGCGAGGCCAAGGCTGTCGTCGACGGCGCTCCCAAGGCCGTCCTCGAGGGCGCGAACAAGGAGACCGCCGAGAAGGCGAAGGCCACTCTCGAAGAGGCCGGCGCGACGGTCACCCTCAAGTAATCCCGTCCGGGTCGAGGTGCTCGCACCTCCTCCCGAACGTCTGCGAAGGCCCCGGGTCACCCCGGGGCCTTCGTGCGTCTGCGGATGGTTCCGGCGATCCCGGCGGTCGGTTCAGCGTGGCGCGGCGGTCGAGCTGCGCACCACGAGCACGGATGCCGTCACGCACCGCTCCAGCGGCGAATCGGGCTCCTCCATCTGGCGCTGCAGCAGCCGTACCGCTTCATGCCCCTGCTCGCGGGGCGACTGCTTGATCGTGGTGAGGGCGAACATCTCGGCGTGCTGGTGGTCGTCTATCCCGACGATGCTGAGCTCGGTCGGCACCGCGATCCCGAGCCGTCTGGCGGCGATCATGGCTCCGATCGCGGCTTCGTCGCAGACGCCCACGACGGCGCTGGGGCGTGCACGCCGGTCGCCGAGCAGTTCGACGGCGGCCGCATAGCCCCCGGGCATCGTTGGCGGCGAGTCGGCGATGCGTGCGCGGTCGGCCAGCCCTGCGGCAGTGAGCGCTTCGCGATAGCCGTCGATGCGCCGGGCGTCGCCGAAGCTCAGCCGCCCCGGGTCGTTCGACCCGCCGACGAAGGCGATGTCGGTGTGACCGAGGTCGATGAGGTGCTCCGTCGCGATGCGCCCCGCGGCCACGTCGTCGATCGATACGGCGCTGGACCCCTCGCTGTACGGCCCGACGCTCACGAGAGGTCGCTCCGACCGGTGGAGTCGCTCGAGCTCCTGCGCGCTGGGCTGGATGCCGACGGCGATGATCCCGTCGAAGCGGCGCCCGGGCAGCACGGTGTCGAAGAGGCGCTCGCGGGTCTCGCTGCCCTCGCGGATGCCGTACAGCGCCAGTTCGTAGTCGAGGGCGAACAGCGACTCCTGGATGCCGTCGAGCAGCTCCGCGAAGAACCAGCGGTCGACGGGAGGCATGATGACCCCGACCGTCTGCGTGCGACCGGTGGCGAGGCTGGTGGCGGAGGAGTGGGCGACGTAGGCGAGCTCGTCCGCGGCATCCGACACCCGCTGCCTCGTCTCCTCGGAGACGTAGCCCCGACCGGTGAGAGCGCGGCTGGCCGTGGCTTTGGACACACCGGCACGAGCCGCGACGTCCGCGATCGTGCTCATCGGTCCTCCTCGACCCGTGCCATCCGCGCACGTCAGCGTGCGCGGATGACATGGTAGCCCGTTGCGGCGCCGAAAGGAACCGGTTCCACACAATCGATGCGGGAGCGCTCCCATCGAGACGTCACGTGTGCGCGGAATGGTTGCAAGCTTGTGATCCTCGTGTGTTGTGCCGGGAAGTGAGACGCCGGTATGTTGGCGTGGAATCGGTTCCCGATCCGCGCCGAGGGGCGGCGTGGATCACCGAGGGACCGTGAAACTCGAAGAGGAGAATTCACATGGGTCTGTCACAGCGTTCTCGGCGTTACGCGCCGATCGCCCTCCTGGGTGTCGCGGGCATCGCGCTCGCGGGCTGCGGTGCTCCCGGCGCACCGGGCGGCGGCAGCGGCGGCGACGGCGGCGGAGACAACACCGTCACGATCTACGGCACGATCGTCGACTCCGAGGCCGAACTCCTCCAGGAGTCCTGGAAGGACTGGGCCGAGGAGAACGACATCACCATCAAGTACGAGGGCAGCCAGGACTTCGAGACGCAGCTCGGCACCCGCGCCCAGGGCGGCAACCCGCCGGACATCGCGATCTTCCCGCAGCCGGGTCTGTTCGCGGACTTCGCGAACCGCGACTACCTGAAGCCCGCGCCCGAAGAGGTCGAGAAGAACGCCAACGAGTACTGGACCGAGGACTGGGTCAACTACGGCACCGTCGACGGCACCTTCTACGGCGCGCCTCTGATGGCGAACGTCAAGGGCTGGATCTGGTACTCGCCGGCGAAGTTCGCCGAGTGGGGCGTCGAGGTCCCGACGACCCTCGACGAGATGCAGGCGCTCACCGACACGATCCAGGCGAAGACCGGAACCCCCGCATGGTGCGCCGGCTTCGAGTCCGGCACGGCCACGGGATGGCCGGGCACCGACTGGGTCGAGGACTACGTGCTCCGTCAGGCCGGTCCCGACGTGTATGACCAGTGGGTGACCAACGAGATCCCGTTCACAGACCCGCAGATCAAGACCGCCTTCGACTCGGTGGGCTCGATCCTGCTCAACCCGTCGAACGTGAACGCGGGCTTCGGCGACGTGCGCTCGATCAACTCGACCGCGTTCGGCGACGTGGCTCCGGCGCTGGCCGAGGGCACGTGCGCGCTGACGCACCAGGCCTCGTTCCTGTCGGGCTTCTTCCCGGAGGGCACCGAGATCGCCGAGGACGGCGACGTCTGGGCGTTCATGCTCCCGGGCGAGTCCGCTGACGACAAGGCCGTCACCGGCGCCGGTGAGATCGTCGGTGCCTTCACCGACAAGGAGGCGACGCAGAAGGTCCTCGCGTACCTGTCGAGCCCCGAGTGGGCCAACAGCCGCGTGAGCCTCGGCGGCGTCACCTCGGCCAACAACGGCCTCGACCCGGCGAACGCGAAGGACCCGATCCTGCAGGAGACCATCAAGATCCTCCAGGACCCGGACACCACGTTCCGCTTCGACGCGAGCGACCTCATGCCCGGTGCCGTCGGCGCCGGCACGTTCTGGAAGGGGATCGTGGCCTGGGTCAACGGCACCTCGACCGACGAGGTGCTCACGCAGATCGAGACCGGCTGGCCGTCCAGCTGATCGGATGAGGAGGGCCGCCCCTTCCCGGGGCGGCCCTCCTTCTCATCCCGTGGCCCGCACATCGACGTGCGGGCTGATCCGCAACGCGTCATGAAGGGGAATCCGTGAACGCGACAGCATTCTTCCAGTGGATCGGGACGCTGCCTCCGATCCTTCAAGCAGTGGTCGTGGTCATCGCCTTCGCGGTGGTCGTGGCCGTCATCCTCCTCCTCGTGGACGTCGCTCCGCGCCGAGGGGCGATCTACACGTGGGTGCGGCTGGCGATGTGCCTGCTCATCCCGCTCGCCGTGATGTTCTTCTTCAGCTCCTACTACTGGGCGATGGGTGTCGCCGTGCTGGTCGGGGCGCTGTTCTTCTTCCTGGACTACCGATCCCGCGACGGAGCGGGCTACCTGATCCAGCTCGTGGCCTTCATGGCCCCGGCGATGCTCCTGCTGCTCGTCGGCCTCATCCTCCCGTCGATCCAGACCATGTACGCGTCGTTCCTGAACTCGTCGGGCAAGGACTTCGTCGGATTCGCGAACTACACCTGGATCTTCACCCAGTCCGACGGGATCACCTCGGTGGTCAACTCGATCATCTGGGTGCTGCTCGTGCCGACCGTGTCGACCATCGTCGGCCTCGCCTACGCCGTCTTCATCGACCGCACCCGCGGCGAGAAGATCTACAAGGTGCTCGTGTTCATGCCGATGGCGATCTCGTTCGTCGGCGCGAGCATCATCTGGCGGTTCATGTACGAGTACCGCGGCGGCGACTTCAAGCAGATCGGTCTGCTCAACCAGATCCTCGTCTGGTTCGGCGGCACGCCGCAGCAGTGGCTGCTCAACGAGCCGTGGAACAACCTGTTCCTCATCGTCGTGCTCATCTGGGTGCAGACCGGTTTCGCGATGGTCGTGCTCTCGGCATCCATCAAGGGCGTACCGGCCGAGCTGCTGGAAGCGGCCGAGCTCGACGGCGCGAACGCGTGGCAGCGGTTCCGGTCCGTGACCGTGCCGTCGATCCGTCCGGCTCTCATCGTCGTGCTCACGACGATCTCCATCGCCTCGCTGAAGGTGTTCGACATCGTCCGCACCATGACCGCAGGAAACTACGGCACCTCCGTGCTGGCGAATGAGATGTACACGCAGTTCTCGAAGTTCGAGGCCGGTCGCAGTGCGGCGCTGTCGGTCATCCTCTTCGTCCTCGTGCTGCCGATCGTCATCTACAACGCCAGACAGATCAAGAAGCAGCGGGAGGTGCGATGATGAGCGACACCCTGAAGACCGAGACACCGGCCTCCACCCGCGCGATCACGACGGGCGGCGGATTCGACGCAGCGGCGGGACGTGCGCGCAAGCGCCTCTCGCGCCCGTGGGCGTCGGTCGGGTCCATCGTCATCGCCGTGCTGTGGACGATCCCGACGCTCGGGCTGTTCATCTCGTCGTTCCGTCCGCGCGATCAGATCCAGTCCAGCGGATGGTGGGAGTTCTTCACCAACCCGCAGGTGACGTTCGACAACTACGTGCAGGTGCTGCAGTCGGGCACCACGCAGTTGACGATCCTCGAGTCGTTCATCAACTCGATCGCGATCACGATCCCCGCGACCATCATTCCTCTGATGATCGCGGCGATGGCGGCGTACGCCTTCGCGTGGATCGACTTCAAGGGGCGCAACGCGCTGTTCATCTTCGTGTTCGCGCTGCAGATCGTGCCGATCCAGATGGCCCTGGTGCCGCTGCTCAGCTCGTTCTCGCGGGGCATCAACCTCTTCGGCCTGCAGGTCACGCTGCCGCTCGACGCCTCACAGGGCTACGCGCAGGTGTGGTTCGCGCACTCGATGTTCGCGCTTCCGCTCGCGATCTACCTGCTGCACAACTTCATGTCGGAGATCCCGGGCGAGATCATCGAGGCCGCACGCGTCGACGGCGCATCCCGTGGGCAGATCTTCTTCCGCGTGGTGCTGCCGCTCACGATGCCGGCGATCGCGTCCGTGGCGATCTTCCAGTTCCTCTGGGTCTGGAACGACCTGCTCGTGGCACTGGTGTTCGCCGACGGCGCCGCGGCGCCGATCACGAAGCTGCTGGCCGAGATCACGGGAACACGGGGCAACGACTGGTACCTGCTCACCGCCGGTGCCTTCGTGTCGATCATCATCCCGCTGATCGTGTTCTTCGCCCTGCAGCGCTACTTCGTGCGAGGCCTGCTGGCGGGGTCCACGAAGGGCTGACCCCCCGACGGGAGAGCCGATGACAGGATGCCGCGGCCGGGTGCAACACAGCCCCGGTCGCGGCATCCTCGCGTCTACCCTGAAGACATGAAGTATGCGGACTCGATCGTCGACCTCGTCGGCGACACGCCCCTCGTGAAGCTCCAGCACGTCACGGAGGGCATCGAGTGCACCGTGCTGGTGAAGCTCGAGTACCTGAACCCCGGCGGGTCGGCGAAGGATCGCATCGCCTCGCGGATCATCGACGCGGCCGAGGCCTCGGGCGAGCTGAAGCCGGGCGGCACGATCGTCGAGCCCACGAGCGGCAACACGGGAGTGGGGCTCGCGCTCGTCGCGCAGCAGCGCGGGTACTCGTGCGTCTTCGTCGTGCCGGACAAGGTCGGCGAGGACAAGATCGACGTGCTGCGGGCCTACGGCGCGGAGGTCGTCGTGACGCCCACCTCGGTCGCCGCCGACAGTCCGGAGTCGTACTACAGCGTGAGCGACCGATTGGCGCGTGAGATCCCCGGGGCGTTCAAGCCCAACCAGTACGAGAACCCGAACGGCCCGCGCAGCCACTACGAGACCACGGGGCCGGAGATCTGGCGCGACACCGACGGCGAGATCACGCACTTCGTGGCAGGCGTGGGCACGGGCGGCACGATCACGGGCACCGGTCGGTTCCTGCGCGAGGTCTCCGACGGCCGGGTGCGCATCATCGGCGTCGACCCCGAAGGCAGCGTCTACAGCGGCGGCACCGGTCGCCCGTACCTCGTCGAGGGGGTGGGGGAGGACATCTGGCCCGGTGCGTACGACCCGTCCGTGCCGCACGAGATCGTCGCGGTCGACGACGCGGAGGCCTTCGCGATGACCCGGCGCCTCGCCCGCGAGGAGGGAATCCTCGTCGGCGGATCCAGCGGCATGGCGGTCGTCGGTGCGCTGCGCGTCGCCCGCGAGCTGCCGGCCGAGGCGGTCATGGTGGTGCTGCTGCCCGACGGCGGGCGCGGATACCTGAGCAAGATCTTCAACGACGGATGGATGCGCTCCTACGGGTTCAGCGACGTCGAGGAGGGCGAGACGGTCGCCGATGTGCTCGCGGCCCGCGCGACGCGACAGGGGGAGAGCATCCCCGACCTCGTGCACGCGCACCCCACCGACACCGTGCTCGAGGCCATCGGCCTGCTCACCGAATACGAGGTGTCGCAGCTCGTCGTGCTCAGCGCCGAGCCTCCCGTGATGATGGGCGAAGTCGTCGGGACCGTCGACGAGAAGGGCCTGCTCGACCTGCTCTTCCGCGGTGAGGCGAAGGCGACGGATGCCGTGGGCGAGCACGTCGGGGAGAGGCTGCCGCTCATCGGCATCCACGCTCCCATAGCGCAGGCGCGCGCCGCGCTCGCCGACGCCGACGCGCTGCTCGTCACCGAGGGCGGACGCCCGCACACCGTGCTCACGCGGCAAGATCTGCTGTCGTACCTGTCGCGCTGACGCCGGGCGTAACGGGACGGCCGGCACCCCGACCGCCGACGTAGGCTGAGGGCATGTCCGAGCACTCCTTCGCCACCCGAGCCATCCACGCGGGCCAGGAGCCCGATCCGACCACCGGATCGATCATCCCGCCGATCTACCAGGCGTCCACGCATGTGCAGGACGGCATCGGCGGCTTCCGCGAAGGGTACGAGTACAACCGCGCGGGCAACCCCACGCGCTCGTCGCTCGAGACGCAGCTCGCGGCGCTCGAGGGCGGCGCGCACGCCCTCTCCTTCGCGTCGGGCCTCGCGGCCGAGGACGCGCTGCTGCGCGGCATCCTCTCTCCCGGCGATCATGTGCTGCTCGGCAACGACGCGTACGGCGGCACGTATCGCCTGCTGACCAAGGTGCTGTCGAAGTGGGGCGTCGAGACGACGACCGTCGAGCTCTCCGACCTCGATGCGGTGCGCGCCGGCCTCCGCCCCGAGACGAGGATCATCTGGGTCGAGACACCCAGCAACCCGCTCCTGAAGATCGTCGACATCGCGGTGATCGCCGAGATCGCGCACGCCGCCGGGGCGATCGCGGTCGTGGACAACACCTTCGCCTCGCCGGCGCTGCAGCAGCCGCTCGCCCTGGGCGCCGACCTCGTCGTGCACTCCACCACCAAGTACCTCGGCGGGCACTCGGATGTGCTCGGCGGCGCCGTCGTGTTCGGCGACGACCGGTTCGTCGACGACGTCAAGTTCCAGCAGTTCGCGGTCGGCGCCGTGTCGGCGCCGTTCGACGCGTGGCTCACGACCCGCGGCATCAAGACCCTCGCGGTGCGCATGCGTCAGCACTCCGAGAACGCGCAGGCCGTGGCCGAGTGGGCGGCGGGGCGTGCGGAGTTCTCCGAGGTCTACTACCCGGGGCTCGCCGCGCACGCCGGACACGACATCGCCGCTCGGCAGATGAGCGGATTCGGCGGGATGCTGTCGCTCGGCCTCGCCGCCGGGCCGGCCGCCGCGAAGGCCTTCGCGGAGTCGACCGAGCTGTTCCAGCTCGCGGAGTCGCTGGGCGGGGTCGAGTCGCTGATCGGCTACCCGCCGGACATGACGCACGCCTCGGTGCGCGGCACGGAACTCGCCGTGCCCGAGAACGTCGTGCGACTCTCGGTCGGCATCGAGGACGTCTCGGACCTCCTCGCCGACCTCGACGAAGCGCTCTCCCGCACCGCGCGCTGACGGTCGGCGGGCTGGTCGCGGCCGACAGGGAGTAGCATGGATGCTTCGCTCGAATCGATTCGAGAACCATCCCCCTCCCCGGAAAGCCCCTGTGTCTGACGCGCCCCGCACCGATTCCGTCCCCACCGCCCCTGCTCCCGAGCGCACCGCGACCGGGAGCATCCGCGTGCCCTCCGCGACCGGGGCGATCCGCACGCTCGGCGCGAACCCGGCCACCGCGCCGATCATGCTGCACCCCGGCGACTCGATCTCGAACGGCCGCCGGGCGCTGTACATCGTGCTGCTCGGTGCGCTGACCGCGCTCGGCCCGTTCACCATCGACCTCTACCTGCCCGCCTTCCCGGTGCTGGAAGAGGACTTCCAGACCACCGCGGCGGCGGTGCAGCTCACCCTGACCGGCACGATGATCGGGTTCGCGCTCGGCCAGCTCGTCGTCGGACCGCTCAGCGACAAGGTCGGCCGCCGCATCCCGCTCATCGCCGTGACCGCGCTGCACGTGCTCGCGAGCTTCGCCGCCGCGTTCGCGCCGACGCTGCCGCTGCTGGGCGGCGCGCGCGTGCTGATGGGCGTGGGCGCTGCCGCGGGCGGCGTCGTCGCGATGGCGATCGTGCGCGACCTGTTCGGCGGACGCCGGCTCGTCGTGATGCTCTCCCGCCTCGCACTGGTCTCGGGCGTGGCACCCGTCGCGGCACCTCTCATCGGCTCCTGGCTGCTGACCCTCATGCCGTGGCAGGGTATCTTCATCGTGCTGGCGCTGTACGGCGTCGTCATGCTCGTCTCGGCACTCATCTTCGTGCCCGAGACACTGCCCGTCGCCCGGCGCCAGGAGAAGGGCGGAGCGACCGTCCTGCAGCGCTACCGTTCCGTGTTCTCCGACCGCGTGTTCATCGGAGTGCTGATCATCGGCGGCATGACCTTCTCCGGGCTCTTCTCCTACCTGTCGGCCTCGCCGTTCCTCTTCCAGCAGACGCACGGCCTCGACGCGCAGCAGTACGGTCTGCTCTTCGCCGTGAACTCGCTCGGAGTCGTGCTCGGGGTGCAGACGGCATCCCGACTCGCCGCGCGCTTCGGGCCGCAGTGGGTGATGGCGTACTCGACCGCGGTGCTGCTGCTCGCGGGCGCGGCGATCATCGTGACCGACCAGCTCGGCCTCGGGCTCTGGGGCACCGTCGTGCCGCTCTTCTTCTTCATGACGGCGTGCGGTTTCACGTTCCCGAACGTCCAGGTGCTCGCGCTCGACCGGCACGGCAAGGCCGCCGGCACCGCGGCATCCGTCATCGGCGCCACGAACTTCGGCGTCGCAGGACTGATCTCGCCCATCGTCGGGTGGATCTCGAAGGGCGCGGGGATCACCGCGACGACCATGGCATCCGTCATGGTCGGTTGCGCTGCGATCGCCGTCCTGTCGCTCTGGCTCATCGTGCGGCCCCGGAGCGTCGGGATGCTCGCTCCCTGATCCTTCAGCCTTCACCCGGCAGAATGGTCCGATGAGATCACGAACGCTGCTGTGGTGGGGAATCGGGTTGCTGGCGGCGGCGGCGGCCCTGGGAGCGGTGATCGTGTTCGGCTACACCGAGCCCCCGGGCTTCGACAGCTGGTGGAACAGCGAGATCGTCGAGAACCGCGCCGACTGGATGCTGACGGGTGCCCTCGTGCTCGACCACATCGGCGGGGGATGGGTGGCGATCCTCGCGGTGCCGCTGCTCGTGATCGTCGCCCTCCTGCTCGCCCGACGCTGGCGCGGCGCCGTGTTCGCGGCCGTGGCGTTCCTTGCGAGTGCCGCCCTCGTGCAGCTGCTGAAGAACCTGTTCGGCCGTGCCCGCCCGGAGGACATGATCGTGGTGAGCGACTTCGGGTCGTTCCCCTCGGGTCACACCGCCAACGCCGCGACGATCGCCATCGTGCTCTACCTGCTCTTCCCGCGGCTGTGGGTCGCGATCGTCGGCGCCCTCTGGATCGTCGCCATGGCCCTGTCGCGCACGCTGCTCTCGGTGCACTGGGCGACCGATACGGTCGGCGGAGCGCTCGTCGGCTCCAGCGCCGTGCTGCTCGTCGCCGCCATCATGCTGCCGTGGGCGCGCACGACGTCGAAGCGCATCCCCAGCCGGATAGGCTGACCACGTCCCCCAGCACTCATCGAGGAGTCGTCGTGTCCCGCATCCGCCCGTATCGCCCCTCCGATCGCGCCGCCCTGTACGAGGTGTGCGTGAAGACCGCGGATGCCGGGAAGGATGCGACCGGCATCTTCTCGGACGACGAGCTGTGGGGCGACCTCTTCGCCGCACCGTATGCCGAGCGGCACCCCGATCTCGCATGGGTCGTCGAATCCGATGACGAGCGGGTGATCGGCTACATCGTCGCGACCGACGACACCGAGGCGTTCCAGACCTGGTTCCGCGACGAGTGGTGGCCGGCGCTGACGACCAAGTACCCGCGTGCGGCCGACCCCTCGACCCGCGAGGAGAAGATGGTCGAGTACGGGTACCGGCAGGCTCCGGGCACCAACGCGCTGGCCGGCGACTACCCCGCGCACCTGCACATCGACCTGCTGCCCGAGACGCAGGGCCAGGGCCTCGGCCGGCGACTCATCGAGACGCTGTTCGCCGAGCTCACCCGCCGTGGAGTCCCCGCCCTGCACCTCGGTATGGACCCCAAGAACCTCGGTGCCGCCGCTTTCTACGAGCGCCTCGGCATGACGCCGCTGCCCGCCGAACCGGGCGGTCAGAGCTACGGCGTGACGTTCCCGCGATAAGCGCCTCTGGCGGAGACGATGAAAGGGCCCCACTTCGTGAGGCCCTTTCATCGTCTGGCGGTGACGGCGGGACTCCGCTCTTCGCTGCGCTCAGGGCTCCCCGAATCCCCCAGTGCTCGAGAGACGACAAAAGGGCCCCACTTCGTGAGGCCCTTTCATCGTCTGGCGGTGACGGCGGGATTCGAACCCGCGGTTGCTTGCACAACACACGCTTTCCAAGCGTGCTCCTTCGGCCGCTCGGACACGTCACCAGGGAACAACCTGAACAGTCTATCCGATTGGATGACGAGCCCACGACCAGGCCGCTGCCGGGTGGGGAGCCACGGCGCTCGCCTCGTTCGCGCCGTGTCGAAGAATATTGCCACTCTGCGGGCTTCTTCGTAGCGTCGAACGGCTTCGCGACTTCATGCGAGGACGGCATCCCGCGAGAAAGCGATGTCGCCACTATCCCTCGGAGTGATGTCCGGGAAAGGACCGGAATGCACAAGCATGCGATCGAGGTCAGGGGAGTCACGAAGCGCTTCGGCGGGAGGCTCGCGGTCGACGACCTCTCGTTCGCCGTGCCGCACGGGTCGATCGTCGGTCTGCTGGGGCCCAACGGCGCGGGCAAGTCCACGACGTTGCGCACGATCGTCGGCCTGCTCGCCCCGACGAGCGGCGATGCGCTCATCGACGGTCGTCCGTTCGCGGCACTCGAGAACCCGGCCGTTCATGTGGGCGTCCACATGGACGGCTTCGGCTTCGAAGGGGCGATCACCGCTCGTCGTCACCTCGAGATCTCCCGCCTCGCGGCCGGAGCGCCCCGAGGTCGCGTCGACGAGGTCCTCGACGAGGTCGGGCTCACGGACGACGCCCGCCGCCGGGTGAAGACCTTCTCTACCGGCATGGCACAGCGGCTCGGACTGGCTGCGGCCCTGATCGGCTCGCCCCGAACGCTGATCCTGGACGAGCCGGCGAACGGACTCGATCCCGACGGCATCCGCTGGCTGCGCGGGTTCCTCCGTCGTTTCGCCGAGCGTGGCGGGACCGTGCTGGTCGCCAGTCACCAGCTCGCCGAGCTCGAGCAGGTCGTCGATCAGGTGATCGTCATCAAGCGACGGGTCCTCTTCGCGGGTCGTCTGCAGGATCTCGTCACGAGCGACGCGGAGTCGCTGGAGAGCAAGTACTTCGACCTCGTGGAAGGAACACAGACATGAACGGCGTCGTCCGTAGCGAGATGCTGCGCTCCGTGAGCGGGTTCTCCATGCTCGCGGTCGCCCTGATCGCCCTGCTCCTGCCCGTGTTCGTGCTCGTCTCGCACGGCGAGAGGCTCGATCTCACGGGACTCGACGGCCCTACGGCCACGGCACGGCTGCTCGAGCCGCTCGCCTGGTCGGCGGTCTCGGCGGCGTTCGTCAGCGCCTACGGTGTGACTCGGGAGACGTACTACGCGTCGATGGACAGGACCCTCGCCGGCGTAGCCTTCCCGCGGGCGTTCGCGGGAAAGCTGATCAGCGGAGCGCTCGTCTCGCTCGCCCTCTCCGTGCTGCTCGACCTGGTCTGGACGGTCGCCGTCTCCGCCGCGCTCACGCAGAGCGGGCTGTCGCTCGCCCTCACCCCCGATACGGCGCGGCTGTACGCCGGCGCGCTGCTCGGGGCGGTTCTCGGCGCGCTCTGCGGCGGAGCGGTCGGCTGGATCGCAAGGAACTACTACGTGGCGGCCGCCGTCATCCTGGTGCTGCCGATGGCCCTCGACTTCGCGCTGCTGCGCGCGATGCCCGAGATCGCCAGGTTCTCGCCGGCCCTCGTCCTCGTCGCACTCGGTGTTCCCGGCCACGAGTACCGTCTGCTCGCCTTCGGTCCGGCTCTGAGCGCCGCCCTCGTCTGGACGGCCGGGCTGATCGCGGTCGCGTGGATCCGAGGTCGACGGAGCCTCGTGTGATCGGGCGGGCCCTGCGTGCCCAGGCGCGCAGCGCCGCGGGCGACATCGTCCTGCTCTGGGCGGCCGTGGCGGCGTTCGGGATGTCGCTGTCGCTGGTCACGATCATCCCTCCTGAGTTCGCCGACGCACCCGCTGAACTCCGCGCGGCCCTGGCCGCACCGTTCGGTGCCGTGCTGGCGACTTACGGAAGCATCCTCGCCGCTGCGTACGGCTCGTTCCGCTACACCGTCGACCGACGCGACGGGGTCGTCGCCCAGAGGCTGATGCTGCAGCGGCGGTGGCCGACCCTGCTGGCCAGGATGCCCGCGTCGGCGGTCGGCGGCGCGATCGTGGCGGCGGCGGCGCTCGGCGGGGGTCATCTGGCACTGGCTGTCTCGGGGGCCGGGGCGTCCGTCGACGGTGGGGCGGTTGCTTCCGCCCTCGCTCTCGGCGCCGCGGCCGCACTGTGGGGCTTGGGTCTGGGCGTCGTGGTGCGGGTGCACCTGCTGGCGCTGTTCCTCGCGCCGATGTCGCTCGGGGGTGCTCTCCTGGTCGCGATGCTCTGGCCGGACGGCGCCGTCTACCTGCCGCTGGTCGCGTTGCTCGAGGCTCTCCGGTTCGACGTCACAGCCGTCGGGATCGGGCGGGGCAGCGCCCTGGACGCATCGCTCGCTGCCGTGGTCGGCGCGAGCTGGGTGGCCGTGATGCTGCTCGCCTCCTCCCTCGTGTTCATGCGACGCGACGTGCGGTGACCCGCGCGCAGCCACGGCCCGTAAAATCGCTGGGTGGCAACCCCCAAGATCGTGCTCTTCTACGTGTTCACCCCGCTCGCGGACCCCGAGGCGATCCGTGTGTGGCAGCGCGATCTCGGAGAGGCGCTGGGCCTGCGCGGACGGCTGATCATCTCGAAGGACGGCATCAACGGCACCCTCGGCGGCGACCTGCCCGTGCTGAAGCGGTGGGCGAGGTCTTTCCGTTCCTACGCGCCGTTCCGTGACGTCGACCTCAAGTGGAGCGAGGGCACCGGCGTCGACGCCGAAGGCCGCAGCCTCGATTTCCCGAAGCTCAGCGTGAAGGTGCGCGACGAGATCGTCTCGTTCGGTGCGCCGGGAGAGCTCCGCGTCGACGAGCACGGCGTCGTCGGAGGCGGCGCGCGCTTGAGCCCGGAGGACCTGCACGAGCTGGTGGAGGAACGCGGCGACGACGTCGTGTTCTTCGACGGCCGCAACGCGCTCGAGGCGCAGATCGGCCGGTTCCGCGGTGCGGTGGTGCCCGACACCGACACGACTCGGGACTTCGTGCAGCTGCTCGACTCCGGCGCCTACGACGATCTCAAGGGCAAGCCGATCGTCACGTACTGCACCGGCGGGATCCGCTGCGAGGTGCTCTCCAGCCTGATGACGTCGCGCGGCTTCGGCGAGGTGTACCAGCTCGAGGGCGGCATCGTCCGCTACGGCGAGAAGTACGGCGACGACGGCCTCTGGGACGGCTCGCTCTACGTGTTCGACAAGCGCGGATCGGTCGACTTCTCCGATCACGCGGCCGTGATCGGCGTCTGCGAAGGATGCGGTGCCGCGACCAAGCGCACCGCCAACTGCCCCGATCCCTCCTGCCGCACCCAGTTCGTGGTGTGCGAGGCGTGCGACGCCGTCCGCTGCCCGGCGCACGCCGCCTGACTCTCCGGCCGACGCAGGGCCCACCGCGCTGCGCTGCGTCGCGGTCACGAAGACGTCAGACGAGCAGCGGCGCGTCGGCTCCGCGCGTCGCGAAGAGCGACCGGGGGAGCAGGAACGCCCGCACGCGGGCCGGGCGGGACACGCTGCGTCGCAGATCGGCGAGCACCCGGCCGAGCGCGTCGTCGACGGCACCCGCCCTCTCCGCCGAGGGGCGCGCGTAGCTCGCCCGCTCGACGGCGTCCGTGAGCACTCGCACATCGTGAGTCTCGACCCGCTTGTCCCGCACGAGGTCGGCGGCCCGCATGCGCGGCGACTCGGCATCCGAGACCGCGATGCCGAGGTCGAGCATCGTCGCCCTCAGCTCGCCCCACGCCGCGCCGGCGTCGCCGCGACGCGCGCGCGTGCGCCGTGATGTGCGGAGGGAGAGGCGCACGAGCGCCGGGAGCAGCACCACCACCAGAACGCCGACCGTCGTCAGGAGCACGGGCGTCGGGTCGAGTCGATCGAGCTGACCCGTGGCGCCCGCGTTGTCCCCCGCGTCCGGACGCTCGACCTCGGGACCCGTGGTCTGCGGCGCCTCGGGCGCGGCCGACGGGGCGCCCGGCGTCGTTCCGGTGCTGCCCCCGCCCGACGTGGACCCGGCGGCGAACGCCGTGGGGATGCCGAGCGAGGCCGTCGGCTCGAACGGCACCCACCCGATGCCCGGGAACAGCACCTCCGGCCAGGAGTGCAACTGATCGCTCGACACGGAGTAGACGGCATCCTCGTCGCGCTGGGTCGTGGTCAGCGCGCCGGGCAGGTAGCCGACGACGATCCGCACCTCCATGTCGAGGCTCTCCGCCATGAGCGCGAACGCTCCGGCGAAGTGGATGCAGTAGCCGGACTTCACATCGAGGAACTGCGCGACCGCGTCGGCGCCCGTGCCGTCGAAGCCCTCCTCCACCGGCGTCTCCAGCGAGTACGAGAACTGGCTGCGGAACCAGGACTGCAGGGCGATGAGGCGGTCGTAGTCGTTGGTCGCGTCCGCGGTCACCTCGTCGGCGGTCTCGCCGATCACGGCGGGCAGCTCGACGGCATCCTCATCGGGGTCGACGACGAGGGGAGCGGCCGGTGTCGCCCTGATCTGCTCGAGGGTGGGGTCGACCTCGAGTGACCGGACCGTGTAGTCGTTGCCGACCGCGTCGGCGTTCCGGGAGGCCACGGTGCGGTTCTCCTGACTCACCCGCCAGGACGACGGCACGCCCTCCAGCTCGGTCGCCGGGTACGGCACCGGCAGCCACGAACTCGACACGCGGAGGACCCTGATCGACGTGCTCTGCTCCTCGACCGCGATCTCGGGGCTCCACTCGTCGGGTCCGAACCCCTCATCCTGGGGCTCGAAGCCGCCCCGATCCGGTTCCCACACGCGGCCGTCGAAGTGCGACAGGGTCGTCAGACGCAGATACGGGGCAGTATCGGCCGTGGTCGAGAGCGTGAGCACCTCGACCGGATTCGGCTGGCGCAGGTCGTCGCCCAGGCGCAGGGAGGCATCGACCGTGACGCCCGTCCCGGTGCCGGCCAGTGCCGTCGACACGGGCAGCACGGGGGCCACGATCACGGTGGCAGCGAGCGCCGCGACGCCCACGCCCGCCGCGACGGCGGTCGACGTGCGGCGCGGCGATTTCGGATGCTGTGCGGCGGTGTACCGCAGCAGCAGGAGCAGCAGGATGCCGAGCATGACGAACCACACGACGTCCGCGCCGCTCACCGTGACGATCATCGGCATGGCACCGATCGCGGCGGTCAGCAGGAACGCGATGATCGCGCCGCGCTGCGCCACGAGCTGGTCGAGCAGGATCGCGACGACGGCGAACCCGAGCCCCATCACGGCCTGCAGACCGGGCGAGGGATCGAGCGGAGCAGCGCCGAAGACGATCTCCTCGCCCGCGGCGGCGGCGAGGGTTCGGAAGGTGAGGATCGTCGCGTCGGTGGGGACGAGCCCGAACACCGCGGTCTCGCCCGCGACGAGCCGGGTGAGCGCGGCGATCGCCACCACGAGCTGCGCGGCGAGGGTGACGAGGTCGCGCACCCACGCAGGCCGGTGCTTCAGGAGCGTACGCGCGATGATCCCCGTGAGGGCGGTCAGCACGATGACGACGAGCACCGTGGCCGACCAGGCTCCGGGACGGATGACGGACGTGAACGGCCACATCGCCACGAGGCCTGCGGCGGCGGCGAGCACCGACGACGCGACGGCGCTCCGGGGGAGCTCCCGGTCGCGGTGCCAGGCGGGAGCCCGACGACGCTCAGCGCGAGGCATCGGACGACCTCTCCGGCTCGACGGGCGCGCCGCTGAGGCGGTCGGGCAGTGCGTCTTCCCAGGCCTCGGCGATGTCGTCGCCGAGGGTGGCCACGCGCCAGCCGTGCTGGGCGGCCGCGGCGGCCGCCCCCTCGAGCGGGGTCGTGGCGAAGAGCATCGGCGCGGCGGCTCCGGCCGGGCGGAGCAGCGCGGCATCCTCCTCGTCGATCTCGCCGGTGATGTAGACGAGCGGGCCGGGAGGCGTGCCGCCCACCAGCGCCGCCAGGTCGCGCGCCTCGCCGCGGGGAGTGACGAGAGCCAGCGCGACCAAGAGGCCGTCGCGGTCGTCCTCGTGACCGCGCAGCGTGCCGAGCAGCGCACCGGCGCTGTCGATCACGTCGACGCCGTACCCCTCGTGCATGAGGTGCACGGCGGCCGAGGCGCACAGCGACACCGCCGCCTCGAAGGCCGGATCGGCCGCGTCGTCGGCCTTCCGCCAGCGCGCTGCGCTCCGATCGAGGACGACGAGCGCGTCGGGGCTCGACTCCTCCTCTTCCTGCCGCACCATGAGCTGGCCGCGGTGCGCGGTCGCCCGCCAGTGGATGCGCCGCATCGAGTCGCCGGGGATGTAGCGGCGCGGGGAGAGGTTGTCGCTGCCCTGGCCGAGCCGGCTCGACGAGGTCTGCGCGGTGCCCCCTGCCGCGCCGACCTTCACGGTGAGCGGCGACAGGGTGAACACCTCGGGCACGACGGTGACCGTGCGGGTCTCGCCGAAGGCCTGCTCGCGCTGGGCGAGTCCGAAAGGATCGACCGTGCGCAGCACGAGCGGTCCGATCGGCCACACTCCGCGGCGCACCCCCGTGAGCAGGTAGGTCAGTTGCCCGGTCTCCGGTGGATACTCGCCGGCCGCATCACCCGACACCGCGTCGGGCAGCTCGTCCCGCCACAGGCCGCGCGGCACACGCAGCGCGCGGAGGGCGAAACGCAGGGTCACGCGCGACGTCTCCGACACCGTGATCAGGTCGGTCGACACCTGCCGGGTGACCGCGCCAGAGCGACGGGGAGCGCGCACGGCGAGCAGCGCGAACCCCGTCAGCGCGAGCAGCAGGATTCCGATGTAGAGCAGGATCGCGGCACCCACGAGATTCGCCGCCACGATGCAGCCGAGGCCGGCGAGGAGCGCACCCGTGCCTCGCAGCGTCAGCATCCGGCGGCGGGGCATCACGGAGTCCGGGTCAGGAGCGCACGGCCACGGGCACGCGCACGCGATCGGCGATCTGCCGCAGCGCCGCTTCGACGGGCTGCGCGCCGGCGCGGTGCGCGCCGCGCGCGGGGAGCAGACGGTGGGCGAGCACGGGGATCAGGAGCGCCGTCACGTCATCGGGGATCACGAAGTCGCGTCCGTCGAGCGCCGCCCACACCTTCGCTGCCCTGATGAGCTGCAGCGTGGCGCGCGGGCTGGCGCCCAGGTGCAGGCTGGGATCGACGCGGGTGGCCTGCGCGAGAGCGACCGTGTACTCCTCGATCGCCGGGGCGACATGCACGGAGCGGGCCCACGCGATGAGCGCGGTGATCGAGGCGGCGTCGGCCACGGCCGTCACGGACGCGAGCGGATTGACCGTGTCGCGCTGCCGCAGCATCTCGGCCTCGGCCGCGGCATCTGGGTACCCCATCGAGATGCGCATCATGAAGCGGTCGCGCTGCGCCTCGGGCAGTGCGTAGGTGCCCTCCATCTCGAGAGGGTTCTGGGTGGCGACGACGAGGAACGGATCGGGGAGCAGATGCGTCGAGCCGTCGACCGTGACCTGACCCTCCTCCATGGCCTCCAGCAGCGCCGACTGGGTCTTCGGCGAGGAGCGGTTGATCTCATCGGCGATCACGATGTTCGCGAACACCGCGCCGCGCTTGAACTCGAACTCCCGGTCGACGGGGTTGTACACGCTGACCCCCGTGACATCGCCCGGCAGCAGATCGGGCGTGAACTGGATGCGCCGCACCGTGGCGTCGACGCTCGCCGCCAGCGCCCTGGCGAGCATGGTCTTGCCGACGCCCGGCACGTCCTCGATCAGCAGGTGGCCCTCGGCCAGGAGGCAGACCAGCGCACTGCGCACGGCATCCGGCTTGCCGTCGATGACCCGACCGATCGAGCCGACGATGGCGGAAGTCTGCGCGGCGAATTCCTGGGCGTCGATGACCGTCGGGCTCGGGGGCGGATTGTCTGGCATGCGTTCCCTCTCGCGTGGGCGCTGCGGTGCGCGTGAACCGATCGTAACCCGCGCGGCTGGGGAGCGGCTCCGCATCGGTTAGACTTGTGCACGGCTCTCCGCGTGGCGGCATCCAGGCCAATTCCCCCAGGGCGGAAACGCAGCAAGGGTAACCGGGCTCTGCTGGGTGCGCGGAGGGTCACTTTCTTTTTGTCAGCGTCCTCCTGGCCAGTCCTGTCAGGATCGAGACGTGACGAGGTCAGACGTGATCAGCACCGCCGATTCCCCGCGCCGCAGTGCGCTGGGGCGCTTCGCCTCGCCGATCCTCCTCCTGGCCGCCATGTGGCTCGTGCAGTTCGCGGACGCCGTGCTCCCCGGGTCGTTCACCGGTTTCGGCCTGCGCTCGTGGGACCCGTCGGGTCTGCCCGGAGTGTTCGTCGGACCGCTGCTGCACGCGAACTGGCAGCACCTCATCGCGAACTCGGTGCCGTTCGTCGTGCTCGGCTGCCTCGTCGCGGTCGAGGGCGCCCGCCGGTTCTGGGCGGTCACGGCCTTCGCCGCCGTCATCGGGGGAGCGGGTACGTGGCTGCTGAATGCGCCGGGGACGCTGACCGTCGGCGCCTCCGGACTCGTGTTCGGGTACTTCGGCTACACCGTGCTGCGGGTGTTCGCGCCGGGACGGGTGTCGCACCGCATCCTCTACGCCGTCATCGCCGTCATCGTCATCGCGCTCTACGGCGGATCGATGCTCGCCGGCGTGGTGGGCGTGCGCGAGGGCATCTCCTGGCAGGCGCACCTGTTCGGCGCGATCGGCGGAGGGCTCGCCGCGTTCATCGGACGCAGCGCGAGCGGCGGACGCGGGCGGCCATGACGTCGACAGCGCGTCGCACGCGAGCACGCCGGGCAGCGACGCAGCGCCGGCGCCCCCGTGCGCGACGTCGACCGACCCCGCGTCGCCGCGCACAGCGCAGGATGCAGCGCAGGCGCCTCCTCCGACGGATCGCCCTGTCGGCAGCGGGCGTCGTGGCCGTCGCGCTCGCCGCGATCCTCATCCCGCTCGGCCTCGCGCAGGAGAAGCCCCTCGCGATCTGCCTCGGAGATCCGAGCACCTACCCCGAGGCGGGCATCGCCGGTTGGGAGGGGGAGCAGCTGGAGAACGCCGCGACCATCATGCAGACGGCCACCGCGCTCGGCTTCGGCCGCGACGGCCAGGTGCTCGGCGTCATGACCGCGATGGGCGAGAGCAGCCTGCACAACATCGACTACGGCGACTGGGAGACGAGCGGGTTCACGAACCCCGACGGCAGCAGGACCACGAGCATCGGGCTCTTCCAGCAGCAGGAGTGGTGGGGCAGCGTCGAGCAGCGCATGGACCCGGCGACCGCCGCGACGCTCTTCTACCAGCGTCTCGCCCGCGTGCCCGACTGGCAGTCGATGGACCGCTCGCTGGCCATCCACCGCGTGCAGGTCAACCTCGACCCGACGTACTACACGCGTTACACCGAGGATGCCGTCGCGGTCGTCGACGCGATGTCGCAGCCCTGCTGATCCGCCGCGCATCCAGGCTCCGGAAGGGGAGGTGCGCCTAGGCTGGAGCCGTGGCGCAGAGCATCTACATCACCTCGGCCGAAGGCCATACCGGGAAGTCCACGATCGCCCTCGGCGTGCTCGATGCGCTCATGCGCGTCACACCGCGCGTGGGTGTCTTCCGGCCCATCGCGCGCTCGGTCGCCGAACGCGACGACGTGCTCGAGCTGCTGCTCGCCCACGACGGCGTGCAGCTCGACTACGACGACTGCATCGGCGTGACCTACGACGACGTCCGCGACGACCCCGACCGGGCGCTCTCGACCATCGTCGCCCGCTTCAAGGCCGTCGAGGCCCAGTGCGACGCCGTCGTCATCATCGGCAGCGACTACACCGACGTCGCCAGCCCCGCCGAGCTCGGCTACAACGCTCGGATCGCCGCGAACCTCGCCGCACCCGTGCTGCTCGTCCTCAGCGGTCGCGACCAGCAGCGCCAGGCCGAGCAGCTGGGCACGACCACGGCCCGCACGCCCGAGGCCGTCGGCCAGATCGGCGCCCTCGCTCTGTCGGAGCTGGAGGTCGAGCGCGCCGAGCTGTTCGCGATCGTCGTGAACCGCGCCGATCCCGACCGCCTCGGCGACATCGAGCAGGCGGTCGCCGCACTCCGTCCTGCGCGGACCACCCCGGTGTGGGCGCTCCCCGAGGACCGCACCCTCGTCGCGCCGTCGATCCGCGGCATCCTCTCCGCCGTCGACGGACGACTCATCAAGGGAGACCCCGACCGTCTCGGGCGCGAGGCCCTCACGATCGTCGTCGCCGGAATGTCGATGGTGAACGTGCTGCCGCGGCTCACCGAGGAAGCCGTGGTCGTCATCCCCGCCGACCGCACAGAGGTGCTGCTCGCGACGCTGCTCGCCGACGCCTCCGGCACGTTCCCGCGGGTCGCGGGGATCATCCTCAACGGTCCCTTCCCGCTGCCCGATCCGATCGTGCAGCTGCTCGACGGCTTCACCTCGACCGTGCCGATCATCGCCACCGACCTCGGCACCTACGACACGGCGGTGCGCGTGATGGGCGCCCGCGGACGCATCTCGCCCGACTCGCGCGGCCGGTACGACCGGGCCCTCGGCCTGTTCCAGACCCACGTCGACGTCGCCGAGCTCACCACGCAGCTGGGCCTGGCCGAGTCGAAGGTCGTCACCCCGCTGATGTTCGAGTACGGGCTGATCGAACGGGCGAGGGCCGACCGGCGGCGCATCGTGCTGCCCGAGGGCGACGACGACCGCATCCTGCGCGCGGCCGCGACCCTGCTCGCCCGGGAGGTGGCCGACCTCACGATCCTCGGCGACGAGGCGGCGGTGCGGGCTCGCGCGGTCGAGCTCGGCGTCGACATCGAGGCAGCGCAGGTCCTCAGCCCCACCGACCCCGAACTCGTCGAGCGCTTCGCCGAGGAGTACGCCAGGCTGCGCGCCCACAAGGGCATCACGCTCGCTCAGGCCGCGGACACCGTGACGGACGTGTCGTACTTCGGCACCATGATGGTGCACCTGGGTCTCGCCGACGGGATGGTGTCGGGAGCAGCGCACACCACGGCGCACACCATCCGCCCCTCGTTCGAGATCATCAAGACCAAGCCGGGGGTGCAGGTCGTCTCGAGCGTCTTCCTCATGGCTCTCGCCGACCGGGTGCTCGTCTACGGCGACTGCGCCGTCATCCCCGATCCCACCAGCGAGCAGCTCGCCGACATCGCGATCTCCTCGGCGGCCACGGCTCGGCAGTTCGGCATCGACCCCCGCGTCGCGATGCTCTCGTACTCGACGGGGGAGTCCGGCACGGGCGCCGATGTCGACAAGGTGCGCCAGGCCACCGCACTCGTGCACGAACGGGCGCCCGAGCTGCTCGTGGAGGGGCCGATCCAGTACGACGCCGCCGCCGACGCGGCGGTCGCGAAGGCCAAACTGCCCGACTCCGCGGTCGCCGGACGCGCGACGGTGTTCGTGTTCCCGGACCTCAACACGGGCAACAACACCTACAAGGCCGTGCAGCGGTCGGCCGGTGCCGTCGCGATCGGTCCCGTGCTGCAGGGGCTCAACAAGCCGATCAACGACCTGTCGCGGGGAGCCCTCGTCGACGACATCGTGAACACCGTCGCGATCACCGCGATCCAGGCGCAGGGGGCCGACTCATGACCACCATCCTCGTCATCAACAGCGGATCGTCGTCGCTCAAGTACAGCCTCATCGACATCGAGGACGAGCGCGAGCTCGCGAGCGGCCTCATCGAGCGGATCGGGCAGGACGTCAGCGCGATCACGCACACCGTTCGGCCGGATGCCGCGGGCGACGCCGTCGTGACGATGCTCGACGCGACCTTCGAGGACGAGCGCCCCGTCGCCGACCACGACCAGGCGTTCGCCGTCATGCTCGCGCAGTTCGCCGAGCACGGCCCCTCGCTCGACGAGCATCCGCCGGCTGCCGTCGGCCATCGCGTCGTGCACGGCGGAGCGCGGTTCTACGCGCCGACCCTCGTGACTCCGGACGTCGAGGCGCAGATCGAGGAGCTCGCGGTGCTCGCGCCGCTGCACAACCCGGCCAACCTCGCCGGCATCCGTGCGGCGAAGGCCGTGTTCGCCGATGTGCCGCATGTCGCGGTGTTCGACACCGCGTTCCACCAGACCCTGCCGCCCGCCGCGTACACGTACGCGATCGACGCCGAGCTCGCCGCCCAGCACCGGGTGCGCCGCTACGGGTTCCACGGCACCAGCCATCAGTACGTGAGCGAGGCGGCCGCCGCCTACCTCGACCGCGACCCCGCCTCGCTGCGCCAGCTCGTGTTCCACCTCGGCAACGGCGCCTCGGTCACCGCGATCGACGGCGGCCGATCCGTCGAGACGTCGATGGGGCTCACCCCCCTGGAGGGGCTCGTGATGGGCACCCGCTCCGGCGACCTCGACCCCGCGGCGCTCGTGCACCTCTCTCGCCGTGCCGGCTACTCGATCGACGACCTCGACGCGCTGCTCAACACCCGCAGCGGCCTCAAGGGGCTCGCCGGACGCAGCGACATGCGCGACATCCTCGCCGGACGCGAGCAGGGGGACGCCGCCGCGACCCTGGCCTTCGACGTGTACATCCACCGTCTGCGGGGGTACGCCGGTGCGTACATCGCGCAGCTCGGCGGAGTCGACGTGATCTCCTTCACCGCGGGCGTCGGCGAGAACGCCGCCGCTGTGCGCGAGGAGGCCATGGCGACGCTCGGATTCGCGGGCGTCGAGATCGATCGCGGCCGCAACGTCGAGCGGCGCCGGGGCATCAGGCGCATCTCGACGGACGCCTCGGCGGTGACCGTCCTCGTGGTCCCGACCGACGAGGAGCTCGAGATCGCCAGGCAGACCTCGCGGATGCTCTGACTCGACACCCCTTCCGGGGGTGACCGGCGGCCCCGTGCGGCATTACGCTTGCACAGTGGCACGGAGAGGTGCCGGAACCCTCGTCCTTCTCCTGGAGGCTCCTGTGCCCGAAGCACTGCCCGACCTGCTCCGCGCCGACGGCGTCCTGTTCGACCTCGACGGCGTGCTGACGCCGACCGCCGAGGTGCACATGCGCGCCTGGAAGGTCGTGTTCGACGAGGTGTTCGAGCGCTGGGGCATCACACCCGCGTACACCGACGCCGACTACTTCGACTACGTCGACGGGAAGAAGCGGTACGACGGCGTCGCGAGCCTGCTGCACAGCCGCAACGTCGAGGTGCCCTGGGGTGAGGTCGACGACCCGCCGGAGGCCGAGACGATCTGCGGCATCGGCAACCGCAAGAACGCCGCGTTCGCCGCCTCGCTCAGGGCAGAGGGCATCGCGCCGTTCCCGGGATCGCTGGCCCTCGTCGAGAAGCTCAGCGCGGCCGGGGTCCCGATCGGGGTCGTGTCCAGCTCGAAGAACGCGGAGGAGGTGCTCGGCGCAGCCGGCATCCGCTCGTTCTTCCGCGTGGTCGTCGACGGCGTCGTCGCCGAGCGCGAGGGACTGGCATCCAAGCCCGCAGCCGACATGTTCCGAGCCGGTGCCGAGGCGCTGGGCGTCGACCCGGCGAGCAGCGTCGCCGTGGAGGACGCGACCTCGGGCGCCGCATCCGCCGCCGCCGCGGGCTTCGCGACCGTCGTGGGCGTGGACCGCGGCACCGGCGCAGACGCGCTGCGCGCCGCCGGCGCCACCGTCGTCGTCACCGACCTCGACGCCTTCCTGACCGACTCCGCCTCTTCCGCCGAGAACCCGAACGACTCCGACTCCGAGGAGACCGCATGATCGACCCCGACCGCTTCCCCGTCGACCCCTGGAAGCTCATCGAGACGCGCTACTCCGAGAACGGCGTCGGCGAGACGCTGTTCTCGGTGGGGAACGGGTATCTCGGCCTGCGCGGCAACCACATCGAAGGGCGCGGCGCGCACGAGCACGGCACCTTCGTGAACGGCCTGCACGAGACCTGGCCCATCCGGCACGCCGAGCAGGCCTACGGGTTCGCCGAGGTCGGGCAGACGATCGTCAACGCCCCCGACGCGAAGGTCATGCGCGTCTACGTCGACGACGAGCCGATCTCGTTCGACGTGGCCGACGTGCGCGAGTACCGCCGCACGCTCGACATGCGCACCGGCGTGCTCGAGCGCATCGTCGTGTGGGAGACCCCGTCCGGTAAGCGCGTGCGCATGCGCGACGAGCGCATCGTCAGCTTCGAGGAGCGCCACCTCGCGATCCTCCGCCTCGAGGTCGTCGTCGAGAACTCCGACGCCCCGGTCACGATCAGCTGCCAGCTGCTGAACCGTCAGGACGGCGCTGGCGTCTACGCGGGCACTCCCGCCGAGGCGAAGGGCGGCTTCGACCCCCGCAAGGCGGAGAAGATCGCCGAACGAGTGCTGGAGCCGGCCGAGCACTGGCAGGACGGCCTCCGCTCGGCGCTGTCGTACTCGGTCGCCGCATCGGGCATGACGGTCGCGGTCGTCGCCGACCACATCGTCGAGACCGAGAACGAGTACACCTCGCGCACGCTCATCGACCCGGACATCTCGAAGAACGTCTTCCGCGTGCAGGCGAAGGCCGGGGTGCCGATCACGATCACCAAGCTCGTGAGCTACCACACGTCGCGCGGCGTGCCCGCCCGCGAGCTCGTCGACCGGTGCCGCCGATCGCTGGACCGTGTGATGGCCGAGGGCGTCGAGTCGCGGTTCGCCCGACAGGCCGAATGGCTCGCCGCGTTCTGGGATCGCAGCGACGTGCAGATCGGCGGACGCGACGACATCCAACAGGCGACGCGCTGGTGCCTGTTCCAGCTCGCGCAGGCCTCCGCCCGTGCCGACGGCAACGGCGTCCCGGCGAAGGGCCTCACCGGATCCGGATACAGCGGTCACTACTTCTGGGACACCGAGATCTACGTCCTGCCGTTCCTCACCTACACGTCGCCGCAGTGGGCGCGCAATGCGCTGCGGGCGCGCGTGCACATGCTCCCCGCTGCACGGAAGCGCGCCGCCCAGTTGAACGAGGCCGGAGCGCTGTTCCCCTGGCGCACCATCAACGGCGAGGAGGCGTCGGCGTACTACGCCGCCGGCACCGCGCAGTACCACATCAACGCCGACGTCAGCTTCGCCCTGGGCAAGTACGTCCGCGCGACGGGAGACGAGGACTTCCTGCGCCGCGAGGGCATCGACGTGGCGATCGAGACCGCGCGGCTGTGGGCCACACTCGGCTTCTGGCGCACGTCTCAGGCGGTGCCGGGCACGTCGGGAGAGGACGGTGTGGACACCTTCCACATCCACGGCGTCACCGGCCCTGACGAATACACCACGGTCGTGAACGACAACCTCTACACGAACGTCATGGCGCGCTACAACCTGCGCTACGCGGCGCGGGTCGTGCGCGAGGCGCAGGAGGCGAACGGCGAGGAGTTCGCCAGGGTCGTCGAGCGCACGGGCCTCGGCGAGGGCGAGGCCGACGCGTGGGAGCGCGCGGCGGACGCCATGTTCATCCCGTACAGCGAGGCCCTCGGCATCCACCCGCAGGACTCCCTGTTCCTCGAGCGGGAGGTGTGGGACCTGGCGCACACGCCGTCGGATCAGCGCCCGCTGCTGCTGCACTTCCACCCGCTCGTGATCTACCGGTTCCAGGTGCTCAAGCAGGCCGACGTGGTGCTCGCGCTGTTCCTGCAGGGAAACCACTTCACGCCGGAGGAGAAGAAGGCCGACTTCGATTACTACGACCCGCTGACGACGGGCGACTCGACCCTGTCGGCCGTGGTGCAGTCGATCCTCGCGGCCGAGGTCGGGTATCAGGAGCTCGCGCTGCGGTACTTCGAGCAGTCGCTGTTCGTCGACCTGCACGATCTGCACCACAACGCGTCGGACGGCGTGCACGTGGCCTCGGCCGGCGGCGTGTGGACGGCTCTCGTGTGCGGCTTCGGTGGCATGCGCGACTGGGCGGGCGAGCTGAGCTTCGACCCGCGACTGCCCGCCGACTGGCCGTCGCTGTCGTTCCCGCTGCAGTGGCAGGGCTCGATGCTGCAGGTCACCCTCACGGCCGACGAGTTGCGGGTGCACGTGCGGTCGGGCGAGCCGGTGCCGTTCACCGTGCGCGACGAGGCGTTCACTGCGGCGGTCGGCGAGGACGCCGTCGTGCCGCTCGCGGACCAGGGACCCCTGATCCCCGGGCGTCCGACGCTTCGCCAGTTCGCCAACGCGGTGCGGGAGGACGGCACGCTGCTGTCGGCATCCGTTCCGGTGATCACCACGGCCATTCCCGTGATCGGCGACGACGACTGAGTATTCTCGCGACCGTCGCGCCGAGCCACCCCTTTCGTCTCGAGCCACCCCGCTGCCTACGCCGCGCAACGGGGTGGTTCGCGCGGAAAGGGGTGGTTCGGCGACGGCGGACGGAACGGGCGGATGCCGGAGGCCGGGGCTGCCTCGATGTCGGCGGCACGCCGTAGGCTGTTCTGGTGACCACAGCCCTCTACCGCCGCTACCGCCCCGAGTCGTTCGGCGAGATGATCGGGCAGTCCCAGGTGACCGAGCCGCTGATGACCGCGCTGCGCGGCGATCGTGTCGGCCATGCCTACCTGTTCTCCGGGCCGCGAGGCTGCGGCAAGACCACCTCGGCCCGCATCCTGGCCCGCTGCCTGAACTGCGCCGAGGGGCCGACCGACGTCCCGTGCGGAACCTGCCCGAGCTGCGTCGAGCTGTCGCGGGCGGGCGGCGGGTCCCTCGACGTCGTCGAGATCGACGCCGCGAGCCACAACGGCGTCGACGACGCCCGTGACCTGCGCGAGCGCGCCACCTTCGCCCCGAGCCGCGACCGCTACAAGATCTTCATCCTCGACGAGGCCCACATGGTCACGCCGCAGGGATTCAACGCGCTGCTCAAGCTCGTCGAAGAGCCCCCGCCGCACGTGAAGTTCATCTTCGCGACCACCGAGCCCGAGAAGGTGCTCGGCACGATCCGTTCGCGCACGCACCACTATCCCTTCCGGCTCGTGCCGCCGGCCGCGATGCTCGAGTACGTCGAGAAGCTCTGCGCCGAAGAGGGCGTGGTCGTCGAGAAGGGTGTGCTGCCGCTCGTCGTGCGCGCCGGCGGCGGATCGCCGCGAGACACCCTGTCGCTGCTCGACCAGCTGATCGCCGGGTCGGACTCCCCGGCCGGCTCCGAGACCGTGACCGTCGCGTACGAGCGTGCCGTCGCGCTGCTCGGCTACACGCACGCGACCCTGCTCGACGAGATCGTCGACGCGCTCGCCGCGGGCGACGCCGCAGCGGCGTTCCCCGCGATCGACCGCGTGGTGCAGACCGGACAGGATCCGCGCCGCTTCGTCGACGACCTGCTCGAGCGTCTGCGCGACCTCATCGTGATCGCAGCCGTCGGCGCCGGCGCCTCGGCCGTGCTCAGGGGCATCGCCGACGACGAGCTCGCGCGCATGCGCACCCAGGCCGAGGCGTTCGGCTCCGCTCGTCTCTCGCGCACGGCGGACGTCGTGAGCGCCGCCCTCGACGACATGTCGGGTGCGACCTCGCCCCGGCTGCATCTCGAGCTGATGGTCGCCCGGGTCCTGGCGGGGCCGACGGATGCCGTGGCCGCCGCGCCGGCCGCGCAGCCACGAGCGGCTGCCGGTCAGGCGACTGCACCGTCGAGCCCGGCACCTCGCGCTTCCGCGCCGACCTCCGCCGCCCCGCCCGCCAGCGCCGCCCCCGCCGCTGCCGCCGCCCCTGCCGCTGAGCGTGAGGACGCATCCTCCTCTCCGGACGTCGAGCGGGGGAGCGCAGCCACCGAGGCGACGCGCGCCGAATCCTCCGACACGCCCACTCCGGCATCAGAGACTCCGGCATCCGGGACTCCGGCATCCGAGACCTCGGCGCTCGCGTTCCCGACTCAGCCTGCAGCGGCGCCCTCGGGTCCGGTCACGTTCGAGCGGATCACGTCGTCGTGGTCGGCCGTCCTCAAGCGCCTCGAAGACATCAGCCGCAGCTCCTGGTTGCTGGCCACCGCCGTGCAGCCGTTGGCCTACGTCACCGACACCGACGTCCTCACGCTCGGATTCACGAGCCAGCACGACGTCGCGAAGTTCAAGGGGACGACGCCGGGATCGGGGCCGTCCGATCATCTGCGCACCGCGATCGAGCAGGAACTCGGTGTCCGCGTCAAGTACGTGCCCGCACCCATGCCGCAGGGCGGTGCCCCGCGGCAGCCGTCCTCGTCCGGCGGCTCGGCATCGAGCGAGTCCTCCTCGGCCGGCGCACCCGCATCGGAGCCTGCGTCAGCGGGATCGACGCGCACCCAGGCCCGCAGTGACTCCGCCGCACCCGTGACGGAGTGGGCGGTCGCGCCGATTCCCGCGTCGCCCGCTGTGGAGCCGGCAGCCGCCGCGGTCCCGGCAGCCCCGGCAGCCTCCGCGGACCGTCCGGTCACCGCTCCTGCCGCGGGGGCACCCGCTTCTGCTCCCGCCGAGGTCGACACGGCTCCGCGCGCGGCCGCGGCGCCGACCGTGACGCGTGAGGCCGATCCCGCCGACGACGCGCCACCGCCGTACGACGACGAGCCGCCGCCCTATGACGACGAGCCGCCCTATGACCCGTCGTACGAGCCCGCGCCGTCCCGAGGGCCGTCTCGTCCCTCCGCCCCGTCGTCGTCCTCGGGCGCCTCCGCGCCGGCAGCCCCGACGCCTCGATCGGCACCGGCATCCGCCCCGGTCGTCACCGACCGCACCCCGGGCGGGGGAGTGCAGCGCTACGGTGAGGCCGTCATCCGCCAGGTGCTCGGCGCCACGTTCGTGCGCGAAGAGCCCTACGAGCCCCCCACGAGGTTCTCCTGATGTACGACGGAATCGTCCAGGAACTGATCGACGAGTTCGGCAGACTGCCGGGCATCGGTCCGAAGTCCGCGCAGCGGATCGCGTTCCACATCCTGCAGACGCCGACGTTCGACGTCGCGCGTCTCTCCGAGCTGCTCACCGAGATCCGGGTGCGCGTGCGCTTCTGCGAGATCTGCGGCAACGTGGCCGAGCAGGAGCGCTGCGCGATCTGCCGCGACCCGCGCCGCAACGGAGCCCTGATCTGTGTCGTGGAGGACGCGAAGGACGTCGCCGCGATCGAGCGAACGCGTGAGTTCCGCGGCCTGTACCACGTGCTCGGCGGGGCGATCAGCCCGATCGCGGGCATCGGCCCCGACGATCTGCGCATCGCCCAGCTCATGACGCGCCTCGCGGACGGCACCGTGCAGGAGGTCATCCTCGCGACCAACCCGAACCTCGAGGGCGAGGCCACCGCGAGCTACCTGAGTCGTCTCCTCACCACGATGCAGATCACCGTCTCGCGCCTCGCCTCGGGTCTCCCCGTCGGCGGCGACCTCGAATACGCCGATGAGGTCACTCTCGGGCGCGCGTTCGAGGGCCGGCGCGTGCTGTGAACGCGCAGGGCGGCTTCTCCCGTCGAGGCTGGCTGCTCTTCGGGGCGATGGCGCTCCTCTGGGGCGTGCCGTACCTGTTCATCAGCGTCGCGGTCGAGTCGTTCTCGCCGCCCGCGATCGTCGCGGGCCGCACGCTGATCGCCGCCCTCCTGCTGCTCCCGTTCGCGATCCGCGGCGGTGCGCTGAAGGCCGCGTGGAAGCACTGGCCGTGGGTCCTCGCGTTCGGGCTCGTCGAGATGGCCGGTCCGTTCGTGCTGCTGGGGCACGCCGAGATGACCCTGCCGTCCGGTATGACCGGTCTGCTCGTCGCGACCGTTCCGCTGTTCGCCGCCCTGATCGCGCTGGGCGGCGGCGACCGCGGAGTGCTGCGCCCCGCGCGGGGGATCGGCCTCCTCGTCGGCTTCGTCGGCGTCGCGATCGTCGTCGCCGGGCCAGGCCTCTTCGGAGGTGACGTGAGCCTGCTCGCTGCGGGAGAAGTGCTCCTCGTCGCGATCCTCTACGCGATCGCGCCCTTCATCGTCGCGCGCAAGCTCGCCGACGTGCCGTCGTTCGGAACGATCACGCTCTCCCTGCTCATGATCGGCATCCTGTACCTGCCGATCGGTCTGCTGACCCAGCACGAGGTGCCGACGATCACCTCGATCGCAGCGCTGCTCGTCCTCGCGGTCGTGTGCACCGCCGTGGCGTTCCTCGCCTTCTTCGCCCTCATCCGCGAGGTGGGGCCGGTTCGCGCACCGCTGTTCACCTACGTCAACCCGGTGGTGGCGATCATCCTCGGGGCGATCGTGCTCGCCGAGCCGCTCACACCGGGACTGCTCATCGGGTTCCCCCTCATCATCGCCGGATGCTGGTTCGCCGCCACCGGCGGGCGGCTGCGGCCTCCGGCATCCACCGCCCCCGACCTGGCCGCGGCCCCGCCCGCGCCCTGAGTGCTGCGTCACATGCGCGGTCGGGTATACGACCCGATCGTAGAATGAGCGTGGGCGGATCCGCCCGACATCCCAGGGAGTGAACGTGGCCCTCATCGTGCAGAAGTACGGCGGCTCGTCCGTCGCCGACGCAGAGAGCATCAAGCGCGTCGCCAAGCGCATCGTCGACACGCGCCGTGCCGGACACGACGTCGTCGTGGCGGTCAGCGCGATGGGCGACACGACCGACGAGCTGCTCGACCTCGCGAACGAGGTCGCCCCGATCCCCGCCCCCCGCGAGCTCGACATGCTGCTCTCGAGCGGTGAGCGCATCTCGATGGCGCTCCTTGCGATGGCGATCCACTCGATGGGGTTCGAGGCGCGCTCGTTCACCGGCAGCCAGGCCGGCATGATCACCGATTCCCAGCACGGCGCCGCCCGCATCGTCGACGTGACCCCGGTCCGTCTGCGCGAAGCGCTCGACGAGGGTGCGATCGTGATCGTCGCCGGCTTCCAGGGCTTCAACCGTGACACCCGCGACATCACGACGCTCGGACGCGGCGGCTCGGACACCACGGCCGTGGCGCTCGCCGCGGCGCTGTCGGCCGACGTGTGCGAGATCTACAGCGACGTCGACGGCATCTTCACCTCCGACCCGCGCATCATCCCGAAGGCGCAGAAGCTCGACCACATCTCGAGCGAGGAGATGCTGGAGCTCGCCGCGAACGGCGCCAAGGTGCTCTACATCCGCGCCGTCGAGTACGCACGCCGTCACGGCGTCCTGATCCACGCCCGTTCGACGTTCTCGTCGTCGGAGGGCACCTACGTTCTGGGCGAGGGAATGAAGAACCCCCGCGAAGCCGAGGGAGCTGAGATGGAAGAACCGATCGTCGCCGGAGTCGCCACCGACTTCAGCCAGGCCAAGATCACGGTCGCAGGCGTGCCTGACGTGCCGGGCAAGGCCGCCGAGATCTTCAAGATCGTCGCCAAGTCGGGTGCGAACGTCGACATGATCGTGCAGAACGTGTCGGCGACGGGCCGCACCGACATCTCGTTCACGGTGCCCAAGGCCGATGCCGCCGCCGCGCTGAAGTCGCTCGCCGCCGAGCAGGCCGAGGTCGGTTTCAGCAACCTCGTGCACGACGACCAGATCGGCAAGCTGTCGGTCGTCGGAGCGGGGATGCGCACGCACTCCGGCGTCTCGGCGATCCTCTTCGAGGCGCTGTCGGCCGGCGGCATCAACATCGAGATGATCTCGACGTCCGAGATCCGCATCTCGGTCGTGCTGCGCGACAGCGATCTCGCAGAGGCCGCTCGCACCGTGCACAGCGCCTACGGACTCGACGGCGAGATCGAAGCCACGGTCCACGCTGGCACCGGTCGCTGACCGGCACGGTAGACTCACCCACACCCTGACATCGGCGCCAGGCGCGGCATCCGCACCCCGACGCCGCGCCCGAAGCCTCGCTTGCAGTACTGCTCGACGCCAAGGAACATCATGACCCGCATCTCCGACTCAGGACTCTCCGTCGCCATCGTGGGCGCCACCGGCCAGGTGGGCACCGTCATGCGCGAGATTCTCGCCGAGCGGTCCTTCCCGATCCGCGACCTGCGTCTGTTCTCGTCGTCGCGCTCGGCGGGCACCGCGATCGAGTTCGGGGGAGCGACCGTGATCGTCGAAGACGTGGAGACGGCGGATCCCGCGGGCATCGACATCGCCCTGTTCTCGGCCGGCGCCACCGCCAGCCGCGCCTACGCTCCGCGGTTCGCCGAGGCCGGCGCCGTCGTCGTCGACAACTCGAGCGCGTGGCGCAACGACCCCGAGGTGCCCCTCGTGGTGAGCGAGGTCAACCCGCACGCGATCGACGACCGCCCCCGCGGCATCATCGCGAACCCGAACTGCACGACCATGGCCGCGATGCCCGTGCTCAAGGCGCTCGACGCCGAGGCCGGTCTCGAGCGGCTGATCGTCTCGACCTACCAGGCGGTCTCCGGCTCCGGACTCGCCGGTGCGCAGGAGCTGCTCGGCCAGGTCGAGGGAGTCCTCGCGCAGGGCGACACGCTGCGCCTCGTGCACGACGGCTCGGCGATCGACTTCCCCGAGCCCGAGAAGTACGTCGCGCCGATCGCGTTCGACGTGATCCCGTTCGCGGGCAACCTCGTGGACGACGGCGAGAACGAGACCGACGAGGAGAAGAAGCTCCGCAACGAGAGTCGCAAGATCCTCGAGCTCCCGGGCCTCCGCGTCGCCGGCACCTGTGTGCGCGTCCCCGTCTTCACCGGTCACTCGCTGTCGATCAACGTCGAGTTCGCTCGCGACATCACTCCAGAGCGGGCGCGCGAGGTGCTCGGCGGCGCCCCCGGCGTCGTGCTCGACGAGGTGCCGACTCCGCTGCAGGCCGCAGGCAAGGACCCGAGCTTCGTCGGTCGTATCCGCGCCGACCAGTCGGCGCCCGAGGGCAAGGGCCTCGTGCTGTTCATCAGCAACGACAACCTGCGCAAGGGTGCCGCGCTGAACGCCGTGCAGATCGCCGAGATCCTCGCCGAGCGCCTGGCGGTCATAGCCTGACGGCATCCCCGCCATGCGGATCCGGTCTCGTCGGGCCGGTCCGCGTGGTCTGTCGTGCCGTGCCCGCGAACTAGACTGTCCTGGTGACAGAAACAGTCGATGTCGTCCTGATCGGCGGTGGCATCATGAGCGCCACCCTAGGTACCCTGCTGCACGAGCTGCAGCCGGACTGGAAGATCGTCGCCTTCGAGCGACTGTCGGACGTGGCCCAGGAATCGTCCAACCCCTGGAACAACGCGGGTACCGGTCACGCTGCGCTCTGCGAGCTGAACTACATGCCGCAGCAGAAGGACGCACCGCTCGACCCGGCGAAGGCGATCTCTATCAACGAGCAGTTCCAGCAGAGCCGCCAGTTCTGGTCGTCGCTGGTCGAGAAGGGTGTGCTCGACGAGCCGTCGACGTTCATCAACGCGACGCCGCACATGACCTTCGTGCGCGGCGAGAAGGATGTCGCGTACCTCAAGGACCGCTACGAGGTGCTGAAGAAGCAGCCGCTGTTCGCGGGTATCGAATACAGCGAGGACTCGCGCGTCATCAACAAGTGGGCGCCGCTTCTCATGCAGCAGCGCCGCAAGGGCGAGCCCTTCGCGGCCACCCGCGTACCGGCGGGCACCGACGTCGACTTCGGCGCGCTGACCCACCAGCTGTTCGGCCACCTCACGAAGTCGGGCGTCTCGCTGCGCACCAACCAGGAGGTCCGCTCGCTGAAGAAGCAGAAGGACGGGTGGCTGGTCAAGTACCGCACGACCGTCGGTCGCACGCCCGCCGAGATCAAGGCGCGCTTCGTCTTCGTCGGCGCCGGAGGGTGGGCGCTCAAGCTGCTGCAGCGCTCCGGCATCCCGGAGATCAAGGGCTACGGCGTCTTCCCCATCGGCGGACAGTTCCTCAAGACCAGCGACCCGAAGATCGTGTCGCAGCACAAGGCCAAGGTCTACTCGCAGGCGTCGGTGGGCGCGCCGCCCATGTCAGTGCCGCACCTCGACACGCGCGTCGTCGACGGCGAGGCGTCGCTCATGTTCGGTCCGTTCGCGACCTTCAGCCCCAAGTTCCTGAAGAACGGGTCGCTGCTCGACATCGTGACCCAGGTGCGACCGCACAACCTCATGCCGATGCTGCGGGTCGCGTTCGCGAACCCCGACCTCATCACCTATCTCGTCAGCGAGCTGCTGAAGAACCACGCGAAGAAGGTCGACAGCCTGCGCACGTTCATGCCGACCGCGAAGGATGAGGACTGGACGCTGATCGACGCCGGTCAGCGCGCCCAGGTCATGAAGAAGGATCCGAAGAAGGGCGGTGTGCTGCAGTTCGGCACCGAGGTCGTCGCGTCCGCCGACGGCTCGATCGCCGGTCTGCTCGGTGCGTCGCCCGGTGCGTCCACCGCGGTCCCGATCATGCTCGACCTGCTGAAGAAGTGCTTCCCCGACGAGTACCCGGGCTGGGAGTCCGAGCTGCGTGAGCTGATCCCGACGTTCGGCGAGAAGCTGAACACCCAGCCCGCTCTGGCCGCGTCGTCGACGTCGTCGACGGCGGCCACGCTCGGCATCGACGAGTAGCGCAGCGGTGGCGAAGCTCTACTTCCGCTACGGCGCGATGAACTCGGGCAAGTCCACCGCTCTGCTTCAGGCCGCGTACAACTACGAGGAGCGCGGCCAGCACGTGCTGCTGGCGAAGCCGGCGATCGACACGAAGGGCGCGTCCGAGATCTCCAGCCGACTGGGGATGACGCGCGAGGTCGACTTCCTGATCGGCCCGGACGACGACGCGCGTGCGCTGTTCGACGCGGAGCGCGATCGTGTGCGGAGTGCTGCCGAGGGTGAGCTGTTCCCGGAGGGCCCCGTCGATGTGGCGTGCCTCCTGATCGACGAGGCCCAGTTCCTCACCGCTCTGCAGGTCGACGATCTGTTCCGCATCGCGATCGAAGACGGCATCCCGGTCATCGCCTACGGCATCCGCAACGACTTCCTCACGCACGCGTTCCCCGGCTCCGCGCGCCTGCTGGCGATCGCGCACTCCCTCGAGGAGCTCAAGACCATCTGCCGCTGCGGCCGGAAGGCCGTCTTCAACGGACGAGTCATCGGCGGCCGGTTCGTGTTCTCCGGTGATCAGGTCGCCATCGACGAAGGCGCGGAGGGCGCAGTTGCGCCGGAGCTCACCACCTACGAGTCGCTGTGTGGCGCCTGCTACCTGCAGGAGTCCGGCGGACGCCTGGGCTGACAGCCCCTCGCTCTCGCCCGTCCGCGGCCGCGTGACGGGCTCCTCTTGCGTGGTCTGACCGCACTCGATACTGTGGTCAGACCACACGAGCGGAGGAGAGCGGATGTCGGAACAGCCCGCGCGCGCCTGGCGCCTCGTACTCGAGCACGTCGAGCGCGAGCTCCTCGATGCACGCCTCGGTCCGGGCGATCGGCTCGCCTCCGAGCGCGACCTGGCCACGGAGCTCGGCGTCGGGCGCTCCAGCGTCCGGGAGGCGCTGCGGGTGCTCGAGGTCATGGGGTTGATCCGCACGGCCACCGGTTCCGGGCCGCAATCCGGGGCCATCGTGATCGCGACGCCGACGGGTGGGATGTCGACGCTGCTGCGTCTGCAGGTCGCCGCGCAGGGGTTTCCGCTCGACGACGTGGTCCGGACCCGCTTGGTGCTGGAAGACGCCGTCGCCGCTGACCTCGCATCGCAATCCGCCCCGGCGCTCGACGAGGTCGGACGCGTGCTCGACGCGATGGACGCCCCCGGTCTCGCCCCCGCGGAGTTCCTCGCGCTGGATGCGCAACTGCACCTCGCCCTCGCCGAGGCGAGCGGCAACACGGTCGTCGCCGCGATGATGGCAGGTCTCCGCTCCGCGATCGAGTCGTACGTGCAGCAGGGCGCCGCGGCGATCCCCGACTGGGATGCCATGGCGGCCCGCCTGCGTTCCGAGCATCGCGCCATCGTCGCAGCCATCCATGCGGAGGACGCCGAGGGTGCCCGTTCGCTCGTCCGCGCCCATATCACCGGCTACTACAGCGCCACGGGGCTCACCCGCGGCATCCCGTCCATCGACTGAGAGGTCAGAGCATGGTCCAGCGCCAGCTTCCCAACCCCGCCGAGCTCCTCGAGCTCATGAAGTTCAAGAAGCCGCAGCTCGACGGCAAGAAGAGGCGGCTCGACGCGGCCCTCACGATCGCCGACCTGCGCACCATCGCGAAGCGGCGCACGCCCAAGGCCGCGTTCGACTACACCGACGGCGCCGCCGAGGGCGAGCTGTCGCTCCGACGTGCGCGGCAGGCCTTCCAGGACGTCGAGTTCCACCCCGGCATCCTGCGCCCTGCGCCGCGGGTCGACACGTCCGTCGAGATCCTCGGCGGCCCGTCGGCGCTGCCCTTCGGCATCGCGCCGACCGGATTCACGAGACTCATGCAGACCGAGGGCGAGGTCGCCGGCGCCGGAGCTGCGGCAGCCGCCGGCATCCCGTTCACGCTGTCGACCCTGGGCACGACCTCCATCGAGGGCGTGAAGGCCGCGAACCCGCACGGACGCAACTGGTTCCAGCTCTACGTCATGCGCGACCGCGAGATCTCGTATGAGCTCACACGTCGGGCGGCCGCCGCAGGGTTCGACACGCTGCAGTTCACGGTCGACACGCCCGTGGCCGGTGCGCGGCTGCGCGACAAGCGCAACGGCTTCAGCATCCCGCCGCAGCTGACCCTCGGCACGATCATCAACGCGATCCCTCGACCGTGGTGGTGGTACGACTTCCTCACGACGCCGAAGCTCGAGTTCGCCTCTCTCAGCACGACGGGCGGCACGGTGGGCGAGCTGTTGGACGCCGCGATGGACCCGACCATCAGCTACGACGACCTCGCCGTGATTCGCGACCTGTGGCCCGGCAAGATCGTCATCAAGGGCGTGCAGAACGTCGAGGACTCCGTGCGACTGCGCGACGCGGGCGTCGACGGCATCGTGCTGTCGAACCACGGCGGGCGCCAGCTCGACCGCGCGCCCATCCCGTTCCACCTGCTTCCCGGGGTCCGTCGAGCGGTCGGCGACGACTTCACGGTCATGGTCGACACGGGCATCATGAACGGCGCGGACATCGTCGCCTCGGTCGCCCTCGGTGCGGACTTCACCCTGATCGGGCGGGCCTACCTCTACGGCCTCATGGCCGGTGGCCGGGCAGGCGTGGATCGCACGATCGCCATCCTGCGCACCGAGATCGAGCGCACGATGCGGCTGCTGGGTGTCGCGTCGCTGGCGGAACTGGAGCCCTCGCAAGTGACGCAGCTGACGAGACTGGTGCCCGTCGCGAAGAGCGCGTCGGAGGCCGTCGCACGCTGAGCCGTTCTCAGGCTGCCGAGGGCTCGACGAGAGGTCGGGCCCTCGGCGGATTGCGGTGGGATCAGAGCGAAGCGAGGAGCTCGTCGAGCTTGTCTGCCGTGTCCTCCCACCCCTCGACGGGGATCGAGGGGACGCCGAGAGCGAGCACCGGGTAGTCGTTGCCGCCCTCGTCGAGCCTGTCGCCGTAGAAGAGCATGGAGGCGAGGGGGATGCCGGTCAGGTCGGCGAGACGCTGCATGCCGTAGGCCTTGTCGATGCCGGCTCGGGTGATGTCGATCGACGTCGATCCCCCCGAGCGGACCTCGAGTCCGGGGAGGCGCGCGGCGACGGCATCCCGCAGGGCCGCCCGCTTCGAGCCGTCGGGGTCCCAGACGTGCTTGGCATCGCGCGGAGCCTTCTGGCCCAGGGCGGAGAACGTGATCTGCGACCCGCGGTCCTCGAGGATGTCTCCCCACGGCTGCGGCTCCCAGAGGCCGAGGCGCTCGGCCTCCTCCCGCAGCGCGGTCAGGGCGGCATCCTTCTCCTCCGCGCTGAGATCGTGCGCGTACACGGGTGCGAAGTCGGCACCGTCATGGCGCAGGTACCGGGTGCCGCACGTGGGCAGCAGATGCAGGCGGGACAGGGCGTCGGCGTCGACCGTCGTGAGCTGCGCGACGACCTGAGAGCGGAACTGCTGCTCGTTGCCGCCGGAGATGATCGCGACATCGCCGCGATGCAGCAGGGCGATGAGCAGCGCGGCGATGCGGTCGCTGATGACTCCCTTGGAGGGGGCGAGGGTGTCGTCGAGGTCGAAGGCGACGAGAGCGGGCGCGGTCATGGTGCCTCCAGACTACGGGGCGGTCGGGTCGTGCTCGGTGCGAAGAGGAGGGTGCAGGCGATCGCGAGGAAGACCCCGATCAGCGCGCCGCCGGAGTTCGCGGCGATATCGCTCACCGTGGCCGCGCGATGGGGGAGGGCAAGCCGTTGTGCGACCTCGATGGCGACGGAGATCGCAGGTCCGAGCACGACGGCCACCGGCCAGACGCGACGCGGCACGAGGAGGAAGGCGAAGACGCCCACCGGAACGAAGACGAGCACATTGGCGAGGATCTCGAGGCGCGCGAAATCGAGCCAGTCCCAGCCCACCCGGTGTGCGGTCGACAGGACGAGGTCGAGGAGATTCGGCATCGATTCCTCGACGCGGGCCGGGGTGAGGGTCAGCAGTCCCAGCCCCACCAGGAAGGGGATGCCGAGCAGGATCGCGATCCCGCGGGTTGCGCGTCGAGGGGCAGGGAGCAGTGCGCTCATGCGATCCCCTTTCGCCGTGCGTGCTGATCATGCGGTGCCGCGATACAGAGAAGGCCGCCCGTGAGGGCGGCCTTCCGATGTCACTGGTCGGGGTGACAGGATTTGAACCTGCGACCTCTTCGTCCCGAACGAAGCGCGCTACCAAGCTGCGCCACACCCCGTTTTGCAACCCTCCGATTCTACAGGGAAATCTCTCCCGCACCCAATCGGGGGGTCAGTCGCGCGCCGTCAGCGTGAGCAGCGTGGCCTCGGGGCGGCAGGCGAACCGCACGGGCGCGTAGATCGAGTGACCGCACCCGGCGCTGACGTTGAGCGGCACAGCGCGGCCGCCGTGCGCCCAGGTACTGAGTCCCTTCGCCTGCTTGAGCGGGATGTCGCAGTTCGCGACCAGCGCGCCGAAGCCGGGGAGACAGACCTGCCCCCCGTGCGTGTGGCCGCCGAGGATCGCGTCGGCGCCCAGGTCGACGAATGAGTTCAGCACTCGCTGATAGGGGGCATGCGTCACGCCCAGCACCGGTGCTCCCGGTTCGCGCGGCCCGAGGGAGTCGATGGCCGCGGGCAGTGCGTCGAGGTCGTCCCAGTCGCGGTGGGCGTCGTTCACGCCGAAGAGGTCCACCGCCCTGCCGTTCACCTCGATCCGGGCCGCGGCGTTGTTCAGCCCGACCCAGCCGAGCTCGTCGGTGAAGTATCGATCCATCGAGGCGGTGTCGAGGAGCGGCGAGGGCGTGCTGTTCTTCTTCGACGGGCCGGTGAAATACAGGAACGGGTTGCGAGGCGACGGCGCGTTCACGTCGTTCGACCCGTGCACGAAGACACCGGGGATGCCCGCGAGAGGATCGAACGCTCGGCGGATCCCGGCCAAGCCGTCGCGGTGGCCGAGGTTGTCGCCGGTGTTGACGATCAGGTCGGGATTCAACTGCGCGAGCGAGGCGAGCCAGTCCTGCTTCCGGTGCTGCCAGGGTGCCATATGCGCATCCGAGAGGTGCAGGACGCGGATCGGCGCGGAGCCCTGCGGCAGAGCGGACGCCGAAACCTCGCGCACGGTGAAGAGGTAGCGCTCGATCCCGAAGCCCCATACCGCGGCCGCGGCGCCAGCGGCCCCCACCGCGCCGAGCGCGATGAGGGCCGGGTTCGCCGTCGTTCGAGACGTCACTGGCAGGTGACCGTGATCGGCGTGGACTTGTTCGCAGCCGTGTTCGCCGCCGGCGTCGTGGCTGCGGCGGTCGCGTTTCCGGGGTTGCAGGAGTTGTCGAACGAGACCGAGCCGAAGCCCGCAGCGAAGAGCGTGCTTGCGGCTGCCGTCTTCGACTGTCCGGCGACATCGGGAACGGTCGCTCCCTGCCCGTTGCTGGGCGAGATCGTGACGGTCGCGCCGCTCGGGGCCTGGCCCTGCGGGTCCTGCGCGACGATGACGTCACCTGCCGGGCCGTCGACAGCGGGGCCGACGACGACCTGGAAGTCGGCGTTCTGCAGGGTTGCGGTCGCCGTCGCGGTATCCATGCCGACCACGTTCGGCACGTCCGTCAGCACCTGCTTGCTCAGGTTCGCGTCCGGCTGCGGGAAAGCATCGCCGCCGTAGAGGACGTTCGCCGAGCGCTGCATCGTTCGAGCGAGGCTGTAGCGCATCTCGTTGAGAGGCGTCCCACCCCAGGACTGACGCAGAATGCTCGCCTGGCCCTGCGAACGGCCGACCCAGACTGCCGTCGTGACCTTGGTGCTGGACTCGATCATCATGGTTCCCCAGGACTCGTGTGTTCCGGTCTTGCCGATCAGCGGCGTGCCGTCGCGAGTGTTGGCCCTCGCTCCCGTTCCGCCGTTCATGACGCCCTGCAGAGCGAAGGCTGCGGTGCTGGCGACTTCGGGCGAGATCACCTGGGAGCAGGATGAGGCGGGAATGGCGAGGTCGTTGCCTTCGGAGTCGACGACACGGTCGATCGCCTTCGGGGTGCAGTAGACACCGTTGTTGGCGACCGTCGCGTAGGCGCCGGCCATCGCGAGCGGCGAGATGTACTTCGGGCCGAGGATGTCGTACGGGGCGGGGGAATCGTCGGTGGTCTTGCCGCCGTTCGCGAGCGTCACGCCCATGCGGTCGGCCACGGCGTTGATCTTGCAGAGGTCGAGCTTCTCGGCCATCGCGAGGTAACCGCTGTTCAGCGAGTCGGCCGTGAACTTCATCACGGTGCCCGTGTACCCTCCCTGGTTTCCGAAGTTCTGGATCTTGGTGTTGTTCCGGATGCGGTCGTCGCCGCACTTGAAGTTCTGGAACACGCGATTGTTGCCGTTGAGGGTCTCGCGCACCGAGTGGCCCTCCTCGAGCCAGTCGATCAGCGTGAAGAGCTTGTAGGTGGATCCGACCGAGAAGCCGTTCGACCCTCCGTGCGCCTTGTCGGTCGCGAAGACGAGCGAGGTGTACGCCTGGTCGCCCTGGATCGTCTCGCTGAAGGTCGTGTTCTGCGTGATCGCGAGCACGCGCCCGGTCGTGGTCTCGAGCGAGACGCCCGCGGCTCCGAAGTACTGGTTGTCGTAGTTCCCCGGAACGGTGTCGAGCATCGCCTGCGCGCCGGCGTTCTGGATGTCGATGTTCATCGTCGAGTAGATCTTCAGCCCGCCCTGGCGCAGCAGATCGCGACGCGCCTCGGCGGTGTCGCCGAAGGCGGGGTCGTTCAGCACGACCGACTTCACGTACTCGCAGAAGTACGCGCTGCGCGCGATGTCGTTCGCGGCGACACAGCCCTGCGTGGGAGCCGTGATCGCCGGCGTGATCGGGGTCGCCTCCGCCTCGTCGTACTGCGCCTGCGTGATCTTGCCGTCCGTCAGCATGCGACCGAGCACGTAGTGCCGCCGCTCGAGCGTGTCGGCGTACCCGTCGGCCGCGGTGTTGTGGGCTACGCCGTCTTTGTCGGTCCAGGTGCCGTTCGGACGATCGATGCGGTATTGGTTCGGGTTCTGCACCATGCCGGCGATGGTCGCGGCCTGCGCGACGGTGAGGTTCGCGGCGGTGGTGGAGAAGTAGTAGTTCGCGGCGGACTCGATGCCATAGACAGTGCCGCCGAAGTTCGCGATGTTGAGGTACCCGAGGAGGATGTCGTTCTTCGAGTACTCCTTCTCGATCTGCAGCGCGTAACGCATCTCCTGGAGCTTGCGCTCGATGCCCTTCGAACCGGAGGCGTTGGTCGCGTCGAGCCAGCACTGCTGCAGGTCGTCGGCATACGTGCCGGACGCCGGGTCTGCATCCTGCTCGCACTCCTGGATGAGCACGTTCTTCACGTACTGCTGGGTGATGGTCGAGGCGCCTCGATCGCTGGTGCCGCGCAGGTTGTCGACGAGAGCCTTCGCCGTCGCTCCGACGTTGACGCCGCCGTGCGTGTAGTAGCCCTTGTCCTCGCTGGAGAGGACGGCGTCGAACACCACCGGGTTGATCTGCTCGAACGTCACGGGGACGCGGTTCTGCTCGTAGAACGACGCGAGTTCCACTGCGGAGCCGTCTGCTGCGGTCGCGTAGATCGTGGACTGCTCCATCGGAGCGGTCACGTCGAGGTTGGCGGGCAGGTCTTCGAAGATCGTGAGGGCCTGCGAACCGGCGATACCCGTCATGGCGAGGACGGGAGTGACGCTGGCCGTGACGAGGAGGCCGGCGACCGCGCTCAGGCCGACGAGTCCGAGGACCCCGCCGAGCGCACCCTTCACCGTGCGATTCTTTTGAGGCATACGCTGATCGTAGGGGACTTCCCTGAAAAACCACCTTCGACGCATCCGCGACCGGATGCCGCCAGACAGGAGAGCCATGACCACGTGGGAGTACCTCACCACGCCGCTGCTGATCCACAACACGGCCGCGATCCTCAACAACTGGGGCAAGCAGGGCTGGGAGCTCGTCCAGGTCGTGCAGGGACCCGAGGGCGGGCTCGTCGCCTACTTCAAGCGGCCGGTCACGTCTGACGCGGCAGGCAACTCCGGTCTCGCGGCTGCCGAGCAGGCATCGCGCCAGTTCGAGGGAGGAGCGGCATGAGCGTCTCCGCGCGTCTCGCGGAGCTCGGCATCGAGCTCCCGGCCGTCGCCGCACCCGTCGCGGCCTACGTCCCCGCGGTAGTCCGCGACGGGCTCGTCTACACGTCCGGCCAGCTCCCGTTCTCCGACGGCGTTCTGCCCGCCACGGGAAAGGTGGGCGCCGGGGTCGACGCCGACGACGCGAACGCCTTCGCCCGCACCTGCGCTCTGAACGCGCTCGCCGCCGCTGCGGATGCCGCGGGCGGCGTCGACCGGATCGCCGGCGTCCTGCGGGTCGGCGGGTTCGTGGCATCCGTCCCCGACTTCACCGGTCAGCCCGGCGTCATCAACGGTGCGAGCGTGGTGCTCGGAGAGATCTTCGGGGACGCGGGACGCCATGTCCGCGCGGCCGTCGGCGTGCCGGTGCTCCCGCTCGACAGCCCGGTCGAGGTCGAGGTCACCTTCATCCTGGCCTGACATCGCCGCATACGCAGAACGCCCCCTCCCGGTCGGGAGGGGGCGTTGTGCATCCGTCCTACTTGACCTGCGCCGAGATGATGCTCATCACCGCGGTGTCCGCGAGCGTCGTGGTGTCTCCGACCTCGCGACCCTCCGCGACATCGCGCAGCAGTCGCCGCATGATCTTCCCGGATCGGGTCTTCGGGAGCTCGCCGACGATGTAGACGTCGCGCGGTCGCGCGATCGCGCCGATCTGCTCGCCGACCCACAGACGCAGCTGCTGGGCGAGCCCGGCCGGATCGTGGGCCGACAGATAGCTCTCCTTGATGATGACGAACGCGACCACTGCCTGACCCGTGGTCTCGTCAGAGGCTCCCACCACGGCGGCTTCGGCGGTGGCCTCGTGCGCGACGAGCGAGCTCTCGATCTCCGCGGTCGACAGCCGGTGACCGGAGACGTTCATCACGTCGTCGACGCGGCCGAGCAGCCACAGATCGCCGTCGTCGTCGAGCCGCGCACCGTCGCCGGCGAAGTAGTAGCCCTGCTTCTCGAACTTCTCCCAGTACGTCTCCTTGTAGCGCTCCGGGTCGCCCCAGATGCCGCGGAGCATGCTCGGCCACGGCTCGGTGATCACGAGCAGGCCGCCGTTGCCGTTGCCCACCTCGGTGCCCGACTCGTCGACGACGTCGATCGAGATCCCGGGCAGCGGCACCTGGGCCGAGCCCGGCTTGGTCGCCGTCACGCCGGGGAGGGCGGACACCATGATCGCGCCGGTCTCGGTCTGCCACCACGTATCGACGATCGGGGTCTTGCCGGCTCCGATCACGTCGCGGTACCAGATCCAGGCCTCGGGGTTGATCGGCTCGCCCACCGAGCCCAGCAGTCGGAGCGACGAGAGGTCGAACTTCTGCGGGACGCTGCGGCCGATCTTCATGAAGGAGCGGATCGCCGTCGGCGCGGTGTAGAAGATCGACACCTTGTACTTCTCGATGATCTCCCACCAGCGCCCGGGGTGGGGGGAGTCCGGCGTGCCCTCGTAGATGACCTGGGTGGCGCCGTTCGCGAGCGGCCCGTAGGTCACGTAGCTGTGTCCGGTGATCCAGCCGATGTCGGCCGTGCACCAGTAGACGTCCGTCTCGGGGTGCAGGTCGAACACGTACTTGTGCGAGTACGCCGCCTGCGTGAGGTATCCGCCGGAGGTGTGCAGGATGCCCTTGGGCTTCCCGGTGGTGCCGGAGGTGTAGAGGATGAACAGCGGGTTCTCGGAGGGGAAGGACTGCGCGGTGTGCTCGGCGGATGCCGCTGGCACGGCGTCGTGCCACCAGATGTCGCGCCCTTCCTCCCAGTCGACCTCGTTCTCGCCGCGCTTGACGACGAGGACGTGCTCGACGGTCTGCTGCTCGCCGTCGCCGCGGTCGGACAGCGCCTGGTCGACCGCGGGCTTGAGGGCGGAGACACGCCCCTTGCGGTAGCCGCCGTCGGCCGTGATCACGAGCTTGGCTCCCGCGTCGTCGATGCGCGCGCGGAGGCTGTCCGCGCTGAAACCGCCGAAGACCACGGAGTGGATGGCGCCGACGCGGGCGACCGCCAGCATCGAGGCCACCGCCTCGGGGATCATCGGCAGGTAGATCGCGACGCGGTCGCCGTGTCCGACACCGAGTCCTTCGAGCACGTTGGCGACGCGCTTGACCTCATCGGTGAGCTCGGCGTATGTGATGGTGCGCGAGTCGCCCGGCTCGCCCTCCCAGTGCAGAGCGACGCGGTCGCCGTTGCCCGCCTCGACGTGGCGGTCGAGGCAGTTGTACGCGACGTTGAGCTCACCGTCGTCGAACCACTTCGCGAACGGCGGCGTCGACCAGTCGACGACCCGGGTGAACGGCGTGCTCCAGCTCAACAGCTCGCGGGACTGCTCGGCCCAGAACGTCTCGCGGTCTGCCGCGGCGCGCTCGTACAGCTCCGGCGACGACACCGACTGGGCGGCGAACTCCTCGGACGGCGGGAACTTGCGGGTCTCGTCGAGAAGATGATCGATCTGACTGCTCATCGGCAGGCGCTCCTTTGCGGCGTGCGGGTCGTGCGGGCGCGACCGAGCCGATGCTCGACCGCGTGAGGGCGAATCTAGTCTCGGCCGATGCCGCCGCATACTGCCGAAAGTCGGTATCCGACCCGGTTTTGTGAGGACGGTCGCCTTGCGTACACTCGACGACAGCCGAATTCTTCATTCCGGCCTTGGCGCGCCCGATTCCCCCGACAGGGCCGCCGTGGGCGGCATCTCATTCCCCCCGTGAGGTGCCGCCTTTCTCATGCGATCGCGTGCCGCACCGTCTCTGCACCGCAGAGGCTCCGGAGGGGTTGTGCACAGCCACCGCGGATGCGAGCGGACGTCGCGTCCACGGAGCGGTCGCGCTGTCTAGCGTCGAGCCATGAGCCAGGGATTCGTCATCGAGCCGCGCGACACGCGCGTCGACACGGGCGTCGGCGACGGCACGACGCGGATGCCGCTGGATCCGGCGTTCGGGCCGCTTGCGGAGTTCTGCGCCGATGAGGACATCACCGACATCTTCGTGAACGGTTCGTCGGGGTTGTTCGTCGACCGGGGGAGGGGGACGGAAGCCGTTCCCCGGTGGAGCGCCTCGGAGCGGGAGGTCCGCGACCTCGCAGTCGCCCTGGTCGGTCTCGGCGGGCGCCACCTCGACGACCAGGCGCCGTGCGTCGACGTGCGGCTGGCGTCCGGGATCCGCGTCCACGCGGTGCTCGCTCCCGTCTCCGCCTCCGGAACCGCGCTCTCCGTGCGCGTGCCGCGCGTCCGGGTCGCCGACCTCGATGCCCTCGCCGCTCTCGGATCGTTCGACGACAGGCAGCAGCGGTGGCTGCTCGGCCTCGTCAGGGATCGCGCGAACATCCTCATCTCCGGCGGCACGGGCACCGGCAAGACGACACTGCTGTCGGCGCTGCTGACCGCCGTGCCGGACGTCGAGCGGATCATCACGATCGAAGACGTGGCGGAGCTCGCTCCTCGTCATCCGCACCACGTGGCGCTCGAGGCGCGGCAGCCGAACCTCGAGGGCGCGGGTGGCATCAGTCTCGCGCGCCTCGTGCGGGAATCGCTCCGGATGCGGCCCGATCGCCTTATCGTCGGCGAATGCCGCGGCGAAGAGGTGCGCGAGCTGCTGAGCGCCTTGAACACCGGCCACGACGGTGGTGCGGGAACGCTCCACGCCTCGGGTCTCGGAGACGTGCCTGCTCGCCTGGAGGCCCTCGGTGCGCTCGCGGGGATGGATGCCACGGCCCTCGCACGACAGGCGGTCAGCGCCTTCGGGATGGTCCTGCACCTGCACAGGGATCCGGACGGGACGAGGCGCATAGACAAAGCAGGGGTGCTCGCGGTGGACGGCGATCGGCTCGCTATAGAAGAGGTGCGGCCGTGGTGAGGCTCTTCCGCCGGGGTGCGCCGCCGCGGAACTCGGATCCCGCGACGACCGTGCGGACACTCGCCGTGCTGCTGCAGGCCGGCGCCGTTCCGCTGGTCGCGTGGCGGCACATCGCGGACCTCGGAGACCCGCACGCGATGTCGATCGTCGACCGGGTCGATGCCGGAGAACCGCTCGTCTCCGCGATCGATGCGCAGGGCGGGGCCTGGCGCGATCTCGCTGCAGCGTGGGAGGTCGCCACGACCGTCGGCGCTCCGCTGGCCGAGGTGCTCCGGATGATCGCCGACACTCTGCGCGACGCCGCGGCGGCTGCCGACGACGTGCGGATCGCCCTGGCGGAACCCGCGGGCACCGCGCGACTGCTGCTGTGGATGCCGTTCGCGGGGCTCGTCCTCGGTTTCGCGCTCGGCTTCGATACCCTCGGCATCGTCACGACCAACCCCGTCGGGGCAGGATGCGTGGCGGCCGGGCTCGCGCTCGTGCTGGCCGCCCGCGTCTGGACGGCTCACCTGTTGAGGCTGGCGCGTCCGAGGCCGGGGACCCCGGGGATGCAGGCGGAACTGGTCGCTGTGGCGCTCTCCGGAGGAGCGTCCGTCGACCGCGCGCTCCGTCTCGTCGGCGACACGGGCGCGTCGCGGCTCGACGACGGACAGCGTCTCGAGGCCGTCCTCGACCTGTCCCGATCCGCCGGTGTGCCGGCCGTCGAGCTCCTGCGTGCGTCGGCGGCGCAGGATCGGCATTCCTCTCGCGTCGACGGCCGGCTGCGGGCGGCGCGGCTCTCGACCCGGCTCCTCATCCCTCTCGGCGTCTGCACGCTGCCCGCCTTCCTCCTGCTCGGCGTCGCCCCGCTGCTGCTCAGCGTGCTCGCCTCGACACCCCTGCCGTTCTGACCCCACCCACGAGAAGCCACAGAGAAAGAAACCCCGAGAAAGAGGAACACCATGACCACGATCCCGACCCTGACCACGATCCCGAGCCTGGCCACGATCCGTACCGAGAGCACGATCCCGCCCCTGACCCGTCGCCGCGCGGCATCGCTCTTCGGAGACGACAGCGGGGCGGCGACAGCCGAATACGCCATCACCACGATGGCGGCGGTCGCCTTCGCGGGCCTCCTCGTCGTCATCATGCGGTCCGGTGAGGTGCGCGGCATCCTCACCGACATCGTGCGCCGCGCGCTCACGGTCTCGTGATGCGTCAGCCGGGCGACGACCGCGGGTCGGTCGCCGCAGAACTCACCCTCGCGCTGCCCGCCGTGCTGCTGGCACTCCTGTTGGGGGCCGGAGCGCTCGGCGCGGCGTCGCGGCAGGTCGCGCTGCAGGATGCCGCGGCCGACGCCGCGCGGCTGCTCGGGCGGGGTGAGGACGAGGGGGCGGCAGCGGCGGCCGTCGCGCGTGCGGTGCCCGGCGCCGGTGTGGCGAGCCGCAGCGCCGGCGACGTCGTCTGCGTCACCGCGCACAGCGAGGTCGCGATCGCGACCGTCCGCCTCCCGCTCCGAGCGTCGAGCTGCGCCCTCGCAGGGGGCCTGTGATGGACGCGGTGGATCCTCCCGGCGGGAGGCGATGATGGCCGGGTCGGCCCTCGGAGCCGGGCTGCTGGTCGTCGCGGCCACCCTGTCGCTCGGACTGGCTGCCGTCGGCGGCGCCGCCGTCACCGCGCAGCGAGCCGCAGGGGCCGCTGACGCCGCGGCGCTCGCCGCAGCCGACGCCGCGAGCGGAGCCGTGATCGCGACCGAGGACCCGTGCGGGCTCGCCGCGCGCGTCGCGCAGGCATCCGGCGCGCAGGTCACGGGCTGCGCCCTGGCCGGACTCGTGGCGACCGTGCAGGTCCAGGCGGCGTACGCTGGACTCGCCGCCGTCTCCCGTGCCCGCGCCGGGCCACCCGAGGAGAGATGACGACGGCGCGAAGCGCGGTCCCGCGAGAACGCAGGTCGCCGCTGTGACGAACCCATCACGGCGGTGTGTATGGTGTGCTTCGGAGAAAGGATGCACCCTTGGCTCAAGGCAAGAAGCTGGTCATCGTCGAGTCCCCGACGAAGATGAGGTCTATTCAGGGGTACCTCGGTGACGGCTACGAGGTGCTCAGCTCGGTCGGTCACATCCGCGACCTCGCCGACAAGAAGGACATCCCCGCGGCCGACAAGCAGGCGTACGGGAAGTACTCGATCGACGTCGACAACGACTTCGACCCGTACTACGTCGTCTCCGACCGCAAGACCAAGACCGTCGCCGAGCTCAAGCGCGCGCTCAAGTCCGCCGACGAGCTCCTGCTCGCCACTGATGAGGACCGCGAAGGCGAGGCGATCGCCTGGCATCTGCTCGAGACCCTCAAGCCGAAGGTCCCGGTCAAGCGCATGGTGTTCCACGAGATCACCAAGGACGCGATCCAGGCCGCCGTCGGCAACACCCGCGAACTCGACACCGACCTCGTGGACGCCCAGGAGACCCGTCGCATCCTCGACCGCCTGTACGGCTGGGACGTCTCCCCGGTGCTCTGGTACAAGGTCAAGACCGGTCTCTCCGCCGGACGCGTGCAGTCCGCGGCGACCCGCATGATCGTCGAGCGCGAACGCGAGCGCATGGCCTTCGTATCCGCCGACTACTGGGACGTGGAGGCGCTCGCCTCGTCGAGCTCGGGGTTCCGGGTGCGGCTCGTCCGCGTCGACGGCGGTCAGCTCGCCCGAGGCACCGACTTCGACGACGCCGGAAAGCTCAAGAAGGCCGTCGTCGTCCTCGACGAGAAGAAGGCCGCAGCTCTCGCGCTCGCGGTCGACGCCGCCGGCGTGGGCACCGTCTCCAAGGTCGAGGCGAAGCCGGGTACCCGCAGCCCCTACGCGCCGTTCACCACCTCCACGATGCAGCAGGAGGCGGGACGGAAGCTCTCGATGAGCGCGAAGCAGGCGATGAGCGTCGCCCAGCGTCTCTACGAGAAGGGCTACATCACCTATATGCGCACCGACTCCACGGCGCTGAGCACCCAGGCGGTGCAGGCGGCGCGGAGCCAGGCGGTCGCGCTCTACGGCGACAGCGCCGTGCCGCTCAAGCCGCGCGTCTACAAGTCGAAGAGCAAGAACGCCCAGGAGGCGCACGAGGCCATCCGCCCCTCCGGCGAGACCTTCCGCACGCCGTCATCCGTGTCGTCCGAGCTCGATCGCGAGGAGTTCCGCCTCTACGACCTCATCTGGAAGCGCACGGTCGCGAGCCAGATGGCCGACGCGAAGTACGAGACCACGACCGTCACGATCGCTGTCGACACGTCGTCGGCGTCGGGCGTCGACGCGCAGAGCATCGAGTTCACGGCATCCGGCACCGTCTATACCTTCAAGGGCTTCCTCGAGGCGTACGAAGAAGGACGCGACGAGAAGCGCAACTCGCAGGACACCTCCGACGAGCAGTCGCTGCCCGTCGTCGCTGTCGGCGACGAACTCCGGATGACGGATGCCGAGGCGAAGGGTCACCGCACGACTCCGAAGCCCCGCTTCACCGAGGCGTCGCTCGTGAAGGCGCTCGAGGAGCACGGCATCGGCCGGCCCTCGACGTTCGCGAGCATCATCGGCACCGTGATCGATCGAGGCTACGCCACGAAGCGCGGACAGGCCCTCGTGCCGACCTGGCTCGCGTTCAGCGTCGTGCGGCTGCTCGAGGAGCACTTCGCCGACCTCATCGACTACGACTTCACCGCGGCCCTCGAAGACGACCTCGACGCCATCGCGCGCGGTGAGCAGAAGCGTGTGGAGTGGCTGCGCTCCTTCTACTACGGCTCCGACCAGCAGGTCGGTCTGCGCCAGGTCGTCGACAACCTCGGTGAGATCGACGCCCGAGCGCTCAACTCCACGCGGATCACCGACACGGCCACCCTCCGGTTTGGCAAGTACGGGCCCTACCTCGAGGTGGTCGACCCCGCGGCTCCCGACGAGAAGCCGCGCATCGTCAACGTCCCCGAGGACCTCGCACCGGACGAGCTCACCGCCGAGAAGGCGCAGGAGCTCATCGACGCGCCCGTCGCGGGCGACCGCGTTCTCGGCGTGAACCCCGAGAACGGCAAGGTCATCGTCGTCAAGGACGGTCGATTCGGACCCTACGTGCAGGAGAACGACCCGGTGTCTGACGACGCCGCTGTGGACGAGTCCACCGGTGAGGTCGTCGAGAAGCCGAAGCCCAAGCGCGGAGCGAAGAAGGACGCCGCCCCCAAGCCGCGCACCGGATCGCTCTTCCGCTCCATGTCGGTCGACACGATCGACCTCGACACCGCTCTGCAGCTGCTGAGCCTTCCGCGCGTCGTCGGCACCGACCCGGAATCCGGCGACGAGATCACCGCGCAGAACGGTCGTTACGGGCCCTACCTGAAGAAGGGCACCGACTCGCGCTCGCTGGAGAGCGAGTCGCAGATCTTCGAGGTCACGCTCGACCAGGCGCTCGAGATCTACAAGCAGCCCAAGTACGGAGCCGGAGCCCGCCGCGCATCGAGCGCGCTCGCCGAGTTCGAGGCCGACCCCGTGAGCGGCAAGCCCATCCGCATCCGCGACGGACGCTTCGGCGCCTACGTCACCGACGGCGAGACCAACGTCACGATCCCGCGGGGGCAGAAGCCGGAGGACATCACCTTCGAGATCGCGGTGCAGATGCTCGCCGACAAGCGTGCCAAGGGGCCCGCCCCCAAGCGGGGCGCACGAGGAGCCGCTGCGAAGAAGGCGCCGGCCAAGAAGCCCGCCGCGAAGAAGCCCGCTGCGAAGAAGGCGGCGACCAAGAAGCCGCAGACGGATGCCGAGAAGGCGGCCGCACGCTCGGCGGCGGCCAAGAAGGCCGCGGCGACCCGTGCGGCGAACGCCGCGAAGAAGCGCGCCGAGTGAGCGGACCGACCGAAGCGCGAGCCGGCTCATGACCTCGGACCGCGGTGTGTGGATCACGCTCGAAGGAGGCGACGGCTCGGGGAAGACGACGCAGGCCGATCTTCTCGCGGAGTGGTTGACGGGCACGGGGCGGACGGTCGTGCGCACCCGGGAACCGGGAGGCTCGGAGGTCGGCCAGCTCATCCGCGACATCGTGCTGCACCACCGCGGGGACATCGCTCCGCGTGCCGAGGCGCTTCTCTACGCCGCCGACCGCGCGCATCACGTCTCGACGGTCGTGCGTCCGGCCCTGGCGCGCGGCGAGGTCGTGCTGCAGGACCGGTATCTCGACTCCTCGGTCGCCTATCAGGGAGCGGGGCGTGTGCTCGACGCCGCCGAGATCCGGAACCTCTCCCTGTGGGCCGCCGAGGGAGCGCTGCCCGATCTGACGATCCTCCTCGACCTCGATCAGGACGAAGCCCGGAAGAGGCTGGACTCCGCCGACAAGCCGTTCGATCGTCTCGAAGCCGAGAAGAGCGAGTTCCACGGCCGTGTCCGCGAGGCGTTCCTCGCGCTGGCCGCCGACGAACCGGATCGGTTCCTGGTGCTGGACGCCGCCGCATCCCCCGAACGGATCGCCGACAGCATCCGCACGAGGGTCCAGAGCCTGCTGGACTGACGAGAGGGACCCCGACGCCCACGGACGTCGGTGCCGCCGATTAGGCTGAGTGCATGCCCCAGACCGTATCCCCTCCCTTCCCGTGGGGCGACGTCTGGGGGCAGGATGCCGCTGTCCAGACCCTCCGCGCTGCAGCGTCCGATCCCGCGGCGCTCTCGCACGCGTGGCTGATCACCGGGCCGCCCGGTTCCGGGCGCTCCACGCTCGCGTACGCGTTCGCCGCCGCTCTGGTCGCCGACAGTCCGGACGATGAGGCGACGATGCGGCAGGTCCTCGCCGGGACGCATCCCGACGTCACCGCGCTGCGCACCGACAAGGTCATCATCACGATCGCGGAGGCGAGGTCGCTCGTCGAGCGCTCGTACTTCGCCCCCTCGGCCGGGCGCTACCGCGTGATCGTGGTCGAGGATGCCGACCGCATGGTCGAGCGGACGTCCAACGTGCTGCTCAAGGCGCTCGAAGAGCCTCCCGAGCAGACGGTGTGGGTGCTCTGCGCGCCGAGCGAGGCGGACCTGCTTCCCACCATCCGATCGCGCGTGCGGTCGCTGCGACTCCGAGAGCCCGACGTCGCCGACGTGGCCCGCCTGATCACCCTCCGCACCGGCGTCGACGCGGCCGTCGCCGAACAGGCCGCGCGCCATGCGCAGCGGCACATCGGCATGGCCCAGAGGCTCGCCACCGACGATGCCGCGCGGCGTCGTCGCGACGAGACGCTGCGGTCGGTGATCGGGGTGCGCGGCGTCAACGACGCGGTCGAGGTCGCTGGGCGCATCATCCAGGCGGCGACCGACGACGCGAAGGCGCTGACGGCCGAGCGCGACGCTGCCGAGCGGGCCACTCTTCTGCGCACCGTGGGCATCGCCGAGGGGCAGCCCGTGCCGCCGGCGCTGCGGTCGCAGATCTCCGCGCTCGAAGACGAGCAGAAGAAGCGCGCGACCCGCAGCCTGCGCGACGGCATCGACCGCGTGCTCACCGATCTCCAGTCGCTGTTCCGAGACGTCGTCATGCTGCAGTTCGGGCGCGACGACGAGCTGATCAACAGCGAACTCCGCGACGAGCTCGCCGCACTCGCGTCCGCGTGGCCCGAGACGCGTACCCTTGTCGTACTTGACCACCTTGCCGAGACCCGCCAGTCGCTGGAGCGCAACGTCGCACCGCTGCTCGCCCTGGAGAGCTTGCTCGTGACCGTCACGAGCGGGAGGACACCGTGACCGACCGACAGACTTCTCGCCTCCGCCGCGTCCTCGCGACCGTCGCCGGCCTCGCCGTGGCATCCGTCGCGCTCTCCGGCTGCCTCTACGCCATGATCCCCGAGGGGGCGGAGCCCAAGCCCTCCGTCACCAACGAACCCGACACAGAGGGCGTCAGCGACGACCTGATGCCGTTCTACGGCCAGACCCTCACGTGGACCGAGTGCGGCACAGGCTTCGACTGCACCGACGTCACGGCGCCGCTCGACTGGGAGAACCCCGGAGACGGAGAGATCACGCTCTCGGTGGTCCGTCACCAGGCGACCGGAACCGCACAGGGGTCGCTGCTCACCAACCCCGGCGGCCCGGGTGCCAGCGGCGTCGATCTCATCCGCGACAGCCTCGACTTCGCCGTCGGCGCCGACCTGATCGAGAACTTCGACGTGATCGGCTTCGATCCGCGAGGGGTCGGGCAGTCGACCGCTGTGACCTGCTTCGACGCCGCGGGCATGGACGAGTACCTGTACTCGATCCCGACGGCTCCGCGCGGGAGCGCCGACTGGGAGGCCGAGCTGCTGGCTGCGCACAAGAAGTTCGCCGACGCGTGCGAGGCGAACAGCGGCGGCATCCTCCCGTTCGTCACGACGATCAACGCGGCGCGCGACATGGACCTGATCCGTGCCGTCCTCGGCGACAAGCAGCTGAACTACCTCGGGTACTCGTACGGCACGTTCCTCGGCGCCACCTACGCGAACCTGTACCCGGAGAAGGCCGGACGCCTCGTGCTCGACGGAGCGATCGATCCGGCGGTGTCCGGGCTCGATGTGGGGGCGACGCAGGCGCTGGGCTTCGAATCGGCGCTCCGCGCCTACATGCAGGACTGCCTCGACTCCGGCCAGTGCCCCTTCAACGGATCCGTCGACGAGGCGATGGCCGACCTCGGAGCCCTGCTCGCGAGCGTCGACGCGGTGCCGCTGAAGAACGGCGACGGACGGATGCTCGGCGCCGACGCTCTCATGACCGCCATCATCGCCGCCCTGTACTCGCAGGACAGCTGGACCTACCTCACGCAGGCGTTCGACGAAGCACTGCAGGGCGACCCCTCGACGGCGTTCCTGCTCGCCGACTTCTACAACGGACGTGAGAACGGCAGCTACCTCGACAATTCCTCCGAGGCCTTCCGCGCGTACAACTGCATGGACTACCCGGTCGAAGACGATCCGGCCGCCGAGGCCGCGACGTCGGCGAAGATCGCCGAGGGTGCGCCGACCATCGCTCCGTACTGGGACGGTCCCGACTCCTGCTCGGTCTGGCCGTACCCGCCGACCGGTACCCGCGGGGAGATCACCGCGGAGGGCGCGGGGCCAATCCTCGTGATCGGCACGACCAACGACCCCGCCACCCCCTACGAGTGGTCGGAGTCGCTCGCAGACCAGCTGTCCGAAGGTGTGCTGATCACCCGAGTGGGCGAGGGGCACACCGGATACAACAAGGGCAACACGTGCGTGGACGGCGCCGTCGAGGCGTTCCTGCTCGACGACACGGTGCCGGAAGACGGTCTGCGCTGCGAGTGATCGCGGCCTCGCGCCGGACGGCTCCGACCTCGATTCGCGGTGCGCGTCCGGAACGGGTAATATCGATGATCGCGCCGCTTTAGCTCAGTCGGCAGAGCATTTCACTCGTAATGAAAAGGTCGTCAGTTCGATTCTGACAAGCGGCTCCACCAGGCCCCGTGATGCGAAGAACATCACGGGGCCTTCTGGTATCCCCGAGAGGTCTCGCTCCGGCGTACCCTCGGAGCATGGGTAGAGCGCTTCTCATCGTCGACGTGCAGAACGACTTCACCGAGGGGGGTGCTCTGGCCGTCGAGGGAGGGGATGCCGTGGCATCCGCCGTCTCCGCATACCTCGACGCGCATGCCGGCGACTACGAGGTGATCGTGGCCTCGCGCGACTGGCATGACGCCGAGGGGGACAACGGCGGGCACTTCCACCCCGAGCCGGATTACGTCGACTCTTGGCCTGTGCACTGCGTCGCCGGCACGGAGGGAGCCGCGTACGACCCGCTCCTCGATACGGACGCCGTGACCCACCACGTGCACAAGGGGCAGGGCATCCCGGCGTACTCGATGTTCGAGGGCCACACCGAGAGCGGCGAGACGGTGGGTGACATCCTCACCGGGGCGGGCGTGCTCCAGGCCGACATCGTCGGGATCGCCACCGATCACTGCGTTCGCGCATCGGCTCTCGACGCGATCGCGCACGGCGTGCAGGTGCGGATCCTCACGGACCTCGTCGCGGGTGTCGCGCCGGAGCCGAGCCGAGCGGCGCTGGCCGAACTCGCGCACGCGGGCGCCGTGCTCGTCGAGAGCCGCGAGGCATGACCCGCAGTGTCCTGCTCCTGCGTGCCGTGAACGTCGGCGGTCGGGGCAAGGTGCCGATGGCGCGACTGCGCGAGGTGCTGGCGCCCGAACTGGGTGATGACGTCTCGACGTACATCGCGAGCGGCAACGTCATCTGCGAGACCCCGTCGGACCCGGATGCCGCATGCTCTCGCGTCCGTGCGCTCATCGCCGAGGAGTTCGACGTCGATACCTCCGTCATCCACCGCTCCCATGCCGAGCTCGCTGCGGCCGTGGAGGAGCACCCGTTCCCCGATGCGTCGGAGAAGATGCTCCATGCGATGTTCCTCGAGAGCGACGCGCGCGACGGGGCGGTGGAGGCGCTGACGGAGAGGCTCGTGCCGGGGGAGCGCGTCGCGCTGGTCGGGCGGGAACTGTGGGTGGACTACGGCGAGGGCGGCGTGCAGAACACGCGCCTCACGAAGGCCGTGCTCGACAGGGCGCTGGGTGTCGCCGGCACGGCTCGTAATCTGCGCACGGTCCGCACACTCCTGCAGCTTTCCGCGTGAGACGACCCTCGATCGTCACCCGTTCAGTTCGATGCTGACGGCCGACGGTGGCATGGCGCGGTGCGTCTGCAGGTCGACGCGACGCGTTCCGCAGTCGCTGCAGCGCACGTAGAGCACCACGCCCTCACTGGTCGTGTGCTGCGACTGGACGAGCCAGGCGTGCTCATGAGTGAGGGGGGTAGGGCAGGGGAGGGGCACCGTATGCAAGGAGGTCATGCCTCCAGCGTGATGTAATGGCCTTATGCATCTCAACCCTTACGGCGAGTACGCGGTCCTCCTGGCTGCCTCCCTGGCCAACGAGTGGCCCGCCGACCGCGCCGCGATCGAGGAGCGCACGCTGTCGATGGGCATGACGATGGTGTTCCCGCCGGAGTCCGACGATCACGAGCGCGTGCGCGAGGTGATCGACGACTGGCTCGAGATCGTCGATGAGGACGACCCCGCCGAGCGGGCGCGGATCCTGAACGACCAGATGGCCGAGGCGGCCGCGTATCCGCGGCTCACGAACCACGACGGCGAAGGGTGGCACCTGCACTACCGCGATGATGTGGCGTCGCTGCCGTTCGTCCTCCGTGCGATCATCACCGTCGGGACCTCACTGCATCTCGTGACCCGGGGCATGGATCGCCTCGGCCGATGCGAGGCGTCGCCGTGCACCAACGTGGTCGTCGACATCACCCGCAACGGTCGGCAGCGCTTCTGCTCGGTGCGGTGCGCGAACAGAGCGGCGGTCCGGCGTCACCGCGCTCGGGCGAGCGCCTGACACCGGACCGCCGGTCCGCAGAGGGGGAGATCAGGCCGTCTGGCCGGCGTGCTTGCCCTCGGCCACCTCTTCGACGAGCTTCGCGTTGAACGCGGGCAGGTCGTCGGGGGTGCGGCTGGAGACGAGGCCGCTGTCCACCACGACCTCCTCGTCGACCCAGGTGGCGCCGGCGTTGCGGAGGTCGGTGGCCAGGCTCGGATAGCTCGTGAGGGTGCGGCCGTCGACGACACCCGCCTCGATGAGGATCCAGGCGCCGTGGCAGATGACGGCGACGGGCTTATGCTGCTCGAAGAAGGTCCGAGCGAGGGCGATCGACGGCTTGTCGAGACGGAGGTGATCCGCGTTCACGACGCCGCCGGGAAGGACCAGGGCGTCGAACTCGTCGGCCTTCGCGGCATCCGCCGTTAGATCGACGTGCTGCACGTGCCCGTTCTTGCCGGTGATCTGCTGGCCCTCGGGAGCGATGAGGGTCGCACTCGCCCCCTCGGCCTGGACGGCCTCCCACGGGCTGGTCAGCTCGCTGTCCTCGAATCCATCGGTCGCGAGGAATGCCACGCGGCTGTCGGTCAGAGTCGCCATGATGCGTCCTTTCGTGGAGGTCTGGGTCCCCGGGTGAGGGACTCCTCGAGCCTCTCGCGAAGGGCGCGATACAAGGAAGGGGGTGGCCGGATCGCCAGGCGGATGCTACGGGCGCTCGCTCATGATGCGCGAGCGCCAGTTCGCGCCCATCCGCTCGTAGGTCACCACTGCGTGGCAATTGCGGCACCTCACGTCGCACTTGGCGATCTCGTCAATGAGTGCCTTCAGTCCGAAGCCGTTGCGAACCATGGCCATCACGGCATCCTTCTTCGCGGTCCCCGGGCGGTGGTCGAAGTCGAGGACCCGTACGTCCGAGACCCCGCAGTCCACGCACGGGTGCGAGAGCAGATGCGCTGCGACGACGTCCAGCGAGGCCGCGCGCTGAGCCTGGGTGCGTGCGCTGATGACGCGGAGATGGTGTTCGCGATTTCGCCGGTAGTAGCGGCGCGAAGACTCTCGATTGCACTCACGGCAGACCTCTTGAAGTCCGTCTGCGCGGGAGGACTTGCGATTGAACTCCGACGGAGACTTGTGCGCGCCACAGCTTCCGCAGCGGCGCAGCGGCGCAACAATTCCCGTCGGAGCTGCGATTCGTCGGTCGGTCATCTCGTCCTCGCTTCCGAGATGACCGTAGCGAAGGGGACCGACATCCGAGTCGGCGCGGTGGTGGGCCCTGTGGGGATCGAACCCACAACCCGCGGATTAACCTGCCACTTCGGCTTTCGCCGCCATCCTCTCGGATGTTCGTGGTCTGGACTGTCCCTTCACCGTGGCTTGCGCTGTAGGTGCCACCCGTCCAGTCTCTACACCTTCCGGACGAGGTCCGGCTTGGCTCGGGATCGCCATCTGTCTCCAGGAAGGGTTCCCCGACTTTGAGTGGTGTCATCCCCGGGGTTTCCCCCGAGGCGCTCCTATTTCGTTGAAGTCCGCTGCTCTGCCAATTGAGCTAAAGGCCCTTGCATCGGCCGCGAGGCCGACCTCCTCATCCTAGCTTGCATCGCCGGCTCGCCCCGAAGCGTGGGGAGGCGCGAAGAAGGGGCCGCCGACGATTCGCATCGTCGACGGCCCCTGGATCATCTCACCGCCCTCCCCCTGGTGGCGAGACGGTCACCGAGAGTGCTCCTCGGAGTGACGGGATCACATCGGGGGCATCAGCACCGAGTCGATGAGGTACACCGTGGCGTTGGCGGTCTGGACGCCACCGCAGATGACCTTGGCGGAGTCGTTGACCATGATGTCGTCGCCGCTGCCGGTGACGGTGAGGTCAGCGCCCTGCACGGTGGTGTGCGTGCCGTCGATGTCGGACGGGGCGATCTGGCCGGGGATCACGTGGTACGTGAGGATCGAGCTCAGCGTGGCGCTGTCGGTCTTGAGCGACTCGATGGTGGCCGGGTCGATCTTCGCGAAGGCGTCGTCGACGGGAGCGAAGACGGTGAACTCGTCACCGTTCAGGGTGTCGACGAGGTTCACGTCGGGGTTGAGCTGACCGCTCACCGCGGAGACGAGAGTGGTGAGGAGCGGGTTGTTGGACGCGGCGACTGCGACCGGGTCCTTCGACATGCCCTCGACGGAGCCGGCACCGTCCGGAACCTGCTCGGCGTACGCGGCGCAACCGGGGCCGACGAGGTCGCCAGCCGGGTCCATCGTCTCGGGAGCCGTCGACTCCGACGTCTCGGGTGCAGAGGACTCCATCGGCTCGTCGCTCGAACCGCCGCCCATGGAACATCCGGCAAGGACGAACGCGCTGGCCAGCGTGAGGGTGATCGCTGCGGTGACCTTCTTCTTGGTGCTGAACATCTCGTGCTCCTTCAGAAACTGTGCCACGGCCTCTCCGTGGCGTTGACAGCTGTTCGGAACCCCTCCGAGATCGGATGGGAAAAAGTTCGGACGGATTTCGGGAGTCCCGATTCCAATCCGTTTCGGCCCCGGGTCACGAACACATCACGAGCAGTTCTTTTCCCTCACGTTCCGGTGACGGATGCGCGGGAAAGGCAGGAGGATGCGGCATGCTTGTAGAGATGGTCATCGACGGGATGGACGTACCCGAGGACGGTACGGCGAGGGATGCTGTCGCCGACCTTCTCATACGCATAGGCGAGGGTGACGAGCGCGCGCTCGCGGAGCTCTACGACTCGCTCTCATCCCGCGTCTTCGGCCTCATCCTGCGCGTACTGGTGAACCGTTCGCAGAGCGAGGAGGTCCTCCAGGAGGTCTTTCTCGAGATCTGGCAATCCGCTACACGGTTCGCTCCGAACAAGGGGCAGGGAAGAACCTGGGTCATGACGATCGCGCACCGCCGTGCGGTCGACCGGGTCAGAGCGTCCCAGTCCAGCGCGGACCGGGATGTGAAGGCCGGGTACAGGGACATCGGGGTCGCGCACGACAGTGTCGCGGAACGGGTCGAACTGGGCATCGAGGGCGAGAAGGTCAGAAACGCCCTCGCAGGTCTTCCCGAGGCGCAGCGCGAAGCGCTCGTCCTCGCATATTTCGGCGGATACAGTCAGAACGAAGTCGCGGTGCTCCTCGGAGCCCCGCTGGGGACCATCAAGACACGGATGCGAGACGGACTGAGCCGTCTGCGCACAGCACTGGGGGTGACAGCATGAACGAGAACGAATTCGCAGAGCTCGCGGCAGGGGCCGCGCTCGGCGCGCTGTCGCCCGACGACCAGCAGCGCTACCACGCAGCTCTCGTCGCGAACCCGGAATGGCAGAGGATCGCCGACGCGGATGCCGCGGTCGCGGCGATGCTCGCCGAGGGTGTGGCTCCGGTCGCACCGCCGGTCGACCTCCGCTCCTCGCTGCTCGCTCGGATCGCGACCACGCCGCAGAACGGCGAGGTGTTCGTCGAGTCGGCACCCGCCAACGGCTCCGCCCGGGAACCCGACTCCGAGGAGGGCGATGATCAGGCGTCCACTGCGTCGGACCGCCGTCCCGCCCTCGGCGGAGAAACCGGCGCCAAGGCGCCCGCTCGACGCTTGCGCGTGCTCTTCGCGCTCGCTGCCTGCCTGGCGCTGCTCGTCGGCGTCGGTGTCGGCACCGTCGCGCTCAACGACTACCTGAACCGCCCGGCGAGCGTCGTGGCGCTGCAGGAGATCCAGTCCGCCGGCGACGCCCAGCAGGCCAGCGTGGAGCTGGCCGACGGCGGCACGGCCACGGCCCACTGGTCGGCCTCGGTGGGCGAAGCCGTGCTCGTGGCCGACGGCATCGCCTCTCTGCCCGACGACCAGGACTACGAGCTGTGGTTCGTCCGCGGCGACCGGCCGATCTCTGCCGGCGTCTTCGAGGCGCAGGACGGCTCGGCCACCGCGCTGCTGTCCGGCGACATGCACGAGGGCGATGTGATCGCGATCACGGTCGAGCAGGCGGGTGGTTCGCCGAGCGGCGCCCCGACGTCGGATCCGATCGCGGCGATCCCGACCGCCTGACGTCGAGTCGCGCGTACCCTGGAGTGATGCCTGAGCAGTACTCCCGCCCCGTGCGTCGTCCGAGCAGCGCCTTCGACAACATCGTGGGTCGCCATGACCCGGCCGAGGAGACGCGCGTCGCGCACGCCACGGCATCCGCTCTCCTCACGAGGGTCCGCGCCGACGAGAGCGGCGTGAGCGCGGAGCGTCTCGTGGCTTTCACCGACGAGCACGGGATCGACGAGATCGCCGAGCTGTGGTCGAAGGCGCCGTCGCGCACGCTGCCCGGAGCTCTGTGGCGCCTGTACCTGCTGCAGCTCGCGATCCATGCCGACCCGCAGACCGCCGCGCTCCTCTACGAGCGGGGGCGGGTGGAGCTGCCCTCGGCCGATGCCGTCATCGCCGGTGCGCCGGTCCCGGCCAACCCGGATGAGCTCGTCGTGCTGATCGATACGATCCTGCGGGGAGCGTTCCGCGGCGACTTCGCGGTGGCGCTCGACCGCGCCGCCGCCTTCTGCCGCGTGCAGGCGTCTGGGGCGACGCACACCGCCGACGACTACGAGGTGACCGAACCGGCGAGGGCGAGCGAGCTGACCACGCGGGCGCTCCGCCTCAGCAGCTATGCGCAGGATCTGTCCGCGTCCGCCGTGCTGTGGCGCCAGGGCGCGCTGGCCTGACAGCCGGGCTGGCCTGGTCGGCGCGACCGAGCCCGGACATGAGAAGACCGGGCCGCAAGAACGCCTCTCGGCGGAAGGCCGCTCGCAGCGGCGAAAATTGGAGCCCGGGGTTATGCGGCCCGGCCTGTACCAGTGTAACGCGATGCGGCGGCTGGTATTCCCCGCGTCGTAGGCTCTGATCATGGCTCAGCGATTCGCTCTCATGATCGACCCGGCAGAGGTCGATGCCGACCGCACCGACTTCGCAGACACCTTCACGAAGGTCGACGCCGCCGCCCCCGCGTTGAGCGTGGGGGAGCTCAGCACCCAGCGCGGCGACGGGGTCTTCGAGTCGATCGGGGTCGTCGACCGGCACGCGCAGGAGGTGGTGCCGCACCTCGAGCGTCTCGCGCACTCGGCGCGTCTGTGCGACCTGCCGGTGCCCAATCAGGCGCAGTGGCATCAGGCGGTGGATGCCGCTGCAGAAGGCTGCGGCGACGGCGAGTACGTCATCAAGCTCATCCTCAGCCGCGGCGTCGAGCACGGGCCGACGCCCACCGCGTGGGTCACGGTCGCCCCGGCATCCGACTTCTCCGGCGTCCGCGAGAACGGCGTGCGCGTCGTCACCCTGGATCGCGGCTACGACCTCGACATCGCACAGCGCGCACCCTGGCTGCTGCTCGGCGCCAAGACGCTGTCGTACGCCGTGAACATGGCGGCGCTGCGCGAGGCCCACCGCCGTGGCGCCGACGACGCCGTCTTCCTCTCGCGCGACGGCTACGTGCTGGAGGCGCCGACCGCCTCTCTGATCCTCCGCAGCGGCGACCGATTCCTCACCCCGGCGCCGAACGGCGGCATCCTGCACGGCACCACGCAGCTGAGCGTGTACGAGTTCCTGACGGCACGTGGATTCGCGGCCGACTACGACCGCATCCCGGCATCCGATCTGACGTCCGTCGACGCGGCGTGGCTCGTGTCGAGCGTGCGTCTGGCCGCTCCCATCACCGCCGTCGACGACGTCGAGATCCCCGTCGATCACGCCTTCACGGCCGAGCTGAACGACTACCTGCTCTCGCCCCGCGACTGAGGACGAACGCCGCGGCCGGTGCGTCCGCGAGGGACACACCGGCCGGAGGGTGAGGTCTGGGTTCTCCCGGACTCAGCCGAAGCGGCCCGAGACGTAGTCCTCGGTGGCCTGCACCGACGGCGTCGTGAAGATCGTGCTGGTGTCGTCGTACTCGATGAGCTTGCCCGGCTTGCCGGTTCCCGCGATGTTGAAGAACGCCGTCTTGTCGGAGACGCGGCTCGCCTGCTGCATGTTGTGCGTGACGATGACGACCGTGTACTCCTGCTTGATCTCGGCGATGAGCTCCTCGATCGCGAAGGTCGAGATCGGGTCGAGCGCCGAGCACGGCTCGTCCATGAGGATCACGTCGGGGGAGACGGCGATCGCGCGGGCGATGCACAGACGCTGCTGCTGACCGCCCGAGAGACCGGATCCCGGCTTGTCGAGGCGGTCCTTGACCTCGTTCCAGAGGTTCGCGCCGCGCAGCGACTTCTCGACGAGGGCGTCCTGATCGCTCTTGGCCATGCGCGAGTTGTTGAGCTTCACCCCGGCGAGGACGTTCTCCTTGATCGACATCGTCGGGAACGGGTTCGGACGCTGGAAGACCATGCCGACCTGCCGGCGCACGAGCACCGGGTCGACGCTGGCGCCGTAGAGGTTCTTGCCGTCGATCAGCACCTCGCCCTCGACGCGTGCGCCGGGGATGACCTCGTGCATGCGGTTCAGGGTGCGCAGGAAGGTGGACTTCCCGCAACCGGACGGGCCGATGAAAGCCGTGACTGTATTCGGCTTGATGTCGATGTTGACGCCCTCGACGGCGAGGAAGTCGCCGTAGTAGACGTTGAGGTCGTTGACTTCGATGCTCTTGGACACGAGTGATCCTTCTTGTTCAGTCGGGTGGGGGCGGCTCAGCGGCCGGCAGTCTTGGGGGCGAACACCTTGGCGATGATCCTCGCCAGCAGGTTCAGCACCATCACGATGAGGATGAGGGTCAGGGCGGACGCCCAGGCGCGGTCGAGATACGCATCGACGGGGATGCCGGGGTACTTCGCCTGCATGTACGAGAACACCGGGAGGGTGGCCATCTGCCCGCTGAACATGTTCGTGTTCATGCCCTGCACGATGCCGACCGTGAGCAGCAGCGGGGCGGTCTCGCCGATCACCCGGGAGATCGCGAGCATGATCGACGTCGTGATGCCGGCGATGGCTGTCGGCAGCACGACCTTGAGGATCGTCAGCCACTTCGGCACGCCGAGCGCGTACGCCGCCTCGCGGAGTTCGTTCGGCACGATGCGCAGCAGCTCCTCCGAGCCGCGGACCACGACGGGGATCATCAGCACCGACAGGGCGAGCGAGCCCATGATGCCCATCCTCGTTCCCGGCCCGACGATGAGGGCGAAGACCGAGTAGATGAACAGACCGGCGACGATCGACGGGATGCCGGTCATGACGTCGACGAGGAACGTGATGCCGCGCGCGAGCTTGCGGCCCTCGCCGTACTCCACGAGGTAGATCGACGTCATGAGACCGATCGGCACCGAGATGATCGTCGCTCCGAGCGTGATGAGCAGGGTTCCCCAGATGGCGTGGACGGCGCCGCCGCCCTCGCCGACGATGTTGCGCATCGAGAAGCTGAAGAACTCTCCGTCGAAGCGCGCGAGGCCGTTCACGACGACCGTGTAGAGCAGCGAGACGAGGGGGAGCAGGGCGACCACGAAGGCGCCGGAGACGAGTGCGGTCATGAGACGGTCGACGGCATGACGGCGGCTCTCCACCACGGACGAGACCACGAAGATCAGCACCATGTAGAGCAGCAGTCCGACGACGAGCGTCAGGGCGATGTTGAAGTCGGCGGGGTCGCCGCCGGCGTTCATGAACGCGAACACCGTCGCGGACACGACGAACGCCACGAGCAGCAGGGCCCACGGCATCCACTTCGCCAGGTGGCCGGCCGAGGTCGTGTGCGTGGTCGCCGCGACCGGGGTGGGGGTCATGGTGGCGGTCATGTCAGTTGGCTCCCGAGAACTCGGCGCGACGCGAGACGATCCAGCGGGCGATGAAGTTGACGACGAAGGTGACGATGAACAGGATCAGACCGGCCGCGATGAGGGTGTTGACGCCCTCGTCGTGAGCCTCGGGGAAGCGCAGTGCGATGATCGCGGGGATCGTCGTCGGGTTCTCCGGGTTGATCAGGTTGAACGTGATGATGCCGAGCGGCGAGAGCACGAGGGTCACGGCCATGGTCTCGCCGAGCGCGCGGCCGAGGCCGAGCATGGCGCCCGAGACCATGCCGCTGCGGGCGAACGGCAGCACGGCCATGCGGACCATCTCCCAGCGCGTGGCGCCGAGAGCCAGGGCGGCCTCCTCGTGCAGCTTCGGCGTCTGCAGGAACACCTCGCGGCAGATGGCGGTCATGATCGGGAGGATCATGACCGCGAGCACGAGGGATGCCGTGAGGATGGTCTTGCCGGTGCCGGACGGCGTGCCGCCGAAGAGCGGGATCCAGCCGAGGTTCTCGTTGAGCCACTTGTAGAAGGGCACGAGCATCGGCGCGAAGGTGAGTGCGCCCCAGAGGCCGAAGACGACCGAGGGCACGGCGGCCAGCAGGTCGATGATGTAGCCCAGCACTCCCGCGAGGCGGCGAGGGGCGTAGTGCGAGATGAACAGCGCGATGCCGATCGCGATCGGTGCGGCGATGACGAGGGCGATGAGGCTCGACCACAGGGTTCCGAACACGAACGGCCACACCCAGGAGAGGAACTGCTGTCCGTCGAGGATGTGGTTGTTCGAGGTGTCGGGCGACAGTGCGGGGATCGCCTGCACGATGAGGAAGATCGCGACGGCGGCGAGGGTGATGAGGATGACGATGCCGGCCCCGAGTGCGGTGCCGGAGAAGACGAGATCGCCCCGTCGGCGCAGGGCGGTGCGCGACCCGGGTGAACGGGTTTCTTGGCCCGTTGTGGTGGTGGTCATCTGAGCGGCTCCACGGTGTGCTCTGAGGGGCTTTCGGGTGTTCTCATGCGGGTGCCCCCGGGTGTCGGTCGAGATCCTGTCGACCGACACCCGGGGGCGCCGGGACCGGAGCTCAGCCAGTGGCTGAGCTCGCGATCACTCGGTGACGATCGCGTCGATCGCGGTGTTGATCTGGTCGCGCAGGCTGTCCGAGATCGGCGCGCTGCCTGCGGCCTCGGCAGCAGCGTCCTGACCCTCGGCCGAGGCGACGTACTGGAAGTACGCCTTCACGAGGCCGGCGGTCTCGGCGTCGTCGTACTCGACGCAGCCGATGAGGTACGACACCAGGGCGATCGGGTAGGAGCCGGCGGGAGCGGCTGCCGGGTCGACCGCGTAGGCGAGGTCGTGGTCGGAGCGACCCTCCTCGAGCGGCGACGCCTCGACGAGCGCGGCGGCGGCCTCGGCGGAGTACGCGACGTACTCGCCCTCGACCTCGACGGCGACCTGTCCGAGCTCGGAGGTGCGCGAGGCGTCGGCGAAGCCGATGTAGCCCGAGCCGTTGGTGATGGCGTCGACGACGCCCGAGGTGCCGTCGCCGGCCTCACCGGTCGACAGCGGCCACTCGTCGCTGGCCTCGTAGGTCCAGACGTCGGGGGCGACAGCGCTGAGGTACTTGGTGAAGGTCTCCTGCGTGCCGGACGCGTCGGCGCGGTGCACGGGCACGATGGCCTGGTCGGGCAGGTCGACGCCCTCGTTCTGGTCGGCGATGGCCGGGTCGTTCCACTTCGTGATGGTGCCCGAGAAGATGCCGGCGAGGGTCTTGCCGTCGAGGTTCAGCTCGTCGATGCCCTCGAGGTTGAACGCGACGGCGACGGGCGAGATGTAGACGGGGATCTCGACGATCTCGTCGGAGGCGCAGGAGCCGAAGCCGCCCTTGGCGAGCTCGTCGGTGTTGAACGCGCGGTCAGAGCCGATGAAGTTCGAGGAGCCGGCGATGAAGTTCTCGCGGCCCGTGCCCGAACCGGTCGCGGTGTAGTTGACGGTCACGTCGGGGTTGGCCGTCTGGAAGGCGGCGACCCAGGACTGCTGCGCCGCCTCCTGCGAGGAGGCGCCGGTCGCGTCGAGGCTGCCGGAGAGGGTGGAGTCGCTGGGGGCGTCGGACGATCCGCCGCTGGGCTCGTTCGCGGCACAGCCGGCGAGCGCGAGAGCGGCGACGGCGCCGATGGCGCCGATACGTGCGATTCGGGAGATCTTCACTGTGGATCCTTCGATCATGGATGGGTGGGGCCCGGTGCAGGGCACACAGTGACGCTAGGTGCGGCGGTTAACGAGACTCGACCGCGCAGGTGAACGGAAGGTGAACGACGGGCGACTCTCTGGAGACGATCCCCGTGATCATGCGGAGAATCCGGGCACCGCTTCCGCCGACGGGCGCCCGACCGCGGTCAGACCTTCGGGCTGTGCGTCTCGATCGCGATGATCCCGGAGCCGGGGTTCGACGACGACAGGTGCACGACCGAGAACGCTCCCGGCTCGAGGTCGGCGGCGCTGCTGACGTACGAGCCCTGGATCGTGCCGGTCGCCAGGGCGATCTCGGAGAGGATGCCGGGCAGCACGGGCCCGTGGCTGCAGACCACCGACGGCTTGCCGGAGCGGACCCGGCGGCCGATGATCGACCTCAGGTCGTCGGTGCCGTCCTCCCAGGCGTCCTGGCTGATCTTCGCGGTCTTCACGGGCTTGCGATCGAGGGACTTCGCGAGGGGCTTGACGGTCTGCACGCAGCGCACGGCGTCGCTCGTCACGATGCGCCGCACCCCGAACGCCCGCAGCGGGCCGACGATGGAGTCCGCCTGGCGGCGTCCGCGATCGGTCAGCGGGCGCGCGGCATCCGCTCCGTCCCACTCGGATCGGGGGAGCGCCTTCGCGTGCCGGAGAGCGATCACGGGGAACGTGCGCAGTGCGCCGTCGTCCACGAGCTTCGCGAAGAAATCGAGGATCTCCAGGTCGACCGGATAGCTCAGCCGCGAGCGCGCCTTCTTCAGCGGCACCCACTCGAGGGCGGCGATCTCCCGGTTGGGGACGAACGTCGATTCGCGGATCGCATCGGGCGTGGCCTCCGCGGCCCAGTAGTGCACCACCTTCTGCTTGGTCGACGGCAGGTGGTAGCGGCTCACGCCGACGGGGACCCCTAGGGAGACGCGGATGCCGGTCTCCTCGTGCACCTCCCGCACGGCGGTCTCGGCGAGCATCTCCCCGGGGTCCACCTTGCCCTTGGGGAGCGTCACGTCGCGGTACTTCGTGCGGTGGATCAGCAGGATGTGCAGCTTGTCGTCGACGAGGCGCCACACGACGGCGCCTGCCGCGTACACGGCCTTGTCGGTCCACTTCGAGCGGGTCGCCCGAGCCGTGGCCTGCGGGGTCATCGAACCGCCCGCGCCCGACGACGTCGCTGGATGAGTCCCATGGTCTTATCCTGCAGGTCGGTGAGCGGGTTGCCGTCGGCATCCTCGGCGTGGCGGGTCCACACGCCGTCCTCGCCGAGGTGCCACGACGAGGTGCCCGGGGCCATGGCGAGGTCGAAGAAGGCCAGCAGATCCTGCATGTGCGCGGGGTCGGTGACCCGCACCAGCGCCTCGACGCGGCGATCGAGGTTGCGGTGCATCATGTCGGCGCTGCCGATGTACACCTGCGGGTCGCCGTCGTTCTCGAACGCGAAGATCCGGGAGTGCTCGAGATAGCGGCCGAGGATGCTGCGCACGGTGATGTTGTCGCTGATGCCCTCGAGGTCGGTGCGGAGGCTGCAGATGCCGCGCACCCACACGTCGACCTTCACCCCGGCCGCGCTCGCACGGTACAGCGCGTCGATGATCTCCTCGTCGACCATCGAGTTCACCTTGATGCGGATGTGCGCGGGCTTCCCGGACTCGGCGTGCTTGCGCTCGGCATCGATGAGACGGACGAGTCCCTTGCGCAGGTGCAGCGGCGCGACGAGCAGACGCTTGAACTTCTTCTCGATCGCGTAGCCGCTCAGCTCGTTGAAGAGACGCGTCAGGTCCTTGCCGACCTGCGGGTCGGTGGTGAACAGGCCGAAGTCCTCGTAGATGCGGCTGGTCTTCGGGTTGTAGTTGCCCGTGCCGATGTGCGAGTAGTGGCGCAGCACGCCCTCCTCCTCGCGGATCACGAGGGCGAGCTTGCAGTGGGTCTTCAGCCCGACGAGGCCGTACACGACGTGCACGCCCGCCTTCTCCAGCTTGCGGGCCCAGACGATGTTGTTCGCCTCGTCGAAGCGCGCCTTGACCTCGACGAGCGCGAGCACCTGCTTGCCGGCCTCGGCGGCGTCGATCAGCGCCTCCACGATGGGGCTGTCGCCCGACGTGCGGTACAGCGTCTGCTTGATGGCCAGCACGTGCGGGTCTCGCGCGGCCTGCTCGAGGAACGCGACGACGCTCGTCGTGAACGACTCGTACGGGTGGTGCACGAGCACGTCGGACTTGCGGATCGCCTTGAAGATGTCGGCGCGGGTGTTGCTGCCGGTGGGCTGGAAGGCGACGGCCGTGGTGGGCAGGTGCGGCGGGTACCGGAGGTCCGGGCGGTCGATGCGCGACAGGTCGAAGAGTCCGCGCAGGTCGAGCGGTCCGGGCAGGCGGTAGACCTCCTGGTCGGTGATGTCGAGCTCGCGGGCGAGCAGGTCCATCGTGACCTCGTCCATGTCGTCGGTGATCTCGAGGCGGATGGGCGGGCCGAAGCGGCGCCGCAGCAGCTCGGCCTCGAGCGCCTGGATGAGGTTCTCGCTCTCGTCCTCTTCGATCTCGACGTCTTCGTTGCGCGTCAGTCGGAACGCGTGGTGGTCGAGCACCTCCATGCCGGGGAAGAGGTCGCCGAGATGGTTGGCGATGAGCTCCTCGAGACGCAGGAACCTCTTGATCTCACCCGTTCCCGGCACCTCGACGAAGCGCGGCAGCATCGGCGGCACCTTCAGTCGCGCGAACTCCTGACGACCGGTGCGGGCGTTGCGGATCCGGATGGCGAGGTTGAGCGACAGGCCGGAGATGTACGGGAACGGATGCGCGGGGTCGACCGCCAGCGGCATCAGCACGGGGAAGACCTGCGCGCCGAAGTACTCGGAGAGGGCCTCGCGCTCGGTGTCGGTCAGGTCGGACCACTCGGTGATCTCGATGCCGGCGTCGGCCAGGGCGGGCCGGACCAGCGAGGTCCAGGCGGCGGCGTGGCGCAGCTGCAGGGCGTGGGCCTCGCGGGAGATGTCGGCGAGGGCGTCGACGGGGGAACGGCCGATGTTCGTCGGCACGGCGAGACCCGTCACGATGCGTCGCTTGAGGCCGGCGACGCGCACCATGAAGAACTCGTCGAGGTTGCTGGCGAAGATGGCGAGGAAGTTCGCACGCTCGAGCTCGGGCAGGCTCGGATCCTCCGCCAGCTCCAGCACCCGCTGGTTGAATGCGAGCCAGCTCAGCTCGCGGTCGAGGTACCGGTGGTCCGGCAGCTGGGAGTCGGGCGCCTCGATGGCATCGAAGTCGTCGTCTTCGGCATCACCGAGACCGGCGTCGGCGAGAGCGGGATCGATCATGGGGTACATCTAAGCACCGCGAGGTGTCGCGTGTGTGAACGCGCGTGTCGGCTCAGCGGGTCGCGGGGACGGTCTCGTCGTCGTACACGTTGAAGCGGTAGCCCACGTTGCGCACGGTGCCGATGATCTGCTCCTGATCGCCGAGCTTGGCGCGGAGGCGCCGCACATGCACGTCGACCGTGCGCGTGCCGCCGAAGTAGTCGTAGCCCCACACCTCGCTGAGCAGCTGCTCGCGGGTGAACACCCGCGAGGGGTGCGTGGCGAGGAAGTGCAGGAGCTGGAACTCCTTGTACGTGAGGTCGAGAGGACGGCCGTGCAGCTTCGCCGAGTACGACTGCTCGTCGATCGAGACGCCGGACGCCTGCACGCGGCTGGGCTCCGCGACCTCGTCGCGCCGAGCGAGCGCGAGCCGCACGCGGGCGTCGGTCTCGGCCGGGCCGGCGGTGGCGAGCAGCACGTCGTCGATGCCCCAGTCGCCGGAGAGAGCGCTCATGCCGCCCTCCGTGACGACGAGCAGCAGCGGGGCGTCCTGCCCGGCGGCGCGGAGCAGGCGGCACAGCGACTTCGCGCCGACGAGGTCCTGACGGCCGTCGACGATCACGACGTCGTAGTCGGGAGCGCTCACGAGCTGCGCCGGCTCGGCTGCGATCTGCCGCACGCGGTGGCTCAGCAGTTCCAGGGCGGGAAGCACCTGCTCCGGAGTCGGAGCATTGGTCAACACCAGCACCTGGGCCACACGCACTCCTTCCGGACGGCGGGGTACGCCGTGGGGCCATGATACCGGGCCGGGATGGGTGAGAATGGAGTCATGACGGAACCTGCGCTCGCACCGAGGAACGCGTTCGTCGGCGTGCTCGTCGTCTGGGCGGTCGCCTTCGCAGCCTCGATCGCCATCGGCATCCTGGTCCCGGAGGAGTGGCGGGTGCCGTGGCTCCTCGTCGCCTTCGGCGGCGTCGTGCTCCTGTCCTTCGCCGTGCAGCTCGGGTACGGACGCACGCAGGGGTACATCCTGCGGGTCGCCGGAGGGGCCCTCGGCGCGCTCCTCGTGATGGGCGTGATCTCGGTCGGGTTCGGCCTCGCCGCCCTCGTCGCCTGATCGCGCGACAGCAGCCCGCACGGAGGGTAGTGTGGAGGTCATGGACCTCATGGCTCTCGAACTCTTCTACATCGGCCTGCTGGGCCTTGCGAGCCTCGCGATCGTCTTCGTCTCGGTCGTCGTGCTGCGCAACCTCTTCCGCGGCCAGCGCTGAGCGCGATGCTCGAGCTGCCCACCGACCTCCCCGCAGATCTCGCGCCGCTCGCCTGGCTGATCGGCGTCTGGGAGGGCACCGGCGTCATCGACTATCCCGTCGGTGACGAGCGGCTGCAGGGCGAGTTCACGCATCGTGTGAGCTTCAGCCACGACGGCGGCCCCTTCCTCAACTACGCCGCGACCGCCACGTTCACCGGCGACGACCACGCGGTGTCCGTACCCCTCGTCGCGGAGTCAGGGTTCTGGCGCCTCAGCCGTCCGGCCACCGACGCGGATGCCGGCCCCGGTCTGCTTCCGCCGCTCGGCGACGCCGCAGCGCGCGACGTCGACGACGTGGAGGCGCTGCGCGCGGCATCCGGCGGCTTCCCGCTCGAGGTCTCGATCGCGCACGCCGACGGGATGCTGGAGCTGTACCTGGGCGAGATCAACGGACCGCGCATCGACATCGGCACGGATGCCGTGGTCCGCGCGGCGGGAGCCAAGGACTACGCCGGCGCCTCGCGCATGTACGGCCTGGTCGACGGACACCTGCTCTGGGCCTGGGACATCGCGGCACTCGGCACGCCGCTGCGTTCGCACGCCTCCGCGCGACTGGCGAGGGTCTGACATGGCCGGGTTCTCCGACATCGCGGGTGCGGTCGCGGGCGACGCGGGGATCGCGCACTTCGGCGACGCCTTCCGTGAGCAGCGCCGTCTCGCCGCCGGCGATGCGATCGCCCCGCTCGACGACCGCACGGTGATCGAGGTCGCCGGACCCGAGCGTCTCAGCTGGCTCGACTCGATCACCTCGCAGGCGCTCGGCCGACTGGCCCCCGGCGAGAGCACCGAGCTTCTCGTCCTCGATCCGCAGGGGCGCGTGGAGCATGCGGCGGGGGTCGTCGACGACGGCGCGTCGACCTGGCTCATCGCCGACGCCGGAGACGCCGATGCGCTCGCGACCTGGCTGCAGCGCATGAAGTTCCGCACTCAGGCGACGGTCGACGTGCGGCCCGATCTCGCCCTGCTCGGAGTCGTCGACGGCGGCGCCGCCGCCCAGCGCATCCTGGCTGTCGCGGCCCGTCCCGCCGGCGTCCCGCTGCTGTGGATCGATCCGTGGCAGTCCGTGAGCGCGGGCGGGCACCAGTATTCCGAAGTTCCCAGCCACCCGGGTGCGGACCTGGCCTGGCGGGTCGCGATCGTGACGCGTGAGGATGCCGAGGCGCTCGCCGCCTCCCTGCAGTCGGAGGATGTCGCGGGACTGCTCGCCGCCGAGGCGCTGCGCATCGCCGCCTGGCGACCGCGCTGGTCGGCGGAGGTCGACGAGCGCTCGCTGCCGCACGAATCCGACTGGCTCCGCACCGCCGTGCACCTCAACAAGGGCTGCTACCGCGGTCAGGAGACCGTGGCGAAGGTGCACAACCTCGGCCACCCTCCGCGACGACTCGCTGCCCTGCACCTCGACGGCAGCGACGCCGTGCTGCCTGCCCCGGGCGATCCCGTCTTCGCCGGAGATGACGAGGTCGGGCACATCACCTCCGTCGCCCGCCACCACGAGGACGGCCCGATCGCCCTCGCGATCCTCTCCCGCCGCGCTCCCGGCGGCGACCTCGTCGTGCGTGCGGAGGGCGGCGACATCGCCGCCGCGCAGCAGGTCATCGTCCCCGCGGATGCCGGCGCGACCGCCGACATCCCGCGCCTGACGCGTCTGTCGCGGCGCCCCAGCGCCCCGGATCCGCGCAACGCCGGCTGAGGCATTCCGTTCCGCGGGTCGTTGAGCGGGGAGCGCAGCGACGAGACGAGACGCGGTGAGATCAGTCGGACGGTGCGACCGCGGCCCACGGCACCGTGAGCTCGCCGAGCCGCCAGCGCGACCGCCCGCCCTCGACCGGCCACCCCTGGGTGCGCAGCGCGGCCACGGCCGCGAGGAACCGCTGCGTCGCGCCGAAGGTCGAGAGGGCGGCCGCGCGGTCCCATTCCCGGTCGAGGTCGAGGAGCAGGGCGTGCACGCGTTCGCCGGGGACGTTCCGGTGGATGAGCGCCTTCGGCAGCCGTTCGGCCACGATGCCCGGGTGCTCGAGCTCCGACAGCCGCAGCGAGATCGTGAACCGGAGCGGCGTGCCGGTCGCATCGACGTCGACCCAGCTCGCGACCCGTCCGATCTCGTCGCACGTGCCTTCCACGAGCAACCCGGAGGGTGCGAGGCGGAACGCCATCGCGCGCCACGCGTCGGCGACGTCGGCCTCGTCGTACTGCCGCAGCACGTTCATCGCGCGGATGACGGATGCCGTGCGACCGCCGGGCAACGGCACCTCGAACCCGCCGCGGCCGAACGACACCCCGAGGTCGGCGGGGAAGGACGTGCGTCCCGCACGCACCTCGGCGAGCTGTGCGTCGGCGGTCGCGACGCGCACCGGGTCGAGTTCGAGGCCGCGCACCTCGGCATCCGGTCGCACGCGCCGCAGGCGCAGCGCGAGCTCGAACGCCGTGACTCCGCTCGCGCCATAGCCGAGGTCGACCACCAGCGGATCGGTCGCCCGCCGGAAGGCGGCGCTCGCGGCGATCCAGCGGTCCACGCGCCGCAGGCGGTTCGTCCCGGTGGTGCCCCGGGTCGGCCTGCCGAGGGGAGAGGACGCCATGCTCCCATCCTCCCAGCCCGGGGGAGAGGCGTCCGACTCCCGCCGTCATCGCGGAGCCCTGCGCCGATAAACTGGCGGCATGACTGCGACGCGTACCCTGATCCTGCTCCGCCACGGCCGGAGCGAGTGGAACGAACTGAACCTCTTCACCGGCTGGGTGGACGTCCGCCTCAACGAGCAGGGCCGCGAGGAAGCCCGTCGTGGCGGCGAGCTGCTGGCCGAGTCCGGCATCCTCCCCGACGTGCTGCACACCTCGCTGCTGAGCCGCGCGATCCAGACCGCGAACATCGCGCTCGACGCCGCCGACAGGCTGTGGATCCCGGTGACCCGCTCCTGGCGTCTCAACGAGCGCCACTACGGCGCTCTGCAGGGCAAGGACAAGGCGCAGACTCTCGAGGAGTTCGGCCCAGAGCAGTTCCAGCTGTGGCGCCGTTCGTTCGACGTGCCGCCGCCCGTGCTCGACGACGACAGCGAGTTCAGCCAGGTGAACGACCCCCGCTACGCCGGCATCGACGGCGAGGTGCCCCGCACCGAGTCGCTCAAGCTCGTGATCGACCGCCTGCTGCCCTACTGGGAGAGCGCGATCGTCCCCGACCTCGAGGCGGGCAAGACGGTGCTCGTCACGGCGCACGGCAACTCGCTGCGCGGTCTCGTGAAGCACCTCGAGGGCATCAGCGACGCCGACATCGCGGAGCTCAACATCCCCACCGGCATCCCGCTGGTCTACGAGCTCGACGAGAACAACGTGCCCACCGGCCCTGGCCGATACCTCGACCCCGAGGCCGCAGCCGCCGGTGCGGCCGCGGTCGCCGCGCAGGGCAAGAAGTAACCGCGCACGCGGAACGACGAAGGGGGCGGATGCTGCGACAGCATCCGCCCCCTTCGTCATGCCGGATCAGGCGTGCCCGAGCTGCTCCTGCTGCTCGACGGCGAAGGCGATGTCCTCCTCCTGCACCTGCCAGTCGCCGGTCGCGAGGTACACGACCTTCTTGGCGACCGCCACGGCGTGGTCGGCGAAACGCTCGTGGTAGCGGCTGGCGAGCGTGGCGTCGACGGTGGCGGTGGCCTCGCCCTTCCAGTTGTCGCTGAGCACCTTCTCGAAGACGCTGGCGTGCAGCTCGTCGATGTCGTCGTCGGTGTTGCGGATCGTGTCGGCGAGACGGAGATCCTGCGTGCGCAGCAGCTCGGTGAGCGTGCGCGAGATCTCGACGTCGAGCTCGCCCATCTTCGTGAACGTGCCCTTCAGGCCGCGCGGGATGGCGCGCTCGGGGAACCGGAGGCGTGCGAGCTGGGCGATGTGCTCGGACATGTCGCCCATCCGCTCGAGCGACGCGCTCACGCGCAGCGCGAAGACGACGATGCGCAGGTCGCGGGCGACCGGCTGCTGACGGGCGAGGATCTCGATGGCCTGCTCGTCGAGCGCGACCGCCAGCTCGTCGATCTTGGCGTCGTCGGCGATCACCTCCTCGGCGAGGGCGACGTCGCTCGTGGCGAAGGCGCGGGTGGCCTTGTCGATCGAGACCGTGACGAGGTCGGCGATCTCCACGAGGCGGGACTGCAGGTCCTCGAGGGACTGGTGGAAGACTTCGCGCATGGGAGGCGCAACCTTTCATTCGGGTCTCGGCTGAGGTGCCAGCGCGAGACGGCTGGGTCGTTCGCGCGTGAGAGAGGACCGCGCTCCCGCACAGGCCCGAAGCGATTGTCTGCCCCGAAGGTTAACGAACGGTGCCCAGCACGTGAATAGTAGTTCTCGTGTCGGCTGAGGGGCGGGCGAACCCGCCGATCGGCAGGTGAACGCACTCTACGCTGGTGACATGACCCTGCCGCAGATCGCGCTGTTCGCGCTGTTCGTCGGTGTCGCGATGGGTGTCGGGCTCTCGCTGGTCGTCGCGTGGGCGTACCGCACGAGGGCGCGGATCGAGAGCGAGACGTCGCTCGTCGTCCCCGACGGCGTCACCGCGGTGCTGGGCAGCATGGACGACGCGGCCTGCGTCGTCGACACCTCGGGATTCGTCCTCGCGGCCTCGAAGCCCGCCGCGCGCTTCGGCATCGAGGTCGGGGCGCCCCTGGAGAACCCGGAGCTCAGACAGCTCGTGCGCAGCGTGCGCGCGGACGGCGCGCCGGCCACCGAGTCGCTGAGGCTCACGCGGGGAGGGCTCAGCCTCGACCCACGACTCGTCTCGGCGCGCGCCAGCGCAATCAGTCCACGCATGTCGCTGCTCGTGATCCGCGACGTCACGGAGCAGGAGCGCCTCGACCAGATGCGCCGCGACTTCGTCGCGAACACGAGCCACGAGCTGAAGACCCCGGTCGGTGCGGTCACGCTCCTCGCCGAGGCGATCGAGTCGGCGTCGGACGACCCCGCCCAGGTGCGGCACTTCGCCAGCCGGATCTCCGCCGAGGCGGCACGACTGGGCCAGCTCACCGGGCGCATCATGAGCCTGTCCCGCCTCCAAGCCGACGACGCCCTCTCCGATGCGCGGTCGGTGTCGATCGACGAGGTGCTGGCGTCGGCGATCGAGGCGCACGTCGTGCAGGCCGACTCGGGCGGTGTCGAGATCGCCCGCGGCGGCGACCGGGGCGTGTGGGTGCGCGGCGACTCGCAGATCCTCATCGAGGCCTTCGGCAACCTCATCGCCAACGCCGTGGCCTACTCGCCGCGGGGATCGCGCGTCGGCGTGGGGGTGAAGGCCGACGGCGAGGTCGTCGAGGTCGCCGTGTCCGACCAGGGCATCGGCATCGCGGAGGCCGACCGCGAGCGCATCTTCGAGCGCTTCTACCGCGCGGACGAGGCGCGGTCGCGCCGCACGGGCGGCACGGGCCTCGGGCTGTCGATCGTCAAACATGCGACGCAGCGGCACGGCGGCGAGGTGCTGTTGTGGTCGAGGCCCGGACGGGGATCGACCTTCACCATCCGGCTTCCCATGATCGACGCCCCCTCGGGGCTGGATCAGGGCAAGAAGAGCAAGAAGAAGCGCGAGCGCAAGGCCGCGAAGGCCGCAGCACGCGTCCGAAACGGAGAGAACGAATGACCCGCATCCTTCTCGTCGAAGACGAACCCGACCTGGCCGACCCGCTCGCGTACCTGCTGCGCCGTGAGGGCTACGAGGTGGAGATCGCCGAAGACGGCCCAGGCGCCCTCACGGCGTTCCGCGAGCGCGGCGCCGACGTCGTGCTGCTCGACCTCATGCTTCCCGGGATGCCGGGCACCGAGGTGTGTCGGCAGATCCGCTCGACCTCGGCGGTGCCGATCATCATGCTCACGGCCAAGGATTCCGAGGTCGACATCGTGGTGGGGCTCGAGCTCGGCGCCGACGACTACATCACGAAGCCGTACTCGTCGCGCGAGCTGCTCGCCCGCATGCGTGCGGTGCTGCGCCGCGTCGTGCAGGCCGAGAGCGAGCTCGACGAGCGCGTGCTCGAGGGCGGGCGCGTGAGTCTCGACATCGATCGGCACACCGTCTCGGTCGCCGGCCAGCAGATCAACATGCCGCTCAAGGAGTTCGAGCTGCTCGAGGTGCTGATGCGCAACTCCGGCCGGGTGCTGACCCGCGGGCAGCTCATCGACCGCGTGTGGGGCAGCGACTACTTCGGCGACACCAAGACGCTCGACGTGCACATCAAGCGCATCCGGTCCCGCATCGAGGAGAACCCGGGCGAGCCCGTCATGCTCGTCACCGTGCGCGGTCTCGGCTATCGCTTCGAGGGCTGAGGCCGGGAACGCGAGAGGCCGGCACCCCGCGGGGTGCCGGCCTCTCGGACGTTCGCGATCGACTCACTCCTCGGGAGCCGGCGCCGCGGTGTCGCTCGGCGTGGGGGTCGGCGTCGGCGTGCTCTCGGCCGCGTCGGGCACGAGGTCGGCGTAGTAGGGGAGCTTGCCGTCGAGGACGGGCACCTGGGTCTTCGTGCCGGCGCCGTCTCCGGACTGGAAGTGCATCTCGATGGTCGCGCCCGGCTTGGTGTCGAGGCCGACGATGCGCAGCGGATCCTCGTCCTTCGTGCCGAAGCTGATCGTCTTGCCCGCGGGCACGGTCACCGTGAGCGGGTCGATGCCGGCGATCGTGATCGTGAGCGTCGCCTTGTCGGAGGTCGGGTTGACGACGGCTCCGATGAAGTTGCCCACCGTTCCCTCGTCGTTGGCCACGATGAACGCGTTGCGCACGTCGAGCGGGCCGTCGGTGTCGGAGACGTTCACGCCGTCGGAGGCGGAGTACTGGATCTCCGTCGACTGCGGCGTGATGAAGGTGCAGCCCGTGGCGCCGAGCAGAACGAGGGCGCTGATGGCGGCAGACGCAACAAGGCGCGATTTCACGGGTCCTCCTGAGGTCCGACGGGATATCCGCATCCATTCTATGCGTATGCGGAGAGGCCCCCGTGGACCAGGAGGCGCGAACCTTAGCGCATATCCCCTGTGGTATCCTTGAGGTTGCCGAAAGGACACGTTTTTATGCTTTTTGAGGTTGGCGAGACCGTCGTCTATCCGCACCATGGCGCTGCGACCATCATCGAGGTCAAGGAGCGCATCATCAAGGGCGAGACGAAGAAGTACCTGAAGCTCAACGTCACCCAGGGGGACCTCATCATCGAGGTGCCCGCTGAGAACGTCGATCTCGTGGGAGTTCGCGATGTGATCGGCAAGGAGGGTCTCGACCATGTCTTCGAGGTCCTGCGCGCGCCGTTCACGGAGGAGCCGACCAACTGGTCGCGCCGCTACAAGGCGAACCTCGAGAAGCTCGCTTCGGGTGATGTCATCAAGGTGAGCGAGGTCGTGCGCGACCTGTGGCGCCGTGATCAGGATCGCGGCCTGTCGGCCGGAGAGAAGCGGATGCTGGCGAAGGCCAGGCAGATCCTCATCTCCGAGCTCGCACTGGCCGAGAAGATCGACGAGGACAAGGCGGGCGCACTGCTCGACGAGGTCCTCGCCTCCTGAGTGCTCTTCGACGGAAGGCGGATGCTTCGGCATCCGCCTTCCGTCGTTCGGCGCCGGTAACGTGAAGGGCGTGACCCTGATACCTGTCCCGGACACCGCGATCATCGTCGTGGCCGCCGGCTCCGGCACCCGCCTCGACGGCGGGGCTCCCAAGGCGTTCGTCGGGATCGACGCGCACTCGATCCTGCGCCACGCGCTCGACGGCGTCTTCGCCGCAGCGCCGGCCCAGATCGTGGTCGTCGCACCAGCGGGATTCGAGGGAGACGCCGAGACCGAGCTGCGCGCGGCCGCAGGAGACCGCTCCGACCTCGGCCGCGTCGTCACGGGAGGCGACACCCGTCAGCAGTCCGTCGCCGCCGGACTCGCGGCGCTGTGGGGCGACGTGCGCACCGTGCTCGTCCACGACGCGGCCCGCGCCCTGACTCCGCCCGAGGTCATCGACGCGGTGCGGGGCGCCGTCGACGCCGAGACCGGCATCCTGCCGACGCTCCCGGTCGTCGACACCCTCAAGCGGGTGGACGGGGATGCCGTGGTCGGGCCCATCGATCGCTCCGAGCTCGCCGCGGCGCAGACGCCGCAGGGCTTCCCGCGCGCGCTCCTCGAACGCGCCTACGAGCGGGCGGTCGCCGACGGCATCGAGTACACCGACGATGCCGCTCTCTTCGCCGCGGCCGGCCACGGGGTACGGCACATCACCGGATCGGCGCGGGGGTTCAAGATCACCACACCGGCAGACCTGGAGCGGGCCAGACATCTGCTCGCCGAGTCCGCGCCGTCGGCGTCGGAGCCCGACGCGCAGCGTCCCGTCGCGACCCGTGTCGGCATCGGCACCGACGTCCATGCGTTCGGGGGCGAGGGGGATCTCTGGCTCGCCGGACTCGAGTGGCAGGGCGAGCAGCCGCTGTCCGGTCACAGCGACGGCGACGCCGTGGCGCACGCCATCGTCGATGCGCTCCTGGGGGCCGCCGGGCTCGGCGACATCGGAGAGCACTTCGGCACGGCCCATCCCGAGTACGCCGGTGCGCACGCCGCGGTCTTCCTCGCGCGGACGCGCGAACTGCTCGCCGACGCCGGCTTCGAGATCGGCAACGTCTCGGCGCAGTTCCAGGGAAACCGGCCGCGTTTCAGCGCACGCCGCGTCGAGGCCGAACGGGTGCTCTCGGCCGCTCTCGGCGGCGCTCCCGTGTCGATCACGGCCACGACCACAGACGGTCTCGGGTTCACGGGACGCGGCGAGGGCATCTCGGTCACGGCGATCGCCCTGATCCACAGCAACGGCCGCCGTGCCGGGAAGGAGTCATGATGAGGGTCCTCGTCATCGGAGCCCACGGATCCGTCGGCCGCACGGCCGTCGCCGCCCTCGGAGGGCACGACGTGATCGAGGCGTCGCGCAGCGGCGACCATCCCGTCGACGCCACCGACCCGGCGTCCATCGAGCGCCTGTTCTCGGAGGTGGGAGAGGTGGATGCCGTGATCGTCGCGCTCGGGAGCGTCGCCTTCCGCCCGCTCGCCGACCTGAGCAGGGACGACTACGAGTCGGCTTTCCGCAGCAAGGTGCTCGCACAGCTCGACGTCGTGCGGATCGGCACGCCCTTCGTGCGCGACGGAGGGTCGTTCACGCTGACGTCGGGCATCCTCGCCCGCGAGCCCATCGCGACCGGCGCGGCCGCGTCGCTCGTCAACGGCGCTCTCGAGTCCTTCGTGCTGGCCGCCGCGACCGAGCTGCCGCGCGGGATCCGCATCAACGCCGTGAGTCCCTCCGTGCTGGAGGACGCCCCGTCGTACCACGCGTCGTTCCCGGGCTTCGTCCCCGTCTCGTCGCACCGGGTCGGGCAGGCCTTCGCGAAGAGCGTGCTCGGGGTGCAGACCGGGCGCGTGCTCGCCGTCGACTGACCGTGCGTGACGGACTCCCGGGTTCGCGATCACCCCGCCCGGTAGGCTTGACCGGTGACTCTGCGCCTCTACGACACCCGCGAACAGCGGCTGCGTGACTTCGTGCCTCTCGATCGCGAGAACATCACGATGTACGTGTGCGGACCCACCGTGCAGTCGGGACCTCACATCGGGCACGTCCGCGCCGCGCTGAGCTTCGACCTCCTGCGCCGCTGGCTCGAGCTCCGACACGGCCGCGTCACGTTCGTGCGCAACGTCACCGACATCGACGACAAGGTGCTCGCGAACGCGACCGACGCCGAGCCCTGGTGGGCGCTGGCGTACCGGATGGAGCAGGAGTTCAGCCGCGCGTACTCGGCGATCGGCATCCTGCCGCCCACGTACGAGCCGCGCGCCACGGCATCCGTCCCGCAGATGCAGGAGCTCATCGCGACGCTCATCGAGCGCGGACACGCGTACCCGGCTCCGGACGGATCCGGCGACGTCTACTTCGACGTGCACTCCTGGCCGACCTACGGCGCGCTCACGAACCAGTCGGTCGACGCGATGGAGGCCGCGGAGGACGCGGACCCCCGGGGCAAGCGAGCGCCGCAGGACTTCGCGCTGTGGAAGGGCGCCAAGCCGGACGAGCCGCAGGATGCCGTGTGGCACTCGCCCTGGGGCGCCGGCCGACCCGGCTGGCACATCGAGTGCTCGGCCATGTCGCGTCGCTATCTCGGCGACTCCTTCGACATCCACGGCGGGGGACTGGACCTCCGGTTCCCGCACCACGAGAACGAGCTCGCCCAGTCGACCGCGGCCGGCCTCGGCTTCGCGAACTACTGGGTGCACAACGGTCTCGTGACCGTCGGCGGTCAGAAGATGTCGAAGTCGCTCGGCAACTTCACCCTCGCAGCCGACGTCCTGCGGGAGCACGACCCGCTCGTCGTCCGTTACGCGCTCGCCGCGGCCCACTACCGCTCGAGCCTCGACCTCTCCGAGTCGTCGTGGAGCGAGGCGGAGGCCGCTCTCGGCCGGATCGGCGGCTTCCTGCAGCGCGTCGGCCGAGTCGCCGGCGGCGGCATCGGATTCATGGCGGCGCAGAGCATCCCCGCGGCCTTCGCGGAGGCGATGGACGACGACCTCGGCGTCCCGCAGGCGCTCGCGGTGCTGCACGAGACCGTGCGGGCCGGCAACTCCGCGCTCGACTCCGGAGACACGGATGCCGCGCTCGGCGCCGCTCGCGAGGTGCTCGCGATGACCTCGGTGCTGGGGCTCGTGCCGTCGTCGGCGTCGACCGCCTCCACGGCGCACGCGACGGCGCTCGACGCGCTCGTGCAGGAGATGATCACACAGCGTGCGCAGGCGCGCGCTGACAAGGACTGGGCGGCGGCGGATCGCATCCGTGACGCGATCGCCGCCGCAGGAATCACGCTGGAGGACACTCCGGCCGGAACTCATTGGAGTATCGATGGCTAAGCCAGGCAACCCCTCAGCGGGCAAGGGAAAGAAGAAGGGCCCCACCAAGGGCTCCGGCGGAAAGGGTCGCAGCTCGCTCGAAGGACGCGGACCGACGCCGAAGGCGGAGGACCGCGCGTGGCACCCGGCGGGCAAGCGCAAGGCAGCGGCAGAGCGCTACGCCGCTGCCGGGGGACGGGGCAAGCCCGGCGGGCGTCAGGCGTCCGGCGGAAACCCGAACCGTTCATCGCGCGTCAAGGACAACACCACCGACACCGAGACGGTCACCGGCCGTAACTCCGTGCTCGAGGCGCTGCGTGCCCGGATCCCCGCGACGGCGTTCTACATCGCGCAGCGCGTCGAGATGGACGACCGCGTCAAGGAGATGCTGTCGATCGCTACGAACCGCGGCATCCCGGTGCTCGAGGTCACGCGCCAGGAGCTGGACCGCATGGCCGGGTTCGACGGCGTGCACCAGGGCGTCGCGATCAAGGTCCCGCCGTACGAGTACGCGCACCCGCAGGACCTCCTGGAGCAGGTCATCGACAAGGGCGAGGTCCCGCTCTTCGTGGCGCTCGACGGCATCACCGACCCGCGCAACCTCGGAGCGATCATCCGCTCCACCGGCGCTTTCGGCGGTCACGGCATCATCCTGCCGCAGCGCCGCTCGGCCGGCGTGAACTCGGCGGCCTGGAAGACGAGCGCCGGCGCGGCCGCGCGCGTGCCCGTCGCGCTCGCGTCGAACCTTACCACGCAGCTCAAGGAGTTCAAGAAGCAGGGCGTGTTCGTGCTCGGACTCGACGGAGACGGCGACGTGCTGCTCCCCGACCTGCAGCTCGCCGATCGTCCGGTCGTGATCGTCACCGGGTCCGAGGGCAAGGGGCTGTCGCGCCTCGTCGCCGAGACCTGCGACCAGATCGTGTCGATCCCGATCTCGGCGGTGACCGAGTCCCTCAACGCCGGCATCGCGACCTCCGTCGCGCTCTACCAGGTCTCCACCATCCGCAACGCCAAATAGGGAGAGGCACCATGGCTCGCATCGTCGTCCTCGGAGGAACCGGCTACGCCGGCGCGCACATCGTGACCGAGGCGGTGAGCCGCGGTCACGAGGTCATCGCGATCTCCCGCTCCGAGCCCGCCGCCCCGGTCGAGGGCGTGTCGTACGTGCAGGGGTCGGTGCTCGACCCCGCCTCGCTCGCCAACGCCTTCGACGGCGCGGATGCCGTGGTCTCGGCGCTCTCGCCGCGCGGCGACATGACCGACCGGGTGCTGGAGGCCCTGCGCAACGTCATCGCGGAGCTCGCCGACACCTCGACCCGCCTCGGGGTCGTCGGCGGCGCTGGCGGCAGCCTCGTCGCTCCGCACGGCCCGCGGCTCTTCGACCTGGACTTCCCCGAGGAGTACAGGCACGAGGCACAGGTCGGCATCGATTCGCTCGCGCTGCTGGAACAGTCGGATGCCGATCTCGACTGGTTCTTCATCCACCCGGCCGAGGTCTTCGGGCCCTGGGCGGAGGGCGAGCGCACCGGCCGCTACCGCGACGGGGGAGACGTGCTGGTGCGCGACGCCGAGGGGCAGTCCTTCATCTCCGGCGCGGATTTCGCGGTCGCGGTCGTCGACGAGATCGAACAGGGCAACCACCGCCGCGAGCGGTTCACGGTCGGCTACTGACCCGGCCCCGTCAGACCAGGTCGCGCCAGTCGATCTCGTCGTCGTCGGCGACCGCCGTCGACCCCGTCACGACCGGCAGGCTCATGGTCTCGGTCGGCGGGCCCATGATCGTGGCCTCGTCGCGGCGGTGGCGGAGCACCTCGTTGATGTAGCTCGTGAGCACCTCGGCAAGCGGGACAGAGCGGCCCTGCGCCTGAGACAGATACCAGCGGTGCTCGAGCACCTGGTGGAAGACCTCGGCGGGCTCGAGCTTGGCACGCAGCTCGTAGGGGATCGCTCGCACGACGGGTTCGAACACCCGGGTGAGCCATTCGTGGGCGTACATCTCCTCGTCCGACCACTGCTTGGTCGAGCGGGCGCGGAACTCGTCGAGGTCGTTCAGCAGCCGTCTGGCCTGGTTCTCCTCGACGTCGAGCCCGGTGAGGCGGATGAGCCGTCGCTGGTGGTGCCCGGCATCCACGACCTTCGGCTGGATCTCCACGACGGTTCCGTCGGAGGTCGTCGACATCGACATCTCGTCGATGTCGAAACCCAGCGCGTTGAGGCGCTCGACGCGCTCGGTGATGCGCCAGGTCTCTGCCGCGGAGAACGATTCCTGCGCGGTCAGCTCCGCCCACAGCGAGCGGTACGACGACACGATGCCGTCGGCGATGGCGACGGCATCCACTCCGCGTTCGAGCCGGCCGCCGGCCGCGAGGTCCATGATCTCGCCGGCGATGTTCGTGCGGGCGAGGTCGAGGTCGTAGGCACGCTGCCCGTCGGTGAGCCCCTCCTCGTGCAGCTCGCCGGTCTCGGCGTCGACGAGGTAGGCGGCGAACGCTCCGGCGTCCCGGCGGAACAGGGTGTTCGACAGCGAGACGTCGCCCCAGTAGAAGCCGACGTTGTGCAGGCGCACGAGGAGCACGGCCAGCGCGTCGACGAGACGGTTCGCGGTGTCGGGGCGGAGCACCCGCGTGAACAGCGCACGGTACGGCATCGAGAAGCGCAGATGCGAGGTGACCAGCGCCGCCGGGAGCGGTTCACCCGAGGCGTCGCTGCGACCGGCGATCGCCGCGACGCGGCTCACGCAGGGCACGTCGAGGCGGGCGAGGTTGCCGAGCATCTCGTACTCGCGGCGAGCCATCTCCTCGGTCGTCTCCTTGACCGCGACGACCTTGCCCGACAGGTCGGCGAAGCGCACGAGGTGACGCGAGAGCCCCTTTGGGAGGGAGACGATGTGCTCGGACGGCCAGGCGCCCAGCGGGGTCGACCAGGGCAGCGACAGGAGCCCGGGGTCGACCGAACTCGCGGTGATGCGCAGCGCCTGCGGCATGGCTCTCCTGTCGACGAGAGGGAGGTCGGGAAACAGAAGCGGCGCGGGCGACCGAAGTCTGCCCGCGCCGCGTCAGCGGTTCCGATCAGGCGGAGACGATCGGCTTGTCGTTCAGGCGGTCGCCCGACTCGAGGTCGAAGGCGTGCACGTGGCCGGGGTTCGCGGCCAGGGTCACGGTCTCGCCCGCGTTCGGGTGGTTGCGGCCGTCGACGCGTGCGACGAGGTCGGTGCGCTTGCCGTTGATGTCGGTGTGGCCGTAGAGGTAACCGTCGGCGCCGAGCTCCTCGACGAGATCGACGACGACCGAGAGGCCCTTGCCGTCGGCCGGACCGACCGTGATGTCCTCGGGGCGCACACCCACGGTGACCTGCGAGCCGTTGGCACGACCCACGGTGTCGCGGTCGAGCGGGACGGTCTCGGTGCCGAAGAGCACGCCGCCGTCGGCCAGGTCGGCCGAGAACAGGTTCATGGCGGGCGAGCCGATGAAGCCGGCGACGAACACGTTGTTCGGCTTCTCGTACAGGTCGCGCGGCGAGCCGACCTGCTGGAGCAGGCCGTCCTTGAGCACGGCGATGCGGTCGCCCATGGTCAGAGCCTCGGTCTGGTCGTGCGTGACGTAGACCGTGGTGACACCGAGGCGGCGCTGCAGCGACGCGATCTGCGTACGCGTCTGCACGCGCAGCTTGGCGTCGAGGTTCGACAGCGGCTCGTCCATGAGGAACACCTGCGGCTGACGCACGATGGCGCGACCCATGGCGACACGCTGACGCTGACCACCCGAGAGGGCCTTCGGCTTGCGGGTCAGGTACTGCTCGAGGTCGAGGAGCTTCGCCGCCTCGAGGACGCGGGAGGCCCGCTCCTCCTTGCCGACGCCGGCGATCTTGAGCGCGAAGCCCATGTTCTCGGCGACCGTCATGTGCGGGTACAGCGCGTAGTTCTGGAACACCATCGCGATGTCGCGATCCTTCGGCGGCACGTCGGTGACGTCGCGGTCACCGATGAGGATGCGGCCGGCGTTGACCTCTTCGAGGCCGGCGAGCATGCGGAGGGAGGTGGACTTACCGCAACCCGAGGGGCCGACCAGGACGAGGAACTCGCCGTCTCCGACCTCGAGGTTGAGCTTGTCGACGGCCGGGCGGGTGCCGCCCGGGTAGAGGCGGGTGGCCTCGTCGAAAGTCACAGATGCCATTGTGTTTCTCCTTCACCGGCAGGTACGTGCCGGACGATCCGTAGTGATAGAGCGGCGGTTCGACCCGCCGTGACCCCTCATCGGGTCGGGATCAGTATGTCAGAATCCAGGGCGTCTGGGTATTTCTCAGCCTGGCTGGTTAGCATCGATCTCGGCCGCGCATCCGCGGCGATCGCCTCCCGAACGGCGATCGGGGGCCACCCTGCCCCTCCCCGGACTGTCAAGAGGAACGATGTCGAGCGACGAGACGCCGAACGTCCCCACATCTCGCACTTCACGCGAGGTCGTGCGGGAGAAGGCACAGAAGGTGCACGCCCAGCAGTCGAGGGCGCGCATCATGCGACGGATCATCATCGGCGCGATCGCCGTGGTCGCTGTCGGAGCGATCGGTACCGCGGTGACGCTCGCGGTGTCGGCGCAGATCTCGAAGCCGCAGCTCTCACCGGGCGGCATGGACAACGACGGCATCCTCGTCTCCGACGTCAGTGCCACCGCGGTCTCCGACGAGGTCCCCGCGACGCCCAGTCCCGATGAGACGGATGCCGGTGCCGCGACGACTCCCGCTCCGCAGCCCACGACGTCGAGCTCGGTCGACATCCACGTCTACGTCGACTACCTGTCGCCCGATGCCGGCGAGTTCGAGCGTGCGAACGCGCGCCAGCTCGTGAACTGGATCACCGAGGGGGCAGCGACGGTCACGTACCATCCGGTGGCGCTGCTGACGGCGAGCTCCAACGGCACCAAGTACTCGCTGCGCGCAGCGGGCGCTGCGGCCTGCGTCGCCACGCACTCGCCTGCGCAGTTCTACGCGTTCAACCACGACCTCCTCGAGGACCAGCCCGAGGTCAACACCGACGGCTACTCCGACTCGGAGCTCGCTGACATCGCCGGCGCCGTGGGGTCGGACAAGATCAAGACGGTGCGCTCCTGCATCGAGGACCAGGACTACGTCACCTGGGCCAAGGAGGCCACGTCGCGTGCACTCGAGGGTCCGCTCGTCGGATCCGACGACCTCGTGCTCTCATCGGCGCCCATGATCGTCGTGAACGGGGAGGCCTACGTCGGCGCCCTCGATGACCCGGTCGAGTTCTCGCAGTTCGTGCTGACCGTGTCGAACGATGCGTCGCAGGAGGCCGCGACGCCGTCGCCGACCCCGACGCCCACTCCGACCGCGACGCCGTAGTTCGTTCGCAGACGCCGCCCCTCGCTAAGCTGGGTGGCGTCCGCCGACTTGGCGCAATTGGTAGCGCACCGTACTTGTAATACGGGGGTTACGGGTTCGAGTCCCGTAGTCGGCTCTGAAAACAGCCCCTCACCTGGTCTTTCCAGGTGAGGGGCTATATGTTTTTGGTGTGCGGTCATGATTCTGTCATGATGCCTTGGATTTCATTGCCTTGCGCCGGGCAGTCTCGATTCGCTCCGTGACTTCGTCGAGACGATCGGGCCACAAATGGCCGTAGGTGTTGAGGGTCTCCGTGGCGTCGGCGTGACCGAGCATGTTCTGGATCACCTTTACGTCGGCTCCTGCCGCGATTGCCAAGCTTGCTGCAGTGTGGCGCAGCTTGTGCGGAGTCAGTCCGAGATCCCCGAGCCCGGCACCTTCAACAGCATCCGACCATGGCCGTGATCGCCAGTTGTGCAGATTGATCCGTACGCCGGTCTTCGTGCGGAACACGGGATCACTCGGAGCTGCGTTCGCGGTGAGTGCACTTAGCTCTTTCACCAGGAACCGCGGAACGCCAACTGTGCGGCTCTTCCCATTCTTAGGCGGGCCGAGAGTCGGCTTGCCGTCCGGGCCATCGGTGACCGTGGCGCGGATCGTCGCCCGTCGCGCCTGTAGATCGAGATCCGCGACGGTGAGCGCCGCGCCCTCGCCGATGCGGATCCCGCCATATCCCATGAACAGAATCAGTCCGCGGTCGGTCGGTGTCGTGGCCGCGTTGGCGAGGGCCTCCAGTTCATCGATGCTCAAAAAGACCTGGTCGGTATCGACGATGCGAGGGAGTTCGACGCCGCGCGCGGGGTTCGATCGCATCCACCCGTGATCCACGGCGTACGCGAACGATGCAGCGAGCACCGCGTGAAGTCGCCGTACGCGTGAGGGGCTGAGTCTTCCACGATCTGTTGTGTAATCCGGTGCGTAGTCCCGATCTGCGGTGCCGTCTAGCAGCGCCGTAAGCCATTGCTCGACGTCATTTCGCGTGATCGTCGCAAGCTTCTTCGCACCCCACGTCGGGTAGATCCAAATGCGAAGATCGTTCGCGTACGCGCGTGCGGTGCTCGCCTTCAGTCTGCGTTTGGATGACAGCCACAGTCCCGCGACGTCTCTCACGGTGCGCCGGCCGTCTTCCGGGCGTTGGTAGGTGCCAGAGCGGATATCGTGCTCAACACTTGCGAGGAAGTCTTCCGCGAGCGGCTTAGTTCGGAACGACTTCGCCCGCTGTTTCCTCCCGCCGTCGTTCTGCTCTTCGTACCAGTCGACTCGCCACCGGGCGCCTTTGCCGTACACGGCGGTCTTTGGATCGCGCGGTTCCTTCGTTGTTGGGTCGATCGGTGAGCGAGTCCACCTATCTGTGATCCATGCTCTAGCCATCTGTCGAGTACCCCCTGCGTCTCGCCTCGGCGATCACTCGGGTGGCTGTGCTCTGACTCACTCCGTAGACTTTCGCGACGTGCTCGAGTGGTGCGAGCCCGAACAGGCGCGCGTATACGTACTCTCTGACGGCATCGCCGTACTCATCATCGCTCTTGGGGCGGCTTCGGGAGTCGCTCGGGCGCCATGCGGGGTCTGTCGCCCAGACAGTGTCTCCCACTGTCTGTTTGATCGCTTCTCGGACGGAAACGGACTGCAGGCCCGCGTTGGAAATCGGCGCACCATCAGCGACCCGGGTCGCGGTCAGCTCTTCAACCTCGTACCGCTGCGATGCGGGGTCGTAAGAGCAGTAGAAGGTCAGATCGTACGGTCCGACTGCATCGGAGCTGCTGACGCGTCCGCCAAATCCGCTCATGATGTTCAGCCCGCCAGCGATGATCAGGAACTCGGTTGCGCTGGACCGCCGCTGCGGCTTCAACGCCTCGTACGCCCCGGGTGTGGTGATGGTTGCGGGGTTAGGCGTGTTGCTCGGTCTGGTCATGGAAACAGCGTACATGAGCCAGGAGTTGAATAGTCGGCTCAGATATGTGAGACTCAATCTGGGTCAGGTAAACAACAACTGGCTCACCTTCAGAATTCAATAGGGATAAGCCTCGGACTGGGATCACCGGAGCGGCAATGTCGAGAGACGTAGTCGCTCCACCTGCTCGCGGGGTGAAGATCCGGACCGCGCAGGGTACCCGTTCAGTGCACGCGCCCCGGAAACCGATCACCGAACCAATCGAAAGGATGTGCCATGACCACAGCAACCCCATCACGCATCGAGCTTCTGACGCCGGTATCGGTCGCCGAGTGGCTCGGAGTAACCGTCCAACAGCTCGCCGACTGGCGTTGGCGAAAGGTTGGACCCGCGTATACCAAGATCGGCCGCATGATTCGCTACGACCGTTCGCAAGTTGAGGCTTTCATCGATGCGGGAAGGGTCGAGACGGCCTGATGAAGTACTCCGATCCCCGATACATCGGGTTTGGCCAGCGGTGGAGACGACTCAAGGTGGACGAGCGCTTCAGCGAGCTTGTCTCGATCACGCAGGATCTCGGGCTGCGGATCCACGTCGCGGATCTCCCCCCGGGCAAGCTCGGCCTACATTGCCATCAAACGCGAGAGATATGGATAGACGTCGATCTGTCGCCCAGCGAGATGACCAGCGTCCTGGCTCACGAAGTGGGACACGCCGTGTTCGGGCATGAGGACAGTACCCCCGAGAACGAGGTTCAGGCAAACGAATGGGCTGCCGTTTTCCTAGTCCCCGATGACGAGTGGACCGCTTATCTCGATGCCTATGGCGGCTGTAAAACCGCGTTCTTCGCCGACTGCTTTGGCGTCATGGAGGACGTCATCAAGACCCGCTGGGACCAGCACAAGCGAACTATGAACAAGGCGCCGCTGTGCGCCGTGTGACGAGAAGGGAGCGGTAGTGCGAACTTTCTACTGCCCAGCCGGCCGGATCGAGGTTAGGGTATCCGGTCGCTTCGACGGCATGCCCGCGGTGCGTCTCGAGGCGCCCAAGGCGAGTGACCTGACACCGGACCTCGCACGAGCTGTCGCTCTCAGCCTCATCGAACACGCAGCAGCGGCCGAGCACAGAAGCCAACGGCGAGGTACCAAATGAGCATTGAATCCATGACGATTGCTCTGCACCACTCGCGGGCAGTGGGTACCCCGAAGGTCGTCCTGCTCGGTATCGCAAACCACGACGGCGATGGAGGCTCTTGGCCTTCCGTCGCTACGTTGACCAAGTACGCCGGGGTGAGCAGAGGAAATGTGCAGAAAGCGATCTCTCGACTCGAAGAGCTGGGGGAGATCCGGCGTTACGTGCAGGACGGTGGTACGGCTTCAATGCTCAACCATCTTCGCCCGAACCGGTACGAAGTCACGTTGCGCTGCCCGCCGGGGTGTGACCGATCCAGGTCGCACAATGTCGGCTCAGCCGATCATGTGGCGTTCGATCCAACGGAGCGCGCCGGGGAATTCATTGAAGGGCCATGGGGTATCGCCAGCGAGGCCCCTAGGGGTATCGCTGACGAGGCCCCACCCCGCATCGCCAGCGAGGCCCTAACCGTCCTTAGTGAACCGTCCATGAAACACCCGGTAGATCGGTCGGGCGACCGATCGCGCCCAGATGCCTCAGCTACGGAAAGGCAACGGAGATACCTCCGGCACATGGTCGCCACGATCGGAGAGCCCTGGGCGTGTTCGGACGCTGAGATCGACGGGATGACCGCGAGGGCGGCAGACGGTGCCATACAGGCCTTCATGGGTGACTACAGAAGAGCAGGTGGGGGACAGGTGCCTCCTCCTTGGCTTCGAGCAGGGGAGCCATTTTGACTGATGCAGAGACACTTGACCTGGGGGAACTGGACTTCTCTGAGTTCGAGGCCTTCTGGGGCGTCTTCCCGCGACGGCGTGACAGGCGGAGAGCCGAGGGTGCGTTCATGCGAGCGCGAAAGCTGTCGAGCTTCAAAGAGATCATGTGTGCTGCGCGCCTCTATGCCGCCGAGGTCAGGGGACAGCCCGTCGAACGGATCAGGTGGCCGAACGAATGGCTGCGAGCCGAACCGTGGCTCCCTGATGCGGTGCCCATCGCCCCCAGGTCCGCACCACGTCGTCGTGCTCGTCGTGATTCGTCAAAGCCTCGTCGGGCACCACACCGGGTCACCCGCATACGACTGACCGTTGAGGAGCAGAAGGCGAAGTGGTGTCGAGAACACGGCATCACGATCGCCGAGTACGAATCGAGGAAGGATGATGTTGAATGGCTGGAGCGGGTGAAGCGCCGCGGAGTGGTGGCGTGAAACAGGCGAAGGAACCGGAGAACTGGCTGACGTTCGCTGATGCTGCAGCCCGGATCGGCGTCACGGTCGATTCGATCCGGCGCTATGTGCGCCGAGACGGGCTGATCGTCCTGGCAGGCCGGGTGCGGGAATCGGAGCTGCTCGAAGTAGAGCGCGACGCTCGGCATCGGAACGGCGGTCGCGGAAACGCGACGCCACCCGTTACTCAGCTAGCAGCCCGGCGGTACTGCACAGAACGCGCAATAAGTGATCATGACAGAGAAATCATCATGGCGTTCGCGAAGCACGTAGATCAGAGGAATCTCTAGAAAGGCTGTCGGGCTGTCGATGCGTCTGGTAGGCTGATGCCGCAGGCGCGAACTGGGTAACTCCCGGTACGCGCCTTTCGTGTATCTGAACGCACCAATCACGCGCCGTCGTGGAAGCCCGACCAGGACTCCACCGAGCACACCGCATAGCCTCGCCGGGTCGCGGATGCTCAGGCCTACGAACGACCGCTGCTCCCTCATTCTTGCGATGGGTAAAGGGCACGGCGACGCCCCCACCGCACCCCTCACCGTGTTCGTAGGCACGGAGGGGCATCACCCCCGCGAATGCACCCGGCGACAGGCTCAGCAGCTCATCGCTTCACGGTGCATTCGCGGGGGTTCTTTTTCGTATCCATGGGGCCAACCAGCCCCGCCAGCAAAATCGATGGAAGGACATCCCATGCCCACTGACCTCTACTACTTCAACCGAGCGACCGAGCGCATCGAACAGATCGCGAACGAACTCGGAGAGATCACACGGACAACGTTCAACGCGGGGGCCGCACAGCGAGACGCCGAGCAGCGGTTCTCCCACATGATCGACCGCACCCGCCGCACCCCCGAAGCCGATCGGATGCTCGCCATTGAGGTACAGCGCGTCCGGCAGGAGAGCGAGAAGGCGCTCGAGGCACGCGCCATTGCTCTTGCCGGAGAGATCCCTGTCGCTGAGAACACGATCAAGGCGACCTTCGATGCCATCCGACCGAAGCGCGACGTGTCGACGCCGGCCGCGATCCTGCTCAGCCAGGAACGGTGGGCGGCGGCGAGAGCACTGCTCGAGTCCGGGCGCGGGCTCACGCAGATTCTCGAGACTTCGGACATCGCGACAGTGCTCGCGATCGAAGCCTTCGCACCGGAGTACCTCTACGCCAAGTCCCCGCGCGACCGCCTTGAGACACCGGGGACCGAGCTGGACCAGGTGAAGACGAGCGTCGCGCGTCAGGTGCACAAGCGCCTCAGCGAGATCGCCCCCGAGCCCGACCGAGTGGCCCTCGCAAAGGCATACCGCGCACACGCCTACACTGACATCGCATGGGCGTACGCCGAGCACCTGCAGCGCCGCTTCGGGGGCGGAAGCGCAAGCGTGCTCGAAGTCGGGGTGGCCGTGCACTACATCCGCCAGGAGTACGGACTGGACGCCTCGCCGGCCCAGGAGCGGAGGCGGGGCAATGCGGCTGCGAGCACCGAAGCAAGTCGACGCCTGAACCGCCTCGAGCGATGGGGAGAGCGGCGCACCAGTAGCCTCGAGGCGGCGCTGGGAGCTGCTCGATGAGCGTGTCTGTCGCGGAGACGTGGGCCGAGCGCCAGGCGCGGCTGCAGAGCGAATCACCGGATGAACGTCGCGAACGGCAACTGGCCGACTACGACCACAACCACGATGTGACTGGCCACTTCCTGAACCGAGAGAGTTACACCCCGGACGGATCGCAACCTCGCGACCCGCTGTCCGGTGTCTACCTCGGGCCGGAAACTCGTCCCTGGCATCACTTCGCCGGGCATCCCGACTACGAGCCGCACCCTGCGTCGATCGCTGCGACTCAATAGGAGAGTCCAGCACTGTCGGACCTTTGTTCTACTTTCGGACTAGTGCCGGCTCGCCAGGAATCGTTGAGGTCTGGCGAGCCAGCCGGTCTGGGCGTGGGGCACGGCGGCTGGCATTGATTCCCGCGTACCATCAGTTTTGAGAGGAACGGTGTCATGGCCAAGTCTTCTATTGAGTGGACTGAGATGACCTGGAACCCTGTGACGGGGTGTGATCGGGTGTCTGCAGGATGCGATAACTGCTATGCGCTGACGATGGCTAAGCGTCTCAAAGCCATGGGCGCGCCCAAGTATCAAACAGATGGCAATCCGATCAGTTCGGGACCAGGTTTCGGAATAGCCCTCCATCCACAGGTGCTTGCTCAGCCGTACCGATGGACAAAGCCGGCGACCGTCTTCGTCAACTCGATGAGTGATCTTTTCCATGCCAAGGTGCCGCTGGCGTACATCCAACAGGTCTTCGAGGTGATGGCAAGCACCCCGCAACACACCTACCAGATCTTGACGAAGCGGGCGTTGCGGCTCGCTCGCCTAGCGCCCGAGCTACCGTGGCCGGAGAACGTTTGGGTCGGCGTCTCGGTGGAAGAGCCCGCGGTCTTGAACCGGATCGAACACCTGCGCCGCGTACCCGCTGCGGTGAGGTTCCTCTCCTGTGAGCCGCTGATATCGGCACTTCCTGGTATGAATCTCGAAGGCATTGACTGGGTCATCGCGGGTGGCGAGTCTGGCGTCAATGCGCGTCCGATGGATGAGGCATGGGTGGCCGACATTCGTGATCAGTGCGCCGCCGCAGACGTGCCGTTCTTCTTCAAGCAGTGGGGCGGTCGCACGCCGAAGCAACATGGCAGACTTCTTGACGGGCGCACCTGGGATGAACTTCCCGTCGCGAAAGACGGTCGGCTGGCCTCCTAGCCTGCAAAGGTGACAATTGTCCCAGGGGGGAACTGGCCTCGACGCATGTTTGAAGATCTGGCCCAGCCCTCATCGATCATCGGAACCAGCGTCCTTCGCTTGATGTGGCTCTGAAGGTACGGAGTCTCTGCGATCACGAACTCTTCGATGTCCTCGATGCGAACGCTTTGGCCACCGAAAACGTCCAGTAGCGCGTCTCGAAGCGGACTCATGTCAGGGTCCGTTAGCCCAAAAAGCACGGGTTTGTTCGCCAGACGGTCGGCGAAGCGATACTCTCCCATCGGATCTACCTTCCACATGGCCGTCTTCATGGTGTTGAGCCCCTTTAGGCTGCGCGTGCAGAAGATCATGTAGTTGTTAATCTTGTTTTGGTTGTTCAGCATCGCAAAGCTCTGGACGTGCTCAAACCCGCACACCTCGCGAAGTTGACGCTCGTACAGCGCGAGTAGAAAGCCAGGGCGATCGGGATCCCCCGCGGGTGGAGCGTCTTTGAATTCATCGGTTCCGTACAGTGCAGTGAGGGCATCGTCTACGTTGCCGGCTGTCGCGAAGCGGGAGACGCTGTTGTAGTCGAAATAGATGAACAGTTCACATCTCTTATAGGCCAGAAGGCGCGCGATCAGATCCATCGGAACATCGCGGTACCCAAACGGATCAAGGAACGCGAACGTAGGCGCTAGTTGAGCGCCATCGAGCTGCTCGAGGATATCCTCGGCAAGATTCACGAAGTTCTCGTTGACTGCATGCACCCGGAGATTCTCGGGCCAATTTGCATACGTCGATTGCTCATTCTCGATTGCTGATTCGAGCGCCTTGAAGCGCTTCTTATCGTGCTCATTGAAGATCATCAAGATCTCGCAGTTGGCGATCATCTCGTCAAGGTAGGAGTGTCCAAGGAGTGTCCGAATCGCAAGAAGCGGTGATCCAGGCTCGCCATTGCTGTAGCTTCCTGGCCCAGCGAAGGCGTCAAGCAGAACGATCCGGCCTCGGTAGCGTGCAAGCACAGGGAACCAGGCCTTCAGGTAGCCAGTCAGGATCTCATGCTTAGCACCCGTGTGTGGTGCCAAGTCCCAGATCGTTTCTTTGGGCAACGCTGCTCCGATCAACTCGATGGAATAAGCCTGCTCGGCAGAGTACCGGATCCCTCCAGTCGCTCGAGCCAGGTCGCGACGTGTCGCGCAGCGGAGGCCTAGTTCACCTGGATCCGATCCCACGCGGCTATGCCGCGACGGGCGTCGCGGATAAGGCCTAGAGCCGTTTGGCGGTACGGGCTGCCCTTCTGAGCGGTTGACTGAATGTTCCCCACAGCGTCATCGAACCAATCGCGAAGCGGGGGTTCCTCGGTGGCCGCACTGTACACGTCGATCTGTGCCCGCGCTTCCATCAACTGGGCGAACGCCTCCTTCTCGACGTCGGCGAAGCTCGTCTGCCATTGCATGAGGTCCGGGCGGAGCAGGAGTTCCTGTGCAGCGAGTGCTCTCATCATGGCAAGCGACACAGCCGCACGCTCTGCCCTCTGTCGGGCGCGCAGCTCACGGTCCCGATGGTCCTGGTCACGTTCGGCTGCCTCTTCTGCGATCGACGTAGCCCTCTTCCCGTTCCTATATGCCAACACTGCGACCGCGGACGAGGCGATGATCGAGACGGCCGTGAGCGCGATCTGAATCCAGTCTCCCTCGTGTGGACCGAACGACACAGGGATGGCGAGTGATGACCACATGAGAGAACACAACCACAGGTTGGCGTCGTGTCGCGTTCGCCGGCCCGTGCGACGCGTCGTGCCGCGCCGGTCGGCGACGACACGTCGGCATCAAGGGGTGGGGGACACCCCCTTGCCCCTCTCCGAGCTGGACCGCCGGGGAGTCGACTTTTCTCTCCCCGCAAGAAATCCCGAGTTGAGGGGAGGGCCATGTCGGTCACTGACGAGGTTTCGGCTGAACTTGAGAGCCTTGGCGTCGATGGATGGCAGCGCGCCGTGGCGTTGCGGCTCGCTGAGACAGTCGACGAGAGCGGTACAGCTTCTGCCGCGGGATTGCTACGAACTCTCATGTACGAGATCAGTCATGGGGCGGGTACGGAGTCGCCTACAGGATCCGCGGTTGGCGATATCAAGTCGACGCTCTTGGCGCAGCAGCGTCAGATGTCTCTGAGCGCTCCGCGACGTAGATCAACACCGAAATCAAATCCCCGAAAAACGATCGCCGTCAATAAGCCGCTACCGAGAACGAATAAACGGTACTGCGTCGACTGCGGTGATGAGCTTCCTCCGCACGTGGGCCGCGGGCGTCCCCGCGTGCGATGCGCTGGCGGGTGCCAAGCACTGCCGCCAGCCGTCGTCTCGACAGAAAAGGATCAAAATGAGTGAACGCGTCATCAAAGTAAAGTTGCTCGCGCAGGTTTCCGACTACGAGCAGGGGATGCTGGCGGCGGCGCGCGCCACACGGACGGTCGGTACCGAGCAGGAGAAGCTCGAGCAGAAGCGACAGGCTTTCGAGCGCGTCGGACAGGGACTTGTTCTCACGGGTGCTGCGCTCACCGCTGTCACGGCGCTGTCAGTCAAGGCGGCTATGGACTGGCAGTCTGCGTGGGCCGGGGTCACAAAGACTGTGGACGGAACGCCAGAGGAGCTGTCGCGTGTGGAGGCCGGGCTGCGGGGGCTCACATCGGCGCTCCCGGCATCCCACGATGAGATCGCGGCTGTTGCCGAAGCTGCGGGGCAGCTCGGAATCGAGACGCCGAACGTAGTTGCTTTCACGCGGACGATGATTGACCTCGGCGAGACGACGAATCTCTCCGCCAACGACGCGGCGACCGCGCTCGCTCGCTTCACGAACATCATGGGCACGTCGCAGGATCAGGTCGACAACCTTGGATCCGCGCTCGTTGGCCTCGGCAACAACTATGCCACCACTGAGTCCGAGATCCTCGAGATGTCGATGCGCCTTGCCGGTGCAGGAAAGCAGATCGGGCTGAGCGAAGGTGACGTGCTCGGCCTCGCCACAGCGCTCTCGTCGGTCGGCATCGAAGCCGAAGCCGGCGGCTCGGCCATGTCCAAGGTCATGATCGATATCGCAGCTTCTGTCGAAGAGGGTGGCGAGCGCCTAGAAATGTTCTCGCAGACAGCAGGAGTCTCGGCGCAGGACTTCGCGGCCAAGTGGAAGTCGGATCCGGCCGCAGCTCTCGCGCTGTTCGTCAAGGGCCTCGCTAACGCAGAATCCCAAGGAAAGTCCACGATTGGCATTCTGGGCGAGCTTGGCATCACTGAGGTGCGAATGCGCGACGCCCTGCTTCGGTCTTCCGCTGCGGCGAATCAGTTCTCGGAAGCGATGGCGGACGGCAACCATGCGTTCGACGAGAACAACGCGCTCGCCATCGAGGCCGCGAAGCGGTACGAGACAGTCGAGTCGCAAGTGCAGATCGCCGCGAACGCCGTACGGGATGCCGCGATCGACTTCGGGTCAGTTTTCCTGCCTGCTGTCTCCGGAGCGGCACAGGGCGTTTCTGAGTTCGCATCGTTCCTTGCCGATCTTCCGGAGCCCGTCCAGGGGATCATCGCTGTGATGGGTGCTGCAGTTGGTTCCATTGCCCTGGTCGCAGGGACAGCGTTGAACGCCGTCCCGAAGCTTGCGGATCTGAAGAACTCGCTCGAAACCCTGAAGATCTCGTGGCGCAGCCTCGGGCTGATCGGCGGAGGAGCCATCATCGCGCTGACTGCCCTGGTCGCAGTCGTGGGCGCCGTGGCGTCCGCTCAAGCTGAAGCTCGCGCCAAGGCTGAGGCGTACGCCGACACGCTCGCGGAGGGGACGCATAAGGTCACGGGAGCAACGCGAGAGATGGCAAAGGAGGCGCTCTCCGCGAATCAGAAGCTCTGGGGCATGTTCGACCTTGGAGGAGATTCTGTGTACGACCAGGCGACAAAGCTGGGAGTGGGCCTGGGTACCGTAACGGATGCTGTGGTGGGCAACGCGGACGCACTTCGTGAGCTGCAGGCTCTGCAGAAGGAGATTACCGATTCCGACAGCGAGACGCTGATGGAGAAGTTCGGATGGGGCGTCGCTGACGCCACGATGGCGGAGTCCCGCATCAACGCCATCGTGGATGCAGTGAAGGGTGAAAACTTGAGCATCGAGGAGTCGATCCGCCTCGCTGAACAAGCGGCAGAAGCCGACGTGACTGCTGCCGACGCATCGCAGACGGCGGGCGAGGCCTACTTGCAGCAAGCTGGCGCCGTCGATGAACTCAACGGCAGCCTGACTTCTCTCATCGACAAGATCGCCGAGTCCAATGGCGTCAGCCAGGACGCGGTTACTGCGAACGCGCGCTGGCTGGGAGCTCTCGAGGGGATTGCCGAGCAGGCGAAGGAGAATGGCACCTCACTGGACGAGCTGACGGCCTCTGGGTCGGCTAATGCGGCTGCGCTTGTTGACGTCGCCAGGGCGGCGCAGGACGCCGCTGAGGCCCAATTTGAGCAAGATCTTGCGACGATGTCTGCGGACGATGCGGCAATCAAGTACGCCGACACGCTCGCGGCGCAGCGACAAGCATTCGTCGATTCCGCTGTCGCTGCAGGTTACAACGCAGACGAAGTCAACGCGCTCGCTGACCGCATCTTTCAGTTGCCGACCGAGAAGGAATTCAAGGCTCTCGTCGAGACGGCGGAAGCGCAGAGCAAACTGGACCGGTTCATCACCTTGAACAACGGGCGTCGGGTGAAGATTCACGTCGATACCGAAGGCAACCAGTCGTTCTCCGTGGGCGGCAAGACTGTCTCGGCGTACTCGACCGGTGGACCCGTGAGGGGGCCAGGCACTGGCACCTCAGACTCGATCGAGGCCCGCCTATCTAACGGTGAGTACGTGTTGACGGCTGACGACGTAATCCGCGCGGGCGGATTCTCGGCTATCGACGACTGGAGGGCCTCGCTGGGCTCTGGTCACTCAAGTATGCCTTCGCTCGCCGCAGCGGCAGATAGCGAAGGAATCGTGATGAGGGTCACGATCGATTCCAAAGAAGAAGCGAAGGAGATCTGGCGATGAGTCTCTTGTTGGTGACACAGTACGAAGAATGGGTGGAGCTGGTGGCGGACACACTTGTGGTCCGCGGCGACGATGACGTGCCGGCGAGGTATCAGCAGAAGGTCTGGCCGATTCCGCATCTGAACATGGTGATGGCGGCGACGGGCACTGCCGAGGTGGCCTCAGCCTGGTACGCCTTTGTCACCCAGCATCCGCAGGTGCGCGACATTGACGACATCGACTCCTTCGCGACTGAGACGCTAAGGAATATCCGGGCAGATGTGGCAGAACGTCACGGTGACGCTGGGTCATCAACCCTGCATCACTTCGGGTTTCCGACAGGCTCAGATAAGGCCGTGTCCTACATCTATTCGTCGATGGGCGGGCGGAACTTCGAATCCGAGCGATTCCAGGGAGCAAGGTTCATCGCGAAGCCCGGCCCTCAGACCTTCGCGCCCGATGTCCCAGTCGGCCCCGAGGAGAAGATCGCCTTCGCCTATCGACTGCGACAGGAGCAGGAGGAGCTAATCGCCCAGGGCAAGCCCGGTACACCCTTCGGCGGTGAGCTGCAGGCCACGTTGCTCGAGCCGGGCGGCATCCGGACAATGACGTGGCATCGGTTCCCCGATTACGACGAGACACTGGAAACGGTGCCCCTGCCTGACGTTTCGTTGAAGCATGGAAACCATCGAGAACCGCATCCGGCAGATCATTCGTGAGGAACTGCAGCCCCTGATCGAAACATTGCGAGGTGTCGCCGAGGTCCTCCGTGACACCTCGCAGCCGTCGCAGACGGCCACCTACGACGCGTCGCACCGCGCCGCGGCGACAGGTCCATCAGCAAGGCGCGACAGTTCAAGGGGCTCACCTGGTGAACGCGACGGTTGGCTCACCCCAGTGGAAGCAGCGGCACTGCTCCGAGTCAGCGAGAAGACTCTCGCCAACTGGCGCGCGAGCCAGCGAGGTCCTGCTTTCCGGAAAGTGGGGCGAGTGGTCCGTTACGCTCGCACGGACGTTGAGAGCTACCCGACTTCTCGCGCGAACCTGCCACGATCGACTCATGGATGAAGACGAACTGTCGATGCCTGTCAGAGCTGCTTTGAGCGCCATCCGGGGCGCGATTCCCACCTCTGGATCAGAGGATCTCCAAGAAGCGCTGTCCTCGGTCGGCACCGCGCTTTTCTGGGTGTGCGCTCTCGACGAACAGCTCTCCAAGAACGAGGGCTACAAGTCTCGTCGAAACCAGGATCCTGCCGGGCGCTTGATCGTCGGGCTTCGGATCGGTCGAAACGCCGTCGCGCACGGGGCAGCGATCATCGTCAAGCCGCTCGCAGGGCTCACGTGGCCAACGACCTGGCCGTTGACTTGGAACGGCGCTGTCTGGGCAGACTTCGCGACTGTCCGAGCATCTCTACTCCGCGAGCCAGCGCTCAATAGCCGCGCCAAGTGGGAAGAAGAGATCGCAGGGCGCAATGTTCCTGACACTCTGACTGATGTGCACGACTGGCTAGCCGGGTGCAGCTCTTCCTGACCAGCCTCGGATCTGATCGCTCGCAGTCATGATTTAGTCATGATGCTCGTGACATGGCGGACGATGGAGCACTAGCTCCGCCGAAGCTGGATCCGGCCAAGTCCCGCGTGATTCCGGGGCTGCAGGATCTGATCCGCTCGAATCATGGCGACGCCGATCTGCGCTCAAATGAGACGGGGGTTACGGGTTCGAGTCCCGTAGTCGGCTCTCTCCTCGGGCGATGTCTCCGCAGTCCGACTTTCGGCGTCACACGCGAAATACGCGGCGGGCGACCGCGGTTGTCTCGGAGTATGACTCGCATCGGAAACAGTGACCTGACCGTCTTCCCGCTCTCGCTCGGCGGCAACGTGTTCGGCTGGACCGCCGACCGCGACACCTCTTTCGCCGTGCTCGACGCCTTCGTCGACGGGGGAGGGGATTTCGTCGACACCGCCGATTCGTACAGTGCCTGGGTGCCGGGCAACTCGGGCGGAGAGAGCGAGACGATCATCGGCGAGTGGCTCGCCTCGCGGAAGCCCGAAGGTGTGGTCGTCGCGACCAAGGTCAGCCAGCACCCGGACTTCTCGGGCCTCGCCGGTGCGAATGTGCGCGCGGCCGCCGAGGCATCGCTGCGCCGCCTCGGCGTCGACGCGATCGACCTCTACTACGCGCACTTCGACGACGCCGACACCCCGCTCGACGAGACGGTCGAGGCGTTCGGTCGCCTCGTCGCCGACGGCCTCGTCCGGAACATCGCGGTCTCGAACTACTCCGCCGACCGCATCCGCGAATGGATCGACATCTCGGACCGGATCGGCGTCCCACGTCCGGTCGCGGTGCAGCCGCACTACAACCTCGTGCATCGCAACGACGTCGAGGAGCAGATCATCCCGGTGGCCGAGGAGTTCGCCCTCGGCCTCGTTCCCTACTACTCGCTCGCGAGCGGATTCCTCACCGGCAAGTACCGCTCCACGGATGCCGCCGGCCAGTCGTCGCCCCGCGCCGGCGGCGCCGCGAAGTACGCGACCGAAGCGGGGCTGCGCATCATCGACGCACTCGAGGAGATCGGTCACGCCCACGGCGCCTCGATCGCGGCGACCTCGCTGGCCTGGCTGCGCGCCCAGCCCACGGTCGTCGCGCCGATCGCCAGCGCGCGCACCGTCGAGCAGGTCCCCGACCTGCTGGCAGGCGGCCGTCTGGAGCTCACCGACGACGAGGTCGCCGCACTGAACCGCGTCTCGGAATGGACGCCCTCGGCATCCTGATCATCCTGCACTGAAGCGCCGGCGTCTGCGGACGTCGGCGCTTCTGCGTCTCGGTGCCTCAGCTCGTCAGTGCTCCCCGGGGAGCGAATCGTCGCTCACGAGACCCAGCCGGTGCGCGAGGATCACGGCGTGGATACGGTCTCGAGCCCCCAGTTTCGACAGCACGCGCCCGACATGGGTCTTCACGGTCGACTCGCTCACGTAGAGCTCCTGGGCGATCTCGGCGTTCGTGAGGCCGCGCGCCATCTCCAGGAACACGTCGCGCTCCCGCTCGGTGAGCGCCGTCGTCGGATCGTCGGCGGGCGAGGGCGCGGGTGAGGCGTCCGGCGCGCCGTCGAGCTGCGGGGCCACGTGCTGGAGCAGCCTGCGCGTGACGCTCGGCGCCAGGGCCGCATCGCCCCGGTGCACGGCGCGAACGGCTGCGATCATCTCCTGACGGTGCGCGTCCTTGAGCAAGAAACCGCTGGCACCGGCGCGGATGGCGCCGAACGCGTACTCGTCGAGGTCGAACGTCGTCAGCACGAGCACCCTGCTGTCCGGGTGCTCGCGTACGATCGCCTCGGTCGCCGCGATCCCGTCGAGGCCCGGCATGCGGATGTCCATGAGCACCAGGTCCGGATGCAGGGCCGCGGTCTGCGCGATCGCGGCATGCCCGTCCCCGGCCTCACCCACCACCACCATGTCGGCTTCCGCCTCCAGCACCATGCGGAAGCCGAGGCGGATGAGCTCCTGGTCGTCGACGAGCAGGATCGAGATCGGGTCGGTCATGATGGCTCCTCCGGGGCGGGTGCGACGGGGTCGGGGGTGTGGTCGACGGGCAGCTCGGCGCGCAGCCTCCATCGTCCCCCCGCGGCGGGTTCCGAGACGAAGGTGCCGTGCACATGCGCGGCTCGTTCGGCGAGGCCGCGGAGCCCGAAGCCCGAGGTGCCGGCAGCCCCGGTGGCGCCGTCGTTGAGGATCTCGACGATGACGCTCCCCGGGGTGTGAACGATGCGCGCGGCGATCGACGTCGCCGACGGCGCGTGACGCATGGCGTTGGTGACCCCCTCCTGCACGATGCGCCCCACCGCATGCGCGACAGCGGGGGAGAGGGCGGACGTGCCGGACTCCGTGAGTGTGACCGGGAAACCGGCGCGTTGCGCGGTCGCGACCGTCTCCCGCGGATCCACCGGTGCCGCCGGCGCCAGAGGAGCGGTGGCCTCCGCATCGCGAAGCACGCCCAGCATGGCCCGCATCTCCGTGAGGGCGTCACGCGCGGTCGTGGCCGCAGCAGTGGACGCGGCAGCCGCCTGCTCCCGATCGGACGTCGCCGCAGCGCCCTCCGACAGGGCGACGATCACGGTGAGCGAGTGCGACACGATGTCGTGCATCTCCCGCGCGATGCGCGCCCGCTCGGATGCCGCAGCGAGTTGCGCCTGCTGATCACGCTCGACGAGGAGCTGGCGGGAACGGTCGATCACGGCGGCGATGTACCGTTTGCGACCGCCGACGTTCACGCCGATGAGAGTGCCGATGAGACCGAGCACGACGACGGTCAGCGCCGTGTTGAGACCGATCTGCAGCGCGATCACGCCGGTGAGCACCAGGGGAGTCGCGAGCGCGACGATCGCGGCGAGGGCGACGCCGAGGCCGGTCCAGGCGGCGCGTGACGAGCGGTACACCGCGAGCGAGTAGCACGTCACGAACAGGAGCGGGGTGCCCGCCGGTTGGTCGGCGAAGAGCAGGATCGCCTCGACGCCGACCGAGGCGACGAAGGGCACGAGCGGCGCGATCCGCCGCCACATCAGGGTGACGCAGGCCGCGATGATCGCGATCGGCGCGATGGCCGCGAAGACGACGGCCGATGGGCCGTCAGCGGTGCGGTCGAAAGGCGACGCGGGGAGGAGGGAGAGCGCGAGGCAGAAGAGTGTGATCAGCACATCGGCCAGGACCGGGTGCCGCGCCCCGAACCGGCGGAGGACGCCGGGAGGACGCGGCAGCCGCAGCTCCTCGTCCTCGCGGACGGAGCTGCGGCTGCGCGTACTGGTCACCGGGGAACTCTACGCGGGGGCGCGATCACGCGTCCCGCGTGCGAAGCAGCACCCACGCGAGGAGCAGCCCGCCGAACGTCCAGGCGCCGAGGGTGAGGTAGGCGACAGGGCCCTCGAGCGCAGCACCCTCGGGGAGGATCGCGCTCTGCGCCGCGGCGACCGGCAGGTACTCGGATGCGTCGATGACCCAGGCCCAGGACTCACCCGCCATCAGGAAGAAGGTGGCGACGATCGGGAGCACGAACAGGAGACCCACCGTCGCCGCGATGGCGCCGGCGCCCGAGCGGAGGAGGAAACCGAAGGCGACTCCGATGAGCGCGAAGACGGCCATCGCCAGCGACGCGACCACGATCGGCAGGATCGATCCGGCGGGATCGCTCCAGTCGATGCTCTGATCACGCGCGCCCACGATCAGCGACACCGCGACGGCAGCGGCCGAGAAGACGATCAGCGACGAGACGAAGAGGAACAGGGCGACGACGAAGGCCTTCGCGAGCAGCGCCGACCCGCGGCGGGGGTTGGCGGTGAGCGTCGAACGGATCATGCCGGTCGAGTACTCGCCGGTCACCGAGATCGCGCCGAGGATGCCCGCGAGGAGCATGGAGAACTGGATCGGCATCACGACGGCCTGGATGGGCTCGAAACCCGGCCCGTTCATGGCTTGCGCGATGAGAGCGGCGATGCCCACCGTGAGCACGGCGGCGATCGCGATCGACCACCACGTGGACCGGAGGGTGGCGAGCTTGATCCACTCGCCGCGCACCTCGCGGAGGAACGACAGTCGGTGCCCGGTGGCGACGCGCTGACGTGTGAGGGCGGGAGCCTGGGTGGTCATGAGATCTCCTTGGTCCGGTACTCGACCGCGTCGCCGGTCAGGGCGAGGTAGGCGTCTTCGAGCGAGCCGGTGGTCGGTGTGAGTTCGTGGAGAGGGATGCCGCGGTCCGCGGCCAGGTCGCCGATGCGCGATGCCGGCAGGCCGACGACATCGAGGAGGTCGGGCGCGGTGCTGACGATCTCGACGTCCGGACCGCCGACGGCGGCGGCGAGGTCGGCGGCGCGCGGAGTGCGCACTCGCACGGTGTTGCGCGTCCACGCGCGGACGAGCTCGTCCAGAGGAGCGTCGGCGAGCACCTGACCACGGCCCATCACGATCACGTGATCGGCGGTCTGCGCCATCTCGCTCATGAGGTGGCTGGAGAGCAGTACGGTGCGTCCCTCCGAGGCGGCGTGCCGCACGAACTGACGCACCCAGCGCACGCCCTCGGGGTCGAGCCCGTTGACCGGCTCGTCGAGGATCAGCGTGTGCGGATCGCCGAGCAGGGCTGACGCGATGCCGAGCCGCTGGCCCATGCCGAGCGAGAACTTCCCGGCGCGCTTGCGGGCGACCGAGCCGATGCCCGCGAGCTCGATGACCTCGTCCACGCGAGAGGCGGGGATGCCGTGGGTCGCCGCCATGGCCCGAAGATGATTGCGGGCGGTGCGGCCCGTGTGCACGGCCTTCGCGTCGAGCAGCACGCCGACCTCGGTGAGCGGGGCGCGCAGCTTGCGGTATTCCCGTCCGGCCACCGTCGCGGTACCCGAGGTCGGGCGGTCGAGGCCCACGATGAGGCGCATGGTCGTGGACTTGCCCGCGCCGTTGGGGCCGAGGAATCCTGTGACCGTGCCCGGCTTGACCGTGAACGACACGTCCTGGACGGCTGTCTTGTCTCCGAACCTCTTCGTGAGGCCCTCTGCTGTGATCATGCCTCCGACGCTACGGCCGACGGTCGCTCGGTCGCGTCCTCCCGTGGTACCGAAAGCGGGATCGCCGTCCGCCGACCTGTGGCACCGGAGGACGATACCGTGACAGCCGGCGGGATGAGGCGATCAGTCGCGTGGACGGGCCGTCACGCGGGCGGCGACCTCGTCGGACGCGGCGATCGCCTCGTCGATGATCTCTCTCGTCGGCTCGGCCGTCAGCCAGTCGTGGCTCAGTGATGCGGGGATGAGGAGCGGCATCCGATCGTGGATGTCGGCGAGACCCTCGGGTGCAGGACGCATGACGATCGAGTAGCAGGTGAACCACGTGCCGTCCGCGGTGCGGCCGCGTTGCGTCACCGCCGCCATGCCGAAGAGTGCGCCGTCGTCGACGAGGAACTCGTGCCACACGCGCTCGGGCTTCTTCATCTCGTACCAGCTCGTGGCGGGGACCAGGGCGCGGGTCTTCAGACCGCCGGGGCGGTCCTGCAGGCGCTCGGACCTCGTGTTGATCGACGGGAACTTCGACGGCTCGCCGCCGACCAGGAAGCCCCACCATGCGGGCTCCAGGATGGGCGCCGCGTCGGGCTGCACCACGATCGGATTGAGGTTGCGGAGGTTCTTGCCCGTGGGGCGCACGGTCTCGCCGGCGTTCTCATCCGCCCACGCCCGCAGACCGTCGAGCACGGCTTCGTCAGCGGCGGTCAGCAGCTCCGCGTCGGTGAATCGGGGATCAAGTCCGTAGCTCGCGCACATGCCGCCAGCGTACGCCGCACCACCGACATCGGCACGGGCCGGTCTCGCGCGCTCGGGTAGGGTCGACAGGTGACCCCCGACCGCCGTCTGCCCGCCCCCGTCGCGCTCGGCGGAGCAGTCGCGATCGGCGTCATGACGGCCGTGCAGGCACGCATCAACGGCGTCCTCGGCGTCAAGGTCGACAACGGCATCGTCGCCGGACTCCTCTCGTTCTCGGTCGGACTCGCGGCCCTCGTCGTCGTGATCGTCTGCATCCCTTCCGCACGTCTGGGCGTGGGGCGACTGCGCGACGGCATCCGACAGCGCACGATCCCGTTCTGGATGCTGCTAGGCGGCGCCTGCGGCGCCCTCACCGTCTCGACGCAGGGGGTGACGGCCGGGGTCCTCGGCGTCTCGCTCTTCACGGTCGGCGTGGTGGCGGGGCAGACTCTCCACGGTCTCGTCCTCGACCGGATCGGCTTCGGACCGGCCGGCGTGGTCGCTGTCACACCGGGGCGCGTGCTCGGCGGAGCGCTGGCGCTCGCCGCGGTGGGCATCTCGCTCAGCGGCGACGTGCTCGCGACCGCACCGCTGTGGATGCTGCTGCTTCCCTTCGCCGCCGGTGTCGGCATCGCGTGGCAGGCGGCGACGAACGGACGCCTCGCGCAGCGGGTGCAGTCACCGCTCATCGCGACGTTCATGAGTTTCGTCGCGGGCACGGTCGCCCTGCTCCTCGCCGCAGCCGTGAGCGTCGCGATCCGCGGCCTGCCCGCCGCACCGCCCGCCGAGCCCTGGCTGTACCTCGGCGGGTTCCTCGGCTTCGCCTACATCCTGCTCGGCGCCTTCATCGTCGCGCACACGGGCGTGCTGCTGATGGGTCTCGGGTCGGTGCTGGGCCAGCTCGCGGCATCCGTCGTGATCGACCTCATCTGGCCCGCAGCCGCCGGGCCCGCGCTGTGGCAGATCGTCGGGATGGTCGTGGTGGCCGTCGGATCCGTGGTGGTCGCGCTGCCGCGTCGTCGCCGCTGACTACTTCTTCTCGTCGCGCTTCTTCGGCTTGGGCTTCGGCATGCGGGTGACGAGCTTGCGTGCCTCGACGGCTTTGCGCCGGCCCGGCTTCTTGCCCACCGGCTTGCCGCCGACGTACAGCCAGCCGAGCAGCTCCTCGTTCTTGTCGAGTCCGTGCGCCTTCGCAACGGCCTTGGCACGGGTGTAGTGCCCGGTGCGCCAGATGACACCCCAGCCCGCCTCGTCGAGCAGCAGGCTCAGCACGTGGGCGACACCGGACGCCACGGCCTCCTGCTCCCAGCGCGGCACCTTGTCGCTCTTGCGGTAGCTGGCGACCACCGCGATCAGCAGCGGCGCCCGCAGCGGCTTGGTCGACGGCGAGGAGTCGCCCTGCGCCTTCGCGATCGCGGCGCCAAGTACCTCGCGGTCCTCCCCGCGCATCTCGATGAGACGCCAGGGGCGCAACGAAGAATGATCGGCGACGCGCCCCGCCGCGGCGACGAGGTGCAGCAGCTCCTCGCGGGAGGGCGCCTCGGCGGTGACCTTCGACCAGGACTGACGAGAGCGGACGGCGTCGAGCGCGCTCACGACTCGTCGGGGGTGAAGTTCAGTGCGATCGAGTTCATGCAGTAGCGGTCGCCGGTCGGGGTGCCGAAACCGTCGGGGAACACGTGGCCCAGGTGCGAGCCGCAGTTCGCGCAGCGCACCTCGGTGCGGACCATGCCGAGGCTCGTGTCCTCGATCAGCTGCACCGCGTCGGGGCGGATCGACTCGTAGAAGCTCGGCCAGCCGCATCCGGAGTCGAACTTCGTGCCGCTCTTGAACAGCTCGGCCCCGCAGGCGCCGCAGGTGTAGAGGCCGGCGCGGCTCTCGTCGAGCAGCTCGCCGGTCCAGGCGCGCTCGGTCGCCGCTTCACGCAGCACGGCGTACTGGTCGGCACCCAGCTCTTCGCGCCACTCGTCTTCGGTCTTGTCCACGCTGTACGACATCGGTCCTCCTGAGGGTCTTCCCCCATTCTCTCGTGTCCAGGGGGTGACGGCGCCACGGCATGATGGTCATATGACGGATGCCGTGCGGGAGCGATACGCGCGCTTCGCCGAGCAGGAGGCCCCCGGCCGCAGCGAGCTGTACGCCGAATGGGCAGCAGGGGTGGCCGGCGATCCGGAGCTCTCCGACATCCTCGGGAGGATCCCCGAGACCCGACGGCAGCCGCCGCTCGTCTTCGCGGTCACCAGGATGCTGGGCGCCGGCACCGACCCGTTCGACACCTGGCGCGGCTTCGTGACGGCCCACGCCGACGAGATCGTGGCGGAGTGCGCCGATCGGCGGCTGCAGACGAACGAGCCGCTGCGCCTCGCCGCACTGCTCCCGGTGCTCTCCGAGATCGACGGGCCGGTCGCCCTGCTCGAGATCGGCGCGTCCGCCGGACTCTGCCTCTACCCCGACCGCTACTCCTACCGCTTCGTCGACGGGGACGGTCGCGTGCGGGCGGCACTCGACCCCGCCGACGGACCGTCGTCGGTGGTGCTGGAGAGCCGCGTCGACGGCGAGATGCCCGCGCTCCGGATGCCGCACGTGGTGTGGCGCGGCGGTGTCGACCTGGCGCCGCTCGACGCCCGCGACGCCCGCGATCGGCGCTGGCTGCGCTCACTCGTCTGGCCGGGGGAGGAGGGGCGGGAGGAGCGTGTCGAGGCCGCACTCGACATCGTCTCCGCCGATCCGCCTGAGCTGCTGCAGGGCGACGCCCTCGAACGCCTCGACGAGCTCGTGCGGGCCGCGCCCTCCGACGCGACGCTCGTGATCACGACTCCCGGCGTGATGGTGCACATCCCGCGTGCGACGCGGACGGCGCTCGTCGACCGCATCCGCGCCCTGCCCGCGCGCTGGGTGACGATCGATCCGCCCGCGCTGCTCGACATCTGGGAGCCGCCCGTCGCGCACGAGGAGTGGCCGGGCTTCGTCGTCGCCCTCGACGGCCGGGTTCGATCGGCGGCCGATCCACTCGGACGATGGTGGGAGTGGCGCGCGGGCGACGGAGGCGAGCCGACGTAGTCTGAGCGCATGCGCGGAGAGCTCACGGAACGGGATCGTCTGATCCTCGCCCTCGAGACCGCCTGGCCCCGGCACGGGGGCGCCAAGGAAGAGGTCATCCGCGCGCAGCTCGGGATGAGCGCGGCTCGCTACTACCAGCTCCTCGGGCGGCTGATCGACTCCGAGGCCGCTCTGGAGTTCGACCCCATGCTCGTCGGCCGCCTGCGCAGGATCCGCGACCGCCGAGCCGTCCAGCGCTCCGCGCGCACCCCCGGATTCGTCGGCTGATCCAGGCCGCGCCACGCGCTGAACGGCCGCCGACGCGGTTACACAGCGCGGTGCCGTTAGCATCGAGGGGTGTCTAAGCCGAACCGCGATCGATTCGACGACGTCCCCCGCACCTCAGGACGCGTGGGTGCGCACCGCGCCGAAGCGCCGGGGATGAACGGCTGGATCGTCCTCCTGTGGTCCTTCGTCGCCGCGCTCGTGCTCATCATCGGCGGGATCTTCGGCTCGCTGGTCGTCATGGGGCGCATCAGCCTCTTCCCCGAGGCTGTCCCGACCGCCACCCCGACCCCCGAGGAGACCGGGGTCGTCGACACCACCTACTCGGTGCTCATCCTCAACGCGACGGCCGACGAGGGCCTCGACGACCAGATGCGCGACACCCTCATCAACACCGGGTGGTCGGCGGACGTGGTGTTCGCGAGCGACAGCACGAGCCAGGACTTCTCCACGACGACCGTCTACTACGTCGCGGACGAGGACGAGCTCGCCGCGATCGGCCTCGCCGGCGTCATCGGCGGAGCCGACGTGCAGCAGAGCGACTTCTACGCCGACATGAACGACACGGACCAGAAGCAGCTCACGGTCGTGATCGGTCTCGACCGGTCGTCGAACCCGCCGGCGGCCACCGAGACCCCGGCTCCGTAGTCCCTCCGCAGCGGCTTGCACTCGATGGGGTCGAGTGCCAGAATGGCGTTAGCACTCTCTCACTCTGAGTGCTAAACCCAACGTCTACGTCCAGGAGGGACGACAAAACTCATGGCAAAGATCATCGCTTTCGATGAGGAGGCCCGTCGCGGCCTCGAGCGCGGCCTCAACATCCTCGCCGACGCCGTCAAGGTGACGCTCGGCCCGCGCGGTCGCAACGTCGTGCTCGAGAAGAAGTGGGGCGCCCCCACGATCACGAACGACGGTGTGTCGATCGCCAAGGAGATCGAGCTGGACGACCCGTACGAGAAGATCGGCGCGGAGCTCGTCAAGGAGGTCGCCAAGAAGACCGACGACGTCGCCGGTGACGGCACCACCACCGCGACCGTCCTCGCCCAGGCGCTCGTCCGCGAGGGCCTGCGCAACGTCGCAGCCGGTTCCGACCCCATCTCGCTCAAGCGCGGCATCGAGAAGGCCGTCACGGCCATCACCGAGGAGCTGCTCGCCAGCGCGAAGGAGATCGACTCCAAGGAGCAGATCGCCGCGACCGCATCGATCTCGGCCGCTGACCCGGCCATCGGCGAGCTCATCGCCGAGGCGATCGACAAGGTCGGCAAGGAAGGCGTCGTCACGGTCGAGGAGTCGCAGACCTTCGGCACCGAGCTCGAGCTCACCGAGGGCATGCGCTTCGACAAGGGCTACCTGAACCCGTACTTCGTCACGGACCCGGAGCGCCAGGAGGCCGTCTTCGAGGACCCGTACATCCTCATCGCGAACCAGAAGATCTCGAACATCAAGGACCTTCTGCCCATCGTCGACAAGGTGATCCAGGACGGCAAGGAGCTCGTCATCATCGCCGAGGACGTCGAGGGCGAGGCTCTCGCGACCCTCGTGCTCAACAAGCTCAAGGGCATCTTCAAGTCGGTCGCCGTCAAGGCTCCCGGCTTCGGCGACCGTCGCAAGGCCCAGCTGCAGGACATCGCGATCCTCACGGGCGGCCAGGTCATCACCGAAGAGGTGGGCCTGAAGCTCGAGAACGCCACGCTCGACCTGCTCGGCCGTGCGCGCAAGGTCATCGTCACCAAGGACGAGACCACGATCGTCGAGGGTGCCGGCGAGGCCGACCAGATCGAGGGTCGCGTCACGCAGATCCGTCGTGAGATCGAGAACACCGACAGCGACTACGACCGTGAGAAGCTGCAGGAGCGCCTCGCGAAGCTCGCCGGTGGCGTCGCCGTCATCAAGGCGGGTGCCGCGACCGAGGTCGAGCTCAAGGAGCGCAAGCACCGCATCGAGGACGCCGTCCGCAACGCGAAGGCAGCCGTCGAAGAGGGCATCGTCCCCGGCGGTGGCGTCGCACTCATCCAGTCGGGCACCAAGGCCCTCGACGCTCTCACGCTCTCGGGCGACGAGGCGACCGGCGCGAACATCGTCCGCGTCGCGATCGAGGCTCCGCTCAAGCAGATCGCGCTGAACGCCGGTCTCGAGCCCGGTGTCGTCGCGAACAAGGTCTCCGAGCTCCCCGCAGGTCAGGGCCTCAACGCCGCGACCGGCGAGTACGGCGACATGTTCGCACAGGGCATCATCGACCCGGCCAAGGTGACCCGCTCGGCTCTGCAGAACGCGGCGTCGATCGCCGGTCTGTTCCTGACGACCGAGGCCGTCGTCGCCGACAAGCCCGAGAAGGTCTCGGCTCCGGCCGGCGACCCGACGGGTGGCATGGACTTCTGATCCGGACGCACTGACAGAGACGCCCCGACCTCACGGTCGGGGCGTCTCTTTTCCTTCATGGGGGGCGGTCAGCGGAACAGGCTCGCCGAGAACTGATCGGCCTCGGCGTACTGGGCGGCGGCGCTGCCCAGCGAGTGCCCGATGGACTCGAGCGTCTGCTCGAGGCCGATCTGGGCTCCTCGCCACTGCTCCACGCAGGACTGGAACGCGTTCGACGCGTTCCCGACCCATGACGACTGCAGCTGTGTGAGCTGGCTCATGAGGGTGGCGGCCTCGACGTGCAGACGCTCCATGGTGGCGAGCGCAGCCGTGTGGGCCGCACCCACGGCCTCGGTGTCGACGGTGATGACGGACATGGAATCTCCTCTCGATGGGATTCCGACGATAGGAGCGCAGCGCGTGCGGCATCCGGCGTCCGGCCCACCGATCACCCGCGCTGTGCACAATCCGCGCACCGGCCCCGCGGTGGAGGAGTGGTCAGAGGGCGAGCGGGTCGATCGGCTGCGTGTCCTCGAGCAGGTGCGCCGGCGTCGCACGCGAGGGGGCCAGCGGCAGAGTGATCGTGAAGGTCGCTCCACCGCCCGGCGTCTCCGACACGGCGACACCGCCGCGGAGCGCCTTCATGATCGACGCGACGATCGCCAGTCCGAGACCGGACCCGCCCGTCTCCCGAGCGCGCGAGGTGTCGGCCCGCCAGAACCGCTCGAAGATCTGATCACGGATCTGCGGGGGGATGCCCTCTCCGTGATCGACGATCGAGATGCTCCCGGTTCCGCGCACGCGGTCCGCGTCGACGACGATCTCGAGCGGGCTGTCGGCAGGCGAGAACCGCCGCGCGTTACCGAGCAGGTTCGTCACGACCTGCCGCACCTTGTTCTCCTCGCCCAACACGATCGGGGGCGTGCGGACCGGCACGTCCGTGGCCTCCGTGAAGTCGATCCCGGCTACCTGGGGGACGGCGGAGGTGCGCGGCCGTCGGCGCAGGCGTCCGAGCGTGGCGCGGGAGAGACCACCGCGCGGTGCGGGAGTCTGTGGCTCGGGGACGACCGGCGTCGACCGCGTCGTGACGTCGATGAGCGGCGCGTCCACCGTGCGGTCGACCACGGTGACCGTGCGGCCAGGAGCGGCAGCGCGGAGATCCAGGGCGGCATCGCGCGCGATCGGGCGCAGATCGAGCGCCTCGATCTCGGGCTCGCGCTCCTCGTCGAGACGGGCGAGGGCCAGAAGGTCCTCGACCAGCACGCCCATGCGGATGGCCTCTTTCTCGATGCGCTCCATGGCGCGAGCCGTGTCCTCCTCGCCCTTGATCGCGCCCATGCGGTACAGCTCGGCGTAGCCGCGCACGCTCACGAGGGGCGTGCGCAGCTCATGGCTGGCGTCGCCGATGAAGCGCCGCATGTGCTGCACGGTGCGGTCGCGCTGGGCGAGCGACCCGTCGACCCGGTCGAGCATCGTGTTGATCGCCGTGTTGAGACGCCCGACCTCGGTGGTCGGCTCGAGGTCGGTCAGGCGCTGGCTGAAGTCGCCCTTCGCGATGGACATGGCGGTCGACTCGACCTGGCCCAGGCGACGGAAGGTCAGCGTCACGAGCCCCCGGGTGAGGAGCGCTGCGATGAGGATCGTCACGAGCGCGACGGTGATGTAGATGCCGAAGAACTGGCTGATGATGCGATCGGCGTAGTCGAGGGGCATCGCCACCATCTGGATCCGCAGTGCGCCGTCGCCGTCTCCCGGGAGCAGCGCGACGGCCGCGCGGAAGTCCTCGCCCTTCGTGCCGCCGAGGGGGAACACACCGTCGCCGGCGTTCTGCGCGTCCAGCAGCGTGTACGTCGAGGGGAAGAGGGGTTTCCCGCCGTTCCCGGACGTCCCGGTCGTGGTCTGCAGTACCCCCTCGCCGTCGTAGATCGCGACGAAGAAGTCCCTGGGGGATTCGCGAGGGGCGTAGACGGTCTTGCCGTCTTCGATCGACATGTCGAAGTAGCGGGGCGCGAGGTCGGCCGAGACCAGCGCGGGAAGCTGTGCCTCGATGTTCCCGACGAGCGAGTTGCGCAGGATGGGGACCGTGCCGATCCCGGCGAGCAGGAGGCCGAGCGCGAGCACCGCGACCGTGACGCCCGTGACCTTCGCGCGCAGGCTGATGGCCCGCCACCAGCGGGTGACCGCGTCAGGCTTGTGCGCCATGCGGCCCTCCCTCCGGTCGTGGTGCGCGCGTCGTCGGCGCCAGGGCGACGACTACTTGCCGACCTTCAGCATGTAGCCGAAGCCGCGCTTGGTCTGGATGACCGATTCCTCGGTATGCGGGTCGATCTTGCGACGGAGGTACGAGATGTAGCTCTCCACGATGCCGGCATCGCCGTTGAAGTCGTACTCCCACACGTGGTCGAGGATCTGCGCCTTCGACAGCACCCGGTTCGGGTTGAGCATGAGGTAGCGCAGCAGCTTGAACTCGGTCGGGCTGAGCTCGATCGGCTCCTTGCCGACGTGCACGTCGTGGGTGTCCTGATCCATCGACAGCTCGCCGGCACGGATGATCGACTCCTCGTCAGCCTGCATCGTGCGGCGCAGGATCGCCTGCGCGCGGGCGACGATCTCGTCGAGGCTGAAAGGCTTCGTGACGTAGTCGTCGCCTCCGGCGTTCAGGCCCTCGATCTTGTCGTCGGTGCCGTCCTTCGCGGTGAGGAACAGGATCGGGGCGGTGAAACCCGCGCCCCGCAGGCGCTTGGTGACGCTGAAGCCGTTCATGTCGGGCAGCATGACGTCGAGGATGATGAGGTCCGGCTCCTCTTCCAGCACCGCCGAGATCGTCGCGGCGCCGTTGGCGACCGTCTTGACCTGGAACCCGGCGAAGCTGAGTCCCGTGGAGAGGAGGTCGCGGATGTTGGGTTCGTCGTCGACGACCAGGATGCGCGCATCAGTCATGTCCCCATTATGGTGACTCCGACCATGCGGATGCTGATTATCCGTCGGAGCGGCGGTCACGCCGCGATCGCATCCGCATCCATGATCGTGTAGCTGTAGCCCTGCTCGGCGAGGAAACGCTGGCGGTTCTGCGCGTAGTCCTGGTCGACCGTGTCGCGGGCGACGAGCGTGTAGAAGCTCGCGGTGTGCCCGGACTGCTTGGGTCGCAGGAGCCGCCCGAGGCGCTGAGCCTCCTCCTGTCGTGAGCCGAAGGATCCGGAGACCTGGATCGCGACGGACGCCTCGGGCAGATCGATCGAGAAGTTCGCGACCTTCGACACGACGAGCAGCTGGATCTCTCCCTCGCGGAACTGCCGGTAGAGCTCCTCGCGCTCGTCGACGGGCGTCGCGCCCGTAATCTGCGGGGCGTTCAGCGCCTCGGACAGCGTGTCCAGCTGATCGAGGTACTGACCGATCACGAGGATCTGCTCGTCGGGGTGCTTGGCGATGAGCTCGCGCACGGCGTCGATCTTCGCGGGGGCGGATGCCGCGAGGCGGTACCGCTCGTCGTCGGTCGCCGCGGCGTACTCGAGCCGGTCGCTCGGCGGCAGATCCACGCGGACCTCGTAGCAGACGGCGGGGGAGATGAACCCCTGCGCCTCGATCTGCTTCCAGGGTGCGTCGAAGCGCTTGGGCCCGATGAGGCTGAACACGTCGCCTTCACGGCCGTCCTCGCGCACGAGAGTCGCGGTCAGACCGATGCGACGGCGTGCCTGCAGGTCGGCGGTGAGCTTGAACACGGGTGCCGGGAGCAGGTGCACCTCGTCGTACACGATGAGGCCCCAGTCGAGCGCGTCGAGCAGCGCGAGGTGCGCGTACTGGCCTTTCCGCTTGGCCGTGAGGATCTGGTACGTCGCGATCGTGACCGGCTTGACCTCCTTGGCCTGACCGGAGTACTCGCCGATCTCCTCGGGGGTGAGGCTGGTGCGCTTCAGCAGTTCGTCGCGCCACTGGCGCGCGGACACGGTGTTCGTGACGAGGATCAGCGTGGTGGTCTTGGTCGCGGCCATGGCGCCGGCGCCGACGATGGTCTTGCCCGCGCCACAGGGCAGTACGACGACGCCCGATCCGTCCTTCGAGAACGCATCGACCGCATCCTGCTGGTACGGACGGATCTGCCACGTGCCCTCGTCCAGCTCGATCTCGTGCGGAGTGCCGGGGGTGTACCCCGCGAGGTCTTCGGCCGGCCAGCCGATCTTCAGCAGCTCCTGCTTGATCTGGCCGCGCGCCCACGCGTCGACCACGTAGGTGTCGGGGCTCGGGTGACCGATCAGCAGCGGTTGGATGCGCTTGTTGTTCGCGACCTGGGCGAGCACGGCGGGGTCGGTCGACCGGAGGATCAGCGTCCCCTCGTCGTCGCGCTCGATCACGAGGCGTCCGTAGCGGTTGACCGTCTCGCGCAGGTCGACGGCGACGGAGGGCGGCACCGGGAAGCGCGACCACCGGTCGAGGGTCTCGAGCATGTCCTCGGCGCTGTGTCCTGCGGCCCGGGCGTTCCAGAGCCCGAGACGGGTGATCCGGTAGGTGTGGATGTGCTCGGGAGCGCGTTCGAGTTCGGCGAAGATCGCCAGCTCGTGGCGGGCGCTCTCGGCATCGGCGTGGGCGACCTCGAGCAGCACGGTGCGATCGCTCTGCACGATCAGGGGGCCATCAGACATAGCTGTCCAGTTTACTGGGCGATCACGGTCGCGGCGCGGATGCTCGACACCGGCAGCGTGCGTTCGACGTCCGCCGCCTTGTCGCGCCCGCGCAGCCGCCCGCCGCCGAGACCGGTGGCCTCCAGCAGGAGCTCGCGCGTGCTGCCGTCCGGCATCCCCACGGTCACCTGGAGCACGGCCTTCGCGCGCACCGCCGCCTCCAGCTCTCGGTCCAGCCAGGCGGCGTCGGCATCCGGCCCCTGGTGGGAGCGGAGCGCGGCGATGAGCGACGTGTAGTCGGGTGCGTCATCCGCCGGGCTCGGTGCGGCCGCGTGCCGTTCGCCGGTGAGGACGGTGCCGTCCTCGTCGACGAGGGTCGCGGGGTAACGGGCGTCCGTGAGCGCCCAGTAGACCGTGTCGCGACTGACGCGGGTGGTGAGTGAGCCGACGTGAGTGGCGAGGCCGAGCGGTCGCAGCGCCTGGTCGACCGCGATGGCCTCGATGAGGTGCGGATCAGCGCTCTCGATCCGCGTGCGTCCGGTCTCGGAGTCCGTCGACACGCGGACGAGTCCGTGACGCTGGGCGGTCTGGGCGACGAGATAGCGGAGCGGCTGCGGGATGCCGGTGAGCGAGATGCTCTCGAGGAAGTCGACGAGCGACTCCTCGGTCTCCCCGGCCACGAGGGCTCGCGCGACGGACTCCGGCGTGAACCGGTACGTCGACGCCTGCGCTGCGGACTCGCGCGCCGCGACCGTGCGCAGCCGTACGTCGAGAGCGGGGGCGAGCGGTCCGGGAGAGATCGCACTGAGGTCGTTCTGGAGGAAGATCCGATCGACCTCGGCGGGCAGCAGCGCCGTGAGGGCGGCGGGATCGGCATCGAGCCCGTCGCGCAGGGGAGTCGCCCAGGCGGGCTCTGTCCCGTCGTCGGCGACGAGACCGAGCAGCCGCGCGCGTTCGCTCAGTGCCGTGCTGCGCTCGGGCCAGGCGGGATCCCACGGGTGGGCCTGCGCCCAGGCCGAGAGCGGGATCCACCCGCCCTCATCCGAGCGGACACCGCGGGGGAGCGCATCGCGGAACGCGCGGGCGAGCTCGCTCCACCGCTGCGAGACAGAGGAGCGGAGCCAGACGTCGGCTCCCCCCGTGGTGTGCAGCCGCCGATCCCCGACCGCGACGAGCCCCGCGGTGGACGCGATCGCCACGAGGTCGTCGACGGCATCGGTCGCCACGCCGGACTCGGTCAGCTGCCGCTTCTCGCCCGCGCTGAGCGTGCCGCCCGCGAGCAGGGCGAACGGCCGGTCCTTGGCCGCGAGCAGCAGGTCGGCGACCGTGGCGACGGTGGTGAACGCACGCTCCGCGGCGTGCGCTGCCGCACTGTCTCCGGCCGTCTCCTGGTGTTCCGATGCGGGTGCGGAGGGAGCGGGGCGTTCCGAGACGGCTGCGGCGACGGGCGGAACGACTCCGCCGTCGGGGCGCACCAGCGCGAGGCGCTGCAGGGCGTGCAGGTCGGCGGAATCGGCGACCTCCTCTCCCGCGGCGATCCGGCGAAGGGCCGTCGCCTCCGAGAGCGTGAGACGGGGGAGGGCCTTGGCGAGCGACGACGGCTCGAGGAGAGCCTCGGCAGCGTCGAAGAAGTCCTGCCATCCGATGTCGGGACGCACCCCGCGCGCCGCGAACAGCTCGGCCAGGTCGGCATCGCTCATCGCGGCCAGGTGTTCGGCCAGCGGTCGGGCGTGCGTGCTCATGCCTGGTGCCTCAGGGCCGCGATCCCGCGCGACCCTTCCGGATGAAACTCATCGCCAGCAGCACGATGATCATCACGAACGCCGCGGGCAGGCCCCAGTAGGGGATCGCCGCGACGACCGGCCACACGCCGGAGCCGAAGTCCTCCTGGTGCATGCCGGTCGCTGTGCCGATGATGATCGCGAAGAAGCAGACGATGGATGCCGCGGCCAGCCCCAGCGCGGTGAACGCGAGAATGCGATCGACGCGGCGCACGGGCACGTCGGGTTCGGGACTCTGACTGCTCATCCCGCTCAGCCTAGTCGCTGAGCGGGAAACTCGGCCTCGCGCGCGGCCACTGCATTCCGCCGTGCTCCCCGCGCCCGATCCCGCTCACCGGTAGGCTGGAGACGGTCGCATCCTGCGCGGCCGTCCAGCTCCACACCGACTCAGCGAGGTTTCTCCCATGCCCACCGGCAAGGTCAGGTTCTACGACGAAGACAAGGGTTTCGGCTTCATCGCCACCGATGACGGCCAGGACGTCTTCCTGCACGCCTCCGCGATGCCCGCGGGCACGGCCGTCAAGGCCGGCGCGCGCGTCGAGTTCGGTGTCGCCGACGGCAAGCGCGGTCTGCAGGCGCTCTCGGTGCGCGTCCTCGAAGCTCCGCCGAGCCTTGCCAAGGCGAAGCGCAAGCCCGCCGACGACATGGCGATCATCATCGAGGACCTCGTGAAGCTCCTCGACGGCATCGGCGGCGACCTGCGTCGTGGCCGCTACCCGTCGTCCGGTCACGGCCGCAAGATCGCGGCTGTCCTCCGCAAGGTAGCCGATGACCTCGAAGCCTGACGCCGACGAGCGCCTGCTCGACGCGCACGACCTCGCACTCGCGGCGTTGCGTGAGATCACGCCCGCGTCGACGATCGGCCCCGCGGCCGGGTACCTCGTGGAGGACGACGGCTCGGTCTCGTTGCGCTTCGAGAACCGGCTGGCCGGCTACCCCGGCTGGTACTGGACGGTGACCGTCGCGCGCGTCGACGACGAGGAGCCGACGGTGCTCGAGACGGAACTGCTGCCCGGAGACGGCGCGCTCCTCGCGCCCGAGTGGGTGCCGTGGGCCGAGCGACTGGCCGAGTACCGGGCGCACCAGGCCGAGCTGGCCGAGCAGGCCGCGGCTGCGGCTGCCGAGCAGAACGACGCCGATGCGAGCGCCGAGAACGATGCCGAGGACGACGACCTCGACGACGTCGACGAAGACGAGGACGAAGACCTCGAGGACGACTCCGACGAGGACGACGACCTCGACGACGACGACGACGATGACGATGACGATGACGACGATGATCTCGACGACGACGAGCTGACCAGCGAACCGCGGCCTGTGCACGGCGGCGACCTCGACGGCGTCGACATCGACGAGCTCGACGAGTCCGACGACGACCCCGACGACGACGACTCCGACGACGACTCGGACGACGACGATTCCGATGAGGACGCCTCTGACGACGAGGAGTGATCTTCCCCCCGCACGACGAAGGGGACCGCGCGGATCGCGCGGTCCCCTTCATCGTGGCTGGCGCCGTCAGGCGCCCTGGTGCTCGAGCACGTAGTCGAGTGCGCGGGTGAGCTGCCGCACGTCGTCCGGCTCGATCGACACGAACGTCGCGACGCGGAGCTGGTTGCGGCCCAGCTTGCGGTAGGGCTCGGTGTCGACGATGCCGTTGGCCCGCAGCGTCTTCGCGATGGCGGCCGCATCGATCGACTCGTCGAAATCGATCGTGACGACGACCGGGGAACGGTCGGCCTCTGCCGTCACGAACGGGGTGGCGACATCGGATGCCGTGGCCCAGTCGTACAGGATGCCGGATGACTCGGCCGTGCGCGCACCGGCCCAGGAGAGGCCGCCGTTGCCGAGGATCCACCCGAGCTGGCTGTCGAGCAGGTGCAGGGTCGTCAGCGCCGGGGTGTTGAGCGTCTGGTTGAGGCGCGAGTTGTCGACGGCGTTCTTCAGGCTCAGGAACTCCGGGATGTAGCGGTCGGAGGCGGCGATCCGCTCGATGCGGTCGATCGCGGCGGGGGACACAGCCGCGAACCACAGTCCGCCGTCGGAGCCGAGATTCTTCTGCGGTGCGAAGTAGTAGACGTCGGCCTGCGCTGCATCGAAGTCGATGCCTCCGGCGGCGCTCGTGGCGTCGATGACGGTGAGGGCGCCGTCGGCGGCGACGCGCGTGATCGGAGCGGAGACGCCGGTCGACGTCTCGTTGTGCGGCCATGCGTAGACGTCCACGCCGTCGACGACCTCGGCAGCCGCGCGGGACCCCGGCTCCGCCTTGCGCACGTCCGGTGCGTCCAGCCAGGGCGCGGCGGCTGCGGCGGCGAACTTGCCGCCGAACTCGCCGAACACGATGTTCTGGCTGCGCCGCTCGATGAGGCCGAAGGCCGCGGCATCCCAGAAGGCGGTCGACCCGCCGTTGCCGGTGATGATCTCGTAGCCCTCGGGCAGACGGAAGAGAGCGGCGAGGCGCTCGCGCACGCTGCCGACGAGGTTCTTCACCGGCGCCTGGCGGTGCGAGGTTCCGAGCAGCGTGGGGCCGGCGGCGAGGAGTGCGTCGAGCTGCTCGCTCCGCACCTTCGAGGGGCCGCATCCGAAGCGGCCGTCGGCGGGCAGGACGTCACGGGGAATCTCGATCGGCATGCGTCGAGTCTAGAGCGTGGCCTCCCGCCTGACCGCCCGCGTGACGCCCCGATGTCGGTGCGGGAATGTAGGCTTGCCTAAGAAGACCCGGAGGGCCACATGACCGACTTGATCGACACCACGGAGATGTATCTCCGCACCATCCTCGAGCTCGAGGAGGAGAACATCGTCCCGCTGCGCGCACGCATCTCCGAGCGCCTCGGTCACTCGGGTCCGACCGTCTCGCAGACGGTGGGACGCATGGAGCGCGACGGCCTCGTGGTGGTGTCGGAGGACCGCACGCTGGAACTCACGGAGTCGGGGCGGCGCAAGGCGGTCGACGTCATGCGCAAGCACCGTCTCGCCGAGCGGCTGCTCTCCGACGTCATCGGTCTCGACTGGGCGTTCGTGCACGACGAGGCCTGCCGGTGGGAGCACGTCATGAGCGAGCAGGTCGAGCGCCGCCTCGTCGAGCTCCTCGGGCACCCGACGGAGTCGCCCTACGGCAACCCGATCCCCGGGCTCGACCAGCTCGGCGACGCCCCCGCTCGGACGTTCGACGAGGGCGTCATCGGCCTCGTGCAGAAGCTCAACGCGGCCGGTGCTCCCATCGAGGGCACGGTGCGTCGTCTCGCCGAGCCGGCGCAGGTCGACCCCGAGCTGCTGGAGCAGCTCCGCGACGCCGGAGTCGTGCCCGGAGCGAAGGGCGACTACCGGTTCAACGAGGGCTACGTGCTGATCCAGATGGAGGGCAAGGACGAGGGCCTCGAGCTCCCGGTCGAGCTCGCCTCCCACATCTTCCTCGTCGGCGAGCCGGTCTGAATCCGCTCTGACCGGGGATTCTTCTGCTCCCCGACGATTGCCAGGTTGGCAGGGTGACAGGATCGTTATCTTCCGGTAACCTCGGTGAAGTCGTCGGCGAAGAAGCCCGCTGACGATAGCCGAGAGGATTCGCCTTCCAGGCTCGTCGTCCTCCCGGTAAGAACGCACAAAGTACCCGAGCTACATTCGTGCCACGAGAGCAGAGTGCCGACGAGCCAGCGCTACCCGAGCGTGCAGGCGCAGGAGGATCACGTTTTGGTCAAAGACATCCAGTCCGCGAACACACCTGAAGATCGACCCCTCGCCCGTCGCACGACCGCACGGGTCAGCGCGCGGACCGTGGTGAAGCCGCTGCGATCCGTCGCCATCTTCGGAGCAGTGGGCGCCCTGGTCGCCGCTGTCGCGCTCCCCGCCTACGCGGCGTCGAAGCCGGCCGAGAACGCCGCGACGACCGTGCAGCAGATGGCCGCCGTCGACGCGCAGTCGCTCGTCGTCGCCTCGCAGGCCACGTCGGCCCCGCTCGACCGCGGAACGTTCACCGCCACCACGCCCGACGAGATCGAGAAGAAGAAGGCGGAGGAGGCCGCAGCGGCCCGCGCCGCCGCAGCCGCTTCCACGGCATCCGCCTCGACCGGTGGTCGCACCTTCGACATCGGCGCCTACGCGCTCGTCTCGCCCGGTTCGGGTGAGGTCCGCTATCCGCTCCCGCAGGGCTCGTACAGTGTCAGCCGAACCGTCGGCGGCGCGCACAACGGCGCCGACATGCTCGCGCCGCAGGGCACGCCGATCTACGCCGCCGCCGCGGGCGTCGTACGCCAGTCCGCTGAGAGCATCGGCGGATACGGCGTCGCCGTCATGATCGACAGCGTCGTGGGCGGCCAGCGTGTGCAGACGACCTACGGCCACATGACGTACGGATCCCGCCAGGTCCAGGCCGGCGAGAGCGTGGCCGCAGGCCAGCTCATCGGCTTCGTCGGCAGCACCGGCCGCTCGACCGCCAACCACCTCCACTTCGAGGTGTGGGTCAACGGCGGCCTCCTCGAGCCGATCGCCTGGCTCGCCGCGAACGCCGGCTGAGCCGTCACCGCTTCGCCCCTCACCGGACACGCCTCCGAGCGTTCACCCGGAGTTGGGCCGCGCACCCCGCTCGATGGGTTAGCCTGAACCCGTTGTCGCACAGGCGGGAGAAGCTGATGGACCGAATACCGAGCATCCGCACCATGGATGCCCTCGGTCGTCATGTCCTTCAGCATCGGCCGCAGGGACACCACGGTGCTGCCGTGCGAAGAAGGCGCTGTCACTAGACAGCGCCTTTTTTCGTCCCTGCGAACGCTCGCGTCCGCGCGACCTCGTGTGAGTCGAGAGTGCCGGGAAGCCGTCCCGGCGGATCGAGAGGATGCTGATGCGCACACTGGTACTGAACGCGGGATACGAGCCTCTGGCCATCGTGTCGTTCAAGAGAGCACTGGTCCTGGTCATGAACGACAAGGCCACCGTGATCGAGCACGTCGAGGACGATCCCGTCTGGGGCAGTCACGGGGTCTACGATCGGCCGGCCGTCATCATCCTGTCGAGATACGTGCGCGTCCCGTCCAGCCGACGGGTGCCGGTGACCCGGCGCGGAGTGCTGCGGCGCGACAACCACCGCTGCGGCTACTGCGGAAAGGCCGCCTCGACGATCGACCACGTGCTGCCGCGTTCGCGAGGCGGAGCGGACTCGTGGGAGAACCTCGTCGCCTGCTGCCTGCGCTGCAACAACGTCAAGAGCGACCGCACGCCGCAGGAGATGCGCTGGGAACTGCGGATCACGCCGCGACCGCCGCACGGCACCGCCTGGACGGTGCGGGGGAGCGAGCGAAGCGATCCGCGCTGGGAGCCGTACCTCGCGCTCGCCGCGTGAGCCGGACGAGACCGTTCCCGTAGACTGGAGCCCACGCCTTCGTAGCTCAGCAGGATAGAGCAGCCCTCTCCTAAAGGGCAGGTCGCTGGTTCGAATCCAGTCGAGGGCACTCTCCGGTCGTCACGGGCGACCGCGCCGCCAGAGCTTCGACGGCCACCAGATCACACGCCCGAGGTCGTAGGCGAGCGCCGGCACGAGCAGCGATCTCACGACGAACGTGTCGAGCAGCACGCCGAACGCCACGATGAACGCGAGCTGCACGAGGAACAGGATCGGGATCACCGACAGAGCGGCGAACGTCGCGGCCAGCACGAGTCCGGCCGACGTGATGACCCCGCCCGTGATCGACAGCCCTCGCAGTACACCTTCCCGCGTGCCGTGTGCCAGCGACTCTTCGCGCACCCGCGTCATGAGGAAGATGTTGTAGTCGATGCCGAGCGCGACGAGGAACACGAAGCCGTAGAGAGGCACGGCCGGGTCGGCGCCGGGGAAGTCGAAGACTCCGGAGAAGACCAGTGCCGACACGCCCATCGCTGTGCCGAAGGACAGCACGGTGGTGATGATGAGGAGCACCGGCGCGAGGATCGACCGCAGCAGCAGCATGAGGATCAGCATGATCACGACGAGGATCACCGGGATGATGAGATTCCGGTCGTGGATGGAGGCGTCGTTCGTGTCGATGGCCGTGGCCGTCACTCCTCCGACGAGCGCGTCGAGCTCGTGCAGCGACGAGCGGAGGTCGCGCACGGTGTCGCCCGCGGCATCCGAGTCGGCGGCATCCGTCAGCGTCCCCTGCAGGAGCACGTTCCCGTCGACGACGGTCGGCGCCGGCGCAGGGGTCCCCGGCGGTCCGACCGCCGTGATCCCGTCGGCGGTCACGGGCGCCGAGCCGCTGGGCGAATCGGCGGCGGTGACCGAGACGCCGTCGATGCCGTCGTCGGCGAGCATCACGTCGGCAGCGTCTTGGAGCCGATCCTCGCTCACCACCACCGAGACCGGGCTGCCCGAGCCACCGGGGAAGTGCTCGCCGAGAGCCACTTGACCGTCGCGCGCCTCCGACGATCCGAGCACGAGATCCGACTGAGGAACCCCGGAGGCGTCGAGCTGCAGCACGCCGGACGCTCCGGCCAGCAGTACGAGAGTCGTGAGGATCCAGATCACCCGCGGTCGCTTCGTGATGAGTCCGGCGAGGCGCGCCCAGAGGCCCGTGGTGCGCATACCGTGCTCTTCGGCGACGACCTCCGGCTCGAATCGCGGACGACGCGGCCAGAACACCGCGCGACCGAACAGCAGCAGGAGGGCCGGGAGGAGCGTCAGCGCCGCGAGCATCGCGAACACGATGCCGATCGCCGCCACCGGGCCGAGCGTGCTGTTCGACTTGAGGTCGCTGAGCAGCAGGCAGAGCAGCCCCGCGATCACCGTGCCGCCCGAGGCGACGATCGGTTCGACCGAGCCCTTCCAGGCGGCGAGGAGAGCAGCGCCCTTGTCCTGCGCGACCCGGAGCTCCTCACGGAATCGGGCGACGAAGAGGAGGGCGTAGTCGGTGGCTGCGCCGATCACGAGGATGAACAGGATGCCCTGCGTCTGGCCGCTGAGCAGCAGCACCTCGAACTTCGCAAGCCACCAGACGACCAGGAGAGCGACGCAGAGGGCGAACAGGCTGGTCGACAGCACCACGATCGGCAGCAGCAGCGACCGGTACACGAGCACGAGGATCACGAGCACCGCGAGGAGGGCGACGCCCAGCAGCAGTCCGTCGATGCCGGCGAAGCCCGCGACCAGGTCGGCGCTGAAGCCGGCGGGGCCCGTGATGTACACGGTGACGCCGTCCGGGGCGGCGGAGCGGAGCATGTCGCCGAGCGCCGAGACGGTGTCGGCGAGTTCGGCATCCTCATCGATCGGGATGAACGCCTGCACGGCCAGGCGGTCGTCCGAGGGGAGGGCCGGTGACACGTCGTCGCCGACGCCGTCGACCGACGGCGCATCGGCGACGGCATCCGCGATCGTGTCGAGCTGTGTGGTGGACAGCTCGCCGTCGGCCACGAAGACGGCGATGGCCGGGATGGCGTCGCTGTCGCTGAACTCTCCGAGCAGCTGCTGCACCCGGGTCGCGTCCGAGGACTCGGGCAGGTAGCTCGTCTGGTCGTTCGACGACACCTCGTCGACCTTGCCGAACAGGGGGCCGCCGAGTCCCGCGCCGACGAGCCAGACGAGGATCAGGGCGACGGGGATCAGCACGCGCGCCCAGGAGTGGCGCCTCGTCCGCTCCCGCGTCTCTCGCGGCGGCGCTTTCCGTTCCGCCGTGCTCGGGGCCGCGGCGTGCTCAGGACCGGACATCGGTCTCCCTTCGGGAAGGACTCGGTGGACGTGATCGCGCGGGTCAGGAGACCCAGGCGAGGATGAGGATCATCGTCGCCAGGAAGCCCGCGATGTAGTTGAGGGCGATGAAGCGGCGCCAGGCGCGGTTGGTCCCGGCGGACGTCTCGTCGGTCACCGACCACCAGGGGGCTGCGTTCACGATGTACGGCACCGCGAGCACGGCGGCGAGAGGACCGGGCCAGGAGGTGAACAGCATGGCGATCCCGGCGAGCGACCACAGGACGATCGCGAGGCGCACCGTGGATCGCGCTCCGATGACCGTGGCGATCGATCCGATGCCGGCCTCGCGGTCGGGAGCGATGTCCTGCACCGCTCCGAAGGCGTGCGCGGCCATGCCCCACAGGAAGAACCCGACGAGCACGATCACGAGGGTCGGCGTCACGGAGGCCTCGGCGATGGCGAGTCCGACGATCGCCGGCGTCACGAAGTGCAGGCTCGACGTCGTGGAGTCGAGGAACGGGCGCTCCTTGAACCGCAGACCGGGGGCGGAGTAGGCGATCACGGCGAAGACGCTCACGATGAGCCAGATCCAGGATGCCGGGTTGCCGACGGCGAAGAGGTAGACGAGGAAGGGCACGTTCGTGACCGCGGCGGCCCACAGCGTCGCCCGGTGGATGCGAGGGGAGAGCAGCGCTCCCTCGATGCCGCCCTTGCGCGGGTTCGCGAGGTCGGACGCGTAGTCGAACACGTCGTTGATGCCGTACATCGCGAGGTTGTACGGAACGAGGAAGTACAGCGTCCCGAGGACCAGCGTGAGGTCGATCTCGCGCGTGGCCAGCAGGTAGGCGGCGGCGAACGGGAACGCCGTGTTGATCCAGCTGATGGGTCTGGAGGAGAGCACGATCTGGCGGACGTCGCTCCCGAGCGTCGTGGAGGTCATGCGTCGGCCTCCCCTGAGCTGTTCGCGGACCCGTGGTCCCGTCGCGCCCTGAGGAGGGCCCACAGAGCCGGCAGCAGCAGCGCGCCCGCGACCGGGTAGGCGAAGTCCTCGAGCGGGGCGAGCCCGATGTGCACCCCGAGCAGATGGTCGGGGGAGTAGTGGAAGAGCCCGCTCGCGATCATGATGCTGTCGAACACCGCGGTGAGCACGATCAGGGCGACGGCGGCGATCGCCAGGGCGGCGGCGTGCGGACGCCGCGCGCGAGGCGTGAGGACCATGAGGACCACGGCCGCGATCGCGGCTGCACCGACGAACCAGGCTGCGAGCTGCAGGTAGGTCATGACGCCCGCTCCGCTCGCCGGCGTCGGCGGAGGGCGCCGAGCACGCGCACGGCGCCGGTGTAGAGGATCATCGTGCAGACGACGAGGAAGACGAGGAAGACGGGCTCCTCGAGCGGCATTTCGGGAGCGAGCACGATCCCCGTGGCGATCGCCCCTTCGCCGCGGAAGAAGATGCCCCCGGCGATACCCGCGACATCCCAGACGAGGAAGAACACGAGGCCGACGACCGTGACGACGGATGCCGAGAGCGCGTCCCTCCAGAAGAAGAGCCGGAACCGCCGATCGAGCAGGAGCATGCAGCCGAGCGACACGAGCAGGCTCGCGAGGTAGACGACGCCCATCACACGGCGTCCTCGACGGGCGCGGCGGACGGCAGCGGAAGCGGCCCCCCGGAATGGTCGCCGCGGATGCGCTTCAACACGATCTCGGCGCTGATGAGGCACATGGGTACGCCGACGCCCGGTGCTGTCGTGCCGCCCGCGTAGTAAAGGCCCGAGACCTTGCGCGAGACGTTCTGCGCGCGGAACATGGCGCTCTGCGACAGGATGTGAGCCGGGCCGAGCATCCCTCCGCGCCACGAGTTGTAATCGTCGCGGAAGTCCGCCGGCCCCTTCGTCTCGCGCACGACGATGCGGTCGCGCAGGTCGGGGACGCCGGCCCAGGTCGAGATGAGGTCGATCGCCTCGTCGGCGGCACGTTCGATCGCCGGCGAGCCCGATCCGTCGGAACCGCCGCCGCCCAGTTCGACGTCGGCGGGGACGGGGACCAGCACGAACAGGTTCTCGTGGCCCTCCGGGGCGACGCTGTCGTCGCTCGCGCTCGGCCGGCAGACGTAGGTCGACGCGGGGGAGGGGACAGCCGGGCTGTCGCCGAAGATCGCGTCGAAGTTCGCATCCCAGTCGTCCGTGAAGAACAGGGAATGGTGCGGGAGCTGCGGGAGCTCGCCTCGCACGCCCAGCATCACGAGCACCGCTCCGGGACCGCTCGTGCGACGCTGCCACCAGCTCTCCGGGTACGTCCGGAGTTCGGGCGGGAGCAGGACGGTCTCGGTGTGGTGGAGGTCGGCGGCCGAGACCACGATGTCGGCCTCGGCGACGTGGGCGGTGCCGTCGGCATCCCGCCACTCGACGCCCGTGGCTGCGGTCGTGCCGGAGCGTCGTGCGGTGCGGATCGCCGTCACGTCGGCATCCTTGACGACCGTGACGCCCGCCTGCTCGGCCAGGTGCGCGATGCGTTCGACGACCCGCCAGAACCCGCCCTGCGGATAGCTCACGCCCTCGTCGAGGTCGAGTGCGCTCATCAGGTGGTACATCGCCGGCGCGCTGCGCGGGTCCGTGCCGAGGAAGACGGCGGGGTATCCGAGCAGCTGACGCAGGATCGGATCCTGGAAGCGCCGGGCGGCGAAGGACTCCAGACGCGTCCCGAGCAGTGTCGCGAGACGCGGACCGGCGCCGAGCACCTCCTTCGTGGCGAGCGTGCTCCACTTCGTGAACGGGTTGTACAGGAAGTACCGCTCGGCCATGTCGCGGGCGTGGTGCGCGGAATCGAGATACTCGTCCAGACGAGCCGCAGAACCCGGCTCGCGCGCCTCGAACAGCTTCGCGACCTCTGCGCGGCCACTGGGCACGGTGATCGGTTGGGAGGGGCCGTCGGTGCCCGGCTCCTGGAACACCCGGTAGCCGGGGTCGAGCAGGGTGAGATCGAGCTGCTCCTCGGTCGACGATCCCATCATCGCGAAGAAGTGGTCGAACACCTCGGGCATCAGATACCACGAGGGGCCGGAGTCGAAGCGGAAGCCGTCGCGCTCGATCGTGCCGGCTCGGCCGCCGATGCGCGAGTTCTTCTCGTAGACCGTCACCTCGTGTCCGTCGCGGGCGAGAAGGCCCGCTGTCGCGAGACCGGCCACTCCTCCGCCGATGACGGCGACGCGGCTCATCGGTCACGCTCCAGAGCCGTGACGGCGACGGCTCGCGCGGCGAGCAGAGCCTTGACCGGGTCCGGCACGCGGACACGACGCTCGTACAGCTGCGCGGCCGGAGTCCTGGCCACGCGCCGCATGAGCGCCTCGAAGAGCGCGAGGGCACTGCGCACGGCAGCGCGGGCGTCCTTCGGGAGCAGGGGGATCGATCGACGGGCGTCGTCGAGCTGAACGGTCACGGTGCGTACCCATTCGTCGCGGTCGGAATCGGTGAGGCGCCCCGAGCCGCCGAGGTACCCGCGCTGCAGGCGATCGGTGTCGTCGGCGAGGTCGCGGAGGAAGTTCACGTTCTGGAAGGCGGCGCCGAGCTGCCTGGCGCCGTGGGTGAGGACTGCCAGCTCCTCCTCGGTGCGCGACTCCTCGCGGAGGAAGACACGCAGGCACATCAGCCCCACGACCTCGGCGGAGCCGTACACGTAGCGCTCGTGGGCCTCGGCGTCGTAGGCGGTGAAGTCGGCAGCGCTCGCGATGTCGGCGGCCATGGAGTCGAAGAACGGCTGCGTCAGATCCTCGCCGATCCCGCACTCGCGCGCGGTCCTGGCGAACGCATGCAGGATCAGGTCGGTGCTGTAGCCCACGGCCATCGAGCGGTGGGTCGCCGCGACATACGACGCGAGCGCCTCGGTCTGCGCGGAGCTGTCCAGTCCGGCCTGCGCGGCCACTCCGTCGACGATCTCATCGGCGATGCGCACCATGGCGTAGATGTTCCGCACGTGCTGACGGTGACGAGCGCCGAGCAGCTTCGTCGCGAGTCCGAAGGACGTGGAATAGGTGCGGATGACCTCGGTGGATGCCGTGTCGGCGGCGCGGCTGAAGCGGCCGAGGCTCTCGTCGCCCTGCCCGCTCGGGATCGCGGTCATGCGCGGCGACCCTCGAGGCGGGAGACCGTCGAGAGGATCGTGTGCGCGGCATCCGCTCCGATCTCACCCGTCAGCTGCGCGTCGGCGAGCAGGGTGTGCACGGCGTCGAGCTGATCGCCGACGAGGTCGGTGACGAAGGCTTCGGCCCCGCAGGCGCGCAGCTGGTCGCGGAGGCCCTCGGCATCCCTCATGCTCAGCTCGGCCGAACCGAAGCGGGGAGCGATGTCGTCCCAGGCGTCCGTCGAGCGTGCGTACGCGATGATGGCGGTCTCCTTGCCCTCGCGCAGGTCGGAGAACGCATCCTTCCCGTGCGCGCGATGGTCGCCGAACACGCAGAGCAGGTCGTCCTGCAGCTGGTAGGCGAGCCCGATGTGCCGCCCGACGCTCGTCAGCGTCCGCTCGGCCGACACGGACGAGCCCGAGAGCAGCGCTGCCGCGCGAAGCGGGAGCGAGAACGAGTAGGTCGCGGTCTTGTACACGCTCATGCTGAGGATCGTGGTGAGGTCCGGGGCGATGATGCCGTGGCTGAGCGCGACGTCGGTGTGCTCGCCCGCGACGGTCTCGACGATGGTCTCCTCGACGAGGTCGAGCAGGCGTGACCGCACGTCCGCGGGGACATCGGCGCGAGCGAAGCCCATGACGGCCGCCGTGAGGAGCAGATCTCCCATGAGGATGGCGCTCGAGCGCGCCCAGTGCAGCGCGTCCTCCTCGGTGGCCGCAGGCGTGCCCGCCGCGAGGGCGCCGATCAGGTTCGGCCGCTTGCGCCGCGTGAGGTCGCCGTCGATGACGTCGTCGTGCAGGAGGAACGCGTAGTGCAGCAGTTCGATGTGCGCCGCGACCTCGACGGCCGCCGGGGTCAGCGTCGCCGAGCCGACGTCGCCGGGCGTGAGGGCGTGGTGGATGTCGAGCAGCAGCCGCGGGCGGACCAGCTTGCCGCCCAGCGAGTGGTCGGCAGCGGCCCGCCACAGCGCAGCGAATTCGGATCCGTACGCCTCCGCGGCGGCGCTGTGATGGACGAACCGCCGGCGCAGGGCTTCCTCGATCCGAGTGCCCATGTCTTCGTGGATCGCCGCCGCCGTCATCGTCATACCGCCCCTCGCTCGCGCATGAGTGGCAGCTGTTCGACGAGCCACGGGCTGAAGGCGAAGGGGGCCGCTGCCACGGCGGTCGCGAACTCCGCCGCGTCGACCCACGCCCACTCCGACACCTCGTCGGGATCGGGGGACAGCGCGCCGTCGGCGACCGCGATGTGCACGGGGCAGATCTCGTTCTCGACGATGCCGCTCGCGTCGACGGCACGGTAGCGGTACTCGGGGACGACGACGGCGACGTCGGTGATGCGGAGGCCGAGCTCTTGCTGCGCTCGCCGGGTGACGGCATCCTGCATCGTCTCGTCGGGGCGGGGATGGCCGCAGAAGCTGTTGGTCCAGACGCCGGGCCAGGTGCGCTTGGACAGCGCGCGGCGGGTGACGAGCAGACGCCCCTCGCCGTCGACCACGTAGCAGGAGAACGCGAGATGGAGCGGGGTGTCGGTCGTGTGCACGGCGTCTTTGGCCAGCACTCCGATCGCGACGCCATCGGGGGAGAGGAGGGTGACCTCGTCCATCTGGGAAACCTCCTCGATTTCGCTAGCTTAGCTAATAATCAACATAACATGATTCCAATGGTGTGTAGCATGATGACATGAACGACCGATCCGCCGCCAGCCCCGTCGAGGGTGCCGTGTCGGACGTGCGCGATGAAACCGGCTTCTCCTCCGACGGGCTCGCGCACGCCGCGATCTACGACGTGGAGGCCAGCGACCCGCGCAGCTCGCTCATCGACCGGACCGGTGTCGCCCCGGAGGACCTTCGGCAGATCGCCGCGCTCATGGGGGCGATCGGCGAGCTGCGGGATGCCGAGCAGAAGCTGTCGCTCGCCTCGCGGCGCTACATGCGCCTCAACGACACCGACATGCGGGCCCTGCACTACCTGATCGTGTGCGCCAACAAGGGCGTGACCGCGACTCCGGGCGGGATCGCCACGCATCTGGGCATCTCGACGGCGTCGACGACCAAGCTGCTGGACCGCCTCGAGCGCGGGGGGCACATCCGCCGCGCCCCGCACCCGACGGACCGACGAGCGCTCGCGATCACCATCACTCCGGAGACGCGTCAGGCGGCGATGGACACGGTCGGCGCGCAGCAGGCCAAGCGGTTCTACTCCGCCGCGCGGTTGACGCGCGACGAGCGTGATGTCGTGATCCGCTTCCTCACCGACATGACGCAGGAGATCACGCTCCGGGATGAGCCGTGGGCCCAGGCCGGAGACGTGATCCCCGACTGATCGTCAGTGCGCGGCGTTGTACGCCTCGATGACGGGGGCGGGAATCCGCCCGCGCTCCGAGAGGCTGTAGCCGTTGTCGTTCGCCCAGGCACGGATGGCCGCGACCTCGGGGTTCCGCGCCGTGCGCTTGCGCGACCCCGTCGAGCGTGACGGAGAAGAGCCGCCGGCGCGTCGACCCGCGGAGATGTAGGGCTCGAATGCGGCGCGCAATTCCTTCGCGTGATCGTCGTTCAGGTCGATCTCGTAAGCCGTGCCGTTCAGCGAGAAATGCACGGTCTCGCCTTCGCCCGCCTCGAGGACGCTGCCGTCGATGTCGTCAACCAGCTGATGCACAATTCTCTTTGCCATGGAAAAGACGATACCGGTCGTCGCGTAATTGCGACAATGCGGATTTCCGCCGAATTCGACAGACGGGAGCGGAAATCGTCGCCGTGCGCATCGCCGTCAGGGCAGCAACCCGAAACGCCGCGCTTTCGCCACCGCGGCATGACGTGTCGACGCGTCGAGTTTCGACATCGCCGTGCCGAGATACGCCTTGACCGTCCCCTCGCGAAGACCCAATTGCTGCGCGATCTCCGCATTCGTCGCACCGAGCGCCGCGCACGCGAGGACATCGGTCTCACGGCGGGAGAGATGCACGGTCGGAAGGGGGCCTGTCGCGGTCGTCGCGGCATCGCCCGCGAGCGTCACCAGTCGGTGCTCGACCTGCGCGATCCGCGCGCGGAGGTCGGGGTCGTCGACGGCTGCGGCGATGCTCCGGAGCTCGGCGAAGCTCTCCCGCAACTCCTCCCGCTGCGGTGTCGCCACCGTCTCGGAACTCGGGTCCACGGCGCGCAGGCGACGCGCCACCTCGTCACGGATCCTCAGCTCGTCGGCCACTGATTGCGCGACCTGCATCGCCGGCGCCGTCGTCACACCGCCTTCGGGCGCGCGATCCCATGCTCCCGCGTAGAGCACGCCGCGCGGGCGCCCGCTCACGACGATCGGCAGAGCCAGCAGGGTGCGGAGTCCTTCGCCGAGAACGAAGACGTCGTAGTCGTGCGTGATCTGCTGCGAGGAGCCGTAGTCGTTCGTCATGCGAGGGCGCAGCTCGATCATCGCGCGTCCGCCGAGGCCGCGTTCCGGACGGACGCGGAGGCCGTCGAGACTGTGGGTGCGGTTTCCCACGATGCTGGTGACGCTCACCACGCCCTCGTCGATGAGACCGCCGAAGGCGACTGGGAACCGGGTGCGCTGAGCCAACTCGCGCACCGCGCGGGCGACGAGCTCTGTCTCCGATTCCATCCCGGTGGGAGCGCTCACGACTACCTACTTTCGGGGGTGACGGCGCCGTTCCCCGTTTCGTAGCGTCGACCCTACCACTCGCCCGGTACCCCCGGTGCGAGCCGACGAACATGTGGCAAGGAGGCCCCATGAGCGACCACACAACGGCCGATTCGGCGGGAGCGATCGATTACGTCGCCGTCGAGCAGTCCTCTCGATTCCGCACCCTCAAACGCACGCAGCGGTCATTCATCTTCCCGCTCGCCGCGTTCTTCCTCATCTGGTATTTCGTCTATGTGCTCCTGGCGGCGTTCGCCACGGAATTCATGGCGCAGCGCGTATGGGGAGACATCACCGTCGGCCTGCTCTTCGGGCTCGGCCAGTTCGTGACGACCTTCGCCATCACGATGGGATACGTCGCATTCGCGAATCGACGACTCGATCCGATCGCGAGTGAGATCCGCGAAGACCTCGAGAAGGCGCAGGGCGACGCATGAGCGCGGTGCACGCCGCGAGCGAATCGCTCGCCGTCGAGAGCAACCCCATCCTGAACATCTCGATCTTCGTCGCCTTCGTCGCCGTCACGCTCTTCATCGTCATCCGCGCGAGCCGCAACAATAAGACGGCTGCGGACTATTACGCCGCCGGGCGCTCTTTCACCGGCCCGCAGAACGGATTCGCGATCGCGGGCGACTATCTCTCCGCTGCCTCTTTCCTCGGCATCTGCGGGGCGATCGCGATCAACGGGTACGACGGATTCCTGTATTCGATCGGGTTCCTCGTCGCCTGGCTCGTCGCGCTGCTGCTCGTCGCCGAGCTCATGCGCAACACCGGCAAGTTCACGATGGCCGACGTGCTGTCGTTCCGGTTGAAGCAGCGCCCCGTGCGCATGGCGGCCGCCATCACGACGCTGGCGGTGTGCTTCTTCTACCTGCTCGCGCAGATGGCGGGGGCGGGAGGCCTGGTGTCGCTCCTGCTCGGCATCGACGGCCGGGTGGGGCAGTCCGTCGTCATCGCCGTGGTCGGTGTGCTGATGATCGTGTACGTGCTGATCGGCGGCATGAAGGGCACGACCTGGGTGCAGATCGTCAAGGCGTTCCTGTTGATCGGCGGGGCGCTCGCCATGACCGTCTGGGTGCTCGCGATCAACGGCTTCAACCTCAACACGCTGCTCGAGGCCGCTGTCGCGAACTCCGACAAGGGCGAGGCGATCCTCGGCCCTGGCCTGCAGTACGGCGCGAACCCCTGGGACTTCCTGTCTCTCGGCATGGCGCTCGTGCTGGGCACCGCCGGTCTCCCGCACGTGCTGATGCGGTTCTACACCGTGCCGACCGCGAAGGAGGCTCGACGATCGGTCGTCTGGGCCATCTGGCTCATCGGCGGCTTCTACCTGCTGACGCTGGTGCTCGGTTACGGAGCCGGTGCGCTCGTGGGGGCGGACGTCATCGCCGCAGCCCCCGGCGGACCGAACTCCGCAGCGCCGCTCCTCGCCCTGTACCTCGGCGGACCGGTGCTGCTCGGCTTCATCTCGGCCGTGGCGTTCGCGACGATCCTGGCCGTGGTGGCCGGGCTCACCATCACGGCGGCTGCGTCGTTCGCGCACGACATCTACGCGAACGTCATCCAGAAGGGCAAGAAAGATTCCGCGGGCAACCCCGTCGAACCGGACCCGAACGGCGAGGTACGCGTCGCGCGTCGCACGGTCGTCGTGATCGGCATCCTCGCGATCGTCGGCGGCATCGGAGCGCAGGGGCAGAACATCGCCTTCCTCGTCGCACTCGCGTTCGCGGTCGCCGCCTCCGCGAACCTGCCGACGATCCTGTTCTCGTTGTTCTGGCGTCGGTTCACCACACGTGGTGCCGTGTGGAGCATGTACGGAGGTCTGGGAGCGGCCATCATCCTCATCGTGCTGTCGCCGGTGTTCTCGGGGTCGCCCACCTCGATGATCCCCGGCATCGACATCGTGCTGTGGCCGATGAACAACCCGGGCATCGTGTCGATACCGCTCGGCTTCTTCCTCGGTTGGCTCGGCACGGTGACGAGCAGGACGAAGGAGTCGCCGCAGCTCGCCGCTGAGATGGAGGTGCGCTCGCTCACCGGTTTCGGAGCCGAGAAGGCGGTCGATCACTGACCGACCGCGGTCCCGCATTCAGCGATCGCTGATCCCCCGAGGGTGATCGCGTGGACCCCGGCGGCCTACACGCCGGGGTCCACGCAGTCTTGCGGGAGCCGATCAGCTCCGCGACTCGAGGTCGAGCAGGTACCGCTTGCGCTCGGGGTGCGCGCCGTAGTGACCCGGTGATCCGTCCGCTCGCACGACGCGGTGCACGGGGACGATGATCGAGAAGGGAGAGTGGCGGCACGCGGTCCCCACGGCACGCGCCGCGCCCGCGCGCCCCGCCAGAACGGCCACCTCGCCGTAGCTCAGGGTCTGCCCCCACTCGATCTCGCTGATCACCTGCAGCGCCGTGCGGGCGAACCCCGAGGCCAGACGCCAGTCGAAGGGCAGATGCTCGTCGAATCGCACCGGCACTCCGTCGAAGTAGTCGTCGAGCACGGCGACGAGATCGTCCGCGGCGCCGGGGTCCGGCTCGGGGGTCGCCTGCAGCTGCCTGGCGACGTCCTCGAGCAGCCACGGGACCGAGGGGTCGGCGGCCTCGGAGAGATCGAAGCGCACGATCCCGTGATCGGAGAACACGGCGAGGGCGTCGCCGAACGGTGTGGGGACGAAGTCGTAGCGGAAGGTCATGGGTCCATCCTGACGCCGGTGGCCTCCGCGGCACGGAGGAGAGACGCTCATCCGACGGCTTCGGTGGATCGATCGCGGCGGCGAGCGCCCGTGCAGAAGGAGTGAGTGGGGCCCACAGCCGCTCAGGAGGGCCTGAAATGCCGTGAAACCCGCCAGGGATACCGCCGTGGCGGCGCGGCGCGCCTAATGTGTGAGTTGTGTGGCGACGAGAAGGCAAGGCTGTGGATGACGCAGCGAACGACGCCTCGGTGACCCTCGGCGACCTGCACGACTCGGCATCCGGAGTGCAGGTCGCACATGCCGCCGAGGCCGAGCGCACCCGTCTGCGCGCCGAGGCCGCCGATCTCGGCGGCGCATCGCCGCTCGTGACCTTCCGCGACACGGTCGAATCGGGCATCGACATCTCCAAAGCCCATCCCGGCAGCCTGCCGCAGTTCATCACCGGCAAATCCACGCTGCTCTCGAACCTGTTCCGCGACGAGGTCGGCCTCCGCACCGCACGACTCGCCGCCGAGCGGATCACCGCCAAGAACACCGAACTGCGCACCGTGCGCGGCATCGAGGCCGTGCACCTCGCCGTCGGCGTGGCCGGTTGGCGGATCGGAGGAGCGGACTTCGCCGCCCCTGTCCTCCTGCGTCCGCTCGCGATCCGCCGGCACCACTCCGACTTCGAGCTCAAGCTGCAGGGGTCGTTCGAGGTCAACCCCGAGCTCATCCGTATCGCCCGCGAGCACTTCGGGATCTCCATCGATGCCGCGGCGCTCGCCGCCCTCGCCTACGACGGCGGGATCTTCAAGCCTCAGCCCGTGATCGACAGCCTGCGGAGCATCACCCGCTCGATCGACACCTTCTCCGTCACGCCACGGCTCGTCGTCTCGACGTTCGCCGACGTCGGCGGGGCCATGTCCCGCGACGCCGTGAACCTCGATCACCTCGTGCTCAACGCGCTCGGCGGCCACGTCGGCGATCGCGAGCAGGTCTCCGCGCGCCGACCCGCGCCGCATCACACGGGTCCCGACGACCGCGCGCCCGCCTCCGACAACCTGCTCCTCGACGCGGATGCCGAGCAGGAGGCCGTGCTGGCCCGGATCGCCGCCGGACAGTCGCTGACGGTGGCCACGCTGCCTGGCACCGGCGGCACGCAGACCGTCATCAACGCGCTCGGAGAACTCGTGCGCAACGACAAGCGCGTGCTCGTCGTGTCGGCCCGTCGGTCGACGCTCGACGGGGTGCGGCATCGTCTCTCCGGCATCGGCCTCGACAGCCTGGCGATCTCGCCGGCGAGCGTGCGACGGGACCTCGTCCGAGCGATCGGCAGGAATGAGAAGGCCACGGCGCCCAAGGTCAGCGACGTCGACGATGCGCTCGTGCGGCTCCGCACCGTGCTGCGCGACTACCGCCGCGCTCTCACCGCCCCGGCCGTCGGCACCGACGCCTCGGTCCTCGACGCGACCCGCCACCTGACCAGGCTGGCGTCGCTCCCGCATCCGCCGTCCACCACGGCTCGGCTCAGCCCCGAGACCCTGCGTCGCCTCGCCGGAGATCGATCGGCTGCGGCTTCCGCGCTCGCCCAGGCGGCACGCCTCGGCGAGTTCCGGTTCGGCCCCGACGACTCGCCCTGGTACGGCGTCACCTTCACGAGCACCGAGGCCGCACGGGCGGCCCACGAGCTGGCGGGGCGTCTGCACGCCGACAGCGTGCCCGCGCTCCTCGAGCGGGGCTACGCGCTGATCGCGCAGACGCACATGCGTCCGTTCGCGACCATCGACGAACTGGGGGAGTACCTGCGTCTCCTGCAGGGCATCCGCGACACCCTCGACCGGTTCAGCCCGACCGTCTTCGAGCGCCCGCTCGGCGAATTGATCCAGGCTCACGGGTCGCGGCGGGATTCGCCGGGGATGTCGAGCGCGAACCGCCGCCGTCTCCGCCGTCTCGCCAAGGAGTACGTGCGCCCGGGTGTGCACATCACCGAGATGCACGAGGCGCTGCTGCGCATCCAGACCCAGCGAACCCAGTGGCAGCGGTGCGTCGATGCGGGCGTCGCTCCGGAGATCCCGCTCGGTCTCGCCGACGTGTACTCGTCGTGGCAGCGGGTCGCCGCAGAGCTCTCCGAGCTCGATGCGGCGCTCGGCCGTCGCGAGCCGCTCGCGTCGCTCCCGGTCGCCCGACTCGTGCGCATGCTCGCGGGCCTCGCCGCGAAGTCCGATGTGTTCGACAACCTCGTCGAGCGCGCGCAGCTGCGCGATCGTCTCGCCGACCTCGGACTGGAGCCCCTTCTCGCCGAGCTCTCGGTGCGGCACGTGTCCGAAGCCCGCGTCGGTGATGAGCTGGAGTTCGCGTGGTGGCAGTCGCTCCTCGAGCGGGCGCTGCAGGACGACCGATCGCTGCTCGGCGCGAACACCGCCGTCGTCGACCGTCTCGAGCGCGACTTCCGCCTCGTGGACGAGGCCCACGCCGCGATGGCCGGTCCGCTCCTCGCATGGCAGCTCGCGAACCAGTGGAAGATCGCCATCGTCGACGAGCCGCAGCAGTCGCAGCACCTGCGCAGCGCGCTCAAGCAGGCGAGCTCGACCACGGCCGAGATCGTGAGCTCGGCGCCGACGCTCGTCGACGTGCTCGCGCCCGTGTGGATCTCCTCGCCCTACCTGGTGCCCGAGATCCCGGACTCCGTCGAGTTCGACACCGTGCTGCTCGTGGATGCCGCCGCGATCAACCTCGCGGAGGCCGCTCCCGCCATCCGTCGGGCCCGCCAGGTCGTGGCCTTCGGCGACCCGGTGACGCAGCGCCCCACTCCGTTCCACGTCGCGGTCGACCCTGACGCGACGTGGGAGGCCGAAGTGCCGTTCGACGCCGTCTCGGTGTTCGAGCGCCTGTCGGAGCTGCTCCCGGTGATGACGCTGACCCGCAGCTACCGTGCGGGCGGCGAGGACCTCGCCGAGCTGATCAACGACGCCTTCTACGGCGGCGAGATCGTGTCGCTGCCCTGGGCCGGGTCGTACCTCGGACGCGGCAGCCTGACGGTCGACTACGTCGAGGGGGGAACCGGCGCACCGGATCCGATCTCGGGCGCGGTCGAAAGTCCCGACGCCGAGGTCGCCCGCGTGGTCACCCTGGTCGTGGAGCATGCCGTGCACCGCCCGGAGGAATCGCTCATGGTCGTCACGGCCAGCCGGCGTCACGCCGAGCGCGTGCGTGCCGCCGTGACCTCGGCCTTCGCCGGGCGCTCCGACGTCGCGGACTTCGTCGGTCGCGACACCGCGGAGCCGTTCGCCGTGCTCACGCTCGAGGAGTCCGTGGCGGAGAGTCGCGACCGGGTCATCCTGTCGCTCGGCTTCGGCCTCACCAAGCACGGCCGGGTCCTCAGCGACTTCGGCGACCTGTCGACGCCCGACGGCGAGCGGCTGCTGACGGTGGGGATGACCCGCGCCCGGCGGTCCATGGTGATCGTGTCGTCGATCCGTCCGTCGGCGTTCGACGACGGGCGCCTGGAGTACGGCGCGGCGACGCTCATGTCGATCCTCGGGGGCCTCGCCTCGCGCGGACGCGACGCCCGTCTGGAGGACCTCGCTGATCCGCTGACCCTCGCGCTCGCTCGCGAGCTCCGCCGTCTCGGCGCAGCGGTCGACGTGGACTACCGCGGACTCCTGCCCCTCGTCGCCCAGCACGGCGGTAAGGCCGTCGTCATCGAGTGCGACCCCGAGACCCGAGGCGAGTCGCTGCGGGAGACCCTGCGGCTCCGGCCCCATGTCCTGCGCCGGCTGGGCTGGCACTACGTGCGCGTGCACGCCTTCGACCTCTACAGCGACCCGGTCACCGCAGCGACCCGCATCGCCGGAGTCCTCGGCATCTCGCCGTCTGCTCCGCGCGCGGAGGACGACACGCAGCCGATCGACATCGTCGACCCGCGCAATGGCTGAGGACCCCCGACACGGCGGACAGCCCGAGCAGCGGCAGAAGGTCGTGCGAGTGCCGGGCTCCCGTCGTGCGCGGCTGACGCCCGTACGCGGATCCGATCCGGCACCGGAGACGCCGGAGCGGCGGCCGTCTCCGGCATCCGCTCCGCAGGGACCGAAGGGTCCGAACGACGAGCGGATGCTCGGAGACGTGCCGCCGCACTACTGAGCGACGGGTCGCCGCCCGGCGTTGATCACTCCCGGGCGCTGTTGCGTGCCAGTAGGTCGCGGATCTCGATGAGCAGCTCGGTCTCGGTCGCTGCGGCCGGCTCCTCCTGCGGCTCCTCGGCCGGCGTGCCCTTGCGGGCCTCGACGTGAGCCTTGAAGGTGTTCATCGGCAGAACGAAGACGAAGTAGACCACGGCGGCCACGGCGAGGAAGCTGATCAGCGCGGAGATCAGGTCGCCGAGCGGGAAGGTGACCTTGTTGCCGTAGATGTTGGTGACGGTGGGGCCGAACTCTCCGGCGGCATCGGCCTCGAAGAAGAGGGCGACGAGCGGATTGATGAGGCTGTTCACGACGGCGGTGACGATGGCCGTGAACGCCGTGCCGATCACGACGGCGACGGCCAGGTCGATCACGTTGCCGCGGAGCAGGAAGTCCTTGAAGCCTTTGAGCATGAGAGTTCTCCGATCGGTCGTGCGTCAGGAAGAGGCCGGTGCCGCAGCGGGCGCCGCGGTCGTGCTCGATGACGACTCAGACTTCGATGATGCCGAAGCATCCTTCTTCGCTCCAGACCCGCCCCGCGAGTCGGTCCGATAGAAGCCGGATCCGTTGAACGTCACGCCGATCGATCCGTACTGCTTGCGCAGCTCGCCGCCGCACTCGGGGCAGACCGTCAGCGCGTCGTCGGAGAAGCTCTGCACGGCGTCGAAGGCGTGGCCGCAGGAGCGGCAGGCATAGGCGTAGGTGGGCATGGCGGTCCTCGTCGGTCAGCGTCGCGTGGGCGACAGGAGAAGAGTCTGGGTCGGTGTCACGACACCGTTCACCGGCTGGTCGTGCACCTCGCTCGGCAGGGAGTCGAGCACCTCGGAATCATAGATCACGGCGTAGACGGGCGGGCACTTCTCCATCGATCCGATCGTCTTGTCGAAGTAGCCGCGACCCCACCCCATGCGCATACCGGTGCGGTCGACTGCGGCAGCGGGGATGATCATGAGATCGACGTCGTTCACGGCGATCGGCCCGAGCACCTCGCCGGTGGGCTCGGGAAGCCCGTACAGGCCCTCGGAGATCTCGTCGTCGTCGCTCGCGACAGCCCAGTCGAGCAGTCCGTCGGCCCGCGTCACGGGGAGCAGCACGCGGATGCCGCGGCGCACGGCGGCCTTCACGAAGTCCCTGGTCCCCGGTTCGGTCGTCGTCGACAGGAAGCAGGAGATGGAGGCGGCGCCGAGCTCGGCGATCAGCTCGTCCAGACGCTCGGCGATGGCGGATGCCGCGCTCTCGCGCTGGGCGTCGCTCAGCAGCTGTCGCCGCTCTCGGAGTTCGGCGCGGAGCGCGCGCTTCTCGTGCTCGACGTCGTTCGACATGCCTCAGAGTCTACGGCGAGGCGCCCCACTAGGCTGTGGGGATGGGCCACCAGAAGATCAAAGCCGTCATTCCCGCAGCCGGACTGGGAACACGATTCCTGCCGGCGACGAAGGCGATGCCGAAGGAGATGCTGCCGGTCGTCGACAAGCCCGCTATCCAGTACGTCGTCGAAGAGGCCGCCGCGGCAGGCATCGACGACATCCTCGTCATCATCGGGCGCAACAAGAACGCCATCTCCAACCACTTCGACTCCGTGCCGGAGCTCGAGGTGAAGCTCATGGAGAAGGGTGACACGGGCCGCCTCGAACGGGTCATGAAGTCCAGCGACCTCGCCGACATCCATTTCGTGCGTCAAGGGGAGCCCAAGGGGCTCGGGCACGCCGTGCTCCGCGCGCGCACCCACGTGGGCGACAGCTCGTTCGCCGTCCTCCTGGGCGACGACCTCATGGACGAGCGCGACCCGCTTCTCACCGAGATGATCGCCGAGCACGAGCGCACGGGCGCGGCCGTCGTCGCCCTCATGGAGGTCGACCCGTCGAGCATCCACATGTACGGAGCCGCCGCCGTCGAGGAGCTCGAGGGCTCGGATGCCGTGCGCGTCACCGGTCTGGTCGAGAAGCCCGCTCAGGAGGACGCCCCGTCGAACCTCGCCATCATCGGGCGGTACGTGCTGCCGGCATCCGTCTTCGACGTGCTCGAGCGCACGGAGCCGGGCAAGGGCGGCGAGATCCAGCTGACCGACGCGCTGCAGGAACTGGCGACCGATCCCGACGGCCCCGGCGTCGCCGGCGTGATCTTCCGCGGGCGTCGCTACGACACGGGCGACCGCGTCGACTACATCAAGGCCATCGTCCAGCTCGCCGCCGATCGCGACGACCTCGGTCCCGAGCTGCGGCCCTGGCTGAAGGACTTCGCGGAACGCCTCTAGGCGCGACGTGGGCGTCGGGGGCATTCTGATGGATCAGGCGACGGGGATGCGGCACGGTCCGGTCGAGCTGCGCCTGGTCCGGTCGAGGGACGCGCGGCCGCTGCAGCACGAGCTGCTGTCGAACCGTGCCTGGCTGCAGCCCTGGGAGGCAACCGTGCCCTACGGCTCGGTGTCGTTCGACATGCGGCTCAGCATCCGCCGGCTCCTGCAGCAGTACCGCGACGGTGGGGGCTATCCGTTCGTGATGGAGTACGACGGCGAGATCGCGGGCCAGCTCAACGTCTGGGGCGTCGCCCGCGGCTCGCTGTGCTCTGCGACGATCGGCTACTGGGTCAGCGAGCGGTTCGCCGGCCGGGGGATCACCCCGACGGCGGTCGCTCTCGCGACCGACGCCTGCTTCACCGAGTACGGGCTGCATCGCATGGAGATCTGCATCCGCCCGGAGAACGCGGCGAGCCTGCGGATCGTGCAGAAGCTCGGCTTCCGCTACGAGGGGCTGCGTCGTCGGTACATCCACATCGACGGGGACTGGCGCGATCACTACGCTTTCGCGCTCACCCGGGAGGATGTCCCGCAGGGCGTGCTCGCGCGATGGCTCAGCGGGCAGGTGCCGGTGCATGCAGCGGACGTGCCGCCGTCGGACCGTCTCTCGATCTGAGGCGGGATCACCGGGAATCCGCTCGCGACACGCGCCCGCACTGAGCCCTGTCGGGAACGGTGTTCCCGTACCGTTGTCGACATGGACGGGCCGGTGCTGAGCGGGGGAGTGATCGTGCTCGTCGCCGTGCTCCTCTGGCTGCTCTATCTGCTGCCCTCCTGGCGTGGTCGCTTCCAGTACGATGCCGCCGAGCGCAACGCCGTTCGTCTCAACCAGGCTCTGCGCGTGCTGGCCGAGACCAGCGAGACGCCGGGCGAGGTGCACCTCGAGCTGAACGCGCGCACGGCGCTCGCGCAGCAGAAGCTGGCCAAGAGGCTGCAGTCGGAGAAGGAGGCCGCCGAGCTCGCCCTGCTCCGCGAGCAGCTCGCCGCTGCCAAGGCCGATCCCGTCGTGCGGCAGGCTCGTGCCCGCCGTCGCGTGCGCATCGCCTCCTCGTCTCTCGTGCTGCTCGGACTCGTCGTCGCAGGCCTCGGCGTGTGGCAGCTGGTCGTCGCTCAGGCGCAGCTCCTGCTGTGGGTGGGTGGGACCGCCGTCCTGCTCGGAGCCGTGCTGCTGCAGCGCATGGCGTCGGTGGCCGGTCGGGCCGTCCGCCGGACGGCGCACCAGGAGGAGGAGGTGCGCGAACGCGTGTCGCCTCCGCTCCACGACCAGGGGCGCGCCACGTGGACTCCGCGTCAGCTGCCGGAACCCCTTGTGTCCGTGGCCGGGTCCCGTGCGCAGACGGCTCGGGCCGAGATGGATGCGCAGGAGGAACGTCGCAAGGCCGCCCGCCTGGCGGAACTGCGGGAACGCGCGGAGCGCATCGCGCCCGAGGCTCCGGTCCGTCTTCCCGCGCCGCAGAGCGAGCCGGCGCCCGCAGCGGCATCGCCGTACGCACGGATGGGGTTCGTCGACGACGCCGAGATCGAAGCGCACGTGCGGGAGCTTCTCGCGAAGCGGGCCGCGGGGTGACCGCGCGGACGCAGCCACCTCGTCGAGCGTGATAACGTAGTCGAGGTTCACGGGCCTATGGCGCAGTTGGTAGCGCGCCTCGTTCGCATCGAGGAGGTCAGGGGTTCGAATCCCCTTAGGTCCACAGCCGTTGAAGCCCCCGGGTCACCCCGGGGGCTTCGTCGTATCCGGCTGCCGATCACCGCGAGCAGCGCGACACGCCCGGCGGATCTCTGCGATTTGCCGAGGCCCCGGGATCCACGTAAGTTATTACTTGTTCGCCCCACAGGGAAGCGGAGAGGCCGAGAGCTTCACCCCCCTCAAGCGGAGAACCACCCCCACCTCGATCAGCTCCTCGGAGCGGGTCACGGACACACTTCTGTCCGACGTGGGAGCTTCCCGAACGGGATGGCGGTCGATTTGACAGCCGCTCCGAGACGGATAAGCTAGTGAAGTTGCCTCAGCGCGATCAGCGCGGGGCACGGAACTGGTCCTGATCTTCACGGCATGTCGATTTGACAGCCGGAAAGACACAGGTAAGACTGAGAAGTTGCCCTTCGGGCCTGACTGTGATGGTTGGGTCGGGGGAGCGTCCGATCCTTGAGAACTCAACAGCGTGCACTTGTCAAATGCCAAATAACCTCGTTCCTGCTTCGGCAGGGTGAGATTCCTTTGGATCAAAGACCAGCCCTTCGGGGTTGGCATTCGGATGAAGTCAGCAATGAATTTGTCTCTTTGGTCAGCATCAAACTCGCTGCGTCATCGTTTTCCCGGTGGTGTATGCATTTCTTTTTTACGGAGAGTTTGATCCTGGCTCAGGATGAACGCTGGCGGCGTGCTTAACACATGCAAGTCGAACGGTGAACACGGAGCTTGCTCTGTGGGATCAGTGGCGAACGGGTGAGTAACACGTGAGCAACCTGCCCCTGACTCTGGGATAAGCGCTGGAAACGGCGTCTAATACTGGATACGAGTAGCGGCCGCATGGTCAGTTACTGGAAAGATTTTTTGGTTGGGGATGGGCTCGCGGCCTATCAGCTTGTTGGTGAGGTAATGGCTCACCAAGGCGTCGACGGGTAGCCGGCCTGAGAGGGTGACCGGCCACACTGGGACTGAGACACGGCCCAGACTCCTACGGGAGGCAGCAGTGGGGAATATTGCACAATGGGCGGAAGCCTGATGCAGCAACGCCGCGTGAGGGATGACGGCCTTCGGGTTGTAAACCTCTTTTAGCAGGGAAGAAGCGAAAGTGACGGTACCTGCAGAAAAAGCGCCGGCTAACTACGTGCCAGCAGCCGCGGTAATACGTAGGGCGCAAGCGTTATCCGGAATTATTGGGCGTAAAGAGCTCGTAGGCGGTTTGTCGCGTCTGCTGTGAAATCCCGAGGCTCAACCTCGGGCCTGCAGTGGGTACGGGCAGACTAGAGTGCGGTAGGGGAGATTGGAATTCCTGGTGTAGCGGTGGAATGCGCAGATATCAGGAGGAACACCGATGGCGAAGGCAGATCTCTGGGCCGTAACTGACGCTGAGGAGCGAAAGGGTGGGGAGCAAACAGGCTTAGATACCCTGGTAGTCCACCCCGTAAACGTTGGGAACTAGTTGTGGGGTCCATTCCACGGATTCCGTGACGCAGCTAACGCATTAAGTTCCCCGCCTGGGGAGTACGGCCGCAAGGCTAAAACTCAAAGGAATTGACGGGGACCCGCACAAGCGGCGGAGCATGCGGATTAATTCGATGCAACGCGAAGAACCTTACCAAGGCTTGACATATACGAGAACGGGCCAGAAATGGTCAACTCTTTGGACACTCGTAAACAGGTGGTGCATGGTTGTCGTCAGCTCGTGTCGTGAGATGTTGGGTTAAGTCCCGCAACGAGCGCAACCCTCGTTCTATGTTGCCAGCACGTAATGGTGGGAACTCATGGGATACTGCCGGGGTCAACTCGGAGGAAGGTGGGGATGACGTCAAATCATCATGCCCCTTATGTCTTGGGCTTCACGCATGCTACAATGGCCGGTACAAAGGGCTGCAATACCGCGAGGTGGAGCGAATCCCAAAAAGCCGGTCCCAGTTCGGATTGAGGTCTGCAACTCGACCTCATGAAGTCGGAGTCGCTAGTAATCGCAGATCAGCAACGCTGCGGTGAATACGTTCCCGGGTCTTGTACACACCGCCCGTCAAGTCATGAAAGTCGGTAACACCTGAAGCCGGTGGCCTAACCCTTGTGGAGGGAGCCGTCGAAGGTGGGATCGGTAATTAGGACTAAGTCGTAACAAGGTAGCCGTACCGGAAGGTGCGGCTGGATCACCTCCTTTCTAAGGAGCATCTGACCCACGTTGTTCGTTGAATTGCGTGTTGTCCAGAACTCAGATCAGAGCGTTCGTCTCTGCTGGGAGCTCATGGGTGGAACATTTGACATGACATCAGCGCAGCTGATTTCTGCTAGTACGTCGCTTCGGTGGCTGGAACGTGGGGGTTGGTGAGCGGGGTGTCTGCACGCTGTTGGGTCCTGAGGGACCGGGCCGGCCCGTTGGGTCGAACTGGACCTCTGGGCCTTTCGTCGTCTCCCCGTGGTGGGAGGGGGTGAGGGGTACCGCCCGTACTTTGAGAACTACACAGTGGACGCGAGCATCTTGCAACAACTTTCGGGTTGTTGCGCAAGATGATCTTAAAGATCATTAGTCAATCTCCATGCCTTTCGGGGTGTGGCGATCGATTCGAACTCATGTGATTTCAAGTCTTTAAGAGCAAACGGTGGATGCCTTGGCATCTGGAGCCGAAGAAGGACGTAGCAATCTGCGATAAGCCTCGGGGAACTGATAAGCAAGTTTTGATCCGAGGGTGTCCGAATGGGGAAACCCCGCTGGGCGGCGTGCCGACCTAGTGACTCCCGCCTGAATATATAGGGCGGGTAGAGGGAACGTGGGGAAGTGAAACATCTCAGTACCCACAGGAAGAGAAAGCAACCGCGATTCCGTTAGTAGTGGCGAGCGAAACCGGATCAGGCTAAACCGAGCGTGTGTGATATCCGGCAGGAGTTGCACGTTCGGGGTTGTGGGACTTTTCAGTCATTTCTGCCGAGATGGCGGCGTTACAAGAAGGTATAGACGAACGGTCTTGAAAGGCCGGTCATAGAGGGTGCCAACCCCGTAGTCGAAATGCCTTGCTTGGCGCGAAGAGTATCCCAAGTAGCACGGGGCCCGTGAAATCCCGTGTGAATCTGTCAGGACCACCTGATAAGCCTAAATACTCCCAGATGACCGATAGCGGACAAGTACCGTGAGGGAAAGGTGAAAAGTACCCCGGGAGGGGAGTGAAATAGTACCTGAAACCGTTTGCTTACAAACCGTTGGAGCACCCCTGGTAGGTGTGACAGCGTGCCTTTTGAAGAATGAGCCTGCGAGTTAGCGATATGTGGCGAGGTTAACCCGTGTGGGGTAGCCGTAGCGAAAGCGAGTCTGAATAGGGCGATTCAGTCGCATGTCCTAGACCCGAAGCGAAGTGATCTATCCATGGCCAGGCTGAAGCGACGGTAAGACGTCGTGGAGGGCCGAACCCACTTAGGTTGAAAACTGAGGGGATGAGCTGTGGATAGGGGTGAAAGGCCAATCAAACTTCGTGATAGCTGGTTCTCTCCGAAATGCATTTAGGTGCAGCGTTGCGTGTTTCTTGCCGGAGGTAGAGCTACTGGATGGCCGATGGGCCCTACAAGGTTACTGACGTCAGCCAAACTCCGAATGCCGGTAAGTGAGAGCGCAGCAGTGAGACTGTGGGGGATAAGCTTCATAGTCGAGAGGGAAACAACCCAGACCACCAACTAAGGTCCCAAAGCGCGTGCTAAGTGGGAAAGGATGTGGAGTTGCTCTGACAACCAGGAGGTTGGCTTAGAAGCAGCCACCCTTGAAAGAGTGCGTAATAGCTCACTGGTCAAGTGATTCCGCGCCGACAATGTAACGGGGCTCAAGCACGCCACCGAAGTTGTGGCATTGACATTATTGGTAGGCCTTCGTGGTCCAGCCGTGTTGATGGGTAGGAGAGCGTCGTGTGGCCAGCGAAGCGGCGGGGTAACCCAGCCGTGGAGGCTACACGAGTGAGAATGCAGGCATGAGTAGCGAAAGACGTGTGAGAAACACGTCCTCCGAAAGACCAAGGGTTCCAGGGTCAAGCTAATCTTCCCTGGGTAAGTCGGGACCTAAGGCGAGGCCGACAGGCGTAGTCGATGGACAACGGGTTGATATTCCCGTACCGGCGAAGAACCGCCCAAACTAATCCAGTAGTGCTAAGTGTCTGAATCCCACTGACTGATCCCTTCGGGGTGACGCTGTGGGCCTAGCGCACGACCCCATGCTGGTGCGGTTAGCGTATTAACAGGTGTGACGCAGGAAGGTAGTCCAAGCCAGGCGATGGTTGTCCTGGTGCAAGTGCGTAGGCCGAGTCATAGGCAAATCCGTGACTCATACAGGCTGAGACACGATGCGGATAAAAAGTGGATGATCCTATGCTGCCAAGAAAAGCATCGACGCGAGGTTCTAGCTGCCCGTACCCCAAACCGACTCAGGTGGTCAGGTAGAGAATACCAAGGAGATCGAGAGAATCGTGGTTAAGGAACTCGGCAAAATGCCCCCGTAACTTCGGGAGAAGGGGGGCCATCCACTTATACGGACTTGCTCCGGAAAGGGTGTGGTGGCCGCAGAGACTAGTGGGTAGCGACTGTTTACTAAAAACACAGGTCCGTGCCAAGTCGCAAGACGATGTATACGGACTGACGCCTGCCCGGTGCTGGAAGGTTAAGAGGACCGGTTAGCCGCAAGGCGAAGCTGAGAATTTAAGCCCCAGTAAACGGCGGTGGTAACTATAACCATCCTAAGGTAGCGAAATTCCTTGTCGGGTAAGTTCCGACCTGCACGAATGGCGTAACGACTTCCCAACTGTCTCAACCGCGAACTCGGCGAAATTGCATTACGAGTAAAGATGCTCGTTACGCGCAGCAGGACGGAAAGACCCCGTGACCTTTACTACAGCTTGGTATTGGTGTTCGGTGTGGCTTGTGTAGGATAGGTGGGAGACTGTGAAGCATGGACGCCAGTTCATGTGGAGTCATTGTTGAAATACCACTCTGGTCACTCTGGATATCTAACTTCGAACCGTAATCCGGTTCAGGGACAGTGCCTGGTGGGTAGTTTAACTGGGGCGGTTGCCTCCCAAAAAGTAACGGAGGCGCCCAAAGGTTCCCTCAACCTGGTTGGCAATCAGGTGTCGAGTGTAAGTGCACAAGGGAGCTTGACTGTGAGACTGACAGGTCGAGCAGGGACGAAAGTCGGGACTAGTGATCCGGCAGTGGCTTGTGGAAGCGCTGTCGCTCAACGGATAAAAGGTACCTCGGGGATAACAGGCTGATCTTGCCCAAGAGTCCATATCGACGGCATGGTTTGGCACCTCGATGTCGGCTCGTCGCATCCTGGGGCTGGAGTAGGTCCCAAGGGTTGGGCTGTTCGCCCATTAAAGCGGTACGCGAGCTGGGTTTAGAACGTCGTGAGACAGTTCGGTCCCTATCCGCTGCGCGCGTAGGAAGTTTGAGAGGATCTGACCCTAGTACGAGAGGACCGGGTTGGACGAACCTCTGGTGTGTCAGTTGTTCCGCCAGGAGCACCGCTGATTAGCTACGTTCGGGATGGATAACCGCTGAAAGCATCTAAGCGGGAAGCCGGCCTCAAGATGAGACTTCCATACCTTCGGGTGAGAGGCTCCCAGCCAGACTACTGGGTTGATAGGCCAGATGTGGAAGCACGGTAACGTGTGCAGCTGACTGGTACTAATAAGCCGATGACTTGATAACACACCGTTCGTTGGTGCTTGCGTCCACTGAGTGGTTCTCGATGTACGGTCGAGAACCGCATAACTAGACTTTGTCGTTATGCAACGATTGAAACATCAATAGTGTTTCGGCGGCCATAGCGTGAGGGAAACGCCCGGTTACATTCCGAACCCGGAAGCTAAGCCTCACAGCGCCGATGGTACTGCAGGGGGGACCCTGTGGGAGAGTAGGACACCGCCGGACTCCTTTTAGACAGAAGAGCCACCCAGAGCTGGGTGGCTCTTCTGCGTTAACCGCGTCGTCCGCGGACGACAGTCGGCCATCGCTGCAGGGGGATGACCTTTTGCGGTTTCAGGCGCGTTCGCGCACGGGAAGCCGCAGTGCGACGACGGTTCCGGAGCCCTCGACGGAACGCACGGAGACATCGCCACCGTGCCGACGTACGACCGTCGCGACGAGCGTCAGCCCGATACCCGAGCCGGGGACGTCCCGCGCATTCCTCGCGCGTGCGAGCTCGTCGAACACGGAGGAGAGCTCTGCTGCAGGGATGCCGCGCCCGGCATCCGCGATCTCGACGATCGCCCAGCCGTCCTGCTCCCGCAGGCGGACCTCGATCGGCCCCTGCACGGAGTACTTCGCCGCGTTGCCGAGGACGTTGTCGATCGCGAGCGACATGAGGTCCAGGTCGAGCTGCAAAGGTGGCACGCTCCAGGGGACCCGGGTCACGGACAGCACGGTTCGTGCCCGCGCGGCGGGATCCTGGTGACCCAGGGCCTCGATCGCCTCGGCCAGCATCTCCTCGAGTGAGACCGGCTCCCTCTCCAGGGGTCTCGTCTCGAGCTCCGACAGCTTGCGGAGGTCCCTCACGAGACCGCTCAGCTTCTGCGCCTGCGCGTCCACCGTGTCCCAGGCTGCGTCACGGACGACCGCGCTGGCGGGGCTGCTCGCTCCTGCCGCAGGGTTCGCCGTCGCGACTGTCGCACGGATCGCGGTGAGAGGGTTCTTGAGTTCGTGGTCGAGTCGGGCGAGGAAGCGTTGATGGTTCGCGCGCTCCCGGTCGGCGGCGGACTGCGCCGCTGCAGCCGTCGCCCGCTGCCGCGCGCGTTCGGCTGCGACACGTCGGCGCCGCCAGACGAGGATGCTGAGCGGGATCGCCGACACGAGGGCGCCGGCGACGAGCACGCCGGCCGGGAGAGCGAGCTCTGCGGCGAGCACGCGCTCGTCACCGGCGACCAGCATCCCTCCCGCGGTGAGCGCGCAGATGCCGACGGGGACCGCGGTGAGCACGCCGAGCGCGACATCTCCGGCGCGGCTCACGCGGGCACCACCCGTGCGACGAACTGGTACCCGATGCTCTGAGCGGTCTCGATGAAGGGACCCCCTGCGCCGGCCTCGCCGAGGACTCGCCGCAACTCGGCGATGCGGTGGTCGACGGCACGGCTCGATGTCGTGAAGTCGAACCCCCACAGGGTGGCGAGCAGATGCTCGCGGGTGTGGACCTCGCCCGGGTGGAGCATCAGGTACTCCAGGAGAGTCATCGCCTTGGGGGTGAGCGAGAGCTCGGCATCCGCTCTCCACACTCGACGCGCCGTCCTGTCGAGGACGAGATCGGCGGCGCGCAGCCGATGCGCCGACCGCAGCGTGGCACCGCCCTGGGCCGTACGGCGGAGCACAGCCCGGATGCGCGAGATCAGCTCATGCGGGTCGAACGGCTTGTTGAGGTAGTCGTCGGCGCCCTCGTCGAGGGCGGCGCTGCGCTCCCACGACTCGCCGACCTGCGTGAGCAGGATGATGGGCAGCCAGAGCTGCCTGGCGCGCACCCGACGGACGAACTCCCGACCGTCGACGTGGGGCATGAGCACATCGCAGACGACGAGGTCCGGCACGTCGCGCTCGACCTCGCGGAGCGCGTCGCGCCCGTCGCCGGCGATCCGCACGGAGAAACCGCTGCGCTCGAGGAACGGCCCGAGCGCGGTCGTGATCGCGTCGTCGTCGTCGACGAGGAGGATGCCGGGGCGATCTGGCGCGTCCACCGCTCAGCCCCTCCGCAGCGTATTGGCCGTGCCGGTGTCGTTCACGGACGGGGTGGCGCCCGCCCAGAACACCGAGCTGGCGCTGCCCGACACCGACACGGCATCCACTGTCTCCACGTAGACCACGGTGCCGTCCCCGGAGAGCACGAGGCGCTGCACGTCGTCGGCGACCACGACCGCCGCATCCGCCTCGACGACGAGGTCGGGACAGGAGCCCTCGATGCGGATGACCGCTCCGTCCGCGGTGATCGGACCGGTCGGGCAGGCCGCGGTCGTCGACGCGGCGGCGATCAGCCTGTCACGATCGGCTTGGCCTTCGGCGCTCAGGCCGGAGCTCTCCATGGGTGCATCGGTGGTCGGTCGCGGTGTCGGTGTCGAGCGCTCGACCTGTGCGTCGGATGCGGCCGGGGCCGGAGTCGGTGCGTCATCGGCGGACGGATCGACGATGGACACCGTGCATCCCGTCGTCGTCAGGGACCCGAGCAGCACGAACCCCACCAGGATCGATCTCGTTCTGCGGCGGCGCATGTCCCTATCCTCTCGTGTCGACCTCGTTCGGATGCCTCCGAGCATCAGAACGTCGCAGGGATGAAGATCTCGACCCGGCGGTTCAGCTGGCGGCCGGCCGGGTTGTCGACACCGTCGATCTCATTGGCCGCGACCGGGCGACTCTCGCCGAAGCCCTCCGCGGTGAGGGTCGTCGTGACACCGCGGTCTTCGAGCGCTGCGACGACCGACTGCGCGCGTTCCTCCGACAGGGTCTGGTTCTCGGCATCCGATCCGATCGCGTCGGTGTGCCCGCTGACGGCAGCGTCGCTCACCCCGAGGCGCGTGAGCACCTCGGCCACGGTCGCGAGGGTCGATGCGGCATCCGCGCGGATGTCGCTCCTGTCGAAGTCGAAGAGCACGCCGTCGGCGAAGGTGAGCGTCGTGCCGCACGACGCCACGGGAGCGAGTGCGCCGAGCGGAGGGAACACCCCGAGCTCGGGAACGGGCGGCAGGGGAGCGGCCTTCACGGTCTCGCTGCCGACACGTGCCGTGCCGTCGCCCCAGTTCTGGATGGTGATGCGACCGTCGGCGTAGTTCCCCGATCCGTCGCCGAAGTTCTGGATCGTGACGGTGCCGTCGGTGTAGGTGCCGGATCCGTCGCCGAAGTTCTGGATCGTCCTGGCGCCGTCGGTGTAGTTCCCTGATCCGTCGCCGAAGATCTGCACGGTCTTGCTCGCGTCCGCGTACGTGCCGGATCCGTCGCCGAAGTTCTGGATGGTCACGGTGCCGTCGGTGTAGTTTCCCGACCCGTCTCCGAAGTTCTGGATCGCGACCCCGTTGATCGTCGAGGTGCCCGATCCGTCTCCGAAGTTCTGCACCGTCCCGTCGGGACCTGTGAAGGTGCCGGAGCCATCTCCGTAGAGATACGCGGTGCCGGAGCCCGACACCACCGCCCCTCCGGCGTCGCAGTGCGCGGGCGAGGCCACGACTCCTGGGATCCCCGCCAGCGCCTCATTCACCTCGATCGTGAACGCCGAGGCCGACGAGTCGAGCAGCGACAGATCCGGCAGCACGAACAGAGGCACGGGAGGGAACTCCCCGACGTCGTAGCCGGCCACGGTGACGGTCGACGGCGTCGCGGACGCGGTGGGCGTCGGCTTCGGGGCGGAGGTCGGCGCGTCGGCCGCGGGCTCGGGTGCGCACCCGGCGAGCAGGATGAGCGCGGAGCAGGCGGCGGCCAGGCCGAGACGAGGGGCGGAGGCGGAGCGTCGCGTGGTCATGCTTCGAGAGTATCCAGCCGGTGTCGCTGCCCTGTCGCACGGGTGTCGCAGTCCTGAGACATCGCGCCGGCGCAGCCGCCTCATCGGCGCAGGCGCGCCTCGAGGACGGACGCGGTGTCGCGCACGGCCGCCGCCAGCGCGCCTCCGTCGAGCTCGGGGTCGGCCCACGTGACGGCGACGGCGGCGACCGGCCACGCGGCATGGTCGCGGACGACGGCGCCGACGCTGCGCAGTCCGTCGGCGACCTCGCTGTCCTCCGTCGCGTAGCCGCGCTCGCGCACGGTGCGCAGCACCTCACGGAGCTCGCGGGGCGTACGGGGCCCGAGTCCCGTGCGGTCGGGGAACGCCGAGGCGCTCGGGTACAGCGCGCGCACCTGCTCTCGGGGGAGGGCGGCGAGCATCGCGCGGCCGGACGCGGTGAGGTGTGCGGGAAGCCGCACCCCGACGTCGGTGACGAGCGCGGGGCGCCGCGGCGCTCTCTCCTCCACGATGTAGAGCACGTCGCCGCCGCTCATGACCGCGAGATGCGCGCTCTCGCCGAGGCGGTCGGACAGGGCCGCGACGAGCGGACGACCGAGCCGGGCGAGGGGCTGCTGCCTCGCGTAGCCGCCGGCGAGCTCGAACGCCGAGGTGCCGAGACCCCACCGGCGCTCCTCGGCGAGGTGCAGGACGAAGCCGTGCTCGGCCAGGGTCGTGAGCAGGTGGTAGACCGTCGACCGGGGGAGCGCGAGATCGCGGGCGATGGCCGACGCGGCCACCGGTGCCGGGCGTCCGGCGAGATAGCGCAGCATCCGCAGCGTGTTGTCGGCCGCCGGAACCTGCGCGCCGGGGCCGCGCTCGCGTCCTGCCCCTGTGTCTGAGATCACAGACACAGGATGCCATGGCGCCCTGTCCGACACCACTGCGCGGGTGTGGAATCGAACCATGAGCTCTTCCTCCTCCGTCGTCGTGGGTGCCGCCCCGCTCACGATCTCCGACGTCGTCGCCGTCGCCCGCCACGATGCCGCCGTCGTCCTCGCGCCCGAAGCCCTCGACCGGGTGCGGCAGACCAGAGCGGTCGTCGACGGACTCGCCGCCGACCCGAATCCGCACTACGGGGTGTCGACGGGCTTCGGCGCTCTCGCCACCACGTTCATCGCGGCCGACCGTCGTCGGCAGCTGCAGGCCAGCCTGATCCGCTCGCACGCTGCGGGGACGGGGGCCGAGGTCGAGCGCGAGGTCGTGCGGGGTCTCCAGCTCCTGCGCCTGCAGACGCTGGCATCGGGCCGCACGGGCGTGCGTCCCGTGGTGGTGGAGACCTACGCGGCCCTGCTGAATGCCGGGATCGCGCCGATCGTGCGCGAGTACGGATCGCTGGGATGCTCCGGTGACCTCGCGCCGCTCGCCCACATCGCTCTCGCCGCGATGGGCGAGGGAGAGGTGCGGGTTCGCGGCGGCGAGATCGTCTCCGCGGCCGACGCGCTCGCCGCTGCGGGGATCCCGCCCCTGGAACTCGTCGAGAAGGAGGGGCTCGCCCTCATCAACGGCACCGACGGGATGCTGGCCATGCTCGCCCTCGCGCTGCACGATCTCGAGACCCTGATGCTGACGGCCGATATCGCCGCGGCGATGTCGATCGAGTCGCAGCTCGGGACGGATGCCGTGTTCGCCGCCGACCTCATGATGCTGCGGCCGCAGTTCGGGCAGGCCGAGTCCGCGCGCAACCTTCGATCGTTCCTCGGCGACTCGCCCGTCGTGCACAGCCACAAGGGCCCGGAGGACGGCCGGGTGCAGGACGCCTACTCGCTGCGCTGCTCGCCGCAGGTGCACGGCGCCGCCCGCGACACCATGGCGCACGCCACGCTGATCGCCGACCGCGAGCTGATGAGTGTGATCGACAACCCCGTCATCACCCTCGACGGGCGGATCGAGTCGAACGGCAACTTCCACGGAGCGCCGGTCGCCGCCGTGCTCGACTTCCTCGCCATCTCGGTGGCCGACGTCGCCTCGGTCTCCGAGCGACGCACCGACCGTGCGCTGGACCCGGCCCGCAATCGCGGGCTCCCGCCGTTCCTCGCCCACGAGGTCGGCGTCGACTCCGGGCTCATGATCGCGCAGTACGCCGCAGCCGGCATCGTCTCCGAGCTCAAGCGCCTCGCCGCCCCGGCATCCGTCGACTCCATCCCCTCGTCGGCCATGCAGGAGGACCACGTCTCGATGGGGTGGGCGGCCGCGCGCAAGCTGCGTCGCGCGATCGACGGGCTCGGCCGCGTGCTGGCCATCGAGATCCTCACCGGGGCGCGGGCCCTCGACCTGCGCGCGCCGTTGCAGGCAGGGCCGGCGACCGGTGCGGTGCGCGACCTCGTGCGCACCGTCGCCGCCGGCCCAGGACCCGACCACTACCTCTCACCCGACATGGAGGCCGTGACCGCGCTGGTGCAGTCCGGCTCCGTCGCCCGCATCGCACAGGAGCACGCGCATGACTGACGAAACCTCGACCACCCGCACGACCACCGACACCGCGCGCACGATCCGCGCCCCGCGCGGCAACCAGCGCACCGCCAAGAGCTGGGGGGCCGAGGCGGCCAAGCGGATGCTGATGAACAACCTCGATCCCGAGGTGGCCGAGCACCCCGAGGACCTCGTCGTCTACGGCGGGACCGGCCGGGCGGCCCGAAGCTGGGAGGCGTACGACGCGATCGTGCGGACCCTCGACGAGCTCGAACCCGACGAGACCCTGCTCGTGCAGTCGGGGAAGCCGGTCGGCGTCTTCCGCACGCACGAGTGGGCGCCGCGGGTGCTCATCGCCAACTCGAACCTCGTCGGCGACTGGGCGAACTGGCCGGAGTTCCGCCGCCTGGAGGAGCTGGGGCTGATCATGTACGGCCAGATGACGGCCGGCTCCTGGATCTACATCGGGACGCAGGGGATCCTGCAGGGCACCTACGAGACGTTCTCGGCGGTCGCCCGCTCGCTCGGACGCGACTCGCTGAAAGGCACGCTGACCCTCACCGGCGGAGCGGGCGGGATGGGTGGCGCACAGCCGCTCGCCGTCACCCTCAACGAGGGGGTCGTGCTGATCGTCGACGTCGACGAGTCGCGGCTCGCGCGCCGCGTCGAGCACGGCTACCTCGACGAGTACACCACCGACCTCGACGCCGCCGTCGCCCGGGCGGTCGCCGCGAAGGACGCAGGCGAGGCTCTCTCCGTCGGCGTCGTCGGCAACGCGGCCGAGGTCTTCCCCGAGCTCCACCGCCGCGGAGTGCCGATCGACATCGTCACCGACCAGACCAGCGCCCACGATCCCCTCGCGTACCTCCCGATCGGCGTGGCCCTCGAGGACTGGAAGACCGAGGCCGAGCGCGACCCGGCAGGGTTCACGCACCGGGCCAGGGCCTCGATGGCCGCCCACGTCGCAGCCATGGTCGCGTTCCAGGATGCCGGCGCGGCGGTCTTCGACTACGGCAACTCGATTCGGGCGGAAGCGCAGCTCGGGGGCTTCGCCAGGGCGTTCGAGTTCCCCGGGTTCGTCCCCGCCTACATCCGTCCGCAGTTCGAGGAGGGGCGAGGGCCGTTCCGCTGGGCGGCGCTCTCGGGAGACCCCGAGGACATCCGCAGGACCGACCGGGCCGTCGCCGAGCTGTTCCCCGAGGACACCGCGCTGCACCGCTGGCTCGACAAGGCCGGCTCGACCGTGCACTTCGAAGGGCTGCCGGCGCGGATCTGCTGGCTGGGCTACCAGGAGCGGCACCTCGCCGGGCTGAAGTTCAACGAGATGGTGGCCTCCGGAGAGCTCTCGGCGCCCATCGTCATCGGCCGCGACCACCTCGACTCGGGATCGGTCGCCTCGCCCTACCGCGAGACGGAGGGCATGAAGGACGGCTCGGACGCGATCGCCGACTGGCCGCTGCTCAACGCGCTGCTGAACACGGCGTCCGGGGCCTCCTGGGTGTCGCTGCACCACGGCGGCGGGGTCGGCATCGGCCGCTCCATCCACGCCGGTCAGGTCACCGTCGCCGACGGGTCGGCGCTCGCCGCGGAGAAGCTCGAGCGCGTCTTGACGAACGACCCGGGCACCGGGGTCATGCGGCACGTCGACGCGGGGTACGAGCACGCGCGGGACATCGCGAGGGAACGCGGACTGAAGGTGCCGATGCTGTGAACACCACGCTCATCACCGGCATCGGGGAGCTGACCACCAACGCCGGCTCCGACCCGACCGACCCCTGCGGCACGATCCTCGACGCGGCCGTGCTGATCGAGCAGGAGCGGATCGCCTGGGTCGGTCCGTCCGCCGACGCCCCGTCGGCGGACGACGTGATCGATGCGCGCGGACGCGCGATGATCCCCGGCTTCGTCGACAGTCACAGCCACCTCGTGTTCGGCGGCGACCGCGCCGCCGAGTTCGAGGCGCGCATGGCTGGCCAGAGGTATGCCGCGGGCGGCATCCGCTCCACGGTGGCGGCGACCAGGGCGGCGACGGATGCCGAGCTGCGCTCTCGGCTGCGCGGGTTCGTCGACGAGATGCTCGCCCAGGGCACGACCACGGTCGAGATCAAGAGCGGGTACGGTCTCACCGTCGCCGACGAGCAGCGGCTGGTGCGCCTCGCCGCGGAGGTGACCTCGGAGGTCACGTTCCTCGGCGCGCACGTCGTACCCGCCGAGTATGCGGAGCACCCCGAGGAATACGTCGACCTCGTCTGCGGCCCCATGCTCGCAGCCTGCGCTCCGCACGCGCGATGGGTCGACGCGTTCTGCGAGACGGGGGCGTTCACGGTCGCGCAGTCGCGCCGTATCCTCGACGCGGGAATCGCGCGCGGGCTGCGACCTCGTCTGCACGCGAGCCAGCTCGGCCCCGGGGACGGGGTGCGGCTCGCGGTCGAGCTCGGCGCCGCCTCGGTGGATCACGGCACCTATCTGACCGACGCCGACGTCACCGCGCTCGCCGGCTCGGACACCGTCCTGACGCTGCTCCCCGGCGTCGAGTTCTCGACGAGACAGCCCTATCCGGATGCGCGACGGCTGATCGACGCGGGAGTGACCGTCGCGATCGCGTGCGACACGAATCCCGGCTCGAGCTTCACCTCGTCGATGCCGTTCTGCATCGCGATCGCCGTGCGCGACATGGGCATGACCCCGGCGGAAGCCGTGTGGGCGGCGACCGCCGGGGGTGCACGCGCGCTGCGCAGGGACGACATCGGCATCATCGCGCCCGGTGCCCGAGCGGACCTCGTGCTGCTGGACGCGCCGACGCGCATCCACCTCGCCTACCGCCCCGGCGTGCCGCTGGTCGCGCGCGTGTGGAAGGACGGAGCGGCCGTCCGCTGACGCCACCGATCGGATGCCGTCAACGGACGACTCAGCGCAGTGCCTCCGCGCACACCACGGCGGCGGCGGCCGACCAGGCCTGGGGCCGGCACGCGGCCGGGTAGGGCACGGGGCGGCCGCCCGGCACGCGCGGTTCGCCCGAGTGCAGCTCGGGAACGCGATAGTCGAACCCCTCGGCGAGATCGAGCAGCTGCCCGGCGATGCCGCGGGCGTGATCCGCGAGGCCGGCGCGCAGCATCCCGTGCACGGCGATCGCGGTGTCGTGGGTCCACACGCTGCCGCCGTGGTAGCTGAGCGGCCAGTAGCCGGCGGCATCCGTCGACATGGTGCGGATCCCGTAGCCGCTCGACATGCTCTCGCCGTCGAGGAGCTCGGCGCACGCGCGCTCCTCGTCGGCGTCGAGCAGACCGGTGCCGATCAGGTGGCCGATGTTGCTCGTGAGCGTGTCGACCGGGGCGCCGTGCGCGTCGAGCGCGATGGCCGGGTACCGCCCCTCGGGGGTCGTCACCCAGTACGCCTCGCGGAACCGCTGCCGCAGGTCCGCCGCCCAGGAGCGCAGCTCGTCGCCGCCCGGTTCGCCCAGCTCGTCGAGCAGCGCCGCACCGCGCACGGCGGCCTCGTAGGCGTAGCCCTGCACCTCGCTCAGAGCGATCGGCCCTTCCGCGAGTCGGCCGTCGCGCCACTGGATCGAGTCGCCGGAGTCCTTCCACCCCTGGTTGGCGAGGCCGTGCCCTGTCTCATCGGCGTAGTCGATGAAGCCGCTGCCCGAGGCGTCGCCGTGCTCGATCATCCAGCGGACGGCGGCGCGGAGTGCGGGGAGCAGATCACGGAGTTCACCGGCGGGCATGCCGGCGTCGCGCGCATCGGCGAGCAGGCACACCCAGAGCGGCGTCGCATCGACCGTGCCGTAGTACAGGGGCGGGAGCAGCACCCCTTCGCCGGGCAGGGAGAGCTCGGCGCTGCGCAGCTCGTGCGCGATCTTGCCGGGGGCCTCGGCGGTTCGCGGGTCGACGGTCGTGCCCTGCAGGCGCGCGAGCACTCGGAGCGTCGACCCGGCGATCGTCGGATCGGATGCCAGGGCGAGGCGCGCGGCCCAGATCGAGTCGCGCCCGAACAGGGTGAAGAACCAGGGAGCGCCCGCCGCATAGAAGTCGTCGTCCGGGTGATCGGGGAGCGCCAGGCGCAAGGCGTCGAGGTCCGCCGTGGCCCGGTCGAGCCACCGGGCGGCGCGGGGGTCGATCCCGGTGGCGACATCGCGGAGGTCGGCCGAACGCGTGGGCGCGGTCACGACGAGCGTCGGGTCGTCGAGGGCGGCCACCCAGGACAGCTCGACGGCAGCGCGCGGTTCGACGACCGCACGCCAGGCGACGACGAGTTCGCCTCCCTCGACCGACACCGCGGCGCCCGGGGCCGAGAGCGCGAACGAGGCCTCACCGGCCCGGCAGCGCTCGCCGTCCCACGTCCACTGCTCCGCCCCGGGCACTCCCGCCTTGACGAGCTGCATGGGGGAGAAGTCGGGCCGCACGCGCACCGCGACGTCGACCTCGACCGCATCCTCGAGGTGCGAGGAGAACCGCAGCGTCTCGGTGAACCGCCCCGCCGTCACGGTGCGATCGCGGTCGAGGCGCAGCTTGGGGTCGGCCGCCGCGTCGTCGAGGCCGCGCAGCAGGTCGGTGAACCGCACCCGCTGCGGAGTCGGCGAGGAGCATCCGATCGACTCGAGAGCCGTGCCGCGCACCGCGAGGTCGATCCCGGCGATGTGTCGGACGTCGCCGTGGAACACGCCGTGGATCGAGGCGGTGCCGACGCGCCCCGCGCGATCGGACCAGACCTGGGTGGGGGCGTCGAGCACGATGACGGCGTCGTCGAGCAGCGGCTGGAGGTGGGGGCGGTCGGTCATTCCTTGACGGCTCCTTCGGTGGAATTCATGATGCGGCGCTGGAAGACGAAGAACATCACGGCGACGGGGATCGTCATGATGAGGGCCGCCGCCAGCTTGAGCGGATACTGGGTGCCCTGGCTGAGTTGGCCGCTCGCGAGCGAGGCGACGCCCTTCGTGAGCGTCGTCAGGGCGGGGTCGTTGGTCGACACGATGAAGTGGCTGAGCTCGTTCCAGGAACCCTGGAACGACAGGATGACGATGGTGATGAGGGCCGGTGTCGCCATCGGCAGCACCACCGACCAGAACATGCGGAACGTGCCGGCGCCGTCGATGCGGGCCTGCTCCTCGACCGACACCGGGATCGACTCGAAGAAGTTCTTCATGATGAAGACCCCGGCGGCGTCGACGAGCAGCGGCAGGATCATGCCCGCGTAGGAGTTGAAGATGCCGAGCTGATTGATCACGAGGAACTTGGGGATCAGCAGCACGACGGTCGGGACCGACATCACGGCCACGAGCGCGGCGAACACGACGCCGCGCCCGCGGAACCGCAGACGGGCCAGCGCATACCCGGCGAGCGAGTTGAAGAACACGCGTCCGGCGGTGACGAAGATCGTTACGATGGCGCTGTTGACGAACCACGACGGGAAGTCCGAGTTCGCGAAGAGGCGCTCGTAGGCGGCGAAGGTCCACGAGTCGGGGAGCAGGCCGACGCCCGACGATGCGGCATCCTCGTCGGTCTTGAAGCTCGTGAAGACCTGGATGAGGAACGGGTAGATGTAGATCAGGGCGAGCACGATCAGCACCGCGTAGAGCACGATCTGCCACGTCAGCTGCTTCGACGACAGCTTCATGACGCTCCTCCCTTCGACGTGATCTCGTAGGCGCGGATGCGCCGACGGGACACGGGCCGGTCACGCAGCACCCAGCGCTGCAGCAGCGTGAACACGACGATGATGACGAAGAGGATGAAGGCGATCGCCGCACCCTGGCCCCACTCCTGATCCGTGAAGGCCGTCTTGTAGGACTGGTAGGCCGGCGTGAGCGTGGTCTTGCTCGGAGCGCCTCGCGTGCCGGTGTAGATCTGGTCGAATACCTGCCAGCATCCGATGAGGCCCAGCGTGAGGACCGTGAACAGCGTCGGGCGCAGCTGGGGGAGAGTGACGCGCCAGAAGCGCTGCCATCCGTTCGCCCCGTCCATCATGGCGGCCTCGTCGACATCGGCCCCGAGGTTCTGCAGGCCGGCGAGGAAGAGCAGCATGAACGTGCCGGAGGTCGTGAAGATGGCCATGAGGATGTAGGCGCTCATCGCGATCGACGGTCCGGCGAGCCACTCCCACCACGAGATGCCGAGCATGCCGCCGTCGGTGAGCGCGGCGGGGCCGGCGTCGACACCGATCCCGCCGAGGGCGAGATGCAGGATGCCGCGGGGGTCGTTGAACCAGTTCGGTCCGTTGACGCCGAACCAGGAGAGCACGCTGTTCACCGCCCCGCTCGCCGAGAACAGGAACAGCCACAGCACCGTGATCGCGACGGAGCTCGTGACGGAGGGGAAGTAATAGGCGGTGCGGAAGAACCCGCGGCCTCGCAGCACGGCGCGGTTCACGAGCACGGCGAGGAAGAGGGCGATCGCGGTCTGCAGCGGCACCACCAGCAGCACGTACCAGGCGTTGTTGCGAAGGGCCGTGCCGAAGTCCTTCGTCGCGAGCCCGCCGTCGACGAGCACCGCGGAGTAGTTGTCGACGCCCACGAACGACACCGACGGAGAGAGGGGACTGCCGCGTCCCGCCCAGTCCGACATGCTCACCCAGAGCGCCATGAGCACCGGGACGAGGAGGAAGACGCCGAGGATGACGATCACGGGAGCCGTGAACAGCCATCCGGCTGCGGCCTCGCCGCGGCGGAGCCCGGAGGCCCCTCCGCGGCGAGGCGTGGCCTGCACCGCCATGACTATTCGACGATCGCTTCGAGGTTCGACTGCACGGTGCCGAGGATCTGGGCGGGGTCTCCCGTCTTCAGCGATTCGAGCTGTGCATTGAAGTCGGAGATCACGTCGGCCGCGCCGTCCTGGTTCGGCGGGAACTGTGCGTGATCCGCACCGGCGAGGAACGGCGCGAGGTCGGGGTTGTCGGTCGTCCACTGCTCGGCCGCCGAGGTGATCGACGGCATCGGGCCGAAGGCCTTCGAGAACGCGAGCTGGCTGTCGGCGCTGGTCAGGTACTCGACGAGATCCAGTGCAGCCTGCTGGTTGGGGCTGTCGGCCGCCATGCCCCAGCAGTTGGTGAACTGCAGGGTGCCCTGGCCGCCGGGGCCCTCGGGGAGCTCGGCCACGGTGTAGTCGACCGAGCTGAAGTCGTTGGCCATCGCACCGGTGATCCAGTTGCCTTCGATCACCATGGCCGCCATCCCCTTGCCGAGCGCCTCGCCGCCCCAGCCCGCGCCGATGTCCTTCGCGAAGGCGAACGTGCCGTCGGCGAGATGCGTCTTGACGTAGTCGAGGGCGTCGACGTTGGCCTGATCGTCGGCGATCGCCGTGCCGTCGTCGACCAGGCCGCCGCCGGCCTGAGCCATGAACGCGCCGACGCGCTGATACTCGGCGCCGAACGCGAGGCCCACGTGCTCGGAGGTGGTGAGCTTCTGAGCGACCGAGGCGAGGTCCTCCCACGTCTTCGGGAGGTCGGCGTCGGTCAGGCCCGCCTCCGCCCACATCTGCGTGTTGATCACGAGGGCGAGCGTGGAGAAGTCCTTCGGCGCGCAGTAGAAGGTGCCGTCGAGGGTGAAGTTCTCGACGAGGGACGGGTAGAAGTCGTCCTTGTTGGCGAGTTCGTCGCCGTAGGGCTGGAGCGACCCGTTCGAGGCGTATCCGGCCATCTGCTCCGGTGCGAGGTAGAACAGATCCGCCGGCTTGCCTGCCGCGAAGCCCTGGGAGAGCTCCTGGGCGAGGTCGCTCGCGACCTGCACGCTGACCTTCGTGCCGGACTCCTCCGACCAGGCGTCGACCGCGGACTGCACGGCCTCGGTCTCGGCGTCTCCCGACGACCCGATCAACAGGGTCAGCGCGTCGTCGGACGAGCTGAGCCCGTCGGAGTCGCCCGCCGGCTCGTCACCGGAGAAGCCGGAGCCGCATCCCGTGAGCACGAGCGTGCTGGTGAGCAGCACCGCCCCGGTGCCGAGGAGGGCGCGTGTGGTGTGCCGTGTCATATCTCTCTCCTTTGATGAGGTGCGCTCGGGACAGGGTTCGAACGGTAGAAATTTGAACGATCAAACTCTGCATGGAATACGCTAGGTGCGGCGGAGCGGACGTGTCAAGCCCGCCGGGATCGAGGAGTGCGATGGCGAAGGCCCCCACGGTCGAAGACGTCGCCGCGCACGCCGGCGTCTCGCGCCAGACCGTGTCGAACGTGCTGAACACCCCCGACATCGTCAAGCCCACGACGCGGGAGCGCGTGCTCGCCTCGATCGACGAGCTCGGATATCGCCGGCATGCGGCGGCGCGCAGACTGCGCCTGCGGCGGAGCTCGACCATCGGCATCCGCCTCGACCCGTACCTCGGCGGAGTCTCGGGCGTCGTGCTCGACCGCTTCGTACACGCGATCACCGAGCGCTCCAGCGAGCGCGGGATGCGGATGCTCGTGTACGCCGCACGCACTCCGCAGGAGGAGCTCGAGCGGCTCGCCGAGCTGTGGGAGGGTTCGGAGATCGACGCCGCGATCATCACCAGCACCGTGCGCGACGATCCGCGCGTCGGGAGGCTGGATGCCGTCGGCCTGCCCTTCATCTCCTTCGGCCGACCGTGGGGCGACGACGACATCGCCGACCCCACCCACCTCTGGGTCGATGTCGACGGCGCGGCCGGCACACGCGCGGCGACCGAGCACGCCCTGCAGCGCGGCGGCAGCGTGACCTTCCTGGGCTGGCCGTCGGGGTCCGGGACCGGAGACGACCGCGAACGCGGATGGCGGGAAGCCATCGACCGTGCAGGGGTGCAGGGCGCGCGCATCGTGTCGGAGGAGTCCGTGCAGGGTGCGCGGCACGCCGTCGCCGCCGCTCTCCGCGACGGTGCTCGCGCCGACGCGATCGTCTGCGCCAGTGACTCGCTCGCGGTCGGCGCCCTGCTCGCGCTGGCCGACGCCAGGGTCCGGGTGCCGGTCATCGGATTCGACAACACGCCCACCGCCGAGGCGCTCGGATTCTCCAGCGTCGAGCAGCGTCCGGAGGACGTCGCGGAGGCCGTGCTGCAGCTCCTCATGGGACCGACCGGCGACGTCGTCTCGCCCCGTCGGGTGGAGTCCGGCGAGGCGCACGCGCTCATCACCCCGGAGCTCATCGTCCGCTGAGCAGGCCCCGCGCCGGGGTCGAGCGATCAGCGGGAGGCGAGCCCAGCGAGAAGCTCCAGCACGCAGAGCGCAACCAGTCGGACCGTTCGTGCGTCGTCGGCGTCGGCTGTCGCGTCGACCTCGGCGAGGTCCGCGCTCACCACTCGTGCGTCGGCGGCCACGGCCCTCGTGAGGGACCGGAGCTCCCAGGCGGCCAGACCGCCCGGCACGCTCGCCGGGCACCCGGGGGCGACCGAGCGGTCGCAGACGTCGACGTCGATGTCGAGATGGATGCGGGGTGCGTCGCCGGATCCGGCGATCTCGAGCGCTTCGGCCACCACATCGGCTGCGCCCCGACGACGCACCTCGTCGAGCGTGATGACGCGGATGCCCCAGTCCGCCGCGCGCCGCGCGTACGCGGCGGAGTTGGCGAAGTCCGCGATCCCGATCTGGACGATCCTCGTCGGATCGATGCGACTCGTGCCGACCGTCGCGCTCGCCGGGGTGTCTTCGACGAGACGGCGCACGGGTGTGCCGTTCGAGACGCCGTCGCGCAGATCGAAGTGCGCGTCGAACGTGATGAGGCCCGTCGCCCGGGCGCCGAGTGCGACCGGGTACGTGAGCGAGTTGTCGCCGCCGAGGGCGACCACGAGACGAGCGATCTCGGAGAGCTCCCGCACGCGGCTGATGGTCGTCGCCTCGCCGTCGTCGCCGTCCGGCTCGGCGACGTCTCCGGCGTCCCTGATGCGGAGCGCCTCGTCCAGGTCGACGATCGGCGGCCCGAGCACGGTCGCGCCGTAGCGGGGGAGGGCCTCGCGGATCGCCGCCGGTGTCGCGTGCGCGCCGGTCGGCGAGAGCGAGGTTCGCCAGGTCGGGACGCCGAGGAGCACGGCATCCGCCTCTCCGTCGGCGGCGGGCCAGGAGCCGGCGCGCGGCCAGAGGGGGTCGTGCGAGAGGGCCATGATGCTCCTGTCAGGCGCTCGGGATGAGAGCGTGTGCGATCGTGAAGATCGCCAGGCCCGCGAGGGCGCCGACGACCGTGCCGTTGAGGCGGATGTACTGCAGATCGCGCCCGACCATGAGCTCGATCTTCTCGGTCGTCTCGGCGGGGTCCCAGCGCTCGACCGTGTCGGTGATGATCGACGCGATGTCGTGCCGGTAGCGGTCGACGAGGAACACGGCCGCGTCCGAGACCCAGGTGTCGACGCGGCGCTGCAGCGCGGCATCCGTCGCCAGCCTCTCGCCGACCTCCTGCAGTGCCTGCACCGCGCGTCGGCGAAGACCGCTCTCGGGATCGGCGAGTGCGGTGAGGAGTCCGTTCTTCGCCGTGTTCCACGCCTCGGCGGCCAGCGCGCCGACGCGGGGGCTGTCGAAGAGCGAGGCCTTGGCGTTCTCGAGCTTCTCGCGCGTCGCCGGGTCGTTCTGCAGATTGTCGGCGAGTCGGGCGAGGTAGCCGTCGATCGCGATGCGGGCGGGGTGCTTCGGGTCGTCGCGCACGGCGCGCACGAACTTCACGGCCTCGTTGTAGGCGGTGTCGTCGACGAAGCGGTGGGCGAGCTTCGGGACCCAGCCGGGGAGGCGCCGCGAGATGAGTCCCGAGAACGAGGCCGCGTTCGCGTCGAGCCAGCGGCCGACCGTGTCGACGGCGAGATCGACCGCCCCGTGATGCGCGTCGGCCTCGACGATCTTCTCGAGCCAGGCGCCGGCCGGCGGACCCCACTCTGGCGAGACGAGGTGCTCCCTGGCCAGATCGGTGATGAGGTCGCGCACGTCGTCGTCGCTCAGCGCGTTCAGCACGGCCGTGGCGATCGTGGCGCCTTCCGCTCCGACGCGTTCCGCATGCTGCGGCTCCCGCAGCCATTCGCCGGCCCGCTGCGAGATCGCCGTCGTCGACAGCTTGGCGCGCACCACGGATCCCTCGAGGAAGTTCGTCTCCACGAACTCGCCGAGCGTGCGGCCGATCTCGTCCTTGCGGCTCGGGATGATGGCGGTGTGCGGGATGGGGAGCCCGAGCGGGCGTCGGAACAGCGCCGTCACGGCGAACCAGTCCGCGAGCGCGCCGACCATCCCGCCCTCGGCCGCTGCGCGCACGTATCCGAGCCAGGGCTGGCGCTCCTGCAGCCAGAAGGCGACCACGAACAGGACGGCCATGAAGATCAGCGCGCCGAGCGCGACGGCCTTCATCCGACGCAGTGCGAGGCGTCGTTCCTGGTCGGCGGGAGAGAGCATCGCCATCGGTGTTCGCGGCATGACGTCATCCTTTCACGCGTCGACCCGGGGCCGAGCATCCCCGGACTGTCGGTGCTGAACCCCTTCGACGACTGAGCGCGGCGGCCGCCGGGGCGCGTACTCTCGAAGCGTGATCGAAGACATCAAGAAGCGCGCCCTGCATCGCACCAGCATCCTGGAGGGTCAGATGCGCGGCGTCGCGCGGATGATCGAGAACGAGGACTACTGCATGGACATCATCACGCAGTCCAGGGCGATCCAGCGGTCGCTCGAATCGCTCAACCGCCTCCTGCTGGAGAACCACCTGCGCACGCACGTGACGCACATGTTCGAGGAGGGCGGCGACGAGCGCGACAAGGCCGTCGACGAGCTGCTGAAGGCGTTCGACTTCAGCAGCAAGTGACGGCCCCGGCGCGCTCCCCGATCTAGCGGCCCCCGCCGAACACCTCGCCCTCCATCGCGTCGTAGCCCTCGGCCTGCGGGTCGCCGTGCGAGCCGCCGGACAGCGCGTACTCCTCCTCGGGGGAGAGCACGAGCCGGTGCCGGAAGAACAGGCCGAAGCCCAGCAGGATCACCACGTACACGATCGCGATGGCGATGATGGCCGGGCCGAACGTCGGGTTCAGGAGGAACCCGAGGAAGATCAGCGCCGCGATCACCAGCGCGATCGCCGCACCGGGCACACCCCACGGGCTGCGGTACGGGCGGTCGACGTTCGGGTACTTGCGCCGCAGGATCATGAACGAGATCAGCTGCAGCGCATAGGCGAGCACCGCGCCCCACACGGCGATGTTCAGCACGATCGCGCCGGCGACGGTTCCCGCACCCTCCGCATCGAGCGCGGCCAGCACGTCGAGGACGATGAGGGCGACGAACCCGATCGCCGCACCGACGACGAGAGCGACCCACGGCGTCTGCCGCGTGCCGGTGAGCGAGAGGAACCGAGGGTAGTAGCCCGCACGCGAGAGCGAGTACATGTTGCGTCCGTAGGCGAACATGATGCCCTGGAGCGAGGCCAGCAGGCCGATCAGGGCGAACAGGGCGAGCACGGCGGCGAGCTGGTCGCCGACGATGGCGCGGAACCCGTCCAGCAGGGGTTCGCCCGCCGTGCCGGTCGCCTCGGCGCCGATGACGCCCGTGTTGAGGAACAGCACCAGCAGTCCGGTGACGATGAGCGTGCCGCGGGCCCAGAAGCCCGCTTTGGGGATGTCGCGCGTCGGGTTGTGCGACTCCTCGGCGGCGAGCGGGAGCTCTTCGATCCCGAGGAAGAACCACATGGCGAACGGCAGCGCGAACAGGATCGGGAGCACGCCGTGCGGGAGGAACGCCGACTGACCCTCGTCGGGCACGATGTCCCACAGCGCGTCCCAGCTGAAGGCGCCCGAGAACAGGGCCATCGCCGAGAACACGAGGATGATGCCGATCGAGATCACCGAGACGACGATCGCGAAACGGAACGAGATCGCGGCGCCCGCGGAGTTCAGTGCGATGAACACCACGTACAGGATGAGGTACCAGACCCACCCCGGCAGGACGAGGCCGAGCAGCTCGCTCGTGATGCCGTTCGCGTACGACGCCGAGAAGTAGACGATCACCGCCGTGGTGGCGACGTACTCGATGGTCTCGGCCGCTCCGGTGACCAGGCCGCCCCAGGGTCCCATCGCCGACCGGGCGAAGGAGTAGGCGCCGCCGGTGTGCGGCATCGCTGCGGCCATCTCGCCGATCGAGAAGATCATGCCGTAGTACATGACGACGAGGATCACGAAGGCGATCAGCATCCCGCCGAAGCCGGCGAAGTCGATGCCGAAGTTCCAGCCCGAGAAGTCGCCCGAGATGACCGCGGCGACCGCGAGGCCCCACAGTCCCCAGACGCCGGCCGACCTCTTGAGGGTCCGCTTCTCGAAGTACTCGCTCCCCGCCCGGGTATAGGTCGCCCCGGCGACCTTGCGGGACTCACTGCTCTGACCAGACATCCGCTCTCCGCTCGCTCGCGTGCAGGCACCGGGTGTGCGCCTTGCGGATGATTGTGACAGTCAATGGTGGTTTCGTCTACCTTTAAACGACGAGGTCATCTACTCTGAGGGCGAAGCCGATCGGCCGATCGCTTCACCGCAGGAGAACGGAGCGTGGGATGTCGGGCAATCTGAGCATCGACCAGCTGGACGCCGGCATCGCCGCCGGTGAGATCGACACGGTGATCGTCGCCTTCGCGGACGCGCAGGGCAGGCTCGTCGGCAAGCGCGTGTCGGCGCGGCTGTTCCAGGAGGACATCCTGCACCACGGCGCCGAGGCCTGCGACTACCTCCTCTCGGTCGACGTCGACATGAACACGGTCGACGGCTACGCGATGTCGGGGTGGGACCGCGGCTACGGCGACATGGTGCTGCGACCGGATGCCGAGACGCTGCGCCGCATCCCCTGGCTCGAGGGCACCGCGCTCGTCATGGCCGACCTCGTCTGGCAGAACGGAGAGCCCGTCGGGCCCTCGCCCCGCGCGATCCTCGACCGGCAGCGCGACCGGCTCGCCGAGCGCGGCTGGACCGCCTACTCCGGCACCGAGCTCGAGTTCATCGTGTTCGAGAACACCTACCGCGACGCCTGGGCGCGCAAGTACGAGGGACTGACTCCCGCGACCGACTACAACGTCGACTACAACCTGCTCGCCTCGACGCGCATGGAGCCGCTGCTGCGCGACATCCGCAACAGCATGGACGGCGCCGGCCTGTACTGCGAGGGGGTGAAGGGCGAATGCAACTTCGGGCAGCAGGAGATCGCGTTCCGCTACGCCGAGGTGCGCGAGACGGCCGACCAGCACGCGATCTACAAGAACGGCGCCAAGGAGATCGCGGGCAACCACGGCCAGGCGATCACGTTCATGGCGAAGTTCAACGAGCGCGAGGGCAACAGCTGCCACATCCACCTCTCGCTGCGCGATCGGTCGGGGTCGCCGGTCATGGCCGGCGACGGCGAGCACGGCTTCAGCCCGGTGATGGAGCACTGGATCGCGGGCATCCTCGCGACACTGCGCGAGTTCACCCTGCTCTACGCGCCGAACATCAATTCGTACAAGCGCTTCGCGAAGGGCAGCTTCGCCCCGACCGGGGTGGCCTGGGGAATCGACAACCGCACGTGCGCGCTGCGCGTCGTCGGGCAGGGATCGGCGTTGCGCGTCGAGAACCGCGTCCCCGGTGGCGACGTGAACCCGTATCTGGGCATCTCGGCGATCATCGCCGGCGGACTGTACGGCATCGAGAACGAGCTGCCCCTGCCCGACCGCTTCACCGGCAACGCTTACGAGGATGCCGTGGATCACCTGCCGACCACGCTCCGTGAGGCCGCGCAGCTGTTCCGCGAATCGACCATCGCCCGCGAGGCGTTCGGCGACGACGTCGTCGAGCACTACCTGAACCAGGCGCGCATCGAGCTCGAGGCCTACGACGCCGCCGTCACCGACTGGGAGCGCATCCGTGGTTTCGAACGACTCTGACCCGGCGCCCCTGATCGGCGTCACGACCTACCTCGAGCGCGCGCAGCAGGGCGTGTGGGACGTGAGGGCCGCGTTCCTTCCCGAGCAGTACCTCACCGGGGTGACCGACTCCGGCGGCATCGCGCTGCTCCTCCCTCCGCAGGACCCGGATGCCGCGGACGCGGCGATCGCCGGGATGGACGGCCTCGTCCTCTCCGGCGGGGCGGACGTGGCGCCCGAACTGTACGGTGAGGAACGGCATCCGCTCACCGACCCCGCCCGGGTCGACCGCGACGCCTGGGAGCTGGCCCTGTTCCGGGCGGCGGAGCGCCGCCGCATCCCCGTGCTCGCGATCTGCCGCGGGCTGCAGCTCGTGAACGTCGCCCGCGGCGGCACGCTGCAGCAGCACCTGCCCGAATCGCTGGGCACCGAGAAGTACCGCATCGGCGGGGGCGTGTTCGCCGAGAACGACGTCGAGGTCGCGGAGGACACGGCGTTCGCCGACATCATCCGCGAGAGCGACGTGCGGGTGCACAGCTACCACCATCAGGGCATCGACAGGCTCGGCGACGGGCTCGTCGCGGCCGCCCACTCCGACGACGGCCTGGTGCAGGCCTTCGTCGACACCGACGGCGGCCACGTCGTCGGCGTGCAATGGCACCCAGAGGAGAACGCCGAGGACCGGCGCCTCTTCGCCGACCTCGTCTCGCAGGCGCGCGCGTTCGCCGCGCGCAGGAAGGAGAGTGCGCGATGAGCGCCTTCACCGTGATCGACCCCTCGACCGGCTCCGCCATCCGCGAGGTGCCGCGCGCCGACGTGGGGGAGACGGATGCGGCGATCGCGCGCGCCGTCGCCGCGCAGCGCCGCTGGGCCGCGCTCGCCCCGGTCGCGCGGGCTGACGCACTGCGCTCCTTCGCGCGGGCCGTCGAGGGCGCTGTCGAGGAACTCGCGCAGCTCGAGGTGCGCAACTCCGGCCACCCCATCGGGTCTGCCCGCTGGGAGGCCGCCCACGTCGCGCAGGTGCTCAACTACTACTCCGCCGACCCCGAGCGGCTGTCCGGACGACAGATCCCGGTGGCCGGGGGCCTCGACGTCACCTTCCACGACCCGTACGGCGTGGTGGGCGTCATCGTCCCGTGGAACTTCCCCATGACGATCGCCGCCTGGGCGTTCGCGCCCGCGCTCGCCGCGGGCAACGCCGTCGTGCTGAAGCCCGCCGAGCTGACCCCGCTGACCGCGATCCGCCTCGGGCAGCTCGCGCTCGAGTCCGGCCTGCCCGAGGGGCTCTTCGAGGTCGTGACGGGTTCGGGCTCGGTCGTGGGACAGCGGCTCGTCGAGCACCCCGACGTGCGCAAGGTCGTCTTCACCGGGTCGACCGAGGTGGGCATCGAGGTCGCGGCCGGATGCGCGCGGGCGCTCAAGCCGGTCACCCTGGAGCTCGGCGGCAAGAGCGCGAACATCGTGTTCGACGACGCCGACCTCGAGAAGGCCGCCGCCGCCGTGCCCGGATCCGTGTTCGACAACGCCGGGCAGGACTGCTGCGCGCGCAGCCGGCTGCTCGTGCAGCGCTCGGTGTACGACCGCTTCCTGGAACTGCTCGAACCGGCCGTCGCCGCCTGGCGTGTGGGCGACCCGTCGAGCGCCGAGACCGACATGGGCCCGCTCATCTCCGCCGGCCACCGCGACACCGTGGCGTCGTTCCTCGACGGAGCCGACATCGCGTTCCGCGGCAGCGCCCCGCAAGGGGACGGCTTCTGGTTCGCGCCGGCCGTCGTGCTCGCCGACCCCGGTGACCGGATCGCCCAGCAGGAGGTCTTCGGGCCGGTCGTCGCCGTGCTGCCGTTCGACGACGAAGCGGACGCCATCCGCCTCGCGAACGACACGATCTACGGGCTCGCCGGCTCGCTGTGGACGCAGAACCTCGGGCGGGCCGTTCGCGTCTCGCGCGGCGTGCAGAGCGGAGTGCTGTCGGTGAACTCCCACTCGTCCGTGCGCTACGCCACCCCGTTCGGCGGCATGAAGGCCTCGGGTCTCGGCCGCGAACTCGGCCCGGACGCGGCCGAGCACTTCACCGAGACGAAGAACGTGTTCTTCGCGACCGACGACTGACCACGGCATCCGCCCCCGATCCATCCCAGCAACGGAGAGAGCAATGACCATCGACCTGACCCAGCGTCTCAAGGACCGCGTCGCGATCATCACCGGAGGCGCGAGCGGCATCGGCTTCGCCACCGCACGCCGCTTCGCCGCAGAAGGCGCGTTCGTCGTCATCGCCGACGTCGACCCCGCCACCGGAGAGAAGGCCGCCGCCGAGGTGGGCGGAGCCTTCCGCCCCGTCGACGTCGCCGACGAGGCGAAGGTGAACGCCCTGTTCGACGGCGTCGCCGAGGAATTCGGCCGCATCGACATCGCCTTCAACAACGCGGGCATCTCACCCGCCGACGACGACTCGATCGAGACCACCGAGCTGCCGGCCTGGGACCGGGTGCAGGACGTGAACCTCAAGAGCGTGTACCTGTGCAGCCGCGCCGCCCTGCGCCACATGGTGCCGGCCGGACGCGGATCCATCATCAACACCGCCTCGTTCGTGGCGCTGCTCGGGTCGGCGACCTCGCAGATCAGTTACACGGCCTCGAAGGGCGGCGTGCTCGCGATGTCGCGCGAGCTGGGCGTGCAGTTCGCCAGGCAGGGCGTGCGGGTGAACGCCCTCTGCCCCGGCCCGGTGAACACGCCGCTGCTGCAGGAGCTCTTCGCGAAGGACCCCGAGCGTGCGCAGCGTCGTCTCGTGCACGTGCCGATGGGGCGCTTCGCCGAGCCGGAGGAGCTCGCGGCCGCCGTGGCGTTCCTGGCCTCCGACGACTCCTCGTTCATCACGGCCAGCGCGTTCGTGGTCGACGGCGGCATCACCAACGCCTACGTCACCCCGCTGTGAGCCCGGCCCATCGCGCTGTGACAGGGTGAGACCATGAGCGACCGCGTCCCCGACGGCGACCTCGTCGAGGTCAGGCGAGCGGTGTACCGCCCGCTGCGGCGGGGCAACGCCCTCGAGGACGCGGTGTCGCGGCTCGTGCAGACCATCCGGCTCGGCGTGGTCGCCCCGGGGGAGTCCCTGCCCCCGGAGCGCGAGCTCGCGGCATCCTTCGGCGTCAGCCGCGACACCGTGCGCGACGCGATCAGGGAGCTCGCCGACACCGGGTACCTCCTGCCCAAGCGCGGCCGGTACGGCGGCACCTTCGTCGCAGACCCGCTGCCGCATCCCTCGGATGCCGGCGCCGTGACGCCCGCCGAGATCGACGACGTCCTGGGCCTCCGGCGAGTGCTCGAGACCGGCGCCGCCCGGGCCGCGGCCGGGCGCTCGCTCGACGCCGGCGTCCGTGCCGACCTCTGGGCGAGGCACGAGGCCGCGCTGCCCGCGGGGCCCGAGGAGTACCGCCGCCTCGACACGCTGCTGCACCTCGCGATCGCCGAGGCCGCTGGCATCCCGTCGCTCGTGGCGCTCGTCGCCGAGAACCGGGCGTCGGTCAACGTGTGGCTCGACACGTTCCCGCTGCTGCCGCGCAACATCCAGCACTCGGGCGAGCAGCACGAGCGCATCGTCTCGTCGATCCTCGCGGGCAGGCCGGATGCCGCCGAGGCGGCCATGAACGACCACCTCGCCGGCTCCGAGGCTCTGCTGCGCGGATTCCTCGTCTAGCCCGCGGCGTGCTCGTCGGCGACTGAGAGCGCGTCATCGAGCACGGCCAGGCCGCGGACGAGCTCCTCCTCGGTGATGACGAGCGGCGGCGCGACGTGCATGCGGTTGAAGTGCGTGAACGGCCAGACCCCCGCCTTCTTCGCCGCCGCCGCGAAGGCGGTCATGGGCGCGGCCTCCGCCCCCGAGGCGTTGAAGGGCACGAGCGGCTCTCGCGTCTCCTTGTCGCGCACGAGCTCGACGGCCCAGAACAGACCGCGACCCCTGACCTCGCCCACGCTCGGGTGGGTGTCGACCCACGAGCGCAGCGTCGGCTCGACGATGCGTTCGCCGAGGTCGCGCACTCGTTCCAGGATGCCGTCGCGACGGAACACCTCGAACGTCGCGACTCCGGCGGCGCAGGCCAGCGGGTGCCCCGAGTAGGTGAGTCCACCGGCGAACGGCGTCGTCTCGAAGGCCTTCGCGATGCGCTCGGAGATCACGACGCCGCCGAGCGGTACGTAGCCGGAGTTGACTCCCTTCGCGAACGTGATGAGGTCGGGCTGCGCGTCGAACGCGTCGATGCCGAACCACTCGCCGAGGCGGCCGAACCCCACCATCACCTCGTCGGCGATGTACACGATGCCGTAGCGGTCGCACAGCTCGCGGACGCCCTGCAGGTAGCCGGGCGGCGGTACGAGCACGCCGTTCGTGCCGACGACGGTCTCGATGATGATCGCCGCGATCGTGTGCGGGCCCTCCAGCTGGACCGTCTGCTCGAGGTGCGCGAGTGCGCGCTCCGATTCCTGCTCGGCGTTCTCGGCGTGGAACGGCGAGCGGTAGAGGTACGGACCGAAGAACCGGACGGAACCCGAGTCGACCGTGTCGTTCGCCCAGCGCCGCGGGTCGCCCGTGAGCGAGATCGCGGTCGAGGTGGAGCCGTGATAGCTGCGGTACATCGACAGGACCTTGCGGCGTCCGGTCGTCTGCCGCGCCATCCGCACCGCGTACTCGTTCGCCTCGGCGCCGCCGTTGGTGAAGAACACCTTCTGGAAGCCCTCGGGTGAGACCTCGACGATGAGGCGCGCGAGCTCGCCCCGCACGTCGTTCGCCACGGCGGGCTGGATCGTCGCGAGACGACCCGCCTGCTGCTGGATCGCCGCGACGAGATCCGGATGCTGGTGCCCGAGGTTCAGGTTCACCAGCTGGCTGGAGAAGTCGAGGTAGGCGTTTCCGGCGTAGTCCCAGAACGTCGACCCCTCGCCGGCGGCGACGGGGAGCGGGTCGATGAGACCCTGGGCGCTCCAGGAGTGGAACACGTGCCCGCGATCGTCGGCACGCACCTGCGCTTCGGCGTCGGGGGCGGGCAGCTCGTGCGAGGCGCCGTGGCGGTCGGTGAAAGCAGTCATGGTCTTCTCTCCGTGCGCCGGTCAGTGGTTGCTCGGGAAGCCGAGGTCGATCTGCGAGGGGGTGTGGTCGGGCCAGCGGGTCGTGACGACCTTCGACCGCGTGTAGAAGTGCACCGACTCGGGTCCGTAGATGTGCGAGTCCCCGAACAGCGAGTCCTTCCAGCCGCCGAACGAGTAGGCGCCGATCGGCACGGGGATCGGCACGTTCACTCCGACCATGCCGACCTCGATGTCGAACTCGTACTGGCGGGCCGTGCCGCCGTCTCGCGTGAAGATCGCCGTGCCGTTGCCGTAGGCGTTCGCGTTGACGAGCTCGACCGCCTCGGCGTAGCTCTCGACGCGGACCACCCCGAGGACCGGGCCGAAGATCTCGTCGTCGTACGCCTTCATGCCGGGGGCCACGTGGTCGAGCAGGCTCACGCCGATGAAGAAGCCGTCGGAGTCGAATTCCTTCTCGGTGCCGTCGACGACGACGGTGGCGCCCTCGGCGGCGGCGCCGGTCACGTACGAGGCGACGCGGTCGCGGTGCTCGCGGGTGATGAGCGGACCCATCTCGCTCGCCTCGTCGGTTCCTGCGCCGATCGTGAGGCCCTCGATGCGCGAGGCGATCGCCGCGACGAGGTCGTCGGCCACGTCTCCGACGGCGACGAGCACCGACACGGCCATGCAGCGCTCGCCGGCGGAGCCGTACGCGGCGGAGATTGCGGCGTCGGCCGCGGCGTCGATGTCGGCATCCGGCATCACGACCATGTGGTTCTTCGCACCGCCGAGAGCCTGCACCCGCTTGCCGTTCGCCGAGGCGCGCTGGTAGATCGAGCGGGCGATGGGCGTGGAGCCGACGAAGCTGACGGCGTTCACGCGCGGCGAATCGAGCAGGGCGTCGACGGCCTCCTTGTCGCCGTGCACGACGTTGAGCACGCCGTCGGGAAGGCCTGCCTCCTGGAAGAGCTCGGCCAGCCACACGGCTGCCGAGGGGTCCTTCTCGCTCGGCTTGAGCACGACGGTGTTGCCGCACGCGATGGCCGAGGCGACCATCCACAGCGGAACCATCACGGGGAAGTTGAAGGGGGTGACGGCGGCGACGACGCCCACCGGCTGCTTCACCGAGTGCACGTCGACGCCCCGAGCGACCTGCTCGCTGCGCTCGCCCTTGAGCAGGTGCACGAGTCCGGCCGCGAACTCGACGTTCTCGATTCCGCGTGACACCTCGCCCGCGGCATCCGAGAGCACCTTGCCGTGCTCGGACGTGACGATCGCGGCGAGTTCGGGGGTGCGCTCCTTGAGCAGCTGACGCAGGCGGAAGAACACGTCGGCGCGCTTGATGAGGCTCGTCTCGCGCCAGGCGGGGAGCGCGGCGGCCGCCGCGGCGATCGCCTGCTCGACCTCGGCGGTCGAGGCGAAGGCGACGTGCTTGGTCACCCGCCCCGTGGCGGGGTCGAAGACCTCGCCCGTTCGTGCCGCTTCCGCGGTCTGTGCTCCGTTGATGACGTGACGGACGATGTCCACGCTGCTCCTCGATGCTCGTGCGCGGTGTCTCGGACACTCTGACCGACTCCCGCTACTCTGGTTCTCGTCCATGCTCACAGAGATCGGCGGGTGATACCGGTGTCAGATCGTCATGACTTCTCCGAGAATCGGACAGAGCGTCCGGCCGCATCTGGTTTCCTCACGGTGGCCGACGTCCTGACCAGTGCCGCGCTGCAGCGCGGTGCGCCGGAGGTCATCGTCGGCGGCGCGGCCCTCGAGGCCGTGGTGCGCTGGGTGCACGTCTCCGACAGCACGGGTGTCGCGCGCCTCCTCGACGGAGGGGAGCTCCTGCTCACGACGGGGGCGGCGTGGCCGGACGACGACCGGATGCTGCGCGAGTTCGCCGTGCGCCTGCACGAGGTCGGCCTCGCCGGGATCGTCCTCGAACTGGGCGACCGGCACCCCGAGGTCCCCGCGGCAGTGGCCGAGGTGTGCGCGAGGGAGGGCCTCGCACTCGTCGCCCTCACCCGCGAGGTGAAGTTCGTCACGGTCACCGAGGCCGTGCACCACGCGCTCATCGCCGCGCAGACGGCCGCGCTGGAGGAGCGACGGCACCTGCACGAGCTCTTCACGGGGCTGAGCCTGCAGGGCGCACCGGCCGACGTCGTCGTCGCCGAGACCGCGCGGGCGATCGGCGCCCCGGTGATGCTCGAGAACCGTGCTGGCGAGCTGATCGCGGGCGAGTACCTCGGGCGAAGGGTGGCCGAGGCGCTGGACGGACGGGAGCGGGCGGACCGCGTGCCGGTGCAGGCGCGGGGCACCCGGTGGGGCACGCTGCTCGCGCTCCCGGGCGCGGAGCCGGCTGCCGGTCGGCTCACGGTGCTCGAGCAGGGGGCGACGGCGCTCGCGTTCGGCTGCCTCGCCGACGGGGGCGATGTCGAGTGGTCGCTGCTCGCTCAGCGCAGCGTGATCGACGATCTGCTCGGAGCCCGGTTCGCGGATGCCGATGACATCGCCGCGCGGCTCGGGGCCGGGGGATTCGAGTTGCGGGGGCGGCGGTGCCACGGCATCGTGGTCGGGGGATCCGACTCGATCGCGGGGCTCGCCTACCGCGCCAGGCAGGCGGGGCTCGCGGTCGTCGCGGCCCGCGCCGGCGACCACGACGTCGCGCTGCTGTCAGCGCCGGCATCCGCAGAGCTCGACGACGCGACCCTGCTGCGCATCGCCGGTCCCGGCCGTCCGGTGTTCGCGGGGCCGGTCGCCGAGGACGTGCCCGGCCTGCTCTCGTCCCTCCGCGCGGCCCGCGACCTCGCCGACAGCGAGGGGTCGGGCGGCGGCGCTCGTGTGCGGCGGGTGGGCGACCGACCGCTCGAACGGCTCGTGGTGACGCTGCGTGACGATCGACGCCTGCACGAGCACAGCGAGCGGATGCTGTCGCCGCTGATCCGCTACGACGAGGAGCGGCGCGGCGACCTGCTCGACGTGCTGGCAGCGCTGCTCGCCCACCCGGGAAATCGTTCGGCCGCGGCTGCGGCGAGCCACCTGTCCCGGTCGGTGTTCTATCAGCGGCTCACGCTCATCGGCGATCTGCTGAACGCCGACCTCGACGACGGGGAGACCCTGGCCGCGCTGCACCTCGCGCTGCTCGCACGGCGGCGCACCGCGCCGCGGGGCTGATCCGGGCGCGCTAGAGCACGCCCTGGGCCTCCGTCAGCACACCGCGCAGGATCTGTCCGATCTCGCGGAACTCCGCGGGTCCGATCGTGAGCGGCGGAGCGAGCTGGATGACGGGGTCGCCGCGGTCGTCGGCGCGGCAGTACAGGCCGGCGTCGAAGAGCGCCGACGACAGGAACCCGCGCAGCAGCCGCTCGGACTCGTCGTCGTCGAACGTCTCCTTGGTCGCCTTGTCCTTCACCAGCTCGATGCCGAAGAAGTATCCGTCCCCGCGCACGTCGCCGACGAGCGGCAGATCGAGCAGCGTCTCGAGCTCGGCGCGGAACAGGGGCGAGTTCTCCCGCACGTGCGCGTTCAGACCCTCCTCGTCGAAGATGGCGAGGTTCTCGAGTGCGACGGCGGCCGACACGGGGTGTCCGCCGAACGTGTAGCCGTGCGGGAACGAGAGGTCGCCGTGCGAGAAGGGCTCGTAGATCCGGTCGCTGACGATCGTCGCGCCGATCGGGGAGTAGCCGCTGGTCATGCCCTTCGCGCAGGTGATCATGTCTGGCACGTATCCGAGACCGGTGCAGGCGAACGTGTGCCCGAGGCGGCCGAACGCGCAGATGACCTCGTCCGATACGAGCAGCACGTCGTACTTGTCGCAGATCTCGCGCACGCGGGCGAAGTATCCGGGAGGCGGTGGGAAGCAGCCGCCGGAGTTCTGCACCGGTTCGAGGAAGACGGCCGCGACGGTCTCCGGACCCTCGAACAGGATCATCTCCTCGATGCGGTTCGCGGCCCACAGGCCGAACGCCTCGAGGTCGTCCCCGGGGCCGCCCATCTCCTCCGCGCGGTAGAAGTTCGTGTTCGGCACGCGGAAGCCACCGGGGGTCACGGGTTCGAACATGGCCTTCATGGCGGGGATGCCGGTGATCGCGAGGGCGCCCTGGGGGGTGCCGTGGTAGGCGACGGCGCGCGAGATGACCTTGTGCTTGGCGGGCTTGCCCTGCAGCTTCCAGTAGTGCTTGGCGAGCTTGAAGGCCGTTTCGACGGCCTCTCCGCCGCCGGTCGAGAAGAACACGCGGTTGAGGTCGCCGGGCGCCTCGTCGGCGAGCCGGTCGGCGAGCTCGATCGCGGCCGGGTGCGCGTACGACCACAGCGGGAAGAAGGAGAGCTCGGATGCCTGGGCCGCCGCGGCCTCGGCGAGACGGCGCCGACCGTGGCCGGCGTTCACGACGAACAGCCCGGCGAGGCCGTCGATGTACTCCTTGCCCTTCGCGTCCCAGATGCGGTGCCCCTCGCCCTTGACGATGATCGGCACACCCGACTTCTCCATCGTGGACTGCCGGGTGAAGTGCATCCACAGGTGGTCCTTGGCCATCGCCTGGAGCTCGGGCTCGGACGGGGTGGTGCGGTGCGTGCTCATCTGGTCCCCCAGTTGTAGAGCTGCTTCTGCAGCTTGGCGTAGATGAAGGTCTCGGTCGACAGGACGCCGTCGATCGGACGGATGCTGTCGTTGATCAGGGCGAGCAGGTCTTCGTCGTCCTCGCAGACGACCTCGGCGAGGATGTCGAAGGCTCCGACCGTGATCACGACGTAGTCGATGGCCTGGATCGCCGCGATCTCCTCGGCGACGACGCGGGTGTCGCCGGAGACGCGGATGCCGATCATCGCCTGGCGGCGGAAGCCGAGCTGCATCGGGTCGGTCACGGCGACGATCTGCATGACGCCGGCCTCGGTGAGGCGCTGCACGCGCTGGCGTACGGCGGCCTCGCTGAGTCCGACGGCGCGGCCGATGTCGGAGTAGGAGCGGCGTCCGTCCTCCTGCAGCAGTTCGATGATCGTCTTGGAGACATCGTCGAGGGTGGGATGTTTCTTCGAGGACGGCATGATGCGATCCTCGCACTGAGATCGGCTCTCGGCAACCGATTCCGCAGATCCGTGTCGCAGGGAGTGCGAAATAGCTCCGTCAGAGGTCAGGACTCCACGGGGCCGAGCCAGGCCGTCGCCGCGGTCGAGTGCGCGGATTCGGGGTCGGAGGGGTGGAAGGCGCCGGCGAGCACGTCGCGGTACAGGCGCGAGAGCTCGTTGGCGGAGAAGTACGAGCCGCCGCCTGCCACGAGCATCGCCTGGTCGACGACGTGCTTCGCGGTCGTGACGGCGCGGTGCTTGAGACCGGACAGGAGGGTGAACCAGCGGGCACCGTGGTCGGTCCGCTCGTCGACGTCGCGGGCGAGTGCGGCGATCTGCGGGGGCAGAGCGTCGTAGGCGAGACCCATGTCGGCGACGCGCCAGCGGATGTCGGGATCCTGGCTGTACGAGGTGCCGGTGCGCTTCGACCGTCGCGTCCGCGCGGTCTGCACCGCGAGGTCCAGCGCGCGGCGGGCGATACCCGTGTAGACGGAGGCGAGGAGGATCTCGAACACCGAGAAGATGCCGAACACGATGGGATCGGGGGTCGGTCCCGCGTCGATGCGGCGCACCACGTGCGCGGCATCCGCGATCGCTCCGTCCAGGCGCGTCGTCCTGCTCTGCGTGCCGCGCATGCCCAGGGTGTCCCAGTCGTCGCTCGTGACGACCGCGTCGCTGCGCTCGACGAACGCGAAGACGAGCTTCGGTGCGTCCTCGCTCGTGGTGTCGAGGCCGTGCAGGCCCAGCCGCGTCCACACCGGGGCGAGCGAGGTGAAGATCTTGGTGCCGGTGAACGCGTACCCGCCGTCGCCGGTGGGCACGGCATCCGTGTCGCTCCCGAAGAGCACGAGGTCGTTGCCGCCCTCGCTGATGCCGAAGGCGAAGACCTCGCCGGCGACAGCACCGTCCTGCACGAACTCCAGGCCTGGGACGCCTCGATCGCTGAAGACCTTCGCGACGCCGGTCCAGACGAGGTGCATGTTGATCGCGAGAGCGGTCGCCGGTGCCGCCGTGGCCAGGCGCTGCTGCAGGACGGCGGCCTCGGCCAGCCCGAGGCCGGCGCCGCCCCGCTCGGCGGGCACGAGGATCGAGAGGTATCCGGCGTCGCGGAGCTCGTCGAGGTCCTGCTGGGGGAAGGTGTTGTCGCGGTCGTGCAGCGGCGCTCGTTCGCGGATGCGGTCGAGCAGGTCGTCGGGCAGATGGGTCGACGGGTCGAATGCGCTCATGCGAGGGCCTCCTTCAGCTGACGGATCGAGTCCTCCGGCCTGTCGCGGTGGAGCGAGTGGCCCGCGCCTTCGACGACGGACATCGTGATGAGGGGGTTCGCAGCGAGCACCGACCGCGCGACCTCACCGGTGAAGATGCTGTAGACGTCGGGGTCGGAGCCGATCACGTGCGTCGGCACGGTCAGCCGCGCGGCGTCGGCCGTGACGTCCCACGGGGTGTTCTGCACGCTGGTCTGCTCGACGGCCCAGGCGCTCGTGCGTCGCACGGCGTCGATTTTGAGCTCCCAGTCCTGCGGATGCCAGTGCGGGTGCTCCTGGCGGACGAGCTCGATCCGGTTGTCGGCGAACGCCCGTTCCTGGCTCTTCCGCACGATCGCCGCATCGCGGCCGTCGACGAGGATGGCCGGGTCGAGCAGCACCAGTCGCGCGGTCCACTCGGGAGAGGATGCCGCGGCGACCGTGCTCGCGGCTCCGCCGAGCGAGTGGCCGACCACGGCATCCCATCGCCCGCCGCCCGTGGGCAGGGTCGAGACGAGATCGGCGCCGTACGCCTGCACCGAGTAGTCGAGGGCGCGGGGAGCGTCGCCGTGGCCGCGCAGGTCGATCGCGGTCGCGTGCCATCCGGCTGCGGCCAGGGCATCGCCGAGACGCCACATCAGCGCTCCCGATGAGCCGAGGCCGTGCACGAGCAGGGCGCGGCGGGCGGACGACGGATCGCCCCAGCAGAGGCGGGGGAGGGTGAGCGGCGAGGCCATGCTCTCAGCCTACGACCGCCGTCCGACAGCCGGTCCGGTGCGCCTGCGCCGGGCGCTCAGTCGAGGGGTGGCAGGTCTCCGTGCGTCGTGAGCACGCGGGCCGCTGCCGTGTGCCCCGCGGACAGGCGCTCCGCCAGGTCGGCGCCCTCGAGCGTCGCCGCCAGGAACCCCGAGGCGAACGCGTCGCCCGCTCCGACCGGCTCGACGACCTCGACGCGCGGAGCGGGCACGAACACCGGCTCGTCGTCGCCGGAGAACGCGGTGGCGCCCACGTCGCCGTCCTTCACGACGAGCAGTCCGCACTGCGGGAGGTATGCGCGGATGTCGGATGCCTTCGCGGTGCCCCAGATGCGCTCCGCCTCGTCGCGGCCGACGAACGCGATGTCCGCGGAATCGGCGAGACGGGCGAGCGTCTGCGCTGCGTCCTCCTTGCTCCACAGGGCGCGGCGGTCGTTGACGTCGAACGAGACCACGGCTCCGGCCGCGCGGGCGTCGACGTACAGCTGGTCGACCATGTGGCGGCACGTGGCGGAGAGCGCGGGCGTGATGCCCGTCGTGTGCACGATGCGCACCCCGGCGAGGGCGTCGGCGTCGAGGAAGCCCCGGTCCATGAGAGAGGCTGCTGACCCGCGGCGGTAGTAGTAGACCGACGACGATTCGACGCCGGGGTCCTTGAACATCACGCCGGTCGGGGTGGTCTCGTCGGTCGTCACCCACAGGTCGACGCCGCGGCCGGAGAGCTCGGCGGCGATGCGCTCGCCGAACGGGTCGGCGCCGAGACGAGACGCCCAGGCGGCCCGGTGGCCGGCCGCGACGAGGCCCACGGCGACGTTGCCCTCGGCGCCTGCGATGCCGAACGCCGCGGTCTCGGTCTCGACGAGGGGAGCGCCGATGGCGGTGACGAGCCCCATGGACTCGCCCACGCAGACGACCTCGACGGGGGTCTCCGCATCGTTCGGGTGCGAGGAGGGGATTGCTGTGCTCATGAGGGTGTGACCGCCAGGGGTTCGGTGTCGGGATGGGGGCTCGCGTCGCGGTGACGCAGGTCGGGGAAGGAGCGGACGAAGACGACGGAGACGATGAGGCCGACCGCGGCGAAGATCGTCGCGGCGAGGTAGGCGCCACGAGGGTCGGTCGCGTCGACGAGGAAGCCGGCCACGGCGGATCCGGCGGCGGCCCCGATCAGCTGGCCGGTGCCTGTCCAGCCGAACGCCTCCGCTGTCTCGCTGAACTTGACGCTCGCCGACGTGATCGCGAAGAGCACGGCGAGTGCGGGGGCGATCCCGATTCCCGCGACGATGAGGGTGCCGCCCAGCCAGAAGACGTTGAGCGAGATCATCGTCAGGGCGAGGCCGACGGTGACGATCAGCAGCCGGCGGGCCATGGCCCAGGGGCCGATCGGGATATGCCCGAACGCGAGTCCGCCGGCCAGGCTGCCGACCGAGAACACCGCAAGGACGAGTCCGGCCGCGAGGCTCCCGTGCTCGAACGTGGCGACGACCCCGACCTCGACGGCGGCGCAGGCCCCGATGAGGAGGAAGCCGACGACCGTGGCGAGGAGCACGGGGGGCTTGAGCACGACCTTGCCGAGGGCGTTGCGGCTGCGGGGGATGCGCACCCGGCCGACCTCGGGGGAGAGGATGAACCACGCCGCGCCGCCGACGAGGATGACGGCGACGAGCAGCAGTCCCTCCATCGTGCCCACCTGGGTCGAGACCAGCGTGATGACGACGGGCGCCAGGATCCAGATGATCTCCTGCAGCGAGGCGTCGAGGGAGAACAGCGGCGTGAGCTGCGACGAGTTCACGAGCTTGGGGTAGATCGTGCGGACGGCGGCCTGAATGGGAGGGGTCGCGAGGCCGGCGACCATGCCGAACGCCATGTAGCCGGGGACGTTGAGCGGCAGCAGCGCGAGTGCGAGCACGGCCAGCACGCACACGGCGCTCGTGAGGGTGAGCACGCGGCGCATGCCCCAGACACCCATCCATCGGCTCGTGATGGGTCCGGCGACGGCCTGCCCGACGCTCGTCGCGGCGAGCACGAGGCCCGCGGATCCGTACGAACCGGTCTGCTGCTCGACGTGCAGGAGGATCGCCAGGGAGGTCATGCCGCTGGGGAAGCGCGCGGTCAGCTGCGCCGCGATCATGCGCGCCACTCCGGGCGTGCGAAGAAGGTCCTGATATCCCGCCACCCGACAACGCTACCGGCACCGGGGCGACCCTCGTGAGGTCGGCCGATCGGCGACACGCCGCGACACGCCGAACAGCACTTTCCACAGAAAATCGGATGTCGGTGGTCGGTCGTATCGTGCCCCCTGTGGATGGATGACTCCCAGGGTCCTCCCAGCCGCGATTTCCCGCGGTTCGCGACCTCCGCCGACGGCCCTCCGCCTGTGGAAGAAACGGTGGAGAACCTGTGTTGTATCAGTGGAGAGCGGTGGAAAACTACACGGATGTAACTACTACCCCTTGTGGTCGCTCTGAATGTCCGTCCCTATATGTAGTATTGAGTTCCCGGTGAGGGTCTACCGGACAAACGCCTGATCACCACAGGCCAGAGATTTGAGGGGAAGCCGAAAAAGATGTCGATCACGGTCTACACCAAGCCGTCCTGCGTCCAGTGCAACGCGACTTACCGCGCGCTCGATGCGAAGGGTATCGAGTACGAGATCCACGACCTGTCGGAAGACCCGGCAGCCCTCGAGCAGGTCAAGTCGCTCGGCTACATGCAGGCTCCCGTCGTCGTCACCGACGAGGACCACTGGTCGGGCTTCCGTCCCGACAAGATCGACGAGCTCGCCTCGCGCCTGGCCTGACACACCATGAGCGCCGTCGCGACCGCTGCGCCGCTCCTGGTCTACTTCTCCAGCGTGTCGGGCAACACCGCGCGCTTCATCGAGAAGCTGGGTCTCCCCGCCCGGCGCATCCCTCTCCACCGGCAGGAGGAGGGCCTCGTCATCGACGAGCCCTTCGTGCTGGTCACCCCCACCTACGGCGGGGGTGAGGGGAGGGGAGTCGAGCGGGGAGCCGTTCCCAAACAGGTGATCCGGTTCCTCAACGACGAACGCAACCGACGTCACATCCGCGGAGTCATCTCCGCAGGAAACACCAACTTCGGCGACGCCTTCTGCCTCGCCGGCGACATCATCAGCCGCAAGTGCCACGTGCCTCACTTGTACCGGCTAGAGATCTTCGGCACACAGGACGACGTTGATCGCGTGAGCGACGGATTGGAACGACGGTGGGTATCGCAGTGGAAGAGCATGCAGGACACGGCGCAGTGACGGAGACCGCGGCGTTCAAGGTGAACCCCGCGTACGAGGGGCTGGACTACCACGCCCTCAACGCGATGCTGAATCTCTACGACGCGAACGGGAAGATCCAGTTCGACGCCGACAAGCGGGCGGCGCGGGAGTACTTCCTCCAGCACGTCAACCAGAACACGGTGTTCTTCCACTCCCTCAAGGAGCGGCTCGACTACCTCGTCGAGAAGGAGTACTACGAGGGCTCCGTCATCGACAAGTACTCGTTCGACTTCATCCAGAAGCTCAACGACCTCGCCTACTCGAAGAAGTTCCGCTTCGAGACGTTCCTCGGGGCGTTCAAGTACTACACCAGCTACACGCTCAAGACGTTCGACGGCAAGCGCTACCTCGAGCGGTTCGAGGACCGCGTCGTGATGACGGCCCTCGGCCTGGCCGACGGCGACGAGAAGCTCGCCGTCAACCTCGTCGAGGAGATCATCTCCGGTCGCTTCCAGCCGGCCACCCCCACCTTCCTCAACGCGGGCAAGGCGCAGCGCGGCGAGCTGGTCAGCTGCTTCCTGCTGCGCATCGAAGACAACATGGAGTCGATCGCCCGCGGCATCAACTCCGCCCTGCAGCTGTCGAAGCGCGGCGGCGGCGTGGCGCTCCTGCTCTCGAACATCCGCGAGTCGGGCGCCCCGATCAAGCAGATCGAGAACCAGTCGTCCGGCATCATCCCCGTGATGAAGCTCCTCGAAGACAGCTTCAGCTACGCCAACCAGCTCGGCGCGCGTCAGGGCGCCGGTGCGGTGTACCTCAACGCCCACCACCCCGACATCATGCGCTTCCTCGACACCAAGCGCGAGAACGCCGACGAGAAGATCCGCATCAAGACGCTGTCGCTCGGCGTCGTGGTTCCCGACATCACGTTCGAGCTCGCGAAGAACGGCGAGGACATGTACCTCTTCTCGCCGTACGACGTCGAGAAGGTCTACGGCGTCCCGTTCGGCGACATCTCGGTCACCGAGAAGTACCGCGAGATGGTCGACGACCCGCGCATCAAGAAGACGAAGATCAACGCGCGCGAGTTCTTCCAGACCGTCGCCGAGATCCAGTTCGAGTCCGGCTACCCGTACGTCATGTTCGAGGACACGGTGAACAAGGCGAACCCGATCAAGGGTCGCATCAACATGTCGAACCTCTGCAGCGAGATCCTGCAGGTGAACACGCCGACGACGTACAACGACGACCTGTCGTACGACCAGATCGGCAAGGACATCTCCTGCAACCTCGGCTCGATGAACATCGCGCTGTCGATGGATGCCGACGACCTCGGCCAGACGGTCGAGACAGCGATCCGCGCGCTCACCGCGGTGAGCGACCAGAGCCACATCGGCTCGGTGCGCTCGATCGAAGACGGCAACGACCGCTCCCACGCGATCGGTCTCGGCCAGATGAACCTGCACGGCTACCTCGCCCGCGAGCACGTCTACTACGGCTCGGAGGAGGGTGTCGACTTCACGAACATCTACTTCTACACGGTGCTGTTCCACGCACTGCGCGCCTCGAACAACCTCGCGATCGAGCGCAAGCAGACGTTCGACGGGTTCGAGGACTCGACGTACGCGTCGGGCGAGTTCTTCGACAAGTACATCGATCAGGCGTGGGTGCCGGCGACCGACAAGGTCAAGGAGCTCTTCGCGGGCAAGCACATCCCGACGCAGCAGGACTGGGTCGAGCTGAAGGAGAGCATCCAGAAGCACGGCATCTACAATCAGAACCTGCAGGCCGTGCCGCCGACCGGCTCGATCTCGTACATCAACAACTCGACGTCGTCGATCCACCCGATCGCGTCGAAGATCGAGATCCGCAAGGAAGGCAAGCTCGGTCGTGTGTACTACCCGGCTGCGTTCATGACGAACGACAATCTGGAGTACTACCAGGACGCGTACGAGATCGGCTACGAGAAGGTCATCGACACGTACGCCGCGGCCACGCAGCACGTCGACCAGGGCCTGTCGCTGACGCTGTTCTTCAAGGACACCGCCACCACGCGCGACATCAACAAGGCGCAGATCTACGCATGGCGCAAGGGCATCAAGACGATCTACTACATCCGTCTCCGTCAGCTGGCGCTCGAGGGCACCGACATGACCGAGTGCGTCTCCTGCATGCTCTGACCCGTCGACAGCGACCAGGAACAAGGAACGAACATGACCCCCCACCCCCCGCTCAAGCTCGTCGACAGCGTGCAGGCGATCAACTGGAACCGGATCCAGGACGACAAGGACCTCGAGGTCTGGAACCGTCTGGTGAACAACTTCTGGCTGCCCGAGAAGGTGCCGCTGTCGAACGACGTGCAGTCGTGGAACACGCTCACCCCTGACGAGCAGCTGCTCACGATGCGCGTCTTCACCGGTCTGACGCTGCTCGACACGATCCAGGGCACCGTCGGCGCCGTGTCGCTCATCCCCGATGCGATCACACCGCACGAGGAGGCCGTCTACACGAACATCGCGTTCATGGAGTCGGTGCACGCGAAGAGCTACTCCTCGATCTTCTCGACGCTCGCGTCGACCAAGGAGATCGATGAGGCGTTCCGGTGGTCCACCGAGAACCCGAACCTTCAGAAGAAGGCTCAGATCATCATGGACTACTACCAGGGCGACGACCCGCTCAAGCGCAAGGTGGCCTCGACCCTGCTCGAGTCGTTCCTGTTCTACTCGGGCTTCTACCTGCCGATCTACTGGTCGTCGAAGGCGAAGCTCACGAACACGGCCGACCTGATCCGCCTCATCATCCGTGACGAGGCGGTGCACGGCTACTACATCGGCTACAAGTTCCAGCGGGGTCTGGAGACGGCCACGCAGCAGCGTCGTGACGAGCTCAAGGACTACACGTTCTCGCTGCTCTACGAGCTGTACGACAACGAGGTGCAGTACACGCAGGACCTCTACGACGGAGTCGGCCTGACCGAGGACGTCAAGAAGTTCCTGCACTACAACGCCAACAAGGCGCTCATGAACCTCGGCTACGAGGCGATGTTCCCCTCGACGGTGACGAACGTGAACCCGGCGATCCTGTCGGCGCTCTCGCCGAACGCCGACGAGAACCACGACTTCTTCTCGGGGTCGGGCTCGTCGTACGTGATCGGCAAGGCCGAGGCCACGGAAGACGAGGACTGGGACTTCTGACCCACGACCGCCCCCGGTAGCGGGGGCATCGCCGCAGAGTGCTCAAGCCCTCGCCCGCTCCTCAGTCATGAGGATGCAGGCGGGGGCTTGTCCACGTCACGGTCGCGGGAGAGCCGTCTCCCGTGTACTCGGCGCCCGCGGCGGAGCTCAGCGCGGTGATGAGCAGTATGCTGCCGAACATGATCGCGGCAGCGACGACGAGCGCGACGACGATGGCGCGATGGAGGCGGTTCGCCCTCTCGGCATCGGGTGCCACGACCGGTTCGTCTGGTACCTCCGCGGAGCGCAGCAGTCGCGCGAGGTCGGGGGCGGTCGTCGCCGCAAGATGAGACGCGGGAAGGCGTGGTCGCCGGTCGCGGCGCAGGGGCCCCGGTCGCGTCGTCGCCGTTCCGAGGTCGGATGCCCGGTCGGCGACCTCAGACGCAGACAGCCTCGCGGAAGGATCGATCGTGGTCATCGCGCTCATCAACGACTTCCACCCGTAGCCGAGCGCGCCGGGAATGGCCGGGGGCGACGAGAGCCGGCCGACGATGGTGTTCTGCAGGGAGTCGGTGTCGAACGGGTGTTTCTGCGTGAGCGCTTCGAGGACGACGAGCCCGAGCGAGTACACGTCGGAGGCAGGCCCGGTCGTCTCTCCGCGGACCTGTTCCGGTGCCAGGTAGGCGGCGGTGCCCATGATCGCGCCGGGTGCCGTGAGTCGTGCCGCGTCGACGAGGTGCGCGATGCCGAAGTCGGCCAGGACCGCCTCGAAGGGCGCCGCGGCGTCTTCGGTCGGTCTCAGCAGGACGTTGGCCGGTTTGATGTCTCGGTGGACGATCCCCGCGGCGTGGACCGCGGCGAGTCCGGCTGCGATCTGGCTCAGCCATCCCGCCATCTCCGGGCCGTCGAGGGGGCCCTGGTCCATCCGCTCGCGGAGAGTCGGCCCTGCCACGAGCTCCATCACGAGGAACGCATGGTCCGTGGCGCCGATGTGCGCGTCGTAGAGGGTCACCAGCGACGGGTGGTCGAGCGCGGCAAGCGCCAGTGCTTCGGCGCTTCGCCGCTGCGAGGCGACGTGGTCGGTCGGGTCGATCGAGAAGAGCTTCACGGCCACGTCTCGGCCGAGGATCTCGTCGCGAGCGCGATAGACCCTCGCCATTCCGCCCGATCCGATGCGTCGGATCAGGCGGTACCGTCCCGCGAGCAGCCCGCCCGTCTCAGGGAGACCTGCTCGCAGGAGGTCGGTCATGCCCGTCAGACGATCGGGTCGCCGTTGTCGCTCGTGCGACGGGTCGTCACGCGCTCGCCCGTGGCGGGGTCGACAGCGGTGCGGGCCGTCGAGACGGTCGAACGACGGCGCATCACCAGCACGAGGCTGATGAGGAACACCACGACACCGGCCGCCATCAGGATGTAGCCGATGAGATCGAGGTTGACGACTCCGCCCAGGTCCACGTTCACTGCGAACGCCAGGATGGCGCCGATCACGAACAGAGCGATTCCGCTTCCGATGCCCATGCTGATCCTCCTTGAGAGTCATGGCTCTGTGTTAGGTTGACCTAACAGTGAGCTGTCGCGGGTGCGACGTTCGCTCAAACTGTATTGAGTAATCGGGCATCCCGGCATGGGCTGGCGCCCGCTCCCGGGGTGGTGCATAATGACCGATCTGCAACGGCGATCGGATGCTTTCGCCGCCCTCGCCGATCCCAACCGGCTGCGCGTCGTCGACCTCCTGACCGTCGGCGACCTGTCCCCGAGCGAGATCTCCGCTCAGCTGGGGATGGCGTCCAACCTCGTCGCCTTCCACCTGGGAGTCCTGGAGGACCAGGGGATCGTGCGTCGCACCAGGTCCGAGGGCGATCGACGGAGGAGCTACCTGAGATTCCTTCCCGAGGTGTTCCAGTCGATGGAGCCGGCTCCCGTGCATGTGCGCGGCAAGGTCATCTTCGTCTGCACGGCGAATTCCGCACGCTCGCAGCTGGCCGAAGCGCTGTGGTCGACGGTGAGCGAGATCCCGGTGCTGTCCGCGGGCACGGATCCCGGCTCCGCGGTGAACCCCGGCGCACTGGCTGCTGCTCGCCGGCACGGCTTCGACCTCGTCCGTGATGCCCGGCCGAAGACGCTGGACGAGGTCGTCCAGAGCGGTGACTACCTCATCAGCGTGTGCGATCGCGCCCACGAGAAGCTCTCCGGCCGTGACGACGCCCACTGGTCGATCCCGGACCCCGCGATCACCGGGACCGAGGCGGCCTTCGACCGGGCCGTCGAGGATCTGCGCGACCGCGTGTCCCGGGTGGCTCCGCGGTTGATCGCCGCCTGACAGCACGCGTGGCGCTCGGCGCCGCTCAGTTCTCGGCGCCGCTCAGTTCTCGACGACGCGCGTGAACTCCTCGTGCGTGGTCTGCAGGTGCGCGCGCATCGCGGCGTCCGCCGCCGCGGCATCGCCTCGCCGCACGGCATCCAGGATCCGCTGGTGCGCGTGCCAGCTCGATTCCTTCACGAAGTCGAAGCTCATGAGGTCGACGGGCTCGAACATCCGCACGCGCGCCTCTTCGACGGCATCCCTCACGAAGGAGTTGCCCGAGGCCTCGGCGAGGGCGATGTGGAAGTCGGTGTCCGCGATCCGCGAGCCCGCTTTGGTGTCGGCGGCCGCGAGGTCGCGCTGCGCCTGCTCCATCGCCTCCAGATCGGCCTCGCTGCGGCGCGCGGCGGCGAGCGCTGCTCCGCCGGATTCGACGATCGCGCGGAACTCGGTGAGCTCTCCGATCTCGCCCGAGCGCGTACGCACCTCCTCGCGGATGAGACGGGGGTCGAGCGCGGCATCCTGCACGAACGCCCCGCCGGACGCGCCGCGCGAGATCACGATCTGGCCGCTGCCCTCCAGAATCCGCAGAGCCTGACGCAGCGTCTCGCGGGAGACGCCGAGCTGTTCCGCGAGGCGGCGCTCGGGTGGCAGCCGATCTCCGGGACGGATGCGACCGAGCGCCATCTCGCGCCGGAGGAAGCCTGCGACGGCCTGATAGCCGGAGACGGGCTGGAGCACGACACGCGAGAAGTCGTGCGGCGCGTCGTCACGCTCACTCATCCGTCGTCCTCCGGTCAGAGGGGAAGGCCGGGGCGGTCGCAGCCCACGATCCGCTTCCCCACGAAGAAGTCAAGCACATCGTCGTCGCCGTGACCGCCGAGGCCGCTCGCGCCGAAGAAGCTCTGCGCGGAGTCCGGCGACATGTCGAGCACGCTGGTGCCGTTGATCTTCACCTCGCCGGCGACGAGTCGGCTGCCGAGCGCCTCCGCCGCCTCGCGATCCGCGCTGAACACGTACCCGGCGAGGCCGACCTGTCCGGTGTTGGCGAGCGCCACCGCCTCCTCCTCGTCGGAGTATCCGCCGACGAGGATCATGGGTCCGAAGACCTCTTCGGCGAGACCCGGGCCGTCGAGCACGGCGACCGTCGGCTCGAAGAACCACCCCTTGTCGGAGACGCGGTCGACGCGGAGCACCTCGGCCCCCTGCTGCGCGAGGAGATCCCGCTGGGCGACGAGCTCGTCTCGGCGGGCGGCGAACGCGACAGGACCAACGTCGGTCGCGTCGTCGAGGCTGGATCCGATCGTCCGGCGACGGAACTCGGCGATCAGCAGACGCGCGAGCTCCTCCCGCCGCGCCCGGTCGACGAGCACGCGCCGGGGTGCCTCGCACCACTGGCCCGACAGCTTCAGCACGCCGTCGGCGAGCGCCGTCGCGGTCTTCGCGAGGTCGGCATCGGCGCGTACGACCGCCGGGTTGTTCGAGCCCAGTTCCAGTTGCAGCCGAGCGAAGCGCGGGGCGGCGGTCGCGGCGATCGCGCGCCCGGTCGGCGTGGATCCGGTCATCGAGATGGCCGCGATGCGCTCGTCCGCCACGAGGGCGCGGCCCACTGCTCCGCCGCCCTGGACCAGACCCACCACCCCCTCGGGGATGCCGACGGCACGTGCGCCCTCCAGCAGCAGCTGAGCGCTCCACGGGGAGAACGACGACGGCTTGAGCACCACGGTCGCCCCTGCCGCGAGCGCGAACGCGGTCTTCTTGACGGCCATCGCCGACGGCGCGTTCCACGGCAGGATGAGCGCGGTCGGACCCCACGGTACGCGGTGCAGGCGCACTCCGCCCTGATCCGAGGGGAGGTCGCGCACGTCGCCGATCGCGACAGCCCGACGCGCGGCATCCCGGAGCGTGGCTCCGTTCGCGCCGCCGAACAGACGCGTGACCGAGATCGGCACCCCGCTGTTGAGGGCGTCGAGGCGTGCGACCTCCTCCGCGCGTCCGTCGAGCCAGTCGGCGAGCGCGATCAGTCTGTCCGCTCGCCGCTCGGGTGCGAGGCCCCGCCAGCGTCCGTCGTCATGCGCGCCGTGCGCGGCGGCCACGGCGCGGTCCACCTGGTCGAGGGAGCTCGACGCGGAGGCGGCGAGCGCTTCTCCCGTGTTCGGGTCGTGCAGCCAGGTGCCGTCGGTCTCGGAGCTCTCCTCGGCGACGCCGCCGATCCAGGTCCGCAGAGCGGGGTAGGTCATCTCAGATCCGATCGAAGTAGCGCTGCAGGTCCCAGTCGGTGACCCGCGACATGAAGGTTGCCCACTCGTGTTCGAGCAGGATCTGCTGGTGAGCGATGATCGACGGATCGAGCAGCTCCCGCACGAGCGCGCTCTCGCCGAACAGGCGGCTCGCCTGGTGCGGATCGCCCGGCATGGCGCCGTCGCCGGGGAGGTCGTACGCGCTGCCGGTCACGGGGGCTGCGAGGACGGCATCCTGATCCATGCCGTCGCGCGCCGACGCCAGCAGCCCGGTCAGGGTGAGATACGGGTTGGTGTCGGCGCCGGGCAGCCGGAACTCGAACCGGAGCGCACGGGGGGAGTGGCCGACGACCCGGACGGTCGTCGTGCGGTTGTCGAAGCCCCAGGTGCGCCCGCTGCCTGCCACGTCGGAGGAGTTGCTGCGCCGATAGGCGTTGACGGTCGGCGCGTACCAGGCCATCAGTGCAGGGGCGTGCTCCAGCGCGCCCGCGATCGCGGATCGCATCCGCGGGCTCAGGTGGTCGGGCGCGGCCTCGTCCCAGAACACGGCCGTACCCTGGGCGTCGACGAACGAGAGGTGCACGTGACACGAGGATCCCGGCTGGTCGTTGAGCGGCCGGGCCATGAACGTGGCCGACATGCCCGCACGCGCCGCGGTGTCGCGGACGGCCAGCTTGTAGAGCGCGTGCCGGTCGGCCATCTCGAGCGGGTCGCCGTACTCGAAGGTCATCTCCCACTGGCCGAGCCCCCATTCGCTCTGCGCCGTCTCGACGAGGATGCCGCTCGCGCGAAGGTCGGAGCGGAGCTTCTGGAAGAACGGCTCGTAGAGGTTGCCCTCGTGGATCATGAAGTCCGACGGTGTGAGCGTCGTCGGGTCGAGGTCGCGGAACCCGGAGCGGCGGAGCTCCCTCGGATCGTTGCGGAACAGGTAGAACTCGAGCTCGGTGCCCGCGAGCGGGGTGAGCCCTCTCTCGCGGAGACGCGCCAGCTCCTGCTTCAGGAGCACGCGGGGTGAGATCGCCTGCGGCTCGTGCGAACGCACGTCGACCGGGTCGGCGAGGCAGATGGCCACGCCCTCCAGCCATGCGGCGGGACGGAGCGTGTCGAGGTCGGGGATCAGGGTGACGTCTGGCACGCCGTTGTGCATCCCGCACAGGGCGAACCGGTTGGCGTCGATGAGCTCGAGTCCCTGCTCGATGTCCCACGACCATGCGCACGTGCAGATGTCGACACCGTTCTCGACGACGCGGCCGAAGCCCTCGACCGGAATGCGGCGTCCGACGAGCCTGCCCTGCAGGTCGGGGGTCGCGACGATCACGGTGCGGATGCCGGCGGCCTCCAGTTCGTCCGGCGCCAGGCGCACATCATCGATCATCGTGTCAGCCACCCTCCGTCTACGGGCAGATGGATGCCGTCGATCCATGACGCCTCGTCGCTGAGCAGCCACGATACGGCTGATGCGATGTCGGACGGGAGTCCGACGCGGGGGACGAGCAGCCGCTGCTTCATGAATTCGAGGCCCTCCTCGCTGGTGACGGCCTCGTAGTCGAAGAAGTCGGTGGCGATGGGACCGGGGGCGACGCAGTTGACGCGGATGTTCTTCGCGGCGAGCTCGACGGCGAGGGCTTTGGTGAGCATCGGCACTCCGGCCTTGCTCGCGTTGTAGTGGGGTTGTGCGGTACCCGTGCTCGTGACGACGACGAGCGCCTCGACCGTCGAGAGGTTGACGATCGCCCCGCCGCCGGAGTCGGCGATGAGCGGCGCGACCTCCTGCGCGACGAGGAACTGGCCCTTGAGGTTGATGTCGAAGACGAAGTCCCACGCGTCTTCGGTGAGGGTCGCGAACGAGTGCTCCGTCACCACCCCTGCGTTGTTGATCAAGAGGTGGAGGGCGCCCCACTGCTCGCGTGCCAGGTCGACGGCCGCGCGGATCTGGTCGCGCGATCGCACGTCGACGGATGCCGCGACGGCGGTGCCGCCGGTCGCTTCGATCAGCCGCACGGTCTCGGCCGCTCCTTCGGCGGAGACGTCGGTGACGAGGACGCGTGCGCCCTCGCTCGCGAGGCGGAGGGCCGTCTCCCGTCCGATGCCGGATCCTGCTCCGGTGATGAACGCGTTCTTGTCTGCGTGTCGCATCTGCTTCTCCCTGTGAGTGATGTCGCGAGGTGATGTCGTGACGTGGTGTCGTCGTGAGGTGGTGTCGTCCGGCGGTGTCTAGGCGACGATCCGAGTTGCGGGCGTCGGGAGCGACGCGCGGGCGGCGGCCTGATCGACCACCCAGCGGAAGAGGGGATCGGTGTGGAAGACCTCGGGGTGCCATTGCACGCCGACGATGGGCAGTCCCTCGAGCTCGATGGCCTCGACGATCCCGTCGGGGGCCCACCCCGTCACGATCACTCCGCGCCCCGGCGCATCGACCGCCTGGTGATGGAACGAGTTGACCCGTGTGGTCTCGCCGTAGACCGTCCGTACGATGCTGTCGGGTGCGGTGCGGACGTCGTGCACACGGTGGGCGCGGGGGTACGCGTACGACCCGTGGGACTCGCCCTCGCCGTGCGCCAGGTGCGGGTGGAGCGTGCCGCCGCACACGACGTTGAGGAGCTGGGCGCCTCGGCAGACCCCGAGGAGGGGGACCGCGCCGTCGATCGCCGCCTCGATCAGCGCGGTCTCGAAGTCATCCCGCTGAGGGTCGACGGCCATGGTGAACGGACCCGGGGTGCGGCCGTAGCGGCGGGGGTCGACGTCGTCGCCTCCGACGATCACGAGCCCGTCCAGTCGCTCGACGAGCTCGGTGGGTGCGGCATCCATCGGAAGGTGCACGGGCAGGCCCCCGGCACGGATGACCGAGGTCGCGTACTCGCTGAGATAGGCCTCCAGCGGCGCATCGGCGAATCCGAACGGGGCGCCGATCGCGGCGCCGCGAAGGCGGCGGCCGGAGACGCCGATGAGGGGACGGGGTGGGGCGGGTGTGCTGATGGTGTCCATCCTTCGTGCGCGGAGCGGGGAGTGGAGATCAGGCGTTCTCATCGAAGCGCTGCATGATCCGGGCGTAGGCGTCTGGTCTCGTCGCGCGCATGACCGCGGCCTGCACGAGCCCGATGACCGGGGCGAGCACGACGACGGCGACCAGCGTGATGCTGACGGGGCCCCACGCGGGGTTGCCCTCGGCGTCGACGTCGCTCACCAGCAGGGGGAAGTTCATCGCGATGAGTGCGGCCGAGACCGTGAGCCCGATCAGGCCCAGCGCGGGAGCGATCACGGTGTGCCAGGGGCTGCGCAGTCGGCGGGTCCTCGCGAAGTACACGATGACGGCGAGGCAGGTGACGGCCATGAGGATGACGATCGCGAGAGTTCCGATACCGGCGAACCAGGCGAAGATGTTCTCGGGTGCGAACCCGAGGAGGGCGAGCACGGCGACCGCGATCCCGGTCGTCGACACCTGCACGATCGAGGCCACGTGCGGTGATCCGTGGCGGGCGTGGACGGCGCCGACGGCGTGGGGCAGCGCCCTGGCGTTGGCCATCGCATGGTGATATCGGGTCAGCACGTTGTGCAGCGACAGCACGGCGGCGAACATGCTCCCGAGGAACAGGACGGCGACGGCGATGGCACCGACCGGGCCGAGGTACTGCTCGGTGACCCTCGCGATCAGGGTCGTGGGGTCGGCGGCTGCCTCGTCGATGATGGCTCCCTCGCCGACGCCGACGACGACCGCCCAGGCGGCGAAGGCGTAGAACACCCCGATGACGATCGCCGAGGCGTAGGTCGCCCGCGGGATGGTGCGCTCCGGCATCCGCACCTCGTCGCGGTAGACGACGGTGGATTCGAAGCCGATGAAGCTCGCGATCGCGAACATGAGACCGAGGGCGGGGGCTCCCGAGAGCACGTTCTCGAGCAGGAAGGATCTGTAGGTCACGCCGTCCGCACCGCCGGTGACCAGGATGACGATCCCCAGCAGGACGACGATGCCGATCTCGGCGATCAGGACGACGACGAGCACGCGTGAGCTCAGTTCGATCCGGCGGTAGCCGAGGGCGCCCACGATCGCCACGGTGATCAGTGTGAGCAGCCACCAGGGGATATCCGGCCCGCCGAGGAGGACGACGCTCGAGCTGATCGTGGCGCCGAGGTAGGAGAACACCGCGATCTGCACTGTCGTGTAGCAGACGAGGGCCAGATAGGCGGTGGCGAGCCCCGGGGTGCGGCCGAGTCCGTGAGTGGTGAAGACGAAGAAGGAGCCTGCACGGGGGAGGTACCGGCTCATCGCGGTGAGGCCGACGGAGAAGAGCAGCAGGATGACCGTGGCCACGAGGAACATCACCGGGAATCCGATCCCGTTCCCGACCAGGTAGCCGATGGGGACCAGGCCGCCGACCACCGTGAGCGGCGCGGCGGCCGCGATCACCATGAACGTGACGGAGACCGCTCCGAGGTTTCCTCGAAGGGTGCGATCCGGTGTCTGCGCTGAGCCGTGCGACGTCGTTGTCGAAGCATCCATGCGTATCATCCTCTGAGCAATGGGCTAATGGTCTATGTTTTAGTCCTTTCGATCGCAGGATGCAACCCCTGTGCGGAATCCGGGGCGAGAGTGGCCGGGCTGGCCGTGGGTGCCCTACGACGCCGTGTCAGCGAGGACGGCGCCTGCAACGCGCTCGCCGGAGGCGAGGGCGCCCTGGATCGAGGCCGTGTCGCGGTGGTCGCCGGCGAGATAGACCCGCTCCGCGTGCCGCGGCGCGCGAGCAGGGCGCAACGGCGCGGGCTGGGCAGGGAGGGCGTCGGCGATGTCGTCGCGCCGCAGCAGGGCCCAGTCGCTCACGTCGGCACCCCAGATCTCTCCGAGGTGACGGCGCACCTCGCCCTCGACCGGGGCGTCGCCGTCGCGGGGCAGCAGGCACGTGGCTGCGACGAGGTGCTGCCCGACCGGTGCGTACGACGGCACCGTGTGCGACATCACGACGGTGTTCACGACGGAACCTCGCCGACGACCGTCGACCGTGAGCAGCGCGGAGCGGGTCGGCGGCTCGTCCACCGCGAACCACCACGTCTGCAGGCCGTTCGTCGCCGGGCGGCGCAGATCGGTGAGGTCGGCCAGGGCATCCGCCCCGACAGCGATGACGATGCGGGCTGCGCGCACGGCGTCGTGGCCCGCGACGCCGACCTCGACACCCTCGTCGGACGTCGAGATCCGCTCCGCGCGGGAGAGGAGGCGGATCTCGGCGCCGGCGGATCCCGCTCGTGCGGCGAGCTGGGCGGGCACCGCGGCGATGCCCTGCGCGGGGAGTCCGGGTCGGCCGAGAGCGAAGTACCGCACGAGCAGCTGGGCGAACGCGTTCGACGTCGCACCGCGATCCTCCGCCAGCACGCCGGCGAGGAACGGTTCGAGCACGGCGGTGCGCAGAGGGCCGCGCAGTCCCGCGGCATCCCAGCCGTCGCTGAGGGAGACGTCGCCGTCCGCGAGGCGCGAGAGAGGGAGCACGAGCGCGGGTGCCGCCCAGCGCGCCAGCGCGACAGCATCCGACCCGCTCACCAGGCCGCTGCGTAGCGTGGCCGGGATCGAGAGCGGATGCCGCACCGGATGCCGCAGCTCCGCGATCCCGTCGTCGGTACGCACCCGCACGCCGACGGGGAAGCTGCCCATCGCCAGCGCGTCCAGGTCGACGCTTCGTCGAAGCGCCGGGTATGCCGGATTGAGCACCTGGAATCCGCGATCCAGTCGGAAGCCGTCGACGAGGTCGGTGCGCTGGCGTCCGCCGACGGCGTCGCCCGCCTCGATCACGACCACGTCGAGCCCTCGTTCGGCGAGCAGCCCCGCGCAGCGCAGTCCCGCGAGTCCCGCCCCGATCACGACCACGTCATGCATGGCACAAGCGTACGTCGGGATGCCGGCAACCGACCGCGCGCGTACGCTGAGCAGCGTGCGCGAACAGGATCAGACGAAGATCTGCGCGTCCTGCGGTCGCGAGATGCGGTGGCGGGCGGCGTGGGCCGACGTCTGGGACGAGGTCAGGTACTGCTCTGCCGCGTGCCGGTCGCGCAAGGTCACGCCGCAGGACCGCGAGTTGGAGGAGGCGATCCTCCGCCTGCTCGACCGGCGAGCGGCGAAGGCCGCGATCGATCCGTCCGACGCCGCGCACTCCGTCGGCGGAGACGCGGGGCACGCACTGCGAGAGCCCGCTCGCCGCGCCGCCCGCCGACTCGCCGCCGCCGGACTCGTCCACGTCGTCCAGAACGGGCGCGTCGTCGACGCGGCGACCGTCCGGGGGCCGTTCCTCGTGCGACGGCGCCCCTGACGGGGCCGCGTCCTAGCTCCGGTGCGTGCGGTAGTACTCCAGGAGCGCCTTCGTCGACGGGTCCTGTGCGGCCACGGCATCCTCGTCTCCGCCGATGGCGGGGGCGATCTGCATCGCCAGTTGCTTGCCGAGCTCGACGCCCCACTGGTCGAAGGAGTTGATGCCCCAGATCGTGCCCTGCGTGAAGGTGATGTGCTCGTACAGCGCGATGAGCTGTCCCAGCACCTGCGGCGTGAGCGCCGGCGCGAAGATCGACGTCGTGGGGCGGTTGCCCGCGAAGGTCCGCGCCGCGACGAGCGCGCCCGTCGTCCCTTCCGCCTCGACCTCGGCGGCCGTCTTGCCGAACGCGAGGGCCTTGGTCTGCGCGAGGAAGTTCGCCAGGAACAGCTCGTGCACGTCCTGTGCACCGTCGCTCAGCGGATACGCGGGGTTCACGAACGCGATGAAGTCGGCGGGGATGAGCCGGGTGCCCTGGTGGATGAGCTGGTAGAACGCGTGCTGCCCGTTCGTGCCCGGCTCGCCCCAGAAGACCTCGCCTGTGTCGGTGGTGACCGGGGACCCGTCCCAGCGCACGGACTTGCCGTTCGACTCCATCGTCAGCTGCTGGAGGTACGCGGGGAACCGGTTCAGCTGCTGCGCGTAGGGGAGCACCGCGTGCGACTGCGCGCCGTGGAAGTTGTTGTACCAGACGTTGAGGAGCCCCATCAGCACCGGCACGTTGCGGTCGAGCGGGGTCGTGCGCACGTGCTCGTCGACCGCGTGGAAGCCGGAAAGCAGGTCGCGGAACACCTCGGGGCCGAGCACGACGGCGAGGGAGAGGCCGATGGCGGAGTCGACGGAGTAGCGGCCGCCCACCCAATCCCAGAATCCGAACGCGTTGACCGGGTCGATGCCGAAGTCGGCGACCTTGTCGAGCGCTGTCGACACGGCCACGAAGTGGTGAGCGACGGCGTCGGTGCGCGCGTCGTCGGAATCGGCGATGGCACCGGATGCCGCGAGCCCGCTCCACAGCCACTGGCGCGCCAGGCGTGCGTTGGTGAGTGTCTCGAGCGTCGTGAACGTCTTCGACGCCACGATGAACAGCGTCGTCTCCGGGTCGAGGTCGGCGGTCTTCTGCGCCAGGTCAGTCGGGTCGATGTTCGAGACGAACCGCGCCTCGATGCCGGCGTCGGCGTACGGCTTCAGGGCCTCGTAGACCATGACCGGGCCGAGATCCGACCCGCCGATGCCGATGTTGACGACGTGGGTGACTCTCTTCCCCGTGACGCCGAGCCACTCGCCCGCGCGCACGCGCGTGGCGAAGGCCGATAGCGAGTCCAGCACCGACTGCACATCGGCGTCGACGTCCTGCCCGTCGACGATCAGCGCCGGCTGGGCTCCGGACGGCCGCCGGAGCGCGGTGTGCAGCACGGAGCGATCCTCGGACGTGTTGAGGTGCGCTCCGGAGAGCATCGCGGCGTACCGGTCGGCGACGCCGGTCTCCTCGGCGAGCCGCAGCAGACCCGCCAGCACGTCGTCGGTGATGAGGTTCTTCGACAGGTCGACGTGCAGGCCCGCGAGCGGGAAGGAGAATCGATCTGCGCGGGCCGGATCCTCCGCGAACCAGCCGCGGAGATCGGGCGAGAAGGACTCGCGCAGCGCGCGGAGCTCGGACCAGGCGGACGTGACTGTCGGATCGACGGGAGCGCTCATGGCTCAACGCTACTGCGGTCAGACCAGCAACGGGTTCTCCTCGTTGCCCCATGTCGGATCCCCGCGCAGGGGCTCTGGCGTGAGGTACAGGCCGGCGGGCTGCGCTGCCGTCACGGCGAGGTCCTGCATCCAGTGCCGGTTGAGGTCGGGGGCGCGGCTCCCGAAGAACTTGAAGACGAGTGAGCTCGCCGGGTGCACCCAGACCGTGGTGCGACCACCGCCCACGCTCGCGTCCTCGCGCCAGCTGAACGGGAACGCCTCACCGCGACGCAGCTTCGCCGTCATCACCAGCTGCAGGTGCGTGAGCGCACGGTCCTCGATCTCGACCTTCGGTCCGCCGTCGTACGTGAATCGTCCCATCGGTGTTGCCTCCTCGATGTCGGACGTTCCACGCTCGCACGACGCCGTGCCGCCGCACAGGGGGTGTACACGGGCTCCCGAGGGGAGGATCATGGCAGACGCACTTCATCCGCTTCTCCCCGCGCCGCCACGAGACTTCTCCCCGCGCCGCCGCGAGACCGCGGGGTTCCGCCGCACTCGGTGGCATGAGAGTACGCGGACGGTGCCCCACCGGGGTACGGTTCACTCATGGGAAGACTGCGATATGACGGCACCTCCGAGCCGATCCGCATCGACGATGAGACGCTCGCGGTCCTGAAGGTCATCGTCGGGACGAAACTGCGGCGCCAGGAGAGCTTCATGATGACGTGGCGCCCCGCCGAGGGCGGAGACCCCGGGCGGGTGACGGTGTGGATCCATCCCGCCATCCCGCTGCAGTTCCTCTTCTCGGCCTCCGAGCCGCAGCACATCGAGAAGCGCCGCGTCGAAGAGGTCATGCATGCGCTCAACGCCTCGGGCGAGCTCGTGATCGACGACTGGGGCCGCATCGAGGCCGCGGAGGCCACCCCCGCCTGACGCCTATTCGGCCGGGAAGCCCTGCGCCTTCAGCGCCGACGCCAGGTGCGCGGCGTTGCGGGCTGCGGTCGCCGTGGCCGACGCGACCTTCTCCGGCGTCTCGGACAGGTCCTTGTAGTCCACCCCCTGCATGGCCTCGCCGTTCCAATAGACCGACCCCTGCGCGGCGATCGTGTAGCCGACGTCGTTGAGACCCTGGAACAGGATGGCGGCGATGTGATGTGCGCCGTCCTCGTTGCCGACGATGCCGGCGATCGCGACCTTGTCGAACAGGATCGGCCGGCCCTCGTCATCCGTCTCGCTGAGCTCGGCGTCGAGGCGCTCGAGCACCCGTTGCGCGACGCTCGAGTGCTGACCCATCCACGTCGGCGTCACGAAGACGAGGATGTCGGCGTCGAGCACCTTGCGGCGGAGCTCGGGCCATTCGTCGTCGCCGCCCATGTCGGCCTCGACGCCCGGGCTCAGGGTGTGGTCGACGGCTCGGACGAGCTGGCCGTCGACGCCGTGCTCGGAGAGGGCCGCGAGGATCTGCGACGCGAGCAGGTCGGAGCTCGACTCCGACGGCGACGGCTTCAGCGTGCAGGAGATGGCGATGGCCGTGGTGTGTGTGCTCATGGCCTGCACGAAACCACTCGCCCGGTGCTCGGCCAAGGGGGTTCCGAAGCCTCCCGACGTGCGCTAGGAACGGTGTCGATCGGGATGCGGCGGGCGGAGTGCGCGCGCGACGGTATCCTGGATGACGGCCGCAACGACAGGAGACCCCGTGATCCTCAGCTTCATCTTCTTCCTGGTCCTCTTCCTCGGAGGGATCTGGCTCCTGGGCCTCGCGCAGGTGCTCCCGGAGTTCCAGGGGGTCGTCTTCGCAGCCGGCATCCTCATCATCTGCCTGTCGCTCGCGTTCGTGATGCGTCAGCGGGGATCCGCGACGCGTCGCGACGACAACTGGTCGGGCAACGCGACCGAGTGATCAGACCCTGGCGGCGAGTCTCGCCTCCAGGTTCGCCCGCACGGCCGGCCACTCCGGCTCGATGATCGAGTACTCGACGCTGTCCCGCAGCGCCCCGTTGCGGTAGCGGCTCATCGCACGCATCACGCCGTCCTGCTTCGCGCCGAGGCGCTCGATCGCCGCGCGGGACTGGAAGTTCACCCACTGCGTGGTGAGGCCGACGCGGAACACCCCCAGGTCCTCGAAGGCGTGGCGGAGCAGGAGCAGCTTGGATTCGGCGTTCGTGCCCGTGCCATGGGCGGACGGCCGGTTCCACGTGTACCCGATGTGCAGTCGCGGCACGTCGGCGACGATGTCGTAGAAGGACGTGAGTCCGAGTGTCCTGCCCGCGGCGTCGAACGCGGTGAACGGGATCATCTCGCCGGTCTCGAGCAGACCGAGACGGCGGTCGATCTCGGCGGAGAGACCCTCGGGCGAGGGGATGGACGTGTACCACGCGCGCTTCCAGAGGTCGCCTTCGGTCAGCGCGTCGAGGAGCCCGTCGTGGTGCGATCGCTCGAGCGGACGCAGCTCGACGAGGCGGCCGGTGAGCGTGACGGGTGCGGGTGAGGTGGTGAACGTCATGCCGCCATTCAATCAGCGACGAGGGGTCCCTCCGTCACGCGGAGACGGCGCGATGCGTCCACTGCCCGCGCCCGAGGCGCGGTTCGACGTAGGTGACGTCGCCGACCCGGCGGAGCAGGCGGCGATACGCGAGAACGAGGTCGACGGTGACTCCGAGGTCGAACGCGATGCTCGCGGCGTGCCCGTCGCGGGCGGCTTCGGCCTCGGCGTAGGCGGTCGGGGTGATGAGCAGGCGCGCCGCCCATTCGTCGGCGCTCCGTTCCTGCCGGTCGCGCTCGGTGGGATCCGGCGTGTACTCGTGACCGAGGACGGCGTGGCCGAGCTCGTGAGCGATGACGCTGCGCGTCGTGCGCGCGCTCATGCCCGGGGCGATCCGGATGGTGGCCGAACGCGGCTCGTACCCGCCGCAGGAGCGCCCCGGGTGCTCGATGAGGCGCAGGCCGTGAGTCTCGACGAGTCGCAGGAGCTGGTCCACGGGGCTCCTCTCGTCGTGGGGGTCAGTCGTACAGGTCGTCGGTGTCGGCGTCGTGGGGGAGGGGCGAGTCGAACGCGACCTCTGCGTCATTCTGCCGGCGGCCGGGGACATCGGGGCGCGAGGGGAACGGGATCACGGGAGCATGACGGTCGCCCTCTGCGCCGAGCCGTTCCTCTGCGCGGGACAGGATGACGTGGGGTGCGACTCCGAGCGCCGCGCCGACCGCGTACACGACGGGGACGGGGATGGCGCGCTTGCCCGTGACGTAGTTGTCGAGCGCGCTGCGCGCGAACCCGATCTCCCGCGCCATCGCGGCGATGCTGCTTCCCGCGGCCGCGATCTCGGCGCGGAGCTGGCGCCCGACGGCGGCATTGAACGACTCGGCCGGTGTCTTCACGCGAGTCACGATAGCACCGGCCTGACGCCAGGATGCCGTCATATCGGTGCGTCGAGCGTTGTGGACGCCCCATATGCGGCGGTACTGTCGACGGGTGACGACAGAAGTTCGACGTCTGGTGGCGTCCGCCGTCCTCTCGGAGCTGGGGAGAAGGGGGCGTGACGCGGTCTGGCTCGCGGACCGCGCGGGGCTCGATCAGCGGGTGGTCGCGGCGTCGCTGGCGGGCCGGCGCGACCTCACCGTCGCCGAGCTCGCGGCGATCGCCGGCGCGCTCGACGTCTCGCCCGCGCGTCTGACACCGTCTGCGCCCGCCGACTGACCGGTCGACTGCGCGCCCGTGCGCGGCGCGCCCCGCCGCGCTAGCGTTGACGCATGAAGACCGTACCCCTCGGACAGTCCACCGCCCCCGCCGTCGTCGCCGGGATGATGCGCATCAACGACAAGAGCGACGCGCAGATCCGGGAGCTGTACGACGCCGCGCGCGGCTCGGGCATCGACTTCTTCGACCACGCCGACATCTACGGCGGGAGCATGCACTTCTGCGAGGAGCGCTTCGCCTCGGCCCTCGGTTTGAGTTCGTCGGAGCGCGACGAGATCGTCCTGCAGACGAAGTGCGGCATCGTGCCGAAGCAGGGCATGTTCGACTTCTCGTACGAGCACATCGTGCAGCAGGTGGACGGATCGCTCGCGGCTCTGGGCACCGACCGCATCGATGTGCTGCTGCTGCACCGCCCCGATGCCCTCGTCGAGCCCGACGAGGTCGCCAGGGCTTTCGACGAGCTCGAGTCGTCGGGCAAGGTGCGCGCCTTCGGCGTCTCGAACCACACCCCGCGGCAGATCGACCTGCTGCGCACCGCGGTCTCGCAGCCGCTGGTCGCGAACCAGCTCCAGCTGTCGATCACGCACGCGCCGATCATCGCCCAGCCCATCGCCGCGAACATGGCGGGGGAGGAGCAGAGCGTCGTCCGCGACGGCGGCGGCATCGTCGAGTACTGCCGGATCAACGGCATCACGATCCAGGCCTGGTCGCCGTTCCAGGGCGGGTTCTTCACCGGGGTCTTCCTGGGCGATCCCGAGTACGCCGAGCTCAACGCCGTGATCGACCGCCTCGCGGCGGCGTACGGTGTCGAGCCCATCGCGATCGCGACGGCCTGGATCACCCGGCACCCGGCCAAGATGCAGGTGGTGCTCGGCACCACGACCCCGCAGCGCGTGCGGGATGCCGCGGCCGGCGCCGACGTCGAGCTCACGCGGGCCGAGTGGTACGAGCTGTTCCGTGCCGCGGGGCACGTGCTGCCCTAGCTGTTCGTCTCCGGCAGGTTGTGAACGCGGGCTGAGGGTGTGAGTCCGCCGATTCCGCTGTGGGGTCGGTGGTGATTGTAGTGATGAAGCCACTCGGGATAGGCGGCTTCGCGTTCGGTCTCGGATGTGTAGGGGCGGGCGTAGGCCCATTCGGCGGCGAGGGTGCGGTTGAAGCGTTCGACCTTGCCGTTCGATTGGGGGCGGAACGGTCGAGTGCGTCGATGCTTGACGCCGTCTCCGAGTGCTGTGGCGAAGGCTCGTGAGCGATAGCAGGCGCCGTTGTCCGTCATCACCGCAGCGACCGTGATGTCGTGTTCAGCGAAGAAGCTGCGGGCTCGACTCCAGAACGCGGCGGCTGTGTCGCCGCGTTCGTCGCCCAGCCGTTCGGAGTAGGCCAGTCGGCTGTGGTCGTCGACCGCGTGATGCAGGAACACGTATCCGCGCGACGGTGACGCGCCTCGACGGGCAGCGCGATCACGGACGACGCCGGCTCGGCGGTCTTGCTGGGACCCTCGGCCATAAGCACGCCAGCCGCCACCGTCAGGGATCCTGCTGAGCTTCTTGATATCGACGTGAACCAGCTCGCCCGGAACGCTCATCTCGTAACGAAGCGCCTTCGGTCTGCGAACGGGCAGGCCGGTGGCTTGATCCAGGTGCTGCAGCAACGGCATCCGATAGCGGGTCAGTACCCGGCCGACCGTCGAGCGCGGAACCCCCAGATGCCAAGCGATCCGGTGCGGACCCCATCGTCTCGTGAATCGCAGCGCGATGATGCGACGCTCCAATCGCAGCGCCACCCGGTTCGGTGACGAAGCCGGCCGTGAGCTGCGATCCGTCAATGGCAACCCGGCCCGATAACGGCGCGACCACCGCGACGCCGTCGCGGGCGAGCATTGGAACCGTTGCGCGGCGACGCGGACCGACCAACCATGATCAACAATCGACGACGCGAGACGACGACGCCCTTCAGGCGTCAAGGGAGCATTAGCGTGAGTCACGAAGACCTCCGGTGAACGAAGTGAGGGTGGTACCCACATCGTCCCGGAGGTCTTCGCTACATCAAACGATCACAACGTCCCGGGGAGGAACACCTAGCCCGCGCGCGGCGCGCCCCGGTCGTCTACCCTGAACACATGCCGTTCCTGTTCTCGCTCCTCGTCATCGCCCTGATGGTCGGTGCGCTGGTCGACATCATCCGGCGCGAGGACTCGCAAGTGCGGTTCCTGCCGAAGATGGCGTGGATCATCATCGTGATCCTGCTGCCCCTCATCGGCAGTCTGCTGTGGTTCGCGATCGGTCGTGAGTACTCGGAGGCGGGGCTGCGCATCCCGCGCATGCGGGCGGCCGCGACGCCGTCCGCGCCCCGGCGCGCCGACCCGATGCCGGCTGTCCCCGTCGACACCCGGTCCACCGAGGAGCAGATCGCCGATCTCGACCGCGAGATCGAGGAGTGGCGGCTGCGTGCCGAGATCGAGAAGCGTCGTCGCGACAGCGGCGAGAACGCATCGGGGTCGGAGACCGCTGCGGGCTAGGCGCGGCCTGCCGCGGCGTCGAACGACTCCCTGATCGCCGGTTCCAGGGTCGGGTACGAGAACGCGAAACCCGCTGCCTCGAGCTTCTCGGGCACCACCCACCTGCTCTTGAGGATGAGCTCCGTCTCGGTGCGGATGCCGATCGCGCCGAGCTCCAGCATCCAGCGCGGCATGGGCGGGCCGAACGGCACGCCCAGCACCCGGCGGACGGTCGCCATGAACGTCGTGTTGTCGACGGGATTCGGGGCGGCGGCGTTGACCGGGCCGTCGAGCGACGCGGTCTGCTCCAGGAAGTCGATGATGCGGGCCACGTCGTCCACGTGCACCCAGCTGAAGCGCTGACGTCCGCGACGCGCTCCGAACTCGTGCCCCGTGCCGGCCGCGCGTCGGGCGCGACCGATCGGCCACCGTCCGTCCCACTGGGCGCCGCCCATGCCGAGGCGGGCGAGGTTCTTCAGTGGACCGAGCACCCCGCCGTGCCCGAGCACGATCGCGCTGCGCAGGGCGACGCGCCGCGTACCCGGCAGCTCGTCTGCGAACAGCGCCCGCTCCCAGGCCTTCGCCACCTCGACCGAGAAGCCGGAGCCGATCTCGCCCGTGGACTCCGTCATCGGGCGGTCCTCCGCGTGCCGGTAGATCGTGGCGGTCGAGGAGTTCACCCACAGCGCAGGCGGCTCAGCCGCTCGGGCGATCGCCCCCGACAGGGCGGCCGTCGTGTCGAGCCGCGACCGGAAGATCGCCGCGCGGTTCTCGGGGGTGTACCGGCAGTTCACGCTCTTGCCGGCCAGGCCGATGACCAGGGTCGCACCGTCGACGGCGGCATCGATCCCGTCCTGATCGTCCCACCGGAGGTCCGCCCCCGACCGTGAGACGGTCACGACCTCACGGCCCGCCGCCTGGAAGCGCGGCACGAGGTGGCGACCCATGAATCCGGTGGAGCCGCCGATCACGACACGGCCGGTGGCGGAGGGGGCGGGTGACGTCATGGGGTCTCGCTCTCGATCGCGTACTCGAAGAAGCCGATGTACTCGTACACGCGCCCCAGCACCGGGGCGTCGATGGTCATCGAGACGTGGTGGCGCTCGCGCTCCTCGTCCCAGCGCTCCACGAGTCCGATGCGCGGGCTGAGGAACCCCGGGACGGAGAAGCGCAGGGGACCGAGGCGCAGCCCGACACGTCGGATCGTCAGCACGACGGCCTCGTCGCGCACGTCGATGTCGAAGGTGGTCACGACCGTGCGGTGCGGACCGATCTCGTTGCGCAGGACGCCGCCGGCGGTCAGCTCCACGGCATCCGGCATGACCCAGGTGCGACCGGGCAGCTCGAACCACCGGATCGCGAGGGCGCGGCCGTCGACGGTGCGGTTCTCGATGCGGAACGGCACGTCGCGCTCCCACCCGGCGAAGGCGACGCCGAGGGCTTCGGCGATCCGGAACATCGGCCGCAGCCACCGGAACCGCGACCCGGCGGTCGTGAACACCCCGGTGCCGATGCCGACGTGCCCGGGCGGGATCGTGCGGAAGTACCAGGCGGTCTTCGGGTGGAGCTCGGAGACCCGGGCGCCCAGAGCCCGCTCGTACGGAGAGGTCGAGGCGTCCTGCGCGGTCACGCCCTCAGCCTAGCGAGGCGGCGGGATGGTGGTCGACGCTCACGGCTCGCGCAGGCGGACGAGCCGCTCGTGACCCGTCTCCTCCAGCTCGGCGATGTCGCCGCGCGACTTCAGGAAGTCGGAGAAAGAGCGGTAGCCGAGCGCCTTCTCGCTGAACGAGGGGTCCATGCGGCGCATGTGCGTCTTCACGGCCGAGCTGTGCAGCCACTCGTCGGCGTCCGCCTTGTCGTGGCCGAGGCGCAGGGCGCGCTGCAGCAGCTCCGTCGCCTCGTCCTTCTCATCGACCTTGGCCGGGGCTGCGGCCGCCTTCTGCTTCGCGGCCTTCGTCGGCTGCCGGGACTTCGTCTTGGCCGCCGGCTCGACCGTCGGCTCCGAGACCGTCTCCGGCAGCTCGGGCGCGGCGGAGGCCTTCGACGGGCGGACGACGCCCGGCAGCGAGTCGTAGGCTTCGAACTCGTCGCATGCGGCGGCGAGCGACTTGGCCGTCGAGCCGGCCACTCCCACGCCGATCACGTAGCGACCCAGCCGCTTGCACCGCTGCGCGAGCGGCACGTAGTCGCTGTCGCCCGCGACGATCACGACGTGGGTCAGGTCGGGGAGTCGGAACATGTCCTCCACGGCATCCACGGCCAGCCGGATGTCGGCGCCGTTCTTCGCGTACGCGGCCGCGGGGAACAGCTGCACGAGGTCGACCGCGCGCGCGACGAGCTGCGAGCGGTACTCGGCGTTGACCGGCGACGACCAGTCGGCGTAGGCGCGGGTCAGCACGAGGGTTCCGAACGACGCGGCGTAGTCGATGATCGCGCCGACCTCGATCATCGCGCGCGCGAGGCGCTCGGCGACGTCCGGATCGTCGGGGTTCTCCGAGATGCGCTGACGGTCCTTGCCGTACGCATTGCGCCCGTGCACGCGGTCGTACCAGGAGATGACGATGTTGTCGAAGTCCAGGTAGACCGCCACGCGGGCGTCGGTGGCCTCAGCCATTGGTCGCCCCTTCCCTCGGGTAGCGCACCCCGATCTGCGCGCGGATCTCGTCGAGCGTGCCCATGATCGCGACGCTCTCCGCGATGGGCAGGATGTCGCCCTCGATGGTGCCCTCGCGTACGAGGCGCTCGGCCGCCATCGCCTGGTACTCCATGCCGCGACCCGCGACGTCGGAGGCGTACTCCTCGGCCACGGTGCCGTCGGGAAGGACCACGCGGAACGTGGTGGGGGTGTACCAGACCTCGTCGATGTCGATCCGTGCGTCGGTGCCGACGATGCTCGCCGTGTTCGGCCCCGCGGCACGCGACGACGACAGGCTCGTCGAGATCGCGCCGCCCTCGTGGGTCATGATCGTGGCGACCTCGGAGTCGGCGCCGGTCTCGACGAGGCGGCCGACGGCGGTGACGGTCGTCGGTGCGCCCAGCACGTCCCAGATGAACGAGATCGGGTAGATGCCCAGATCGAGCAGGGCGCCGCCGCCGAGCTCGAGCGCGTTCAGACGGTGCGCGGGATCGGTCGGGAGCTTCTGGGTGTGGTCGGCGGTGACGGCGCGGATCTCACCGAGCGTGCCGGCCTCGATGATCTCGCGGATGCGCACCATGTGCGGCAGGTAGCGGGTCCACATGGCCTCCATGACGAGCAGCCCGCGCTCGGCCGCGAGACGCTGCAGGTCCTCGGCCTCCTGCCGGTTGAGCGTGAACGCCTTCTCGACGAGCACGTGCTTGCCCGCCTCGAGCGCGAGCTTCGCGTTCTCGTGGTGCATCGGGTGCGGCGTCGAGACATAGACGATGTCGATGTCGGGATCGGCGACGAGGGCCTCGTACGACGGGTGTGCGTGCGCGATGTCGAAGCGGGAGGCGAACGCATCCGCCGATTCCTGCGAACGAGAGCCCACGGCGACGAGATCGAGTCCGGCGGTGCGCAGGTCGGATGCGAAGGCGGAGGCGATGCCGCCGGTCGCGAGGATTCCCCAACGAAGTCCAGTCATGTTCTCAGCGTAGAGGGTGGGGACGCGCGCGGAGATGTGTCGTCGTGTTGCGCCCCGTGTCGTCGCGCTTCCTCCTCCTTGGCCGCGCGCGCGGTGCGCTCCTACTTTCGGGGCATGACCGAACCCCTCATCATCGGCGCCATGGTGCGCACGCTCGGCGCGTACCCCTCCGGCTGGCGTTATCCCGGAGCCCACCGGACCCCGCAGACGGACGCCGAGATCCTGCGACTCGTCGCACGGGAGGGCGAGGACGCGCGTCTCGACTACCTCTTCTTCGGCGACTGGCTCGCGACCGGGCCGGACCTCGAGTTCCGCGACCCCTATCTGCTCGCGCGCATCGACCCGGTCAGCGCGGTGCTCTTCCTGGCCGGCGTCACCTCGCGCATCGGCCTCATCGCGACCGTGAACACCACGTACGCGGATCCGTACGCGACCGCGCGCTCGCTCGCGTCGCTCGACGTGCTCACCGGCGGGCGAGCGGGCATCAACCTCGTCACCGGGGCGGAGCCCCGAGCCGCGGGCAACCACGGTCGCGACGCGCACGCCGACAATGAGTCCCGCTACGACCGCGCCGAGGAGTTCGTCACCGCGCTGCGCGGCCTCTGGGACTCGTGGAGCGAAGACGCCTGGATCGCGGATGCCGAGCGCGGCGTCCTCATCGACCCCGACGGGCTGCGCGCGACCGATCTGGACGGGCGGCAGGGACGGGTGACCGGACCGCTGAACGTCGCCAGGCCGCCGCAGGGGCGCATCCCGATCGTGCACGCCGGGACCTCCCCCCGGTCGCGCGCGCTCGCCGCGACCGAGGCCGACCTCGCGCTGATCGCCGCTCCGCAGCGGGACGACGCGGTCGCCACCCGTCGCGCGCTCCGCGAGATCGCCGAGCGGTCCGGCCGCGAGCCGGAGACTCTGAAGGTCATCGCACCCGTGCTCCCCGTCGTCGCGGACACGGATGCCGACGCGCACCGCATCGTGGAGCGGCTGCTGGCTCTCGTGCCCCTCGCCGACGACGCCCACGCCGGGCGAACGGCCTTCCCCGCGAACCGCTCGGTCGACGCCCTCGCCGACGCTCTCGGCGTCGACGCCGACGACCCGCTGCGGGCTGCGGCGTTCGACAGCGCGGTGAGCGCCGACGAGGCGCACCGACTCGGAGCGGCGGGGGAGGCGCTGATCGAACGGGTCGCGCGGATCGCCGGTCTGAGAGTCGGCGGTCGATCGGGCGGCGCCGGCGACGGCATCCTCCGCTGGCGTCATCTCGTGGCAGCGCATGCCGTGCCGGCGGCCTTCGTAGTCGGCGACCCGTCGACGATCGCCGATCACTTCGAGGCCTGGCGCGACGCGGGTGCCGCAGACGGGTTCAACGTGCTCTCGGCGTTCCAACCCGCGCAGTTCCAGGCGTTCACGCGCCTGGCAGCCCCCGAGCTGCGCCGCCGTGGACTGCTCGGGCGCGGCGACGGCGTCGAGGCGTCGACGCTGCGCGACCGTCTCACCGGATTGCGCCCCGTGACGAGACATGACGCTCCGTGACAGGTCGCGTCGGCCCGTGACATCCGTGTCGCCCCGCCGGCGCCGCAGTCCCTAGCGTGATCCACACCTCGCACCCACCCGAACGACCTCGCACCCACCCGAAACCACAGCATCCCTCCTGGAGGACACCCATGAACCGCCGTCTCACCCGGATCGCCGCCGTCGCGCTCCCGCTCGTCCTCGCCGCAGGGCTCGCCGCGTGCGCCTCGTCGCCCGCGCCGAGCGGCGCGACCTCCGAGACGGGGGATCCCGTCACCGGAGGCACGCTCACCTACCTCGAGCACCAGACATACACCAACCTGTATCCGCCGCAGGCCGGCTTCTACCCCAACGGCGGCCTCGTCAACAACATCACCGCGCGCCTCACCTGGCAGAACCCGGAGACGCTCGAGATCGAGCCGTGGATCGCATCCGAGTGGACCGTGAACGACGACGCGACGGAGTACACCTTCACGCTCCGCCCCGACGTGACGTTCTCTGACGGCACCCCGCTGGATGCGGCCGCCGTGGCGAAGAACTTCGACACCTACGGACTCGGCGACGCGGACCGCGGGCTCACCGTGTCCGAGGCCATCAACAACTACGCCTCCAGCGAGGTCGTCGACGACCGGACCGTGACGTTCCGCTTCACCGCGCCGTCGCCGGGCTTCCTGCAGGCGACGTCGACCATCAACTCGGGGCTGCTGTCGCCCGCGACTCTCGACGGCACGATCGAGGACTTCGGGGCGGGCAACGCCGAGGAGATCATCGGTGCCGGCCCCTTCACGATCACCGACGAGAAGCTCGGCACCGAGCTGACCCTCGAGGCGCGCGAGGACTACGCCTGGGCGCCCGAGAGCGCCGAGAACCAGGGACGCCCGTACGTCGACGCCGTGCACCTCATCGTGACCCCCGAGGACTCGGTGCGCATCGGGTCGCTGCTCGCCGGACAGGCCGACTACGTCCGCTACGTGCAGGCGTTCGACGAGGACCGCGTCGAGAGCGCCGGCTTCACGCTCTACGCGCCGCAGACCCGCGGTGTGAACAACTCGATCTCGCTGCGCCCGCAGAATCCGCTGCTCGCTGATCTGAAGGTACGCCAGGCTCTCGTGGCGGCGGTCGACGCGCAGGAGGTCGTCGACACCCTGTTCACCGAGAACTACCCGGTCGCGACCTCCGTGCTGTCGTCGCAGGCCCTCGGGTACAAGGACGAGTCCGCGCACTACGAGTACGACCCGGACAAGGCCGAGAAGCTGCTCGACGAGGCGGGGTGGGAGCCCGGCTCCGACGGGATCCGCGAGAAGGACGGGCAGCGCCTGGCGATCACGGTGTACGAGGCCGGACCGCAGCCGCTGTCGAAGCAGACGCTCGAGCTCGTCGCGCAGCAGCTCGCGAAGGTCGGCGTCGAGCTGACCGTCAAGCCCGCGGACGCCGGGTCGTACGCCGCCGACACCCGCGACCCGCTCAAGACGGGGTTCTACCACTCGATGGTCGGACGCGCCGACCTCGACGTGATCAAGAGCCAGTACTTCACGAAGAACCGCGACGCCCTCATCTCGAACGACAGCGAGCTCGACGCGCTGCTGCAGGCGGTCGCCTCCGAGCCGGATGCCGAGAAGCGCGTCGCCGCGTCGCAGGCCGTGCAGGACTACATCGCCGAGCAGGCGTACGTCATCCCGCTGTTCGAGGAGCCGCAGGTCTACGGCGCGGCCACCTACGTGCACGGAGTGGACTTCGAGTCGGTCGGCCGCCCCACCTTCTCGGGCGTCTGGCTCGCCGAGCACTGATCGGAACGAGATGACCTTCGTCCTCCGACGAGCCGGGCAGGCCGCGATCGTGCTGATCGCGGCCTTCACGGCCACCTTCTTCCTGCTGCAGCTGCTGCCGGGCGACGCCATCCTCATCAAGTTCTCGGATCCGAGCCTGGGGCTCTCACCCGATCAGCTCGACAGCATCCGCGCGACCTACGGCGCCGACCTGCCGTGGTGGGAGCAGTACCTGCACGCCGGGCTCGGATTCCTCGCGGGGGACTTCGGATTCTCGACGCAGTTCGGCACCCCGGTGCTCACGATGCTCGCCGACGCGCTCCCCTCGACACTGCTGCTGGCCTCGCTCGGACTCGTGGTGGCCCTCGTGATCGCGGTGCTCGTCGCCTGGCTGTCGTCGCTCGCGCCCTTCGGCTGGCTGCGCACCGGCCTGCGGCAGGTCCCCGGGCTGTTCGTGGCCGTGCCGGTCTTCTGGCTCGGCATCCTGCTCATCCAGGTGTTCTCGTTCGGCCTCGGCTGGGTGCCGATCGTCGGCGCCGACCCGGTCAGCGGACTGGTTCTGCCGGTGCTCACGCTCGCCGTGCCCATCTCGGCGCCCCTCGCGCAGGTGCTCGTGCGGGCGATCGACCAGGTGCAGGCGCAGCCCTTCATCACGGTCGTCCGCGCCAAGGGCGCCCCGCCGTCCTGGGTGCTGACCCGTTCGGTGGCTCGCAACGCCGCGCTCCCCACACTGACGATCGCCGGCGTGCTGTTCGGCGAGCTCGTGGGCGGTGCGGTCGTGACCGAGACCGTGTTCGGCCGCACCGGTATCGGCCGGCTCACCGAGCAGGCGGTCTCGAACCAGGACATCCCGGTGCTGCAGGGGGTGGTGCTGCTGTCGGCTCTCGGCTTCGTGCTCATCAGCTTCGCGGTCGATCTCGTCACCCCGGTCATCGACCCCCGGCAACGCGCCCTCTCGAAGGCAGGAGCCTCCGCATGACCGTCACCGCCATCGCTGCGGCCTCCGACGTCGAGACAGCGCCGGAACCGCCGCAGACCCCCGCAGCCGCCGCACCCCGCCGGAGGAGCATCCGCCGCCTGCCGTGGGGACTGTTCCTCGCGGTCGCCGTCGTGGCACTGGCCGTTCTCTGGGCCGTCATACCCGGCGTGTTCGCCCCGGGGGATCCGCTCGCCGGCACCCCCGCGGACAAGCTGCTGCCGCCGAGCGGCGCCCACTGGTTCGGCACCGACACGCTCGGCCGCGACCTGTTCGGCCGGGTCGTGCACGGCGCGGTCCATTCGCTGTCCGGGGCGCTCATCGCCGTCACCGTCGGCCTCGCGCTCGGCACGCTCCTCGGCGCGATCGCCGGCGCCGTGGGCGGTGTCGTCGACGACATCCTGATGCGGGTCGTCGACGTGCTGCTCGCGATCCCCGGCCTCCTGCTGTCGCTGTCGGTCATCATCCTGCTCGGATTCGGCACCGTGAACGCCGCGATCGCGGTCGGTCTCGGCAGCGTCGCCGCGTTCGCGAGGCTCATGCGCGCGGAGGTGGCCAGGGTGCGGCGCTCCGAATACGTCGAGGCGGCCTACGGCAGCGGCGGCACGTTCTTCACGGTGCTGCGTCGCCACGTGCTCCCGAACTCGCTCACCCCGATCGTGGCGCTGGCCGCTCTGCAGTTCGGAACCGCGATCCTCGCGATCTCGACACTCGGGTTCCTCGGCTACGGCGCCCCGCCGCCCACGCCGGAGTGGGGGCTGCTCATCGCCGAGGGGCGCAACTACATCGGCACGGCGTGGTGGCTGACGGCGCTGCCCGGTCTCGTCGTCGTCGCGGTGGTGCTCAGCGCCAACCGCATCTCGCACCGCATCGGAAGGAACAGGGCATGACCGCGGCATCCTCGTCTCCCGCAGCCCCCGGGGCGCCCGTCCTCGCCGTCGAAGACCTCCACGTCTCGTACGAGACCCGCGCCGGTCGGCGCGAGGTCGTGCACGGCGTCTCCTTCGAGATCGCGGAGGGGGAGACGCTCGCCCTCGTCGGCGAATCGGGGTCGGGCAAGTCCACGACCGCGCACGCCCTGCTCGGACTGCTGCCCGCCGGCGGACGCGTCGAGACCGGCACCGTGCGCCTGGGCGACCTCGACATCTCCGGATGGACGGATCGCGCGCTGCGCGGCATCCGCGGTCCCGAGATCGGACTCGTGCCGCAGGACCCGGTGACCTCACTCGATCCGGTGCGCCCCATCGGCGCCCAGGTCGCCGAGGTGCTGAAGCTGCACGGGCACCGCGACGCCCGTCAGCGAAGAGCCCGCGTGATCGAACTGCTCGACCGGGTCGGCATCGACGATCCCGACCTGCGGGCGCGGCAGTACCCGCATGAGCTGTCGGGCGGCATGCGGCAGCGCGTGCTCATCGCCACGGCGATCGCACTGCGCCCGAGGCTGCTCATCGCCGACGAGCCGACCAGCGCCCTCGACGCGACGGTGCAGCGCCGCGTTCTCGACCTGCTCGACGAACTGCGTCGGGAGGAGGGCACCAGCATCCTGCTCGTCACGCACGACCTGGGTGTGGCGGCAGACCGCGCGCAGCGCCTGGTGGTGCTCAAGGACGGTCGCGTCGTCGAACAGGGAGCCAGCGAGAAGGTCCTCGCCGCGCCGACCGACGGATACACGAGGCAGCTGCTGGCCGACGCCCCGGCGTTCGCGACCGGATTCCGGCGCCCCGACGCGCCGCCCTTCCTCCGTGACGCCGCCGCGGTGGCCGCCGAGAACCCGTTCGCCATCACCGCCTCCGGGCTCGTGAAGGAGTTCCGGGTCGCTGGACGGGAGCGGTTCCGCGCCGTCGACGACGTCTCATTCCGCGTCCGCCGCGGCACGACCCATGCCCTCGTCGGCGAGTCCGGCTCGGGGAAGACGACGACCGCCCGCCTCATCACCCGGTTCCACCAGCCGGATGCCGGGACGATCGACATCGACGGCGACGACGTCACGGGGCTCTCGGGCTCCCGCCTGCGCGCGCTCCGACGCCGCATCCAGCTCGTCTACCAGAACCCGTTCGCGTCGCTGGATCCCCGACAGCAGATCGTCGACATCGTCGCCGAGCCCTTGCAGAACTTCCGTGTGGGGTCGCGGGGAGAGCGTCGCGATCGCGCACTCGCCCTCATCGACCGGGTGTCTCTGCCGAGCGACGTGGCGCGCCGAACCCCGCGCGAGCTCTCCGGAGGGCAACGCCAGCGCGTGGCGATAGCGCGTGCCCTCGCGATCGATCCCGACATCGTGGTGCTCGACGAAGCCGTGTCAGCGCTCGACGTCACGGTGCAGGCCCGCATCCTCGAACTGCTCACCTCGTTGCAGGCCGAGCTCGGTCTCACCTATCTCTTCATCTCGCACGACCTCGCCGTGGTGCGGCGCATCAGCCACACGGTCTCGGTCATGCGCCGCGGCCGCATCGTCGAAGAGGGGCCGACGGAGGAGCTCTTCCACGACCCGCAGCACGACTACACCAGGGAACTGCTCGCCGCAGTGCCAGGACGAACGGAGCAGCCCGCATGACGGCCCCCACCCTCGCCTTCTTCACCCGGCTGCTCGACGACGCCGCGCCGGAGGAGCGGTTCGCGCTCGCCGCAGAGCAGATCCGGCATGCCGAGCTGCACGGCATCGGTCGAGCCTGGGTCGCGCAGCATCACTTCCGCGCGGCCGAGGGCGGGCTGCCGTCGCCGCTCGTGTTCCTCGCGCATCTCGCGGCGCGCACGACCCGCATCCGCCTCGGCACCGGGGTGATCACGCTGCCGCTCGAAGACCCGGTGCGCGTCGCCGAGGACGCGGTGGTCGCCGACCTGCTCGCCGACGGACGCCTCGACCTCGGGCTCGGCAGCGGGGGCACCCCGTCGTCGTTCGTCCCGTTCGGGGAGGACGTGCGCGACAAGGCCCGGACCTACGATCGCAAGCTGGGCGTGCTGCTCGACGCACTCTCCGGGCGCGACATCGGCGCGGACAACACGCTGTACCCGGATGCGGGAGACCTGCGCGACCGGATCTGGCAGGCGACCTTCTCGGCCGCCGGCGGCCGCAGGGCCGGCATCCACGGCCACGGCCTGCTGCTGTCGCGCACTCAGCCGGGGCCGACCGACGCTCCGCACGCGCCGCTCGCCGCGCTGCAGGGCCCCATCATCGACGCCTACCTCGACGCCCTGCCGTCGGGCGCCGCCCCGCGGATCACCGCCTCGCGCACCGTCTTCGTCGCCGACGACCGCGCGGACGCCCTGCGATTCGCCGAGGTCGGTCTGCGCCGCGCCGCAGAGGGATTCCGTCGCCAGGGGCAGACGATCCAGGGCGACGACCTCGACGACCTGATCGCGGCGCTCGACACGCACCTCGGGACCCCGGAGGAGGTGGCCGACTCCCTCGCGGCTGATGCCACGCTGTCTCGGGCGACCGAGATCGCGTTCCAGGTGCACTCCGTCGACGCCCCGCACCCGCACGTCCTCCGCTCGATCGAACTGTTCGCGCAGGAGGTCGCGCCGGCGCTCGGCTACGCCCTCCATCCCGCACCAACCGACACCTTCACCGACACACTCACCGACACACTCAGGGAGAACGCATGACGCACGACATCGTCGATCGGATCGTGGGGGTGACGCCCGCGCTGGATGAGCTGCGACGACGTCGTCCCGTCACGAAGGAGCAGTTGCAGGCGAGTTTCGACGCGCTGTTCGCGCCGGTCTCCGTCGAGCACGCCTCGCAGGCCGAGCGCGAACTCGTCGCCGCTTTCGCGACGCGACTGGCGGGCGACACCGATCCCACAGGCACCTTCTACGCCGACCGGGCGCTGGCCATCGACCCGGACCGGGCGCCGGTCGTGCTCGCCGAGGCCGCATCGGCGGCGACGGGCGGTCCCTTCGGGTCGTACGCCGAGGCGGGCCTGCAGAGCGAGAACACCGACGGCGACCGGTACACGCCGTACGCAGCGGTCGTCGAGGTGCTCGGGGAGCGTCTCGCCGCGGCTCTCGCGCACACCCACCTGCTCGTGCTGCGACCGCGGGAGGCCTCCGGCGACGACATCCAGAGGCTGCTCGACGCGGGATGGACGGCCGACGGAGTCGTCACCCTCTCGCAGCTGGTCTCGTTCCTCGCCTTCCAGCAGCGGGTCGTGACGGGGCTGCGCGCCCTGTCGAGGGCGGGGGCGGCCGCATGACCTCCTCCGCGACGCCCGAGACCGCCGTCACGACCGCCGTCACCGTGCTGCACGATCCCGCGCCGCATCCCGACTCCTTCACCCGCGCCGAGGTCGGCTGGACGCCGCATCTGCCTCCGCTGCCCGAAGAGGAGCTCACCGACCGGCACTACGACGGCCTCGTCGACGCGAGTCGCGCTCAGAGCGACTACTTCCGGCTGCTCGCCCGCGACCCGGAGGTGCTCAGGGCGCGAACCCTCGTCGACAAGGACATCTTCTACAACACCCGCGAGGGCCTTCCCCGTGCCGAGCGCGAACTCGCGGCGACCGCGGCGTCCCGCCGCAACGGCTGCGTGTTCTGCGCCTCGGTGCATTCCCGATTCGCCGCCCACCACGGCCGGCGGCCGGACGACGTGGACCGGCTCCTGGACGAGGGTGTGGGCGCCGACCTCGGATCCCGGTGGAACGCCGTCGTCGCGGCATCCGTCGCCCTCACCGACACTCCGACGGCGTTCGGCGACGACGAGATCGCCCGACTGCGGGCGGAGGGTCTCGACGACCTCGAGATCGCCGACGTGATCCACGGCGCGGCGTTCTTCAACTGGGCCAACCGGCTCATGCTGTCGATCGGGCGGGCCGTCGCGCCGCCAGACGCCGGGCCCTCCCACCTCTAGGGGATCAGGACGATCTTGCCGGAGGCGGCACCGGACTCCACGAGCTCGTGGGCCTGTGCCGCCTCGGCGAGCGGCAGTTCGCGGTCGATCTCGATCGTGAAGTCGCCGGAGTCCAGCAGGGCGATCGTGGCCCCGAGGGCTTGTGCACGCCACGCCAGTTCCTGTTCGGTGAGCGGTTCCGGTGCGCCGCCCGAGAAGGCGCGGATGCCGAAGTCCGCGGCGTCGGGACCCCGGACGATCGTCGCGATGCGGTCGCGGTCGGTTACCAGTTCGAGAGAGGTCTGGATCGCTTCGTCGGTGCCGGCGCAGTCGAGGGCGACCGTGACGCCCTGCGGTGCGGCCTCGCGGACGCGGTCGAGCAGCCCGTCGCCGTACGCGACCGGCGTCGCTCCGAGCTCGCGAAGCAGGTCGTGACGCGCGGGGCTGGCTGTCGCGATCACCGTCGCTCCCCACGCGACCGCGAACTGCACGACCGCCTGGCCGACCGACCCGGAACCGCCGTGCACGAGCAGCACGTCGCCGTCGGAGACGCCGAGCGAGCGGAGCGCCTGATACGCCGTGCCGGCGGGGATGCCGATGCCGGCGCCCTCCGCCGCGGTGACTCCGTCGGGCAGGAGTGCGAGATGCTCCGCGGGGACGGCGAGGAGGCTGGAGTACGTTCCCCTGGTGTCGCGGATGGCGACGCGGTCGCCCACGACGAGACCCTGCACGCCGTCGCCGATGCTCTCGACCACGCCGGCGCCGTCGAAGCCCACCGTGCGGGGCTCGACGATCGGGGGCGACGGCCGCTTCGCGCTGCGCAGCTTGGCGTCGATGGGATTCACACCCGCCGCCTCGATGCGCACGACCACCTCTCCCGCGAGGGGGAGCGGGTCGGGGACCTCGATCTCATGCAGGACGTCAGGGGAACCGAACTCTGTGTAGACGATCGCGCGAGCCATGGAGCCAGGCTAACGCGGATGCGGTCGCCCCGCCCCGCGTTTCGTCTCGCCCCGCCCGCTCAACGACCGGCGCTTTCCGGCCCTGCGGGTCGTTGAGCGAGGAGCGCAGCGACGAGTCGAAACGGGGTGACCGTCGTGCAGCGCCGATGTCGGCATCCCCGCGTATGGTTCGTGCGCATGGGGACGGTGTACATGTTGAGATGCGCAGATGGCACGCTCTACGTCGGGAGCACGCTCGACCTGGCGCGTCGCCTGGCCGAGCACGCCGACGGCCGGGGCAGCGCCTATACGCGACGGCGACTCCCTGTCGAGGTCGTGTGGAGTGAGGACTTCGCGCGCATCGACGACGCGTTCCTCTGGGAGAAGCGCATCCAGGGCTGGAGCCACGCCAAGCGGCTCGCCTTCGTCGAGGGCGGCCTGGATGCCGTCCGCGGGTGGAGCGCGCGAGCGCGGAGGGAGCGTTCCGTGGAGGGATGACGCGTTTCGTCTCGCTGCGCTCGCTCAACGACCCGGAAGGGTTCTCCCCTCGCTCAACGACCCGGAAGGGGTTCTTCGCTCGCTCAACGACCCGGAAGGGTTCTCCCCTCGCTCAACGACCCGGAAGGGGTTCTTCGCTCGCTCAACGACCCGCACGGGCATCGCCCGCTCAACGGCCGGCGGCGAGGGCCTTCATGATGCGCTGGGGCGAGACGGGCTGGGCCGTGCCGAGGCGCTGCGCGAACACGCTGACGCGGTACTCCTCGAGCAGCCAGCGCGTCTCGACGAGCGCGGCCGGCGCGTCCGGTGCGGGAGGGATGGTGCCGCCGGCATCCTCGAACGCCTTCGCCATCCGCTCGTACTCGCTCATGCGCGTGCGGTCCTTGCCCGGTTCGCTGCCGAGCGTCTTCAGGCGGTCGAGCATGCCGTCGAGATAGCGGGGGTAGTGCGCGAGGCGGTCGACGCCCGTGGCCGACACGAACCCGGGGTGCAGAAGCCCGGAGAGCTGGGTGCGGATGTCGTTCAGCGGGCCGAGCAGCGCGAGCGAGTTCTGCGACTTGATGCCGCGTTCGACCTCCCGCGCCTTCGTGAGGATGCGCGAGACGAGCGATACGCACGCGAAGAGCTCGTCGACGAGCGCTGCCGACACGAGGTCGCGCACACGCGTGAATTCCGCCTCGGTGCGGATGACGCCGTGCGCGGCGCCGGTGGCTGCATCGACGAGTCGCTGCACGACGGCGGCGCGGCAGTCCTCGATGAGCGCGGCCGCGGAGGGGTAGGGCGACGCGGCGAGAGCGAGCTTCTCGGCGCTGGTCAGGTGCTCCTGCACGTACGAACTGGGGGAGGGGACGCCGAGCAGGACGAGTCGCCGCACTCCGGCCCTGGTCGCGGCGGTCGCGGCGTCGGCGGTCGCCTCGACGCGCACCGCGACGGACTTGCCGCGGTCGACGATGGCCGGGTAGCCGCGCACGACTCCTCCGGCCACGCGCGTGTCGAGCACCTCGGGGAGGTCGCCGAACGACCAGGCGATGAGACCGTCCTGCTCGATCGAGGCGGGAGCGGCCGCGGGCTGCGGGCCCGACCCCGGGCCGGGCCGACGGGGCGGCGCGGCGATCGATCGGGCGACGCTGCTGCGAGCGCGGTCGGACAGCGTCTGCTGCAGCACACGCAGGTCGCGGTCGGATCCCACGACCCGTCCGCGCTCGTCGACCGCGCGGAAGTTCATCCGCAGGTGCGCGGGCACCCGCTCGTCTTCGAAGTCCGCGGCGGACACCAGCTGATTGGCGAGCGGCTGGATGAGCCTCGCCAGCGCCTCCTTGAGTCCGCGCGGGGGGAGCCCGGCGTGCGACTCCGGCCCCTCGCCTGCGAGCTCGGCACCGAACTTCTCCGCCCAGTCCGCGGCGGGGACGACGTGACGACGGATCGCCTTCGGCAGCGCACGCAGGAGTCCGGTGACGAGCTCGGCGCGCAGCCCGGGCACCTGCCAGTCGAAGCCCCGATCCTCGATCTGCGCCAGCAGCGGCAGCGGGATCACGACGCTCACGCCGTCGTCCGCCGCTCCCGGCTCGAACCGGTAGGCGAGACCGAGCACCTGATCGCCCTGGGTCCATCGCGTCGGGAACTCGCTGCGGTCAGCCCGGCTGTCGTCGTCGACGAGGTCGCCCTCGCGCATCACGAGGAGCTTCGGGGTGGAGGTCAGTGCCTCGCGCCACCACTTCTCGAACGATCGGACGTCGAACACGTCGGCCGGGATGCGTTCGTCGTAGAACCGGAAGACGGCCTCGTCGCCCGCGAGGATGTCGCGTCGGCGTTCGCGCTCCTCCAGCTTCTCGAGGCGTTTGCGCAGCTCGGCGTTGCTGCGCCAGAACGCGCTGACGCGCTTGTCGATCCGGCCGGGGTCCCACTCGCCCTCGACGAGAGCGTGCCGCAGGAACAGCTCGCGCGACCCGGCGCGGTCGATGCGGGCGAACTGCACGCGGCGCCTCGGGATGATCTCGACGCCGAACAGCGTGACCTTCTCGTACGCGACGGCCGCTCCGGCATCCTTCGACCAGTGCGGCTCGGTGACCTGCCGTTTCGCGAGATCACCCGCGAGAGCCTCGGCCCAGGCGGGGTCGATCGCGGCGACCGTGCGCGCGTAGGTGCGCGACGTCTCGACGATCTCGGCGGCCATCACGGCCTGCGGGCTCTTCTTGCGCAGCGCCGAGCCCGGGAAGATCGAGAAACGGATGCCGCGGGCTCCCCGGTACTCCGCCTGACGGCGCCTGGCGTCCTTCGGCGGGGTCTTGCTCTGTCCGCGTCCGGCGGTGCTGCGCTCGTCGAGGATGCCGATCTGCGACAGCAGGCCCGAGAGGAGCGCCCGGTGGATCGCGTCCGGGTCGCCGGTGCCGGGCTGGGCCTCCTTCGTGCGGACGAGGGTGCGGAGCTGGCGGTGCACGTCGAACCATTCCCGCACACGGACGTAGTTCAGGTGCTCGGCGCGGCAGAGACGTCGGAAGGCGCTCGACCCGAGCTCGCGCTGCTGCTCGCGCAGGTGGTTCCACAGGTTGAGGATCGAGAGGAAGTCGCTCGTCGGGTCGGCGAACCGGGCGTGCATGCGGTCGGCCTCGTCGCGCAGGCTCTGCGGCGCATCCTGCGATGGGCGCTCCCGGACGTCCTGGATCGACATGCCGGCGACGATCGCGAGGACGTCGCGGACCACCGCATCCGAGGAACCGGATGCCGCGCGCCCCGCCTCGATGAGCATGCGGGCGAAACGCGGGTCGATCGGGATGCGGGCGATGTCGCGTCCGATGCGGGTGAGCCGCGGCTCGTCTCGCGCGATGTCGACGGCGCCGAGCTCGGTGAGGAGGTCGAACGCCGCCTTGACGCCGCGGGAGTCCGGAGGAGTGAGGAACGGGAAGGCGGTGATGTCGCCGAAGCCGAGCGACAGCATCTGGAGGATGACCGAGGCGAGCGAGGTGCGCAGGATCTCGGGTTCCGTGAACTCGGGCCGGCGCTCGAAGTCCTCCTCGCTGTAGAGGCGGATGGCGATGCCGTCGCTCGTGCGGCCCGCTCGTCCGGAGCGCTGGTTGGCCGAGGCCTGCGAGATGGCCTCGATGGGGAGGCGCTGTACCTTCGACCGGGCGCTGTAGCGGGAGATGCGCGCGGTGCCGGTGTCGATGACGTAACGGATGCCGGGGACCGTGAGGCTCGTCTCCGCGACGTTGGTCGCGAGCACAACGCGTCGCCTGACCCCGGCCACACGGCTCCGCTCGAACACGCGGTGCTGCTCGGCGGCCGACAGCCGCCCGTAGAGCGGGAGCACCTCGGTCGGCGACCGGTCGTTCGCGTAGGCGCCGCGCACCGCGTCGGCAGCGTCGCGGATCTCGGCCTCACCGGGGAGGAAGACGAGCACATCGCCCGGCGCCTCCCGGTCGAGCTCGCGCAGGGCGGCGACGATCGCCGAGACCTCGTCGACCTCCTGCGCCTCGCGGCCGGTCTCGTCGCCCGCCTCGTCATCGGTCTGAGAGCGGTAGCGGATCTCCACCGGGTAGGTGCGCCCGGAGACCTCGATGATCGGGGCCGGCGTGCCGTCGGCCGCCGCGAAGTGCCGTGCGAAGCTCTCGGGGTCGATGGTCGCCGAGGTGATGACGACCTTGAGGTCGGGGCGCTCGGGCAGCAGCCGCGCGAGATAGCCGAGCAGGAAGTCGACGTTGAGAGACCGCTCGTGCGCCTCGTCGATGATGATCGTGTCGTATCGCCGCAGCAGTCGGTCGCGATTGATCTCGTTGAGGAGGATGCCGTCGGTCATGAGCGCGATACGTGTCTCGTCCGACACCTGGTCGGTGAACCGCACCTTGTACCCGACGAGACCACCGAGCTCGACGTGCATCTCCTCGGCGACGCGCTCCGCGATCGTGCGCGCGGCGAGGCGTCGCGGCTGCGTGTGCGCGATCCGCTCGCGGCCGAGCTCCAGGCAGATCTTCGGCAGCTGCGTCGTCTTCCCCGAGCCGGTGGCGCCGGCCACGATCACGACCTGATGATCGCGGATCGCGTCGGCGATCTCGCCCCGGGCAGCGCTGACGGGCAGCTCGGCAGGGTACGAGATCACGGGGGAGGACATAGCCCTCCATCGTATGACGATATGCGGGTGGGCTCGCCCGCACGGCACACGGCCGGGTGACGGGTGCGCGACTTACGATTCATGCGTGACCACCTCGCCTCCTCTCGGAACTGCAGCCGGGCCGACGACGCTGCCCGTGACGCACTGGTTCCGCACGTTCGGGCGTCCTCCCCGCATCCTCGGTCTCGATGTGGCCCGCGCTCTCGCCATCCTCGGAATGGCCGGCGCGCACATCGGCGAGACGTCGGCGTTCGACCCGCTCGATCCCTCGACGTGGCTCGATCTCGTGCACGGTCGCTCGTCCATCCTCTTCGCGGTGCTCGCAGGCGTGTCCATCGCGCTCATGACGGGGCGCCGCGACCTCCCCGATCCCGAGCGCATGCCCGGCATCCGCCTGCAACTGGTCGGGCGAGGCGCGGTGATCTTCCTCATCGGGCTCGCCCTGGAGCTGCTCAACACTCCCATCGCGGTGATCCTCACGCTCTACGGTCTCCTCTACGTGGCCGTCATCCCGTTCCTGCGCTGGCGGCCGCGGACGCTGCTCATCGCCGCGGGCGTGCTCGCGCTCGCCGGACCGGCTGTCCTCGCCCTCATCGCCATCCTCGCGATGTACCCGTACGGTGCCGGGATCGGCCTGGTTTTGTACGGCTCCTACCCGATCACGGTCTGGCTGGCCTTCGTCTTCGCCGGGATGGCGCTCGGGCGACTCGGGATCGAGCGGATCCACACGGCTGCGGTGGCTCTGGGAGCCGGCGTCGGCCTCATGGTCGTCGGCTACGGACTCGGCCTCGTCGGAGCCGTCTCGGGCATCACGTCCTGGGCTCCGGGGGAGGGATCGATGGCGGGCTCAGCCGCGGGGTGGCAGACCTACCCCGAGGCGGTGGCCGCCGCCGATCCTCTCGCAGCGGTCCTGTCGGCGGTCTTCGGTGTGGACCCGCACTCCGGGGGAACCGCCGAGATCCTGGGTTCCGGAGGCTTCGCCGTCACGGTGATCGCGCTGTGCATCCTGCTCAGCCGTCCGCTCCGCTGGGTCCTCCTCCCGTTCGGCGCGCTCGGGTCCATGCCGCTGTCGGCATACACCGCGCATGTGGTCTCCGTGGCACTGATCGGAGGCCCCGGCGGGTTCTTCACCGACAACCTGTTCTGGGCGGGGACCGCGGTCGCGCTGCTGCTGGTGACCACCCTCTGGTCGGTGTTCGTCGGCCGTGGCCCGCTCGAACGTCTGGTCGGTCGGGCGGCCGTCGCGATGGCGTCTCCGCCCCGTCGGAAGACCGAACAGGGCGCGCCCGTCGTGTGATGACGGCTCATGTCGTTGTGTGTCGCTCGTCGCGACAGCGGCCTCGCTCGTGAGTAGCGTCGTCGGCATGACAGCCCCCTACCGTGTCGTCGCCGTGTCCGGCTCCCTGCACGAGCCGAGCAAGACCACGGCTCTCGTGCGTGCGATCGCCGAGGCCGTCGCCGAGCGCGCCGAGGTCGAGGTCGAGCTCATCGAGCTCACCGCGATCGGGCCGTCGCTCGCGGGAGCGCTGCGTCGCGACCAGCTCCCGGCCGAGGTCGAGGAGAAGCTGCAGGCCATCGAGGCGTCCGACCTGCTGATCGTCGGCAGCCCTGTCTACCGGGCGTCGTTCACGGGACTCTTCAAGCACCTGTTCGACTTCGTCGGTCAGTACGAGCTCGTCGGCAAGCCCGTCCTGCTGGCCGCCACCGGCGGAGGCGAGCGGCACGCGCTCATCATCGAGCACCAGCTGCGTCCGCTGTTCGCGTTCTTCCAGGCGCTCACCCTGCCGCTCGGCGTCTACGCGAGCGACACCGACTTCGACGGCTACACGATCGCCTCGGACGTGCTCCGCTCGCGCATCGATCTCGCTGCCGACCGTGCGCTGCCCCTGGTCGGGTACGCGGCCTCCCGCCCCGCGGAGACGCTGCTCGTCTCCTGAGCGGACCCCACCGGCGGAGCGGACCCACCGGCAGGCCCCGCCCGGCGCCCCGACGCCGTGCAGCGCGTAGCGTGGGTGCATGACGAACCGGCTCGCCGACACGCTCAGCCCGTACCTCCGCGCGCACGCCGACAATCCCGTCGACTGGTACCCGTGGGGCGACGAGGCGTTCGCCGAGGCCGAGCGGCGCGACGTGCCGCTGCTGATCTCGATCGGCTACTCCACCTGTCACTGGTGCCACGTGATGGCGCGGGAGTCCTTCGCCGATCCGGCGATCGCCGCGCTCATCGACGAGGGTTTCGTCGCGGTCAAGGTCGACCGCGAGGAGCACCCGGAGGTCGACGCGGCATACATGGCCGCCGCTTCGGCGTTCACCCAGAACCTCGGGTGGCCGCTCACCGTCTTCACGACGCCGCGCGGACGCACGTTCTACGCGGGCACGTACTGGCCGCCGCTCGCACGAGGGCCGATGCCGGCCTTCCGCGACGTGCTCGCCGCCGTGCGGGAGGCGTGGACCGAGCGTCGGGAGCAGGCGGAGGAGTCGGCGGATGCGGTGACCGAGGCGCTGCGGCAGGCCGCGGCATCCACTCCCTCCGACCTGCCGGACGCCGCGGCGATCGCGGCGGCCGCCCGCGCGATCGCCGCCCGCGAGGACTCCGTGCACGGCGGATTCGGCGGGGCGCCGAAGTTCCCCGTGGCCACGACGCTGTCGTTCCTGCAGGCGCCTCTCGTCGAACGCGAGGCGCCGGATGCCGCGGCGGCCGCCGCCCGCGCGCTCGCCGCGATGACGGCATCCGACCTCCACGACGACGACGGCGGCTTCTTCCGCTACGCGACGCAGCGCGACTGGTCGGTGCCGCACTACGAGCGGATGCTGACCGACAACGCGCAGCTGCTCGACATCGCGCTCGCGGCGCGCGACGAGGCCACCGCTCGCGGCGTCGCGGCGTTCCTGCTGACGACACTGCGTCGTGAGGGCGGCGGCTTCGGCGCGGCCCAGGACTCGGAGTCGTGGATCGACGGCGTGCGCGACGAGGGCGGGTTCTACCTCCGTCCGATGGAGCAGCGCCGTGGACTCGAGCCGCCCGCGGTCGACGGCAAGGTCATCACCGGGTGGAACGGGCTCGCGATCGCCGCGCTCGCCCGCGCCGGGGCCGCCCTGAGCGAACCGGGCTGGATCGCGGCGGCCGCCGCGGCCGCCGACCAGGTGCTGCACGTCAACCGCGACCCTCGGGGTCTGCTCGTGCGCGCCTCGCTCGACGGGTCCGCATCACCCGCCGCAGCGACCACGGCCGATGTCGCGCTGCTCGCCGACGGCCTGCTCGCCCTCGCCGTCGCCACGGGCGAGGCGCGCTGGGCCGTCGAGGCTCGCAGCCTGCTCGACCTCGCCGTGGCCGGCCTCGAGGGCGACCCGCTGCTCGCGGCGCGCGGCATCGCGGCGGCGCCGGACCAGACCGACGGCGACCTGCCCTCGGCATCGGCCGCCCTCGCCCATGCCGGCCTCACCGCGTGGCGGCTGGGAGCGGGTGACCGCTACCGCGCTGTCGCGGAGGAGGCCGTCCGCGCGCATGCCGCAGCGGCCGTCGGCCAGCCGTTCGCGCACGGCAGTCTGCTGCGCGTCGCCGCCGATCTGCTCGACGGACCGCGCCAGATCGTCGTCGTGACGGACGAACCGGACGGCGCTCTGGCGGCTGCCGCGCGCGGCGCCGAGGCCGATGTCGTGGCGATCGTCAGCCCGGCGCAGGCCAGGGCGTTCGCGGACGCCGGATTCGAGCTGTTCGAGGGCAAGGCCGACGCCTCCGGCAGCGCCGACGCCGCCGGCCTGGCGTTCGACTGCCGATCGTTCGTGTGCCGCCTGCCGGTCAGCGATCCCGCCGAGCTGCCGCGGGAGCGCTGAACTCAGATCCAGCCGGGCAGCCAGTTGTGCAGCAGCCAGAACTCGTACGGCACGCTCACGCCCGTCCACACCGGGTAGTAGAACGCCGAGACGAGCACGACGACGCCCAGGAAGATCAGCACGGTGCGCTCGCCGGACTGCCGTCTGCGCAGCGGATCCTCCCGGCGCCCGGCGATCTGTCGCAGCACGACGGCGAGGGCGATGACGAGGAAGGGCGCCATGGCGACCGTGTAGAACTGGAAGATCGTGCGCTCGGGGAACATCAGCCACGGCACGTACGTCGCGGCGAGTCCGACGAGAGGGAACGTGAGCGCGGGCCCGCCGACCGGACGCCGCGTGATCCACGCCCGGACGAGGCGGTAGAGCAGGTAGACAGCGGCGGCGACGCTCGCGTACCAGATCAGCGGGTTGGGGATCGTCGAGATCACCGCGATGCAGTGGTCCACCCCGCACGGGGCGGGGTCGCTGCCCACCCACACCGCTGTCGGGCGCAGCAGGAACGGCCACTCCCACGCGGGGCTCGCGTACGGGTGTCCGCGGGTGAGGCCGACGTGAAAGTCGAGGATCGCCTTGTGATAGTTCCAGAGAGCGATCAGCGGGTTCGGGTCGCTCTGCCTGGCGTAGCCGCCGGCCGTGACGAGCCATCCGGTCCAGCTGACGAGGTACGTCACGGCGGCGGGCACGACGAGCAGTACGAACGAGACGGGACCCTGCGTGAACGCGGCGGCCGTCGGCCACAGCACGACGCCGGCGCGACGGCGGGCGAGCGCGTCGGTGACGACGACGTACAGCCCGAAGGCCGCGAGCGCGTAGAGGCCCGACCACTTGACGGCGCAGGCCGCGCCCAGCGCCACCCCGGCGGCGACGAGCCAGGGCCGACGCCACAGCACGCGCCCCCACATCGGGTCGGGGCCGTCGGGATCGGGGCGCTCGAGGATCGGGATCGTGCGGTCGCGGTCGTACAGGATGAACAGCGCGCCGAGCAGGAGGAAGAACGTGAGCGGGCCGTCGAGCAGCGCGGTGCGGCTCATGACGATGCTGAGTCCGTCGATGGCGAGCAGCGTGCCGGCGACGGTGCCGACGACGATGGATCCCGTCAGGCGCCGAGCGACGAGGTAGACGAGCAGCACGGTCGCGGTGCCGAGCAGCGCGGTGGCGAGACGCCACCCGACCGTGTTGTCAGGGCCCCCGAGCGCCATCCCGAGAGCGATCAGCCACTTGCCGAGCGGCGGGTGCACGACGAAGGACCCGGCGTCGGACAGGGGCAGCTCCTGCAGCGTGATGAACGCCTCGTTCGCGTTCTCGCCCCAGGTGCCCTCGTAGCCCAGCAGCCACAGCGACCAGGCGTCCTTGACGTAGTACGTCTCGTCGAACGCCAGCTGATGAGGATGCCCGAGGTTGATCAGACGCAGCACCGCGGCCAGCGCCGTGACCACGAGCGGGGCGAACCAGCGCAGCATCCGTCCCCAGTCGGGATCGAGCAGGATGCGGTCGCGCAGCCGTCCGTAGCGCGTCAGCCGGTCCTCGGGGGGAGGCAGCAGAGGGACGGGCTCGATCACCGCTCCAGCCTAGACAACCGGGTCCGCCGCCGCGTCTAGGCTGGGCGGGTGATCATCCTCGCTGCGACGCCGATCGGAAACCTCGGGGATGCCTCCCGCCGCCTCGTCGAGGTGCTGGAGAACGCGGAGGTCGTGGTGGCGGAGGACACCCGCACGACCGGGCGTCTGCTGCAGGCGCTGGGCATCGCCAACCGGCCGCGACTGATCGCCCTGCACGACCACAACGAGAAGCAGAAGTCCGCCGAGCTCGCCGTCCTCGCCCAGGAGCACGACGTCGTCGTCGTGAGCGATGCGGGGATGCCGGCGATCAGCGACCCCGGTTACGGCCTGGTCGCCGAGGCGGTCGCGCAGGGCGTGACGGTGACGGCCATCCCCGGCCCCAGTGCTGTGCTCATGGCGCTGGCGATCTCGGGGCTGCCGACGGACCGGTTCACGTTCGAGGGCTTCCTGCCGCGCAAGCCGGGGGAGCGGCGCTCGACGCTCACAGCGCTCGCCGCCGAGCCGCGGACCATGGTGTTCTTCGAGTCTCCGTCGCGCCTGGCGTCGACGCTGACCGACATGGGTGCAGCCTTCGGCGCCGACCGCCGCATCGCGGTGTGCCGGGAGCTCACGAAGCTGTACGAGGAGGTGCGCCGCGGCACGGCGTCCGAGCTCGCGGCGTGGGCGGCTGCGGGCGTGAAGGGCGAGATCGTGGTCGTGGTCGAGGGGGCGCCGCGGCGGACCGTCTCCGCCGACGACGCTCTGGGGCAGGTGCAGGAGCTCGTGGCCTCCGGCATCCGTCTCAAAGACGCCTGCGCCGAGGTCGCCGCGGCGACAGGCCTGTCGTCTCGTGATCTCTACCAGTCCGCGCTCGCCGCGCGACGCCCGTGACGGAGAACGGCCCGGCCGCAGAATCGCGCTCTCGTCGCACGGATCCGCGGGAGAGATGCGACGGCGACGCGAATCTGCGACGCGAGCGCGACGTCATCGCCGCAGCCTACGACGAGCGGGCCGCGGAGTACGAGGCGGTCGGAGGTCGGCTCTCCCAGATGGACCCCCGGGACGTCGCGACGATCCGGGCGTGGCGCGACAGCACGGACGGCGCGCTGCGGGATGCCGGATGCGGACCCGGACACTGGACTGCGTTTCTCGCCGAAGGAGCACGGGATGTCCGGGGCATCGACCTCTCCCGGGAGTTCGTCGCCTCTGCGCGGCGGAGCCACCCCGGCATCCCCTTCGAGACCGGCTCCTTCCACGACCTGTCCGTCGAGGATGCGGCGCTCGGCGGCATCCTCGCCTGGTACTCGCTGATCCACACCCCGCCTGCGCAGGTGCCGGCCGTGCTGCGCGAGTTCGCCCGCGCACTCCGACCCGGTGGCTCCCTGCTCGTCGGATTCTTCGACGGAGAGCCGGGGGAGTCGTTCGCGCACGCCGTGACGACCGCGTACTCCTGGTCGGCGGAGGCGCTCGGCATCCTGCTCGCCGGTGAGGGCTTCGAGGTCGTGGCGTCCGAAAGACGTGGACGCGCGCCGGGCGAGATGAGTGCACGTCCGCACGGATCGCTGATCGCCCGACGCTCCTGACACCGGAGCGTTCGGCGGAGGCGGAGCGGGTTAGCCTGGTGCTCACCCGAGCGAGAAGGAGCGAGCGTGAGCAGGAAAGCGACGGTCTACGACGTCGCAGAACGCGCTGCCGTGTCGATCGCGACCGTCTCCCGTGTGCTGCGGCAGCCGGATGCCGTGCGCCCGGCGACCCGCGAACGGGTGCTCGACGCCGTGACCGCCCTCGGCTACGTGCCGAGCGGCAGCGCGCGGGGTCTCGCCGAGCGGCGCACCGGTGTGCTGGGGTTGTACTTCCCGGGCTTCGACGCCGCGGAGGACGCGCCGCCGCTCGACGTGCTCGGCGACCGGAGCCGTCCGTCGTTCGCGGTCGCCCAGGAGTCGACCGAGCCCGCGCAGGCTCCGACCATGCTGTTCCTCGACGAGGTGCTGCGCGGTGCCGAGCTCGAGGCGTGGAAGCAGGGCTTCGTGCTCATGATCGGGGTGGGCCGCGACGACCCGACGCGCGAGACGGTGCGCGACATCGCGGGCCGTGTCGACGGGCTCATGGTGCTCGCGCAGAGCGTGCCGGACGACGTGCTGGCGCGGCTCGCGCAGCGGATCCCGGTCGTGGTGTTGTCCGGCCCGTCGCGAGGTGACGACTACGACCACGTGACCGTCAGCAACGCCGAGGCGATGGCGGAGCTCACCCGCCTCGTGCTCGCGGAGACGGCCCCCGGACGGCTGGCGTTCCTCGCGGGGCCCGAGGACTCGCCCGACGGCGCGCAGCGCTGGGAGGGCTTCGCCGCCGCGCTCGCCGAGGCGGGGATCGCGGCCGACGACGTGACGGTGCTGCGCGGGGACTTCACGCGGGCGTCGGGGCGACGCGCCGGTGAGGAGCTGATCGCCGACGCCCCACCGGCGGCGCTGATCGCGGCGAACGATCAGATGGCGCTGGGAGCGATCGACGCGTTCCGGTCGGCGGGGCTGCGGGTGCCGGACGACGTGCGCGTCACGGGTTTCGACGGCATCGAGGCCGCCGCGCTCGCGCGCCCCGCGCTCACGACCGTGCGGCAGCCCATGATCGACCTGGGCCGCGCCGCGGTGCAGCTGCTCGCGCGGCGGCTCGAGCGCCCGGATGCCGCGCCGGTGACCGTGCGGCTGCCGCTGCAGATCCTGCTGCGCGAGAGCTCGCACCCGCGCGCCTGAGACGCGTGCCGCCTCCGGCGCGGGTCAGACGCGGTCGTGCAGCGTGATCCGGTACCCGTCGGGATCGGCGAACGTGAAGGTGCGCCCGAACGGGCCGTCGATGGGAGCCGCGACGATGGCGTGCCCGTCGGCCGCGAGCCCGTCGTGGATCTCCTGCACGTCGGTCGCGTGCAGCCAGATCGCGGCGCCGATGCCCGGGTGGGGGCCGGCGTCGATGTCGGTGCCCTCGACGATGTCGCGCAGCGCGAACGCGATCGGCGCGGTGTCGAAGACCACGGCGTGCGGCGGGCCGGCAGGGGAGCGCACGAGGCCGAGGTAGCGCTCGTAGAAGGCTTGGCTCGCTGCCAGGTCGTGCACCTGGAGGGAGAGGAAATCGGGGCCGGTGGCGGGCATGATGAGCCTTTCGGGGAGAGAAGTGTGTCAGTTATCTGACACGCTTGACCCTATGTCAGAATACTGACATGCGTCAAGACGGCATCGATCTCGACACCTCCCTCGGCTACCTCCTCAAGGAGGCGTCGAGTGCTCTCCGTGCGGCGATGGAAGACGTGCTCCGCCCGCTCGGGATGACCATCACGCACTACTCCTGCCTCGAACTGCTGGCGCAGCGCCCCGGCCTCACCAACTCCGAGCTCGCGCGGGGCGCCTTCGTGACGCGGCAGTCGATGAACGTCCTCCTGCAGGCGCTCGAGCGCGACGGCTTCGTCTCCCGACCGCGGGAGGCTGAGGTGGGGAAGGCGCTCCCGGCACAGCTCACGGACCGCGGGCAGAGGAGCCTCGACGCCGCCAGCGCCGCAGTGCGGTCGGTCGAGCTGAGGATGCTGTCGGGGCTCACGGACGCTCAGCGCACCGCCGCGCTGCAGGCCCTGCGGAGCATGGTCGACGCCCTCCGCGAGCCGCGGAGCTGACGAGCGTCGATCGCCCGCGGTCCCCGGCGCCGAGGGCGTCAAGGGGTTGCATCCGCAAAATGTATGCGCTTACAATCGCTCATGCGGCCTCGGCCGCAGGGCGTCCCGAACCGCGGGACCCCTTCATGACAGAGACGACATGAGGTGGCAGTGTGGCGAAGACGCACATGCTCCGACGCTGGCGCAGGGCGGCGATCGTGGGACTGGCGGCAGCGGCCGTGGTGCTCAGCGGCTGCAGCATCCAGATCAGCTCGCAGCCCGACCCGTCGATCGGCGACGACACGATGCTGATCAACGCCGACAAGGGGAATCCGTTCTTCACGCGGAACTTCAACCCCTACCTGACCAACACGCGCACGGCGTCGCGCTGGATCTACGAGCCGCTCATCCTCGTGAACCCACTCGACAACACGCTCAACCCGTGGCTGGCCGAGTCCTGGTCGCAGCCCGACGCGCGGACCGTCGTCATGACCATCCGCGACGACGTCGAGTGGAGTGACGGCGAGCAGCTCACCCCCGAGGACGTCGCCTTCACGTTCCAGCTGCTCAAGGAGAACCCCTCGCTCGACATCAAGGGCGCCTGGCAGCACCTCGAGTCGGTCGAGACCTCAGGCGACGACGTGATCATGCACCTGCAGGGCGACGATGCGCCGTCGCTGTCGATCCTCGGCCTCACCATGATCGTGCCGGAGCACATCTGGTCCGACGTGAAGGACCCCGGCACGTTCCGCAACGAGGAGCCGGTCGGCACCGGACCGTTCGTGCTCGGCAACTACAACGACCAGCAGTACTCGATGGACAAGAACCCCGACTACTGGCAGGCCGACAAGATCCAGATCGAGCACATCATCCTGCCAGCGACGAACACGCAGCTCGACACGGTCACGCGCGGGTACGACTGGTCGTACTCGTTCATCTCCGACGTCGAGGGCACATGGGGCGCCGCGAGCGAGCACAACACCTGGTGGTTCCCGCCGGGCGGCGTGATCGCGCTGCTCCCGAACCTCGAGGTCGCCCCGTTCGACGACGTCAACGTGCGCCGCGGCATCGCGCTCGCGCTGAACCGCGACGAGATCGCCGAGACGGCCTCCGAGGGGTACATGCAGCCGGCCGGGCAGACCGGCCTCATCCTCCCCAATCAGGAGGAGTACCTCGACCCGTCCATCCCCGACGGCGGCATGATCACGCAGGACAGGGAGGCCGCGCTGGCTGCCTTCGCCGAGTCGGGCTACACGCTCGACGGCGACCGCCTCGTCGGCCAGGACGGCGAGCAGCTGGAGTTCGCGCTCACCACCGCGAACGGCTACTCCGACTGGACCCGCGCCGCGCAGACCGTGCAGCGCCAGCTCGCCGACGTCGGCGTGAAGGTCACCCTGAAACTCCCGCAGCCCGCCGGCTACCAGAGCGCCATCAGCAACGGCGACTTCGAGATGGCGATCGGCGGAATGGGCGGTGGCGACCCGTACCAGGCCTACAACAACCTGCTCTCCAGCGAGTTCTACGTGCCGTCCGGCGAGCAGACCGCCAACAACTTCGAGCGCTATCGCTCCGACGAGGCCGACGCGCTGCTGGCCGAGTACCGCGAGACGATCGATCCCGCCCGCCAGACGGAGATCGTGCACGAGCTGCAGGGGATCGTCTACGACGAGCTCCCCGTGATCGGCATGTACTACGGCGGTATCTGGGGACTGTTCAACGACGCGAAGTTCACCGGATGGCCCAGCGCCGAGGACCCGTACATGATCCCGCAGAACTACGACTCGGCACCGCTGCTGATCTTCACGAAGCTCGAGCGCGTGAAGGGAGACGACAAGTGAAGTACGTCCTCCAGAAGCTCGGCCTGTTCGTGCTCACCCTGTGGGCCGCGGTCACCCTGAACTTCTTCCTGCCTCGCATGATGCCGGGGTCCCCGGCGGATGCCGCGATCGCGAAGCTCTCGCAGAACGGTCCCGTGTCGGATGCGACGCGGCGTGCGATCGAGGCACAGCTCGGCGTCCCGACCGGATCGCTGTGGGACCAGTACGTGGCCTACCTCGGGCAGGTCGTCCGACTCGACTTCGGCGTCTCGTACACGTTCTACCCGCAGAGCGTCTCGAGCATGGTCTCGACCGCGCTGCCGTACACGATCGGCCTCGTCGGGATCGTCACGGTGCTCGCGTTCGCGATCGGCACGCTGATCGGCGTCACGGCGGCCTGGCGTCGCGGCACCTGGCTCGACACGCTGCCGACGCTGACCGGGTCCTTCCTCAGCACCTTCCCGTACTTCTGGACGGCCCTGCTGCTGCTCTTCTTCCTCGGCTACGTGCTGCACTGGTTCCCGACGACCGGGGCGTACGCGGCGACCACGACGCCCGGGTTCACCGGCGACTTCCTCGCCGACCTGCTGCGGCACGCGGTGCTGCCCGCCCTGACGATCCTGCTGACATCACTCGGCGGCTGGATCATCGGCATGCGCAACGCCATGATCAACACGCTCGGGGAGGACTACGTGACCTTCGCGGAGGCCAACGGCCTGCGCGGCCGCACGATCGCCCTCCGCTACGCCGCCCGCAACGCGATCCTGCCGAACCTCACCGGCTTCGGCCTCACGCTCGGAGGCGTGGTCGGCGGATCGATCCTCGTGGAGCAGGTGTTCCAGTACCCCGGTATCGGGTACCTGCTCTTCAACGCCGTGATCGGGCAGGACTACCCGCTCATGCAGGCGCTCTTCCTGATGATCACCGTGAGCGTGCTCATCGCCAACTTCCTCGTGGACATCCTCTACGGGGCACTCGACCCGAGGACTCGCCGATGACCTCCACCATGAACGTCAAGGTCCCCACCGACCGGATCGCGGCACCCAGCCCCTGGCGCGCGTTCGCCAGGATGGTCGGCACGCTGTGGTCGAACGGCAAGGCGCGGCTCGGTCTCATCATCCTCGGGCTGTTCGTGCTGGTCGCCGTGTTCGCGCCGCTGCTGGCGCCGTACGGAGCGAAGGACAACAGCTTCGAGCGCAACGCCGACGCGTCGCCCGCGCACTGGCTGGGCACGACCGCCGCAGGGGAGGACGTCCTCAGCCAGCTCATCTACGGCTCGCAGGTCAGTCTGCTGGTCGGACTCGCCGCCGGCATCCTGTCCACCGTCGTGGCCGTGCTGATCGGCCTCAGCTGGGGCTACATCCGCGGCTTCGCCGGTGAGGTGATCGGCTTCATCGTGAACCTCTTCCTCGTGATCCCCGGACTGCCCCTCATGATCGTCATCGCGGCGTACCTGCAGAACGGCGGCATCCTCATGATCATCGCGGTGATCGTGATCACCGGTTGGGCGTGGGGCGCACGCGTGCTCCGCAGCCAGACGCAGTCGCTGCGGGGCAACGACTTCGTCGCGTCGGCGCAGTTCTCGGGCGACAGCCCGGCGCGCATCGTGTTCCGCGAGATCCTGCCGAACATGACGTCGATCATCGCCGGCACCCTGTTCGGTGCGGCGACCGCGGCGATCCTCGCGGAGGCCGGGCTCGAGTTCCTGGGTCTCGGCGACTCCAGCATCGTCAGCTGGGGCACGATGCTCTACTGGGCGCAGAACTCCAACTCGCTGCTCACCGGGCAGTGGCTGCTCCTGTTCGCGCCCGGACTCTGCATCGCGCTGCTGGCGCTGAGCCTCACACTCATCAACTTCGGCGTGGACGGTATCTCGAATCCGCGCCTCCGCGAAGGGAAGGGCCGATGAGCGCCATGACCGAGAACGCCGTGATCGAGAACGACGTCCTGCTGCAGGTCGAATCCCTCTCCGTCGAGTACGCCTCTCCGGGCGTCGCCCCCGTGGCCGCCGTGGACGACGTGTCGTTCACCCTGCGTCGAGGCGAATTCGTGGGGCTCGTGGGGGAGTCAGGGTCGGGCAAGTCGACCCTCGGCTTCGCCCTCACCCGCCTGCAGAAGCCGCCGGCTCGCATCAGCGCCGGACGCATCCTCTTCGGAGGACGCGACATCCGCGAGCTGGACGCCGAGGAGCTGCGCCGTCAGCGCCAGGGCGGCTTCGCGATGGTGCTGCAGTCGGGCATGAACGCGCTGAACCCCGTGCGCAGGGTCGGCGACCACTTCAGCGACATCTTCGCCGCGCACGGCCATGTCGCCGGAGACGACCGCGATGCCAGGGCGCGGGAGCTGGTCGGCAAGGTCGGTCTCGATCCGAGCGTGCTGGCGAGCTACCCCGGCGAGCTCTCCGGCGGTATGCGGCAGCGCGCCTCGATCGCGCTCGCCCTGTCGCTGGAACCCCAGCTCATGGTGTTCGACGAGCCGACCACGGCGCTCGACGTGCTCGTGCAGCACGCGGTCATGGACACCATCAAGGACCTGCAGCGCAGCGAGGGGTTCACGGCGATCCTCATCAGCCACGACCTCGGCATCGTGCTCGAGGCGACCGACCGCGTCATGGTGATGCACGAGGGGCGGATCGTCGAGGACGCGCCGAGCCTCGACATCCTGCACCGTCCGCAGGACGAGTACACGAGGATGCTCCTCAGCCACTACGCCGATCCCCGCGCTGAGTCGATCTCGATCCCCGGCTTCGTCGATCTGGGCACGCGCCGCCGCGAGGGTCGCGCGCGCACCGACGTCACCGAGACGGTGCCGACGGTCTCGCAGCGCGACACGCGTCGGGCGGATGCCGCGATCGTGCTGCAGGGCGTGTCGAAGGTCTACCCCGCCCGCCGGCGCGGCGAGAAGCCCGTCACGGCGGTCGACGACGTGTCGTTCCGGCTGGAGCCGGGCGAGGCGCTCGCGCTCGTCGGGGCGTCCGGCTCGGGCAAGTCCACGATCGCGAAGCTCATCACCGGAGTCGAGAAGCCCACGGACGGATCGGTGCGCTTCGGCGACGTCGACGTCGCCTCACTGCGACGCAGGGGTCTGCGTGACCTCCGCAAGGACGTGCAGATGGTGTTCCAGGACCCGTACGCGGCGCTGAACCCGCTGCACACGGTCGAGTACACCCTCAGTCGACCGGTGCGCAACTACACCGCCCTGCGCGGAGCCGAGGCGCGGGCGCGCGTGCTCGAGCTCCTCGAGACGGTCGGCCTGACGCCGGTCGAGCAGTTCGCGGCGAAACTCCCGCATCAGCTGTCCGGCGGTCAGCGTCAACGCGTGGTGATCGCGCGGGCCCTCGCCAGCGATCCGCAGGTGCTGATCGCCGACGAGCCGGTGTCGATGCTCGACGTCTCGCTGCGGGCGGGGGTGCTCGCGCTCCTGGAGGACCTGCGTGAGCGGTGGGGCATCAGCATGCTCTACATCACGCACGACCTGCTGAGCGCGCGTCTGGTGACCGAGAACATCCTCGTGCTCAACGGCGGTCGCGTCGTCGAGCGCGGCGAGACCGCTCAGGTGCTGCAGCATCCGGAGGACCCGTACACGGTCCAGCTGCTCGATGCGGTGCCCAACCCCGCGCGCGCCGAACGCTGAACAGAACCACCCGCACTATCGAAAGGAGCACTCGTGCTCGCATTCCCTGACGGCTTTCTCTGGGGCGCTGCCACCGCAGCCCATCAGGTGGAGGGGAACAACACGACCAGCAACTGGTGGGTCATGGAGCACGCTCCGGGGTCGCCGATGGTGGAGCCGTCCGGCGACGCCGCGGACCACTTCCACCGGTATCCGGAGGACATGCGTCTGCTCGCGGAGGCCGGGCTCAACTCCTACCGGTTCTCGGTGGAGTGGGCCCGGATCGAGCCGGAGCGCGGCTTCGTGTCGCGCGCCATGCTCGACCACTACCGGCGCATGATCGACACCGCCCGCGACAACGGTCTCGACCCGACCGTGACGCTCATGCACTTCACGGTGCCGCAGTGGTTCCAGAAGGACGGCTTCTGGCGAGCGTCCGACGCCGTGGACCTGTTCGGGCGGTACGTCGAGACGGTGCTCCCGATCCTCGACGACGTCACGTACGTCTGCACGATCAACGAGCCGAACATCGCCGCCATGCTCGCCGGGGGTGAGGATGCCGCGAACCTCGTGGCCTACGGCCTCCCCAACCCCGACCTCGCGGTGGCGGACACGCTGCTCGACGCGCACCACCGCGCGTCGGACATCCTGCATTCCCGGTCCGGCATCCAGGCGGGGTGGACGATCGCCACGCAGGCGTTCCACTCGACCGGGGAACCGGGCGCCGACGAGATGCTGGCCGAGTACGGCGACCCCCGCGACCACTGGTACCTGGAGCAGTCCGCCGGCGACGACTTCGTCGGCGTGCAGGCCTACACCCGCACGTTCATCGGCCCGGAGGGTCCGCGCCCCGTCGCGGCCGACGTCGAGACCACGCTCACCGGATGGGAGTTCTTCCCGGCCGCGCTGGAGCTCGGCGTCCGCAGTGCGTGGGAACGCAGCGGCGGCGTACCCGTGCTCGTGACTGAGAACGGCATCGCCACGGGCGACGACACCCGTCGCGTCGCGTACACGCAGGGTGCCCTGGAGGGGCTGCACCGCGCGATCGCGGACGGCATCGACGTGCGCGGCTACCAGCACTGGAGCGCGCTCGACAACTACGAGTGGGCGAGCGGCTACGGCCCGACCTTCGGCCTGATCGGCTTCGACCGCGAGACGTTCGCCCGTTCGCCGAAGCCGTCGCTCGCGTGGCTGGGAGAGGTCGCGCGCCGCAACGCGCTCTGACGGTCGGTCGTCCGGGGGCTGCACGGCCCTCGGACGGCCGCGCCGGGGTTACGCTCGGTCCATGAGCCATGCGATGACCGCGCGCCGCGGCAGCCGTCTGCGCGCGGCGGCCGCAGGACTCAGCGCGGCGGCGGTCGCCGTGGGCGCCGGCGAACTCGTCGCGGCTGTCGTCGAGCCTGCGGCGAGTCCGATGGCCGTGATCGGCGGCGGGCTCATCGATCTCGCACCCAGCTGGGCGAAGGATGCCGCGATCGCCCTGTTCGGCACGGGCGACAAGGCGGCCCTGATCACCGGCATCGCCATCGTGCTCGCCGTGGTGGCCGCCCTCGCCGGCATCCTCGAGGCACGCCGGGCGGCGCTCGGGTCGGTGGTCCTCGGCGCGCTCGGGGCGCTGGCCCTCGTCGTCGCGATGATCCGGCCGGGTGCCGGGCCGTTCGCATGGCTGCCCGGACTGATCGCGGCCGTCGTCGCCGTGGTGGCGCTGCGGCTGCTCATGCGCACGGTGCAGCCGATCCCGTATGTCCGCACCGAGCCGGAGGAGCGTCGCCGCTTCCTGCTGTGGACCGCCGGTGTCGCGGCGACCGGCGTCGCCGCGCTCCTCATCGCGGGCGTCGCTCGCGGCGCGACGCGGTCGATCGAGGCGGTGCGCTCCGCGCTCCGCCTGCCGCAGCCCGCCCGGCCCGCCGCCCCCGTCGCGGCGGGTGCCGACCTCGGCATCCAGGGTCTCGCCCCGGTCGTCACGCCCAACGCCGAGTTCTACCGCATCGACACCGCCCTGATCGTGCCCCGTATCGACCCGGCCGACTGGCGGCTGCGCATTCACGGGATGGTGGAGCGCGAGGTCGAGATCGGCTGGGACGAACTGCTCTCACTGCCGATGCAGGAGTCGCACGTGACCCTGGCGTGCGTGTCGAACCCGGTGGGCGGCGATCTCATCGGGAACGCCCGTTGGCTGGGTCACCCGGTGCGCGAGCTCCTGGCGCGGGCCGGGGTCGACCCCGATGCTGACATGGTGCTCTCCACGTCGTCCGACGGCTTCACGGCCTCCACGCCGATCGAGGCGCTGACCGACGACCGCGACGCGCTGCTCGCCGTCGGCATGAACGGCGACCCGCTGCCCCTCGAACACGGCTTCCCGGTGCGGATGGTCGTCCCCGGCCTCTACGGGTACGTGTCGGCGACGAAGTGGGTGACGGATCTCGAGGTCACGCGGTTCGACCGGGCGACCGCGTACTGGACGACCCGCGGCTGGTCGGACCGCGGGCCGATCAAGCTGCAGTCCCGCATCGACGTGCCGCGGCGCAGTCAGAGCGTGGAGCCCGGAGACACGGTGATCGCGGGCATGGCCTGGCAGCAGCACGTCGGCGTCGAGGGCGTCGAGGTGCGCGTCGACGACGGGCCGTGGCAGGCGGCCGAGCTCGCGACCGCCATCTCCGCCGACACCTGGGTGCAGTGGCGTCTGCCGTGGACCGCCGAGGCGGGTACGCACACCATCGAGTGCCGCGCGGTGAGCGCCGAGGGCGACACGCAGACCTCCGAGCCGGCGGCACCGGCCCCGGACGGCGCCCAGGGCTGGCACCGCGTGCAGGTGACCGTCGGCTGAGGCCCGCCGCCGCGGCGTAACCGCCCCCGGCATCGCGCCTAGAATTGCTCCATGCCCGCAGGCGAATCCTTCTACATCACGACGCCCATCTACTACCCGTCCGACGTGCCTCACATCGGCCACGGATACACCTCGGTGGCGGTCGACGCGCTCGCGCGTTGGCACCGTCAGGGCGGCGACGACACGTGGATGCTGACGGGCACCGACGAGCACGGTCAGAAGATGCTCCGCGCCGCCGCCGCGAACGGCGTCACGCCTCAGGAGTGGGTCGACAAGCTCGTGGCCGAGGCGTGGTTCCCGCTGCTCGAGACCCTCGACGTCGCGAACGACGACTTCATCCGCACGACGCAGGAGCGCCATGAGGAGCGCGTGAAGAAGTTCGTGCAGGCGATCTACGACCGCGGCTACATCTACGCGGGCGAGTACGAGGCGCTGTACTGCGTCGGCTGCGAGGAGTTCAAGCCGGAGTCCGAGATCCTCGACGGCACCGGCCCCTTCGAGGGGCTGAAGGTGTGCGCGATCCACTCGAAGCCGCTGGAGCTGCTGCAGGAGAAGAATTACTTCTTCAAGCTCAGCGAGTTCCAGGACCGCCTCCTCGAGCTCTACAAGACGCAGCCCGACTTCATCCGTCCCGAGTCCGCGCGCAACGAGGTCGTCTCGTTCGTGCGGCAGGGACTCAAGGACCTGTCGATCTCGCGGTCGGCGTTCGACTGGGGCATCGAGGTGCCGTGGGACAGCTCGCACGTCATCTACGTGTGGGTCGACGCGCTGCTCAACTACGCGACAGCCGTCGGATACGGCGACGACCCCGAGACGTTCGACCGTCGCTGGCCGGCGTATCACGTGGTCGGCAAGGACATCCTCCGCTTCCACGCCGTGATCTGGCCGGCCATGCTGATGGCGGCGGGACTCGACGTGCCGAAGGGCGTCTTCGCGCACGGCTGGCTGCTGGTCGGCGGCGAGAAGATGTCGAAGTCGAAGCTCACCGGTATCGCGCCGACCGAGATCACCGATGTCTTCGGATCCGACGCGTACCGCTTCTACTTCCTCTCGGCGATCGCCTTCGGTCAGGACGGCTCGTTCTCGTGGGAGGACCTCGCCGCGCGCTACCAGGCGGAGCTCGCGAACGGGTTCGGGAACCTCGCCTCGCGCACGACGGCGATGATCGAGAAGTACTTCGAGGGCGTCGTGCCGCCGCCGGGGGAGTATCTCGAGGGCGACCTGGTGATCCAGCGTCTCGTCGCGCGCGCGACGACGGATGCGGATGCCGCGATCGAGCAGTTCCGCATCGACGAGGCGATCCGCGCCATCTGGACCGTCGTCGACGCGCTCAACGGCTACATCACGGCGAACGAGCCGTGGGCACTGGCCAAGCAGGCCGCCGCGGGGGACGATGCGCAGCGCGAGCGCCTGGGCACCGTGCTCTACACGTGTGCCGAAGGACTCCGCGCGCTCGCCGTGCTGCTGTCGCCCGTGATGCCGCAGTCGACCGAGAAGCTGTGGATCGCCCTGGGCGCGGCCGAGAGCCTCGGCCGTCTGCAGGACCAGCCGATCCGCGAGGCGGGCGCGTGGGGTGCGCTGAAGCCCGGCACCAGCGTCAACGGGCTCGCCCCGCTGTTCCCGCGCGTCGAGCAGGCCTGACGGAGAGCTGCCGTGCCGGACACATACGTGCAGCGGCGTGACGGCGACGGGCGCAGGGATCTGCGGTACCCCGCGGCTCCCGAGCCCCTCGCCGTCGCCGTGTACGACAATCACGCGCATCTCGAGATCCTCGACGGCGACGAACCGCTGTCGCTGACCGAGCAGCTCGACCGGGCCGAGGCCGTCGGCATCGCGGGCGTCGTCCAGGCGTCGGGCGACATCGAGTCCTCGCGATGGGCGGTGGAGGCTGCGGCATCCGATCGCCGCGTGCTCGCGGCTGTGGCCATCCATCCCAACGACGCCCCGACGTACGCCGAGGAGGGGCGACTCGACGAGGCCATCGCGGTCGTCGACGAGCTCGCCGCGCACCCGCGCACGCGGGCGATCGGCGAGACCGGGCTCGACTTCTTCCGCACCGAGCCCGAGCGCCGAGACGCGCAGTTCACCTCGTTCGAGGCGCACATCGCTCTCGCGAAGAAGCACGGCATCGCGATGCAGATCCACGACCGTGACGCGCACGAGGCGGTGCTCGAGACGCTGACCCGTGTCGGGGCGCCGGAGAAGACGGTGTTCCACTGCTTCTCGGGCGACGACGCGATGGCCAGGGTGTGCGCCGAAGCCGGCTACCACCTGTCGTTCGCGGGCAATGTGACGTTCAAGAACGCCCAGAATCTGCGGGACGCCCTGAAGGTCACGCCGCTCGACCGCATCCTCGTCGAGACCGACGCGCCGTTCCTCACCCCGACCCCGCTGCGCGGGCGTCCGAACGCGCCGTACCTCGTGCCGATCACCGTGCGCTTCATGGCCGCGGAGCTGGGGCTGGACGTCGACGAGCTCTCCGCACAGCTCGCCGCCAACACCCTGGGCGTCTACGGCTCGTTCGACGACGACTGAGGCGCGCTGCGGGGTGGGGGAGAATGGACCAATGACCGTCACCCTCCTCGGCGCCACCGAGATCCGTCGCCTCGCGGCCGAGCTCGACGTCACCCCCACGAAGAAGCTCGGCCAGAACTTCGTGGTCGACGCGAACACGGTCCGCAAGATCGTGCAGGCGGCGCGGGTGGATGCCGAGGAGCGCGTCGTCGAGATCGGCCCGGGGCTCGGCTCTCTCACGCTGGCCATCCTCGAGACGGGAGCAGCGGTGACGGCCGTCGAGATCGACCATCGTCTCGCGGCCCGGCTGCCGCAGACGGCGGTCGACCACGGCGTGGAGCCGGACCGTCTGACGGTGGTGGATGCCGACGCCATGCGCGTGACGGAGCTTCCCGGCGAGCCGACGGTGCTGGTCGCGAATCTGCCGTACAACGTGTCGGTACCGGTGCTGCTGCACTTCCTCGAGACGTTCCCCTACCTGCAGCGCGGGGTCGTGATGGTGCAGGCCGAGGTGGCAGAGCGTCTCGCAGCGAAGCCGGGGTCGAAGATCTACGGGTCGCCGAGCGTCAAGGCGGCCTGGTACGGCGAGTGGAGACTCGCCGGCACCGTCTCGCGTCAGGTGTTCTGGCCGGTGCCGAATGTCGACAGCCTGCTCGTCGGGTTCGACCGCTCCGAGGGCGAGCGCGGTTCGGAGGAGGAGCGCCGACGCACCTTCCAGATCGTGGATGCCGCGTTCAACCAGCGCCGCAAGATGCTTCGTCAGGCCCTGTCCGGCGTGTTCGGCAGCTCGACCGCCGCCTCCGATGCCCTCGTCGCGGCGGGCGTGGCGCCGACCGCACGCGGCGAGGACCTCACGGTCGACGACTACCAGCGTGTTGCGCAGCAGGTCGTCGAGCTCGGCGCGCCGGCCGCCACGGACTAATCTGGCACCGTGACCGACTCTCCTCGCTTCCGCCCGAACGTTCCAGAACTCCACCGCCCGTACGCCGCCGACGAGGGCCGCTACCAGCAGTTCGAGTACCGTCAGGTCGGCTCGTCCGGTCTGTACCTGCCGCCGATCTCGCTGGGTCTGTGGTGGAACTTCGGCGACAACATCCCGCTCGACAACCAGCGCACGCTGCTGCGCCACGCGTTCGACCGAGGCATCACCCACTTCGACCTCGCCAACAACTACGGACCGCCGTACGGCTCGGCCGAGAAGAACTTCGGCCGCATCTTCGCCGAGGACTTCCGCCCGTACCGCGACGAGCTCATCATCTCGTCGAAGGCCGGGTGGGACATGTGGCCGGGCCCGTACGGCGACTTCGCGAGCCGCAAGTACATCCTCGCGAGCGCCGAGCAGTCGCTCACCCGCATGGGTCTGGACTACGTCGACATCTTCTACTCGCACCGTGTCGACCCCGTCACGCCGATCGCCGAGACGGTCGGCGCGCTCGACACTCTCGTGCGCCAGGGCAAGGCCCTGTACGTCGGCATCTCGTCGTACAGCGCCGAGCGCACGGCGGAGGCCGTCGCCGTCGCGAAGGATCTGGGCACGCCGCTCGTCATCCACCAGCCCGCCTACTCCATCCTCAACCGCTGGGTGGAGGACGGTCTGACCGAGACTCTCGAGCAGTCCGGTCTCGGCGCGATCGCCTTCACACCGCTCGCCCAGGGGCTGCTCACCGACAAGTACCTCGGCGACGGCACGGCCGATCGCGCGCAGAAGCGCGGATCGCTGCCGGACGCTCCGCTCGGCGAGGAGGCGCTGCAGATCCTGCGCTCGCTGAACGAGATCGCTCGCGAGCGCGGCCAGTCTCTCGCGCAGCTCGCGCTGCAGTGGACCCTCCGCACCCCCGTCGTCGCCTCCGCGCTCATCGGCGCCTCGCGCCCGGAGCAGCTCGACGAGAACATCGCGGCCGTGAACGGTCCCGCCTTCACCGACGCGGAGCTGTCGCGCATCGACGAACTCTCCGGTTCGATCGACGTCGACCTCTGGGCGACCTCCACCGAGCTCTGACGGCCCCGTCATGACGTTCGCCGCCCCCGTCGAGTCCGTGCACGTGCGTGCACCGGGCAAGATCAACGTCTACCTCGGCGTGGGCGGCCGTCATGACGACGGATACCACGCGCTGGCGACGGTGTTCCAGGCGGTCTCGCTCTACGAGGACGTCATCGCCCGGCACGCCGACGACTTCTCGCTGACGGTGTCCGGGGTCGACGACCCGGACACCGTGCCGCTGGACGACCGCAACCTCGCGATGCGCGCGGCCAAGCTGCTCGCCGCGGCGGCCGACTACCACGGCGGCGTCGCGCTCGAGATCCGCAAGAGCGTGCCGGTCGCGGGAGGTATGGGCGGGGGATCGGCGGATGCGGCGGCGGCCCTCGTCGCGTGCGACGCCCTCTGGGGCACCGGCTTCTCGACGGCCCGGCTGCACGAGCTCGCGGCTCGACTGGGCGCTGACGTGCCGTTCGCGCTGCACGGCGGCACCGCAGTGGGCACCGGCCGCGGCGACCAGCTGAACCCCGCTCTCGCGCGCGGCCGCTTCGACTGGGTGCTCGTGCCGAGCGACGAGGGGCTCTCGACGCCGCTGGTCTACGCGCGGCTCGATGCGCTGCGCGAAGACGAGGGCGCCCTGGCCGACGACCCGCCGCTGTCCCTCGACGTGCCCATCCCGGTGCTGCAGGCGCTCCGGTCGGGCGATCCGGAACTGCTCTCCGAGAGCATCTACAACGACCTGCAGGAGGCCGCCCTGCACGAGCGGCCGGAACTGGAGACGACGATCCTCCGCGGCATCCATGCGGGCGCGCTGCAGGGCATCGTGTCGGGCTCAGGGCCGACCGTCGCGCTGCTCTGCGCGAGTGCGGATGCCGCGCGGGCAGTGCAGGCGTCGCTCGACGATCGCGGGATCGACGCGCTGCACGTGCACGGTCCGGTCGCCGGCGCGCGGATCGTCGCCTGACGGCTGGCACCGTCGACGCTCGCGGAGGGGAGCCCACGGCGTCATCGAAGTGCGTTCACGCTCGCGCGGATACATAATGGTGTGACGATGTGACCGTGCACATGCGAGGAGGCCTGCGGTGTCGACTGCCTCCGAGCGTGCCAGGATGCCGAGCATCCGCGATGTCGCACGTCTCGCCGGGGTCTCGCATCAGACCGTCTCGCGTGTGCTCAACGATCACCCCAGCATCCGCCCGGAGACCAAGGCCAAGGTGCTCGATGCGATCTCGGTGCTCGACTACCGGCCGAATCTCGCCGCTCGCGCGCTCGTCACGAGCAAGTCGAACATGCTCGGCATCCTGTCGGCTACCGTGGGGGAGTTCGGTCCCACCTCGTCGATCGTGGGCATCGAGGATGCCGCGCGCGAGGAGGGGTACTCGGTCTCGACGCTGAACCTGTCCGCGACCTCGCCCGAGGCGATCGGCAGCGCCCTGCGCCAGCTCGCGCGCGAGCAGGTCGACGGGATCGTCGTGCTCGCGCCGCAGGTCAGGGTCTTCCACGTGCTGAGAGCCATGGCGAGCGATACGCCCTTCGTCTCGCTGCAGACCGCCTCGGGATCCGACGGCGTGAGCCTGTCGGCCGACCAGGTCGCCGGCGCCCGCACCGCCACCGAGCATCTCATCGCGCTCGGGCACAGCGACATCATTCACCTGGCGGGGCCGCAGGACTGGATCGAGGCGGAGTCGCGCATGCGCGGATACCTCGAGGCGCTCCGCGAGGCGGACCTGCCGACCTTCCCGCCCATCCGCGGCGATTGGACAGCCGACTTCGGCTACTTCGCGGGGCAGGAGCTGGCGCGCCGGCGTGACTTCACGGCGATCTTCGTGGCCAACGACCAGATGGCCATCGGGCTCATGCACGGGTTCCGGGATGCCGGCATCCGCGTGCCCGAGGACGTGAGCGTCGTGGGGTTCGATGACATTCCCGTCTCGGCACATGTCGCGCCGACGCTGACCACCGTGCACCAGGACTTCCCCGAGCTCGGGCGCCGTGCGGTGCGGCTGCTGCTGGCGCAGATCCGCGGGGAGGATCCGCCCGTGTTCGGGTCGCTGCAGACGACGCTGCGGACCCGGGAATCGGCCGCAGCTCGATAAGCGAACAATTCGCGTCGCGGTCTTGACACCGACTCAGCGAGCGTAGACTATGTACCAATGTGAACGGTCACATCGACAGTGACCGCACGTAGCGAGGAAGATCCGTGAGCACCACAGCAACGTTGCCGGTCGTGTCTGGCCCCATCCTGGAGATGCGCAGCATCACCAAGGAGTTCCCGGGAGTCAAGGCGCTGTCTGACGTCTCCATCACCGTCCGCGCCGGAGAGATCCACGCGATCTGCGGCGAGAACGGCGCAGGGAAGTCCACCCTCATGAAGGTGCTCTCGGGCGTGTACCCGTACGGCTCCTACGACGGCGACATCCTGCTGTACGGCGAGGAGCAGCGCTTCCGCGACATCGCGGCCAGCGAGCAGGCGGGCATCGCGATCATCCACCAGGAACTCGCGCTGATCCCCGAGCTCTCCGTCACGGAGAACATCTTCCTCGGCAACGAGATCCGTCGCTTCGGCCGCATCGACTGGCAGGCGCAGAAGCAGCGCGCGATCGAACTGCTCGCCCGCGTCGGCCTGAAGGAGGACCCCGACGTCGCGATCAAGACCCTCGGCGTCGGCAAGCAGCAGCTCATCGAGATCGCGAAGGCGCTCAACAAGGACGTCAAGCTGCTGATCCTCGACGAGCCGACCGCCGCTCTCAACGAGAACGACTCGCAGCATCTGCTCGACCTGATCCTCGGGCTCAAGGCCAAGGGCATCGCCTCGATCATCATCAGCCACAAGCTCAACGAGATCGAGCAGATCGCCGACGAGATCACGATCATCCGCGACGGCCGCACCGTCGAGACGCTCGACATCTCGCGCGGCGAGATCAACGAGGACCGCATCATCCGCGGGATGGTGGGCCGCTCGCTCGAGAGCCGGTACCCCGACCGCACGCCCGAGATCGGCGAGGTCTTCTTCGAGGTCAAGGACTGGTGGGTGCAGCACCCGTCGGTCGCTGAGCGCATGGTCGTCAAGGGATCGAGCATCGACGTGCGCCGCGGTGAGGTCGTGGGCATCGCCGGCCTCATGGGCGCCGGTCGTACCGAGTTCATGATGAGCCTGTTCGGCCGCTCCTACGGCAACTTCCAGTCCGGGACGATCATCAAAGACGGCCAGGAGGTCGTGATCCCCGATGTCGCGTCCGCGATCAAGCACGGGCTCGCCTATGTCAGTGAAGACCGCAAGGTGCTCGGGCTCAACCTGCTCGACACGATCAAGCGCTCTGTCGTCGCCGCCAAGCTGTCGAAGATCGCCCACCGCGGCGTGGTGAACGAGCGGGAGGAGTTCTCGGTCGCCGAGCGCTACCGCAAGGCGCTGCGCATCAAGACGCCGTCGGTGGAGGAGGGCGTCGGCAAGCTGTCCGGCGGCAACCAGCAGAAGGTCGTGCTGGCGAAGTGGATGTTCACCGACCCCGACCTGCTGATCCTCGACGAGCCGACCCGCGGCATCGACGTCGGAGCCAAGTACGAGATCTACGCGATCATCAACGAGCTGGCCTCCCAGGGCAAGGGCGTCATCGTGATCTCGTCCGAACTGCCCGAGCTCCTCGGTATCTCCGACCGCATCTACACCGTCTTCGAAGGTCGGGTCACCGACTGCATCCCGGCCGACCAGGCAACACCCGAGGCCCTCATGCGCAGCATGACCTCCGCGACTCAGAAAGCATCCGCATGACCACCGAATCCACCCCCGCGAAGAGCGGATTCCACTTCAAGGACATCACCAAGATGTTCGGAGGCGGCCAGTCCACGCTCCGCCAGTTCGGCATCCTGGGAAGTCTCGTCGTCATCCTCGTCGTCTTCCAGGTGCTCACCTGGATTCTCAAGGGGCAGGGCCTGACGCTGTCGTCGGGCAACCTGATCAACGTCGTCAACCAGTACTCCTACATCCTGATCCTCGCGATCGGCATGGTGATGGTCATCATCATGGGCCACATCGACCTGTCGGTCGGGTCGGTCGCCGCCTTCACCGGCATCGTGGTCGCGAAGGCCATGGCCGACTGGCAGCTGCCCTGGCCGCTGGCGGTGCTGCTCGGCCTCGGCGTGGGCGTGCTCGTCGGCGCATGGCAGGGGTTCTGGGTGGCGTACGTCGGGGTGCCGGCGTTCATCGTGACGCTCGCGGGCATGCTGTTCTTCCGCGGCGCCAACCAGTGGGTCGGCGACTCGCAGTCGGTGCCCGTCCCCGACGGGTTCCGGGTGATCGGCGCCGGCTACCTGCCCGAGCTGCCGTTCATCCCCGTCCCGTTCAACGTGCTCACGATGGTCCTGGCGCTCATCGGGGTCGCCGTCATCGTCTTCTCCGAGATCCGCCTGCGCCGCGCGCAGCGCAAGATGGGGTCCGAGATGGCGCCGACCTGGGTGAGCATCACCAAGGTCGTGCTGATCTCGGCGGTCATCCTCATCGCGGGCTGGCTGTTCGCGACCGGCCGTGAGGGCACGAGCTTCCCGGTCTCGGGTGTGATCCTGCTCGCCCTCGTCATCCTCTACTCGTTCCTCACGAACAACACGGTCTTCGGCCGTCACATCTACGCGGTCGGCGGCAACCGCCAGGCCGCTCGCCTCTCGGGCGTGAAGGACCGCTGGGTCGACTTCTTCGTGATGATGAACATGTCCGTGCTCGCGTCGCTGGCCGGCATGATCTACGTCTCCCGCGCCACCGCCTCGGGCCCGCAGGACGGCAACGGGTGGGAGCTCGACGCGATCGCCTCGGTCTTCATCGGTGGCGCCGCGGTCTCCGGAGGTATCGGCACCGTGATCGGGTCGATCATCGGTGGTCTCGTGATGGCCTTCCTCAACAACGGACTCGCGCTGCTCGGCGCCGGTGCCGACGTGGTCTCGATGATCAAGGGCCTCGTGCTCCTGTTCGCCGTCGGTGTCGACGTCTGGAACAAGCAGCAGGGCCGCCCCTCCATCATCGGGTTCCTCACTCGCCGTTCCGCCCGCAGACAGGATCCGGCGACCGACACGTTCGATCCCTCGAAGACGAACTACCCCACGAACCAGAAGTACGAAGCCCCCGCCGTCGACGAGACGCGCGGAAAGTAAGGGTCGACTCGCGTTCGCACGCGTGACGAGACCTTCACACACCAGAGAAAGAGATCACATGAAGAAGATTCTTCTGTCGGCGACAGCGCTTGTCGTCGCAGGCGCATTCGCCCTCACCGGGTGCTCGTCGGAGCGCGGCGGCGACACCGGCGGTTCGGGCGACGAGGCCAGCAAGGGCTTCGCCGCGGATGCCACGATCGGTGTCGCGCTGCCGGACAAGACCTCGGAGAACTGGGTCCTCGCAGGCCAGCTGTTCACCGACGGTCTCGAGAAGGCCGGCTTCAAGGCCGACGTGCAGTACGCGCCGGCCAGCAACACGGTCGCCGAGCAGCAGAACCAGATCCAGGCCATGGTCACCGGTGGTGCGAAGGTCATCATCATCGGCGCGAAGGACGGCAAGCAGCTCGCGACGCAGGTTGAGGCAGCCCGCGACGCCGGCGTCACCGTCATCGCGTACGACCGTCTGATCGAGAACACCGAAGCCGTCGACTACTACGTCGCCTTCGACAACTTCAAGGTCGGTCAGCTGCAGGGGCAGGCTCTGCTCGACGGTCTCGCCGAGCGTGCGGGTCACGAGGCGCCGTACAACATCGAGCTGTTCTCGGGTTCGCCCGACGACGCGAACTCGGCCGTGTTCTTCGACGGCGCCATGGAGGTTCTCCAGCCGAAGATCGATGACGGCACGCTGAACGTCGTGTCGGGCCAGACCGAGATCGCGCAGACCGCGACCGAGGGCTGGAAGCCGGAGAACGCCCAGCGCCGTATGGACTCGCTGCTCACCTCGTCGTACGGCTCCGAGACGCTCGACGGCGTCCTCTCCCCGAACGACACGCTCGCCCGCGCGATCATCACGTCGGTGCAGCAGGCGGGCAAGCCGGTGCCGGTCGTCACGGGTCAGGACTCCGAGGTCGAGTCCGTGAAGTCGATCATGGAGGGCATCCAGTACTCCACGATCAATAAGGACACCACGCTCCTCGTCGAGCAGTCGATCAAGATGGTCGGCCAGCTTCAGAAGGGCGAAGAGGTCGACGTCAACGACACCGAGCAGTACGACAACGGCAAGAAGGTCGTCCCGGCCTACCTGCTCGACCCGGTGATCGTCACCAAGGAGAACGCCGCTGAGGCGTACGCCAACGTCCCGAGCCTGCTCGAGATCGTGAAGTCGTACCAGTAATCACTCGCACACCTGTACTTTCTCGTACAGCAGTATCTTCGGGTGCTGAAGGAGCCGCCCGGGTCACTCGACCCGGGCGGCTTTTCTGCGCCGTGAGGCAGGGATTCTCGACACTCGACATCTTGCGGTCGGCGGTCTGCGTCAGAAGGGTGCCGCGACCGGAATCCTCGCCCAGATACGGGCGGCCGTCCCCGCAGGCTCGGAGTCGTTCATCACTGGAGCGCCGTCCGTGTCGCGCATCGCCGCGACATCGTCGGCTTGTCGGAACACGACCGTGTTCGGCGTGGGTGGGGTGTCGATGTAGGTCCGACCGGTGGGACTCGTCCAGCGCAGCACGCCGCCGTGCACCTGCTCCACGTGCCAGGGGGAGTGGTGTTTCAGTACGTGATGGCGTCGGCAGAAGTGCGCCAGATTGCTGTCGCACGTCGGACCTCCGGTCGCCGCGTCGTGATTGTGGTCGAGGTCGCATTTGCGGGCGGCGATTCGGCAACCCGGGAAGCGGCAGCGCTGGTCGCGGACGCGCAGGTGCCGTCGGAGGTGCTCGGTCGGTCGGTACCGGTCGACGGCCAGCATCTGTCCATTCACAGGATGGGTGAGAACGCGGGTCCATCCCGAGGCGCTCCCGGCGAGGACACGGGCGGTCTCGGCATCCACGGGGATCACGCCGTCCAGCTCGGCGGGCGGCGATCCCGCGGCGTCCACCGCGCCGCCACCGATGAGAGTCAGCACGGGCACCGTGATGTCCACGCGAGCCTGGATCGCCCCCAGCATCCCGTCGGTCGTGTCATGTCCGGAGGGCGCACCCGTGAGCACGAGGTCGGTGAGCAGGTCGGCGCGGATCTCGTCCACAGTCCGTTCATCGCCGTCGTGCTCGGTCCCTTCTCGAGCCGCGGCGCGCGAGGCTCGGCGGTTCTCGTCGCGCAGGGCGTGCGCCGCTTGCGACAGCCGATCGAACATGCCATGAACCAGCACCGCCGGAGCATGCAGGTGCAGGTCGGCCATACCGTCTTCGCTGTCGGTGATCCACACTCGGCGGGCGGAGCGTGCGTCCCGGTGCCGGTCATCCACCGAGCGAGTGTGGAAACGTTCGGCGACGCGGCGGGCGAGCGGTCGGAGGCGGTTCGGCGATTCAGCCTCGGCAAGCGGGATCATGACCGCGGCGTATGCCGCGCGATCGGCATCGTCGACGAGGTGTGCGCCGGCGTCGACGATCGCCCGCGCGTGGGCCGCACTCAGTCGGCCGGCGCCCTGCGCCGCCCAGACGGTCGGGAACTGGTCGACGAGCAGTGTCGCGTCGGCGATACGACGCTCGACGGTGCGGTCGCTCACCCGCTGCACGGCTCCGATCTCCGCCGCGACCGACCGGATCGCGTGGTCTCCACCGTCAGGGTGCTCGCTCTGCCTCGCTATGTCGATCGCGAGCTTGCCGGCGACCGCGAGCAGTCCATCGCGCGCCGCCTGCATCGCGGCCAGCGTCTGATCCGCGACGCGCAGTGTCTCGACGAGGCCGGCGAGCGCCGCCATCTGCGAGTCCGTTGCGTCGAGGAGAGCTGACATGACCTCAGTGAACCACCGACCACCGACATTCGAACAAAGATTCGACTTGCTATTCGCGGAATACCGGATCTTCGTCCCGCGCGGCAGGAGCGCGGTGATGCGGCGCAGCGCCCGATGCTCGATAGGGTGGCCCGATGGTGCGTCTTGAGTGGTCGGAACTCCCCTCCGACGTCCGCAGGCGCGTCGAGCGGTCCGCTGGGTCGACGGTCGAAGAGGCTCGCACCCAACACGGTGGCTTCTCCGCAGGCCTGGCATCGCGTGTGTTCTTCGCCGATGGGCAACGGTGCTTCGTCAAGGCGGTGCATGCATCGTCTTCCGGCACTTTCGATCTCTATCGACGCGAGGCGGACATCCTGCGGATGATCCCGCGTGACCTGCCCGCGGCCCACCTCATCGACGCGTTCGACGACGACCACTGGGCGGTGCTCACGATCGAGGACGTCGACGGCCGGCATCCGCGGAAGGACTCGCCGCTCGACACCGCCCTCGTGCTCGACGCGATCGCCGCGCTCGCCGCTGCGGAACCTCCCGCGTCTCTCCCGCGTCTCGCCGACGAACTCGCCGAGGATGCGGGCTCGTGGAAGCGGCTGGCACGCGCTGACCTCCTCGGCACGACCACCCCGTGGTGCATCGAGAACGTCGCTCTCCTTCAGGAGCATGCGGGACGCGTCGGGTCTGCGGTTGCGGGGGAGCGGTTGGTGCACGGCGATCTCCGCGCGGACAACATCCTGATCGACAGAGCCGGATGCGCCCGGCTGCTCGACTGGCCGTGGGCTGCTCGCGGAGCAGGGTGGGAGGACGCCCTCCTGTATCTCCTCGACCTGCGGGTGGAGGACCCCGCAGCCGATGTCGAGTCGTTGCGTTCTCACCCGGTGTTCGACGGCTCGGCCACAGCCGACCACATCTCGCTCCTCGCCGCGATCGGGGGCGGGTGGTTCGAGAAGTGCCGATGGCCTGCGCCCCCGGGGATGGACGCGCTGCGGGGTTTCCAGCGGCGCGAGGCGCTGGCGGCCGTCGACTGGATCGCGCAGATCACCGCGACCGCGGGCGACTGACCAGCCCGCGCGGCGGCGGCGTCCCGCGCGACTACCCTGGAAGACGACATGGCACATCTTCTCGGGGCTGAAGCCCTGCACCTCGAATATCCGACCAGGGTCGTCTTCGACTCCGTGACCCTCGGCATCGAGGAGGGCGACCGCATCGGCATAGTCGGCCGCAACGGCGACGGCAAGTCGAGTCTGCTCGGCATGCTCGCCGGCACCAAGGAGCCCGATTCCGGCCGCGTCACGGTGCGCGGCGGCACCACGATCGGCGTCCTCTCGCAGGCGGACACCCTCGGCGACGACGTCACGATCGCCGAGGCGGTGGTGGGCGACACCCCCGAGCACGAGTGGGCGGGCGACGCGCGGGTGCGCGATGTGATCGCCGGACTCCTCGCGGATCTGCCGTGGGATGCGCGGATCGGCTCCCTCAGCGGAGGACAGCGCCGGCGGGTGTCGCTCGCGAAGTTGCTCGCGGGGGACTGGGACGTCATCGCCCTCGACGAGCCGACCAACCACCTCGACGTCGAGGCGATCACCTGGCTCGCCGGACACCTGAAGCGGCGCTGGGCGGCGAACTCCGGCGCGCTGCTCGTCGTCACCCACGACCGGTGGTTCCTCGACGAGATCTGCACCGAGACCTGGGAGGTGCACGACCGCATCGTCGAGCCCTTCGAGGGCGGCTACGCGGCGTACATCCTGCAGCGCGTGGAGCGCGATCGCATGGCGGCGGCCACCGAGGCCAAGCGGCAGAACCTCGCGCGCAAGGAACTGGCCTGGCTGCGCCGCGGCGCCCCCGCCCGCACGAGCAAGCCGAAGTTCCGCATCGAGGCCGCCAACGAGCTCATCGCCGACGTACCGGAGATCCGTGACACCGTGTCGTTGCAGTCGCTCGCCGTATCGCGCCTCGGCAAGGACGTCGTGGACCTGCTCGACGTGGGGGTCGCGTACCCGACAGAGGACGGCGGCACGAAGCGCGTGCTGTCCGACGTCGAGTGGCGCATCGCGCCGGGCGAGCGCACCGGCATCCTGGGGGTGAACGGCGCCGGCAAGTCGACCCTCCTCGGACTGATCTCGGGCACCGTCGAACCGACCGAGGGCCGCATCAAGCGCGGCACCACGGTCAAGGTGAAGACCCTGACGCAGCGCCTCGACGAGCTCGAGCAGCACTGGAACGATCCGGTGCGTGTCGTGATCTCCGGTCTCCGCACCTCGTACACGATGGGGACCGGCTCGAAGGCGCAGGATCTCACGCCGGGGCAGCTGCTCGAACGTCTGGGGTTCTCGTCGGCGCAGCTCTCCACCCCGGTGAAGGACCTCTCGGGAGGCCAGCAGCGACGGCTGCAGCTCCTCCTCGTGCTGCTCGATCAGCCCAACGTGCTGATCCTCGACGAGCCGACCAACGACATGGACACCGACATGCTCGCGGCGATCGAGGACCTCCTCGACTCGTGGTCCGGAACCCTCCTCGTCGTCAGCCATGACCGGTACTTCCTCGAGCGGGTCACGGATCAGCAGTACGCGATCCTCGACGGCCGGCTGCGTCACCTTCCCGGCGGCGTCGACGAGTACCTGCGTCTCCGTCAGCTGCAGGACACCACCCCGGCGACCGCGGCGAAGACGGATGCCGCGGCGGCCCCGTCCGGTCTCGACGGCGCCGAGCTGCGCGCGGCCCAGAAGGAGGTCTCGTCGCTGGAGCGTCGGATCCAGAAGCTCACCGACCAGGTCGACAAGGCCAAGCACGCGCTCGCCGACCACGATCAGTCTGACTACGCGGGCCTCGGAGATCGCATGAAGAAGATCGGCGAGCAGGAGGCGGAGATCGAGGAGCTCGAGCTGCGCTGGTTCGAGCTGACGGAGCAGATCGGCTGATCAGGACCAGATCGGCCCCGCGAGGAATATCCTTCTCCTGACGCTGTTGGGAGGTAGGGATGGAAGGCCTCGAAGTAACCGTCCTGATCGGACTCACGATCCTCGTCGGAGCGCTGCTCGCTCCCCGTATCCGCCTCGCTCTGCCGCTCGTGCTCGTCATCCTCGGACTCGCGTGGGGCTTCGTCCCGCAGTTGCGCGAGATCCAGCTGCCGCCCGAGACGGTCCTGCTCCTGTTCCTCCCGGTGATGCTGTTCTGGGAGAGCCTCACGACGTCGCTGCGGTCGATCCGCCGTGACTTCCCCTACATCCTCCCGATGAGCACGCTGCTCGTCGTCGCGTCCGCGTTCGCGGTCGCCGGCATCGGCGTGCTGTTCGGCATCCCGTGGGAGATCGCGCTCATCCTCGGCGCCGCGGTCGCCCCTCCCGACGCCACCGCCGTCGCGGCGCTCGGACGTCTGCTGCCGCGCCGCATGTTCATGAAGCTCAAGGCGGAGAGCCTCACCAACGACGGCACCGCGCTCGTGCTGTACGCCATCGCGGTCTCGCTCGCGCTGGGCGGCAACATCACTCCGTGGTCGGTCACCCTGTCGGTGCTCATCTCGTACGTCGGAGGGGTCGCCGCGGGCGTCGTGGTCGCGGCGCTCGGGTATCTGCTGCTGCGGCGCACGTCGCGCACGGTCGTGATCAACGTCACGCTGCTCCTCATCCCGTTCACCTCGTTCCTGCTCGCCGAGATCGTGCACGCGTCCGGAGTGCTGTCCGTCGTGGTGGCCGGTCTGATCGTCGCCTACGTGTCGCCGCGGGTGACGACGGCATCCTCCCGCCGCCAGGCCGACGCCGCGTGGCCGTTCGGCGTGTTCCTGCTCAACGGCGCCCTGTTCGTGCTGATCGGGCTCGAGGTGCAGTTCGTGGTGCACGAGATCTCGGCTGCCGCGATCGGGCGCCTCGTGCTGGTCACTCTCGCCGTGTGGGTCACGTTGCTCGTCGTCCGCTATGTCTTCCAGCTGCTCAACGCGGTGTTCCAGCGGCAGCCCGGAGCCGGGCAGACCCGCGGGGCGCGCTCCCGCGCGCGTGCGGTCTCGACGGTGGCGGGCATGCGGGGGGCCGTGTCTCTGGCGATCGCGCTCTCGGTCCCGGCGGCGAGCTCCACCGGCGGCGAGCTCGCCGGTCGCGACCAGATCGTGTTCGTCACGGCGGGCGTGATCCTGCTCAGCCTCCTGGTGCAGGCACCGCTCCTTCCTGCGATCGTGCGGTGGGCGCGGTTCCCCGTCGATCATGCGGAAGACGAGGAGTACGAGCTCGCCGAGCGCACCATCTCGGGCGCGGCCCTCGCCGCTCTCGACGATCTGGCCGCGGAGCACGGCGTCGGGCAGGAGATCCGCGACAAGGTGCGCGCCGAGGGCTACCAGATGCTCGAGTTCTCGAACGCGCGAGCGCTCGCCAGAGAGCAGGCGATCGTGGATGCCGAGGCGCGCGCCCTCGACGAGATGCTCGACGAGCCCGACCCGCTCGGCGGCAGCGGCACGGGTGGTGCGCGCGTCGTCACGGGGATCGGGGGAGCGGATTCCCCGTCGGGCATGAATGCGGCGGTCACCGACGGCGACGCCGCGCTCGGCGACGACGGCGCGGAGGGCGAGGTCAGGACCCTGCAGATGATCGCCACGTCGCCCGACGTCGACGTCATGCAGCGGTCGCCGCTCGTGCGCCACGACGAGCACACGCGGCTCAAGCTCGCGCTGATCGATCGCAAGCGCGAGGTGCTGCTGGGGCTCCGTCGATCGGGCAGGGTCGACGACCTCGTGGTGAGGCGGATCTCGGCGCGGCTCGACCTGGAGCAGGTGCGTCTGCAGGGGATCGAAGAGTTCGACTGACGCATCGCCGCCCACGGGCGACGGTCTCTGGTATTCCGATACAGCGCTCGTGACGCTCTGTGACGCTCGATTGTCGGGCGGGCGCGGCGGCTGCCTAACGTATTCGAGTCCCCCAAGAGAGGAACCCTTCCCATGTCACGCCGCACCACTTCCCTGATCGCCGCGCTCGCCGCGGTGCCGCTGTTCGTCGCCCTCTCGGGCTGCGCGACAGCATCCTCCGACGCCGGTTCCGGCGGTGACTCCGGGAGCGACGAGACCGTCAAGATCGGCGTCGTCGGCAAGGGCGACCCGCAGTGGGCGCCGTTCGTCGAGGCAGCGGCCGAGGAAGGGATCACGGTCGAGCTCGTCGACTTCGGCTCCTACGAGCAGCCGAACCCGGCGCTCAGCGAGGGCGAGATCGACCTCAACCAGTTCCAGCACATCGTGTACCTCGCGAACTACAACGTGAGCTCCGGCTCGGACCTCGAGCCCATCGGCTCGACGGCGATCTACCCGCTCGGTCTGTATTCGAAGAAGTACGACGACGTGAAGAGCATCCCCGAGGGCGAGACGGTGGCCGTCCCCGATGACGCGTCCAACCAGGCCCGCGCTCTGCTCGTGCTGCAGTCCGCCGGCCTCGTCGAGCTGAAGAGCGGTGGAACGATCTTCTCGGATCTCGCCGACGTCGACACCGAGAAGTCGAAGGTCAAGGTCACCGCCCTCGAGGCCGCGCTGATCCCGACGTCGCTGCCCGATGTGGCCGCGGCGATCATCAACAACGACTTCGTCGAGGACTCGGGCCTGACGTTCGACGACGCGATCGCCCAGGACGACCCGGAGGACCCCAACGCGCTGCCGTACGTGAACATCTTCGCCGCGCGCGCCGAGGACGCCGACAACGAGACGTACCTCAAGCTCGTCGAGATCTTCCAGACGAACGAGGACGTGCAGGCCGGTCTGCTCGAGTCGTCGGGCGACACCGCTGTGCCGCTGCAGACTCCCGTGAAGGACCTCGTCGACTCCCTCAAGAAGGTCGAGAAGGACACCGAAGCGCAGAAGTGAGTCAGCCGGGGTGAGACCCACCCCACGCCGATGCGAGAGAATCGGGTGGCGCCACGCGCGTCACCCGATTCGTCGTTCCGCCACCCACCCCATCACCGGAGCAACCATGCCGATCGTGAGCCTGACCAACGTGTCGAAGGCCTACCCCTCCCGCACCTCGCGCGACGCCGAGATCGTCGCGGTCGACGACGTCACCCTCGACATCGAGAAGGGCGACGTCTTCGGGATCATCGGGTACTCGGGCGCGGGCAAGTCGACCCTCGTACGACTCATCAACGCCCTCGAGCCGGCCACGGCGGGCACGATCCTCGTCGACGGCGTCGACATCACGACGCTGTCGGAGAGCGCGCTGCGCAAGGTCCGCGGCGGAATCGGCATGATCTTCCAGCAGTTCAACCTGTTCTCGTCGAGGTCGGTGAAGGCGAACATCGCCTACCCCCTCAAGCTGGCTGGGTGGTCGAAGGCCGACATCGAGGAGCGCGTCACCGAGCTGCTGTCGTTCGTCGGTCTGTCCGACAAGGCCAAGGCGTATCCCGAGCAGCTCTCGGGCGGGCAGAAGCAGCGCGTCGGCATCGCGCGCGCCCTCGCGACGAAGCCCGCGATCCTGCTGGCGGACGAGGCGACGAGCGCCCTCGATCCGCAGACGACGCACGAGGTGCTCGATCTGCTCGGCCGCGTCAACCGGGAGCAGGGCGTCACGATCGTCGTCATCACGCACGAGATGGATGTGATCCAGACCATCGCCACGAAGGTCGCCGTGATGGAGCGCGGACGGGTGATCGAGCAGGGCGACGTGTTCGACGTCTTCTCCGCACCGCAGAACCCGGCGTCGCAGCGCTTCGTCGGGACGGTGGTCAAAGGCATCCCGTCGCCCGCCGAGCTGGCCGTGCTGCGGGACCGGCACCACGGCCGTATCGTCACGTTCTCGTTCCGCGACGGCGACTCCTCGCAGGCGCAGGTGTTCCTCGACCTCGCCGCCGCCGGACTCGACTTCGAGCTCGTGTACGGCGGCATCAACGACATCCGGGGTCGCGCGTTCGGACACCTCACCCTCGCGATCCGCGGCGACGCCGCAGCCATCGACCGGGCGCTCGCGACGATCGGTGAACGCGTCGAAGTGACCGAGCTCGCCGGAGAGGAGACCCGCTGATGGATCGCCTGATCGAACTGGGCCCGGAGTTCTGGTCCGCCGCCCTCGAGACCCTCTACATGACCACCTTCGCGCTCGTGCTCGGTGGCGTGCTCGGACTCGTGATCGGCGTCGTGCTCTACGTCACCCGCCCCGGCGGGCTCATGCAGAACGCGGTCGTCTCGGCGATCGCGAACCTCGCGGTGAACTTCTTCCGCCCGATCCCGTTCGTGCTGTTCGTCGCCGTCGCGCAGCCGTTCGCCCGCGTCGTGGTCGGCACCGGCATCGGCACGACCGCCGGCGCGTTCCTCATCGGGATCGCGGCCGCGTTCGCGATCGGGCGGATCGTCGAGCAGCACCTCGTCTCGGTGTCGCCCGGCGTGATCGAAGCGGCCCGCGCGATGGGCGCGAGCCCGCTGCGCATCCTCTTCACCGTCGCGATCCCCGAATCCCTCGGCCCGCTGATCCTCGGCTACACCTTCATCGTCGTCGCTCTCATCGACATGACGGCGATGGCCGGTCTGATCGGCGGTGGCGGCCTCGGAGCCTTCGCGCAGGTCTACGGGTTCCGGCAGTTCGAGCCGGTCGTGATGTGGGCGGCGATCATCCTCATCGTCGTGTTCGTGCACCTGGTGCAGCTGCTGGGCACGAGGCTCGCGCGCAAGATCATGCGTCGCTGACCGCGCTCGCGCCGGAGCGCCCGCGGGCGCCCGGGGCGAAGGCGAGCGAGAGTCGCGTGGTGAACTCCCTCGGGGCGCCGGTCAGCGGGTCGACGAAGCGCAGCTCGCGAGCCAGCAGCTGCAGCGGCCGGTCGAAGTCATCGGGGGTCTCGGGCTCCAGTACGGGGTAGAAGCGGTCGTGCAGGATGCCGAGCCCCACCGCCGCGAGATGCACGCGCAGCTGGTGCATCTTGCCGCTGTGCGGACGCAGCAGCGTGTGTACGACGCGATCGTCGGCATCCTGGATCTCGATCAGCGTCTCCGCGTTCGGCTCCCTGTCCGGCACGACCTCGACGCGCAACTGCGCCCGCGGCTTCACGATGTGGTTGCGGTGCACGAGGGGAAAGCGCGCGGCATCCTGCTCCCAGCTCTCCGGGCGTGCGGACACCGCCTCGTAGGTCTTCTGCACCTCGCGGTTCTCGAACATCAACTGGTACGCCCCTCGGGTCTCCGGCCGTGCAGAGAACATCAGCACACCGGCGGTGGCACGGTCGAGGCGATGGATCGGGGTCAGTTCCGGGATGCCGAGCAGATTGCGCAACCGCACGAGGGCCGAGTTCTGCACGTACTTGCCGCCCGGGGTGGTGGGGAGGAAGTGCGGCTTGTCGATCACGACGAGGTCGTCGTCCTGGTGCAGCACCTCGATCGGGAACGGGATCTCGCGCTCCTCCGGCGGCTCGCGGTAGTACCAGACGAACTCCTCCGCCCCGAGCGGGGTGTCCCGCGGGAGCGCCCTCCCGTCGCGCGCCACGATCTCGCCGCGGTCGAACCGGACCAGCAGGCGCTCGGGGTCGAGGTGGAAGAAGCGCTCGATCATGTAGGCCGCGATCGTGGGCCACTCGCCCGTCAGGGGAACGTGCAGACGGGTCGCCCCGACGCCGTCGCGCATCGGGAGGGGGGAGAGCATGCCCATTCGGACCAGCCTACGCGGCCCGCGCGAACCGCGACCGGTACTGCTGCGGCGCGATGCCCAGCCGATCGCGGAAGTGCTTGCGCAGAGCGGCCGCCGTGGCGAACCCCGAGCGCAGGGCGACATCGTCGATCAGCAGGTCGGTCGTCTCCAGCAGCTCTCGCGCACGGTCGACCCTGGCGTCGGCGAACCAGTCGCCGACCGTGCGGCCCGTCTCGCTCCGGAACCGTCGAGTGAGGGTCCGGACGCTCATGCCGAAGTGCGCGGCGACCGCTGCGAGCGACAGCGGCTCCTCGACGTGGGCCAGCAGCCAGGCCTGGATGTCGCCCGCCGATCCGACGGGAGTCTGCGGCACCGGCGGACGCGCGATGAACTGCCGCTGACCTCCGCCGCGGTGCGGCGCGGCGAGCGTGGTCTGCGCGACGAGAGCGGCGACGGCCGCGCCGTGGTCGCTCGCGATGAGGTGCATGGTCGCGTCGACAGCGGCGGATGCGCCGGCGGCGGTGAGCACGGAACCCTCGTCGACGAAGAGCTCGTCCTCGCGCAGCCGCACCCGGGGGAACCGGCGGGCGAACTCGTCGGACGCGCACCAGTGCGTCGTCGCCTCCTTGCCGTCGAGCAACCCCGCTGCCGCGAGGGTGAACGCACCGGTGCAGAAGCTCACGATGCGTCGGTCGGCGTACTCGGCCAGTCCGATGGGGTCTCCGGCGATCTCCGCGTCGCTCCAGGGCGGCACGATGATGGTGTCGGCCGTCTCCAGGATCCGACGGTCGGCGGCCGGCGTGATCGCGAAGTCGGCGTTCGTCGCGACGGGGAGGCCGTCGAGCGTGCAGGTGGTGACGGAGTACAGGGGCTCGCCGTCGCGCTGAGCCGCGCGGAAGAAGCGGGCGGGCACCCCGAGCTCGTAGGGGAAGACGCCGGGGAGGGCGACGACGGCGATCCGATGCATGGCTCTATCGTGACACATGTTGTCCTTCGGGTCACTGGTGACCGTCCGTCCCGGCGATCATGCTGATCTCTGCGATCAGATGATCCGCAGACCAGAAAGGCAAACCAGTGCGTTCAGCGAAGTACTCAGGCCCCGGCTCGGCCGCCGACGTGATCTCGATCGTCGAGGTCGAGACACCGACCCCGGGGCCCGGCCAGGTCCTCCTCCGGGTCGGAGCAGCCGGCCTCAACCCCGTCGACGTGAAGATCCGGGCGGCAGCGCACGACTTCGGCGTCATCCGCTACTCCGATCTCCCCGGGTGGGACGTCGCCGGCGTGATCGCCGAGGTCGGCCCCGAGGTCGCAGGCTGGGCGCCCGGCGACCGCGTCCACGCGCTCGCCGCCTTCCCCGACATCGCGCACACGCTGGCGGAGTACGCGCTCGTCTCCGCCAGCGACCTCGCCCCGATCCCGAGCACGTGGTCGACGGCGCAGGCCGGCGCCGCCCCGCTCGCTGTGCTCACGGCCTGGCAGGCGCTGGATGCCGCGGGGGTGCGCGACGGGCAGCGCGTCCTCGTCCTCGGCGGCGCCGGAGGCGTCGGTCACCTGGCGATCCAGCTCGCCGTCGCCCGCGGAGCAGAGGTCGTCACGACGGGCAGCCCGGCGAAGCACGAGCTGCTGCGGGGCTGGGGAGCGGCCGAGGTCGTCGACTACCGCGACGAGCAGGGCCTCGCCGCCATCGCCCCCGTCGACGCCGTGATCGTCACTGTCGACGCGACGCTCCCGCCGCGCGGTGCCGTGCGCGAGGGGACGTCGGTGATCACGATCACCGGCCTGTCCGCCGCGCAGACGGCCCAGCTCGGGGAATGGGGAGCATCGCCCGTGCAGCGCATCCTCGTCCATGCCGACGGCGCAGAGCTGTCGGAGATCGCGACGCTCGCCGAAGCGGGTCGCGTGAGCGTGCACCTCGACTCGAGCTATCCGCTCGACGAGCTCGCCGCGGCGCAGGAGCGGGTGGAGACGGGACGCTCGACGGGCAAGGTCGCCGTCATCGTCGATCCGGGGATCTGACGCGCCGCCCGGTGCGGGCCGGTACCGCCGGCCCGCACCGCCGTGCGGGTGCCGTCAGACGTCGAAGCTGAGGCTGAGCTTGCGCAGCAGTGCTGCGAGGCGGTCGCGGTCGCCACGCGAGAGCCCCTGCAGCAGGTCGGCCTCGACATCGACGAGACGTGTGATCGCGGCATCCACGCGGATGCGTCCGTCGTCGGTGAGCGTGACGAGCACGCTGCGTCCGTCGGCGGGATCGGCCTCTCGACGCACGAACCGCCGTCCGACGAGACGGTCGATGCGGTTGGTCATCGTGCCGCTGGAGACGAGCGTCTGCTGCAGCAGCTGTTTGGGCGAGAGCTGGAACGGCGAGCCGGCCCTACGCAGGGCGGAGAGCACGTCCCACTCCCACGGCTCGAGGTCGCTGCGTCGGAAGACATCGCGCCTGGCGCGGTCGAGCAGACGCGTGAGGCGGTCGACGCGCGACAGCACCTCCAGGGGGGAGAAGTCCAGATCGGGGCGCTGGGCGTTCCAGGCGCCGACGATGCGATCGACCTCATCCGCCTGGCTCATCCGTCCATTATCGCGGGTGGGCGCGCGATCGCCGCTGGCACACGGGCGGACGTGGCAGACTTGACGGGCGGCCGCCCCCGGGTGCCGCGGTCCGCCGTGGTGTAATGGCAGCACGACAGCCTTTGGAGCTGTGAGGTCTAGGTTCGAGTCCTGGCGGCGGAGCATGACAGGGAACAACCTCGCCATCATCGTCCTCGCCGCAGGACAGGGCACGCGTATGAAGTCCCGCCTTCCGAAGGTGCTGCACCCGATCGGCGGACGACCCCTCGTCGGCCACGTGCTGACCACCGCCGCGCGGCTCGCCGCCGACCACGTCGAGGTCGTCGTGCGTCACGAGCGCGACCAGGTGGTCGCCGCGCTGCGCGAGGACTATCCCGACGCCGTCTTCGTCGACCAGGACGACGTGCCGGGCACCGGCCGTGCCGTGCAGGTGGCGATCGACGCGATCCCCGACTTCCAGGGAGACGTGCTCGTGCTCTCCGGCGACTGCCCTCTGGCCGACGCCGACACCCTCGGCGCGTTCCTCGCCGAGCATCGGGATGCCGGAGCTGCGGCGACCCTGATGACGGCGGTCGTCGACGACCCGACCGGATACGGGCGAGTGATCCGCGATGCCGACGGCGGCGTCGACCGCATCGTGGAGCAGAAGGACGCGACCGCCGACGAAGCCGCCGTGCGCGAGATCAACGCGGGCATGTACGTGTTCCGTGCCGAGGTGCTGCGCCGCTACCTGCCCCAGGTCGGCGTCGACAACGCGCAGGGGGAGATGTACCTCACCGACGTGCCCGGTCTGCTGCGCGCCGCAGGCGACCGCGTCGCGGCATCCGTCGTCTCCGACGTGTCCGTGACGTTCGGCGTCAACGACCGCGCGCAGCTCGCGCTCGTCGGCCGTCTGCTGAACGAGCGCATCGTGCGCCGCTGGCAGCTCGAGGGGGTCACCGTCATCGACCCGGCCACCACCTGGATCGACGACGACGCGACGCTCGCACCCGACGTCACGATCCTCCCGAACACGCACATCCTGCGCGCCACGACCATCGCCGAGGGGGCGACCGTCGGCCCCGACACCACCCTCGTCGACTGCGAGGTGGGGGAGCGGGCGACCGTGCGCCGCACCGACGCGACCCTCGCCGTGATCGGCGCCGAGGCCACCGTCGGGCCGTTCTCGTTCCTGCGACCGGGCACCGTGCTCGGCGCCAAGGGCAAGATCGGCGCCTACGTCGAGACGAAGAACGCCGAGATCGGCGAGGGCAGCAAGGTGCCGCACCTGTCGTACGTCGGCGACGCCACGATCGGCCGGGGCGTGAACCTCGGCGCGAGCACCATCACCGCGAACTACGACGATGTGAACAAGCACCGCACCGTGGTCGAGGACGAGGTGCACACGGGCTCGCACACGACCCTGGTCGCGCCCGTTAGGCTGGGTGCTGGCGCCAAGACAGGTGCCGGCGCCGTCGTCCGCAAGGACGTCCCGGCCGGTGCCCTTGCCATGAGCGTCGCCCCCCAGCGCAACATCGAGGGCTGGGTCGAGAACAACAGGGCAGGCACGGGTGCGGCGGATGCCGCAGCACGGGCTCGGACGGCGGAGTAGGCGGACTGATGGCGCGCAAGAAGAAGACGGTCGACCTGGACCGGGACAACGGCATCGCGCCGGGTCTCGTCGCGAAGACCAAGAAGCGGCTCGTCGTCGCCGGTGGTCGATCGCACCCGGAGCTGACGGCCGCCGTCGCTGCGGCGCTCGGCACCGAGATCGCCCCGGTCGAGCACCGCACCTTCGCCTCCGGCGAGATCTACGCGCGGTTCGAGGTGTCGATCCGCGGGTGCGACCTCTTCCTCATCCAGACGTTCGGCGAGCCGGTGAACGAGTGGCTCATGGAGACGCTCATCATGATCGACGCCGCCAAGCGCGCGTCGGCCAAGCGCATCACGGTCGTCGCGCCGTACTATCCGTATTCGCGTCAGGACAAGAAGGGCCGCGGTCGTGAGCCGATCAGCGCCCGTCTCGTGGCCGACCTGCTGAAGACGGCGGGCGCCGACCGCGTCATGAGCGTCGACCTGCACGCCGCCCAGATCCAGGGCTTCTTCGACGGCCCCGTCGACCACCTGTTCGCGAAGCCCGTGCTGCTCGACCACTTCCAGCGCACGCTGAGCCCGGAGGACCGCGAGATCCTCACGGTCGTCTCGCCCGACATGGGCCGTGTCCGCGTCGCCGACACCTGGTCCGACAGCCTGGGTGCGCCCCTGGCCATCATCCACAAGCGCCGTGACCCGAAGGTCGCGAACCAGGTCTCGGTGCACGAGATCGTCGGCGCCGTCGAGGGGCGCACCTGCCTCCTCGTCGACGACATGATCGACACCGGCGGCACGATCGTGAAGGCCGCGCAGGCGCTCAAGGCCAACGGCGCGCATCGCGTGATCGTGGCCGCCACGCACGCGATCTTCAGCGACCCGGCGTCGGAGCGGCTGCAGGACGCCTCGATCGACGAGGTCGTCATCACCGACACGATCCCGCTCACGGAGTCGCGGCGCTGGGAGAAGCTCACGATCCTCCCGATCGCGCCGCTGCTGGCCCGCGCCATCCACGAGGTGTTCGAGGACGGCTCGGTCACGAGCATGTTCGGCGGCGACGCGTAGGCGACGCAGCGTCACGGCACAGCCGGTACATAGGACGCATCCCTACGGTCGATTCAACGACATGCAGTTGTCTCGAACAGAGCCGGAGGACCATCATGATCCGCACGACCGTACCGACCACTGTCCGCAAGGGTTCCGCGCTCCTCGGCGTCGCCGGACTCCTCGTCCTCGCCGGGTGCTCCGGCACCGGTGACGCGCAGTCGCCCTCGACCGGCGACAACGGAAGCACGCCGTCGTCGGACTCGGCCGCCACCGGTGGCGAGTACAAGGACGGCACATACGAGGCCGAGGGCTCGTACCAGACCCCCGAGACCGTCGAGACGATCTCGGTGTCGCTGACGATCGCCGACGGCGTCGTCGAATCCGTCGAGGTCACGGGCGACCCCAAGGCCCGCGAGACCGAGCAGTACCAGGGCCAGTTCATCGACGGCATCTCCGACGAGGTCGTGGGCAAGTCCCTCGACGACATCTCGGTGAGCCGCGTCGCCGGCTCCTCGCTCACGAGCGGCGGATTCAACGAAGCCGTCGCGTCGATCAAGGAGCAGGCCGCCGCCTGAGGCGCCTGACCCGCCATGGCCATCTGGCGCTTCGAGGCGATCGGCACGCGGTGGGAGATCGAGAGCGCGTCCGACCTCGACGACGCGTCGCGGCAGGCCGTGAGCGCGGAGATCGAGCGCTTCGATCGGGAGTGGTCGAGGTTCCGCGACGACTCGGGCGTCACGCGGGTCGGCCGCGAGGGCGGGTCGATCCGCTCACGCGATGCCGCCCCCATGCTCGACGCGTACCGCGACGCCTCGGCCGCGACGGGCGGTGCCGTGAACCCTCTCGTCGGCGACAGCCTCGCAGCCTTGGGCTATGACGCCGCATACACTCTCACGGCCGGCCCGCCGGTCGCCGCTCCCTCGGACTGGCAGCGACTCGTGCGCTGGACGGCGGCCGAGGCCACGGCATCCGCTCCCGCTCTGCTCGACGTCGGCGCTCTCGGGAAGGGCCGACTGGTGGACCTCGTGATCGACGTGCTGTCGCGTGTGCCCGGCGACCTCGTCGTCGACGCCGGCGGCGACATCCGGGCGCGCGGAGCCGGGGTGCGCATCGGCCTCGAGCACCCGTACGACCCGACCAAGGCGATCGGCGTCGTCGAGCTGCAGGATGCCGCGCTCTGCGCCTCGGCGGTCAACCGCCGCGCCTGGGGAGACGGCCTGCACCATGTGCTCGACGCGCGCACCGGCGTCCCCGTGCGCACCTGGGCGGCGACCTGGGCGATCGCCTCGGACGCGATGCGAGCGGATGCCGTCGCCACGGCGCTCTTCTTCGACGGCGGCACCGAGCTCGCCGCCGACTGGGGCGTGGAGTGGGTGCGCATGTCGACCGATGGGCGCGCCGAGCGCTCTGCGGGGTGCCCGGCCGAGCTGTTCTCCGTCAGGGCGTAGGGGCATGGCCCTCGGCGCCGTCATCGATCAGGGAAGAGGAGAACCGTGATCACCTCCCTCACCGCACTGCGGCAGCGCGTGCTGGCGTTCCTCGGCGGCATCTCGATGTACCGTCTCGTGCTGTTCGCCCTGCTCGCGCTCGCCGTGATCGCGATCGCGCTCTCGGCGCTCGGCGTGATCGTCTCGCCGACGCCCCTCGAGATCGTCGCGTCGTTCGCCGTGCTCGCGGTCGTCATCGCGGCCGTCGACGCCGCCGTGCAGCGCCTGCTCCGCCTCCCGTGGCGTCTCGAGTCCTCGCTGGTGACGGCTCTCATCCTGCTGTTCGTCCTGCGTCCGGGAGTCGAGGGCACCGCACTGCTGGGTCTCGCGATCGCCGGCGCCCTCGCGAGCCTGTCGAAGTACCTCATCGCGTGGCGTGGCCGACACATCCTCAACCCCGCCGCGTTCGGCGCGTCCGTCGTGTCGATCCTCGGGTCGTTCGGTGCTTTCGAGTGGCTGGGCACCTCGTCGTCGTGGTGGGTCGGCACGCCCTCGCTGTTCCTCCCCGTCGCGGTCCTCGGTCTCGCGGTGCTGTGGCGCACCGAGAAGGTGCGCATCGTGCTCGCCTTCCTCGTGATCGCGATCGCCGTGTCGGTGCTGCGGCAGGCGGTGCAGGCGCAGGAGTTCGCGATCGCGTTCGACCTCGGCACCGCGCTCTCGTTCGCCGTGCTGCAGTCGCCCTTCCTCTTCCTCGGCGCGTTCATGCTGTCGGAGCCCCTGACGATGCCGCCGAGGCGCTGGCAGCAGTTCTCGGTGGCCGCCCTGGTCGGTGTCCTCGCCGGGTGGCCCATCGCGATCGGGTCGCTGTTCACGCTCGGTCAGGAACGGGCCCTGCTCATCGGCAACCTGCTCGCCTTCGCCTTCGCACTGCGGGGGTCGGTACGTCTCGTGCTCGAGCAGCGGCGGTCGCTCACCCCCACGGCGCAGGAACTCACCTTCCGCGCCCGCGGAACCGTGCGCTTCCTTCCCGGCCAGTACCTCGAACTCGACGTGCCGCACCGGCGGCCCGACGCCCGAGGCACCCGACGCGAGTTCAGCATCGTCTCGGCGCCCGCCGACCTGCCGACACTGCGCATCGCGTACAAGGACGGCGATCAGCAGCATCCGTCGAGCTACAAGCGCGCCCTCGCGGCGGCCCAGCCGGGCGCCACACTCGCTGTGACGGGCACCTGGGGCGACTTCCTCCTCCCGCGCTCCGACGCGCCCGTGCTCATGGTGGCAGCGGGCATCGGCGTGACGCCGTTCGTGTCGCAGCTGCGGCAGCTGCACCAGACCGGTCGGCAGCGTGACGTGGTGCTCGTGTACGTCGCCGCCGACAGCGGCGAGCTGGCCTTCCGCGACGAGCTCGCGGCGACGGGTGCGCGGGTGGTCGTGTTCACCCGCGACGAGCCCGCCGACCTGCCCGCGCACTGGAGCTGGGCGCAGGGTGCGCGCCTCGACGGCGCCGGCCTCGATCAGTGGGTGCCGGACCTCGGCTCCCGCCACGCGTACATCTCCGGTCCGCCGCGGCTCATCGCCGACCTCGCCCCTGCGCTGCAGAAGGCCAGGTCGCTCACGACCGACGCGTTCGCCGGCTACTGATCCGAGGAGTCGTCGTCCGCGGGCGATTCGTGGTGCATCGGGATCCGCACCGTGAAGGTCGTGTCGCCGGGTTCGCTGTCGACGGTGATCTGCCCGCCGTGCCCCTCGACGATCGCCTTCACGATCGCGAGTCCGAGCCCGGTGCCGCCGGTCTGTCTGGCTCGCGAGGTGTCCGCCCTGGCGAACCGGGCGAACAGCTCGTCGCGCACACTCGGGTCGATGCCGGGGCCGTCGTCGTGCACGCGCAGCACCGCGTCGTCGCCCTCGCGGTCGACGCGCAGCGTGATGTGGGTGCCTGCCGGCGTGTGCGTGCGGGCGTTCGCGAGCAGGTTGGCGACCACCTGATGCATCCGGCCGGCATCGCCGACGATCACGAGCGGCTCGTCGGGCACCTCGATGTTCCAGTGGTGCTCCGGCGCCGTCGGCCGGGCGTCAGAGAGGCCCTCCAAGGCGAGCTGGGTGAGGTCGACGGTGCCGTGCACGAGTTCCCGGCCCTCGTCGAGCCGCGCGAGGAGCAGCAGATCCTCCACGAGCCGTGACATGCGCAGCGACTGCGCCTGGATGCGCTCGAGCGAGGTCGTGGTTCCCTCGATCGCCGCAGGCCCCTGCTGCTGGCTGAGGGCCTTGAGCGACAGTTCGGAGTACCCGCGGATGCTGGCGAGCGGCGTCCGCAGCTCGTGGCTCGCGTCCGCGACGAACCGTCGCATCCGCTCCTCGTTCTTCTGGCGTGCGGCCAGCGACGTGTTCACGTGATCGAGCAGCTTGTTCAACGATGCGCCGACGAGACCGGTCTCGGTGCGCGGATCGGCCTCGTAGGCAGGAACCCGTTCGGTGATCTCGACCTGGCCGCGATCCAGCTGCTGGTTCGCGACGCGGGTGGCGGTCGCCGCGACGGCCCGCAGCGGACGCAGGCTCACCCTGATCGTGATCGCTGTTGTCAGGGCGAGCAGGATCAGCCCGCCGAGAGTCGCGAGCACGATGACCGTCAGGAGGGTCGTGAGCTGATTCTGGATCTCGTCGCGCGGCAGACCCGTCACGACGGTCGCCCCGGTCTGCGGCGCGGTCGCCACGACGAGTCGATACGACCCGAGCCCGTCGATCGTCACGGTCGCGTTGGGGCCGCCGTGCAGACCTGTCTCGATCTGGTCGAGCTGCCTCGAGCTCAAGACCGATGGGCCGGTGCTCATCTCGTCCCGCGGACTGTTGAGGACCACGCCGCTGACGCCCGCCTGGTTCGACACCGCGACCAGTAGCCCCGACTCGGGTGAGGTGGTGGCTGAGAAGATGTCGGCTGCGGTGCCGATGTTCGAGGGGAACTTGTTGACCAGGTAGGTGAGCTGCCCGGCATACTGCTCGATCTTCTGGTCGAGCTGTCCCTCCAGGGTGCGGCCGAGGATCGCGCTCGTGATGATCGAGACGATCACGAGGATGAGCGACACGAACCCGATCACGGCCGTCATGAGCCGGGTCTGCAGGCTCATCGGCCGTGCCGCGAGTCGGGGAGTGGTCACTGAGGCGCCTTGATCATGTAGCCGACGCCGCGCACGGTGTGCAGCAGGGGAGTGCGGCCCGCGTCGATCTTCTTGCGGAGGTACGAGATGTACAGCTCGACCACCGAGGACTTGCCGCCGAAGTCGTAGCTCCACACCCGGTCGAGGATCTGCGCCTTCGACAGCACGCGCCGTTCGTTGCGCATGAGGAAGCGCAGCAGCTCGAACTCGGTGGCGGTCAGCTCGATCTCGGTGCCGTCGCGCACGACCTCGTGGCTGTCCTCGTTGAGCGAGAGGTCGGCGACGCGGAGGATCGACTGGCCGTCGTCGGCGGTGGCGTGCCCCGTGCGGCGGATGATCGCACGCAGGCGCGCGATCACCTCTTCGAGGCTGAAGGGCTTGGTGACGTAGTCGTCGCCGCCGGCGGTGAGGCCCGCGACGCGGTCGCCGACGGCATCCTTCGCGGTGAGGAACAGGACGGGCACCAGGTTCCCCGCCTCGCGGAGTCGCCGCAGCACCGACATGCCGTCGAGGTCGGGCATCATGATGTCGAGCACCAGGGCATCCGGCTCGAACTCGCGGGCGACCTGCAGGGCTTCGAGTCCCGAGGATGCGGTCCGCACCTCCCAGCCCTCCATCCGCAGGGCCATCGCGAGCAGGTCGGTGAGCATCTGCTCGTCGTCGACGGCGAGGATGCGCAGGGGGGAGCCGTCGGGGCGGCGCAGTTCGGGCAGATCGGTGCTCATGACTCCATTCTGCGGAATCTCCTATGTGATTTCTATGGAGAGCGTTATGCGTTGGCTGAGAACGACGAAGGCCCCGGATCCACGATCCGGGGCCCTCGTCAGCGGGTGCGCTCAGTGCGTGTCTTCCGCCTCGATCTCGGTGCGGTCGCCCGACCACTGCGTGTGGAAGGTGCCTTCCTTGTCGATGCGCTTGTAGGTGTGGGCGCCGAAGAAGTCGCGCTGGCCCTGCACGAGGGCTGCGGGCAGGCGGTCGGCGCGGATGCCGTCGTAGTACGACAGCGACGACGAGAACGCCGGGGCGGGGATGCCGGCCTGCGCGGCCGTGACGACCACGCGCCGCCACGCGGCCTGGCCGCGGGTCAGGGCCTCGGCGAAGTACGGCGCGGTCATCAGCACCGGCAGACCGGGCTCGGCCGCGTAGGCGTCGGCGATGCGGTTGAGGAACTGGGCGCGGATGATGCAACCGCCGCGCCAGATCTTCGAGATCGCGCCGAGGTCGATGTTCCAGTCGTACTCGGCGGCACCGGCACGGATCTCGTCGAAGCCCTGCGAGTAGGCGACGATCTTCGAGGCGTACAGGGCGAGGCGCACGTCCTCGATGAAGGCGTCGACGTCTTCCGGGGCGACGGTGAACTCGTCGTCGGGGCCGGGGAGGGCGGATGCGACGGCGCGCTGCTCGGGGTGCGAGGAGAGCGAGCGCGCGAAGGTGGCCTCGGCGATGCCCGAAACCGGGACGCCCAGCGACAGGGCGGTCTGCACGGTCCACGCGCCGGTGCCCTTGGCGCCCGCCTGGTCGAGGATGACGTCGACGAGCGGCTTGCCGGTCTCGGCGTCCACCTGGCGGAGCACCTCGGCGGTGATCTCGATCAGGTACGACTCGAGTTCGCCCCGGTTCCAGTCGGCGAAGATCTCGGCGATCTCGGCGGGGCTCTTGCCGGTGCCGCGGCGGATGAGGTCGTAGGCCTCGGCGATGAGCTGCATGTCGGCGTACTCGATGCCGTTGTGCACCATCTTGACGAAGTGCCCGGCGCCGTCGTGGCCGACGTGCGTGACGCAGGGCTCGCCCTCCGCGATCGCCGCGATGGACTTCAGGATCGGACCGAGCGTGACCCACGACTCGTCCGAGCCGCCGGGCATGATCGACGGGCCCGTCAGGGCGCCCTCTTCGCCGCCGGAGATGCCGGCGCCGACGAAGTTCACGCCCGTCTCGCGGACGGCCTTCTCGCGGCGGATCGTGTCGGGGAAGTAGGCGTTGCCGCCGTCGACGATGATGTCGCCCGGCTCGAAGACCTCGAGGAGCGAGTCGATCACGGCATCCGTCGGGCGGCCGGCCTTGACCATGATGATCGCGGTCCGCGGCTTCTGCAGCGAGTCGGCGAACTCCCGGTAGGTCTGCGCGGGGAGGAAGCCGGCCTCGGGGTGCTCGGAGACGAGCGTCTCGGTCTTCTCGTAGCTGCGGTTGAAGATCGCCACCGTGTTGCCCTCGCGGCTGGCGAGGTTGCGGGCGAGGTTCGACCCCATGACGGCGAGTCCGACGACTCCGATGTTGGCTGATGCTTCGGGCACAGAGGGCTCCTCGATCGTGAAGGTTGGGATGCCTTCAGATTATCGCGGTGCGCGGGGCCCGGCCGCGTCTGTGTCGGCGTCAGTCCTTGCGGTAGCCGGAGCGGCCCAGCGAGAAGAGGGCCCCGAAGGTGGCGGCGGCCGCGCACACCGTCATCGCGCCGATGACCCAGGCGATCACGTGGGAGAAGAAGGCGCCGTCGAACATGGGGACTCCGTTTTCTGCAGAAGGGACCGGTGTCCTCAGCCTAACGGGTCGTTTGCTACCATGAGGGGAGTACCTCGGCGAGGGATGCTTCTGCGCGTGCGCAGCACATCCGTTATCGACGCGGCGAAGCAAGCCCGGTGGCTTCCCTCACGTGTCTGCGTTCGAGAACAATTCCAAGACCACCGCGCAGCCTCGCTGCGTGCCCCGAAGGAGAACCCCCATGTCTGAAGACACCAAGGTCGTCGCCGAGCTCCGCGAGAGCTTCGGCAAGGGCTTCGCCCGTCGCCTCCGCGCCGCCGGCAAGATCCCCGCCGTCATCTACGGTCACGGCACCGAGCCCGTGCACGTGGCTCTGCCCGGCCACCAGGTCTCGCTGATCATCCGTCGCGCCAACGCACTGCTCGAGCTCGACATCGCGGGCAAGGAGCAGCTCGCGCTGGTCAAGGACGTCCAGAAGGACCCGGTGCACCAGATCATCGAGCACATCGACCTGCTCGTCGTGAAGAAGGGCGAGAAGGTCACGATCGACGTCCCCGTCGTCGTCACGGGGGAGCCCTTCGCCGGCACCATCGCCACGCTCGACGCGACCACGCTGTCGATCGAGGCCGAGGCCACGCACATCCCCGAGAACGTCGAGGTCTCCGTCGAGGGTCTCGAGGAGGGCGCGCACATCACGGCCGCCGACGTCACGCTCCCCAAGGGCTCGACCCTGCTCACCGACCCCGAGGTCCTGGTCGTCGCCGTGTCGGTGCCGGTCCTCGAGGTCGAGGCGGACGAGACCGCGGAGGAGCCCGCCGAGGGCGAGACCGAGGAAGAGGCCGCCCAGGAGGACGCCGCGGAGTAATCTCCGACAGCTTCAGAACGGAGGGGACGCGAGGTCATCGCGTCCCCTCCGTCGTATCCCGATCCGGACCGCGGAGCGCACGGTCCGACCCCCGAGAGGACGACGACATGGCATCCACCTGGCTCGTGGTGGGGCTCGGCAACCCCGGCCCGCGATATGAGGCCACCCGGCACAACATCGGGCAGATGGTCGTCGACGAGCTCGCCGCGCGACGCGGCGAGACCTTCCGCGAGCACAAGGCTGGGGCGCGAGTCGTCGAGACGTGGCTGCGACCCGGGGCAGACAAGCTCGTGCTCGCGAAGCCGAACACTTTCATGAACGTCTCGGGGACGCCCGTCGCCGCCCTCGCGCGCTTCTACTCCGTGCCGCCGGAGCGCGTCATCGTCGTGCACGACGAACTCGACATCCCCTTCGACACGATCAAGCTCAAGACGGGCGGCGGCCACGGCGGACACAACGGCGTGCGCGACATCGCGAGCGCCATCACGACGCCGGACTTCCCGCGGGTGCGGGTCGGAATCGGACGCCCTCCCGGTCGACAGGACCCGGCGGATTGGGTGCTGTCGCCGTTCGGCAAGGACGAGCGCGCGAACCTTCCTCTCCTGGTGTCGGACGGTGCGGACGCCGTCGAGCTGCTCGTCGCAGAGGGACTCGTCGCTGCGCAGCAGAAGCACCACGCGCCGCGCTGAACCTCTCGAGCGGAGCCTGAGACCAGGATCTCCCGAGATCAGGAGGATACCGGCTGAAAGCTCCTGATCTCAGCGCATGCTCCTGATCCCGGTAGCCGCCCGCCATCGGAGCGGGTGGGGGACTGGTTTCAGGTCGTCGGCAGGAAGCCCGCAGCGGTCCCCGTGGAGACCGCGAACAGCAGCACGACCCAGAAGATGATCGGTCCGAGGGCCGCGACGACGAGCGCGGCGATGCCGGCGCCGCGTCCCTGATTGCGGCGGATGGCGATGATGCCGACGACGATCGCCGCGATCCCGAGGATCGTTCCGGTCCAGAACGAGATCTCGGCCCAGAGCACCTGGTCGCGGGCGGGGGACAGCAGCGACAGGAAGTCGGGGTCCGTGGTGTCGAGGCCGCTGGGAATGCGGCGTCCGATCTCGTAGCCGGCGACGCCGACCACGATCGGCGTCACCACGGAGGACACGGCGGCGAAGATCAGCGACAGGATGCCGAGCAGTGCCGACTTCTTCTCGGTCGGGCGAGGCACCTGGTACGCGCCGGACGGAGCGGCGTACCCTCCGACCGGTACCTGATACGCCCCGGGGGGAGCGACCTGCGGGAACCCGGGTCCGCCGGGAGCGGGGAACGGCGGAGCACCGGCCGCGGCGGATGCCGACGGGACGCCCGGCGGCAGGGGCGCCTGCGCGGGAGCGGCCGGGTGGGCGGCGGGTGCCGCGTAGGACGGGGGAGCGGCGTAGGCCGGCGGGGCCTGAGGTGCCGGCGGAGCCTGTGATGCGGGCGGTGCCTGTGATGCGGGAGGCGCCGGAGGGTACGCGGCGGGTGCCGGAGGCACTGGGGGGACGTCACCGTACGGGGGCTGCTGCGGATCGCTCACGCCCCCATCCTAGGTGCGCCCCGGTTCAGACTCGGCGCAGCAGGCCGACGCGGTCGTACACGGTCGCGAGGGTCGCGTCGGCGACCTCGTCGGCTCGTGCGGCGTTCGAGGCGAGGATGCGGTCGAGCTCGGCCGGGTCGTCGAGCAGCTCCAGCGCGCGAGCGCGCACGGGTTCGAACTCGTTCACGATGACCTCGGCGAGACCCTTCTTGAAATCCCCGTAGCCGCGGCCGGCGTACTCGTCTTCGATCGACGCCACCTGGCGACCCGTGAGGGCCGCGTATATGGTCAGGAGGTTCGAGACGCCGGGCTTGTTCTCGCGGTCGAAGCGCACTGATCCCTCGTTGTCGGTGACGGCGCGCATGATCTTCTTCGCGGACTTCGCCGGGTCGTCGAGCATCCACAGCACGCCGGCGTCGCTCTCAGCCGACTTGGACATCTTCGACGTCGGGTTCTGCAGGTCGTAGATGCGAGCGGTGTCCTTCTGGATCACCGGCTTCGGCACGACGAAGGTCTCGCCGAAGCGAGAGTTGAAGCGCTCGGCAAGGTCACGCGTGAGCTCGACGTGCTGCTTCTGATCGTCGCCGACGGGTACCACGTCAGTCTGGTAGAGCAGGATGTCCGCGGCCATGAGCACCGGGTAGGTGAACAGGCCGACACTCGTGGAGTCCGCGCCGTAGCGAGCTGACTTGTCCTTGAACTGCGTCATCCGGCCCGCTTCACCGAAGCCGGTGATCGTCGAGAGGATCCAGGCGAGCTCGGCGTGAGCGCGGACGTGCGACTGCACGTACAGCGTCGACTGCGAGGGCTCGATGCCGGCAGCGATGTACTGCGCGGCGGTCCGCCGGGTCTTCTCTCGGAGCTCCGCCGGGTCCTGGGCGACGGTGATCGCGTGCAGGTCGACGACGGAGAAGAACGCGTCGAACGATGTCTGCAGGTCCCGCCACTGCAGCAGCGCCCCGATGTAGTTGCCGATCTGAAGGGAGTCGGCTGAGGGCTGCATTCCGGAGTAGAGACGAGGCTTGGTCACGGTATCAATCCTATGGGCGACGGCATCGCCCGAGAGTTCAGTAGGTGTAGTCGACGACGACGGGCGCGTGGTCGCTCCACCGCTGGTCGTACGCTGCCGCGCGGGCGACGTGGTAGGCGGTGACGCGCTCGGCGAGCGCCGGAGTGGCGAGGTGGTAGTCGATGCGCCATCCCGAGTCGTTGTCGAACGCCTGCCCGCGCATCGACCACCACGTGTACGGGCCCTCGACCTCGCCGTGGAAGCGCCGGCCCACATCGACCCACCCGAGCCCCGGGCCGGTCGTGCCGTCGACCCCCTCGACCTGTTCGCCGGCAGGACCAAGGAAGCGATCGAAGTACGCGCGTTCGCGCGGGAGGAAGCCGGCCTTCTTGCGGTTGCCCCGCCAGTTCTTGATGTCGAGCTCGCGGTGCCCGACGTTGAGGTCGCCGGTCACGAGGGCGAGGGCGTCATCCTGTCCGAGCTCGGCGAGCCGCACCCCGAATGCGTCGAGGAACTTCCACTTCTCCTCCTGCTTCGGAGTGTCGGCCTCGCCCGAGTGCACGTACGCGCTCACGACGGTGAGCGGCCGGTCGCCGATCAGGAAGTCGGCTTCGATCCACCGGCCCTTCGAATCGAACTCGGCCGGGCCGAAGTCGGTGCGGGAGGCGAGAGCGGGAACACGACTCGCGATCGCGACGCCCGCTCGGCCCTTGGCGCTCGCCTCGTCGTGCACGAAGGTCCACCCGGGGAGCGCTGCCTCGAGGTGCTCGTCCTGCCCGCGCACCTCTTGGAGGGTGAGCACGTCGACGTCTGCGGCATCGAGCCACGAGCTCATCCCGTTGCGGGCCGCCGCCCTGATCCCGTTGACGTTGACAGAGGCGATACGCAGATGAGGCATGATCCCCAGCCTAACGAGCGCCTCCGACATCGCGGGGCGGACGGTCCCGCTCAGCGCGCAGCCGCTGCACGAACGTCGGTGGAGGGTCGGGGAGGGGAGGAGCTGTCGCTCGGAGCTCGTCCAGCTCCGCCTCGGCGACGCGGACGCCGTGCGCCGTCGTCCAGGTCCGGAACCAGGGCGCCGAGTCATGCTCCTCGACGGCCTCGCGCAGGCGGATCTCCGCCGCAGCGATCAGAGTGCGGTGCTCGGCGGCGCGCCGCTCGGCATCCGTCTCGTGCATCAACGGGAGGTCGCGATCCCGCGCTGCGACGGCGATCCACGAGGAGGCGACCAGCATCACCACGCCGTTGACGCGGAACCACAGCAGGAGGCCGATGAAGATGGCGAACGTGGCCAGCAGGGGGTTGCTCGGGGTGTAGCTCAGCAGGAACCCGGCTCCGTACTGGAGCACTGTCATCGCCGCTCCGCCGAGGAGGGCACCCGGCCAGATCGTCCGCCAGGCGAGGGAGGTACCCGTCAGGAACCGCACCATCGCCGCCAGCGCCCCTGAGAGCAGCGCGAAAGACACCACCACGGTGCCGAGACGGATGCTCAGGGTCAGTCCGGTCGACCCGGTGTCCCACCCGACGAGACCGAGCAGCCAGCTGAGAGCCGCTGCGCTCGCCGAGCTGAGCAGGGATCCCGCCAGCAGGGCGATGCCGAAGATGAGCGCTGCGAGGAGATCGCGCGCCTTCAGCATCACATAACTCCGCAGATCCGGCGGAAGCCCGAAGATGTCTCGAGTCGCCCGACGCGAGAACGTCACCCATCCGATGGCCGTCCAGATGACCGTGCCCAGCGCGATGAGGCCGGTGACGCTGAGCACGCCGGTGGTACTCGCGGCGATCTCCTGCGCCTGATCGGGGGTGAAGAGTCCGCCCTCGTCCTGGATGAGGTTCGGGATGTAGCTGTTGATCACGTCGATCAGGGCGTCGACGGCTTCTTCGCTCGCTCCGAGCCAGAGGCCGGCGACGGCGAACGCGAGGTAGATCGCGGCGAAGATGGCGAACAGGGCCTGATAGCTGACGCCCGCGGCGAGCAGAAAGCCGTTGTGCTGCAGGAAGTGCCGCCAGACCCGCACCGGGAACAGTCCGAGCGTGCGTCGGGTCAGTGTCGTCGCGCGCTGCACGGCGGCGTCGATCCGCCCCGCCTCGGGCTCGCCTACTGCTCGATCTCGGTCCGACACGTCTTCACCCTATCGGCGGATGCGGGCGGAAAAAGCAGACGGGCGGCCTCCCGAAGGAGACCGCCCGCCCGACAGTTGAAGCCGTCAGGGGCGACCGCGAAGCACGGCCTGCTTGACCTCGGCGATGGCCTTGGTGACCTCGATGCCACGGGGGCACGCCTCGGAGCAGTTGAAGGTCGTGCGGCAGCGCCAGACGCCCTCCTTGTCGTTGAGGATGTCGAGGCGGACGTCCGCGTTGTCGTCACGGGAGTCGAAGATGAAGCGGTGCGCGTTCACGATCGCGGCCGGGCCGAAGTACTGTCCGTCGGTCCAGAACACGGGGCACGACGAGGTGCACGCGGCGCAGAGGATGCACTTCGTGGTGTCGTCGAAGATCTCGCGGTCGGCGATCGACTGGGTGCGCTCCTTGCCCTTCTCCGGCACGGAGTTCGCGACGAGGAACGGCTGGACCTCGCGGTACGACGCGAAGAACGGCTCCATGTCGACGACGAGGTCCTTCTCCAGCGGCAGGCCCTTGATCGCCTCGACGTAGATCGGCTTCGAGATGTCGAGGTCCTTGATCAGCGTCTTGCAGGCGAGGCGGTTGCGACCGTTGATGCGCATGGCGTCGGAGCCGCAGATGCCGTGGGCGCACGAGCGGCGGAACGTGAGCGAGCCGTCGACCTCCCACTTGATCTTGTGCAGCGCGTCGAGCACACGGTCGGTGGAGTAGAGCTCCACGTCGTAGTCGACCCAGTGCGGCTCCGCGTCGACCTCGGGGTCGAAGCGGCGGATGTTGAACGTGACGATGAAGGACTGGATGCCGGTGTCCTCCGTGGCCTCTGCGGGGGCCTCGGCGAGTGCGTTCGACATTCTCAGTACTTCCTCTCCATCGGCGGGTAGTTCAACTCGCCCTGCTCGTTCTTGGTGAAGACGACGGGCTTCCAGGCGAGCTTGATGTGGTCGCTCGGGTCAGAGGAATGCGGGTCGCCCGTGAGGTACGCCATCGTGTGCTGCATGTAGTTCTCGTCGTCGCGCTTCGGGAAGTCGTCGCGCATGTGGCCGCCGCGGCTCTCCTCGCGGTTCTGCGCCGCGTAGACCACGACCTCGGCGATGTCGAGCAGGAAGCCCAGCTCGACCGCCTCGAGGAGGTCGGTGTTGAATCGCTGACCCTTGTCGTCGACGTGCACGTTCTTGTACCGCTCGCGCAGCTCGGCGATGACGCCGAGGACGTGCTGCAGCGACTCGTGCGTGCGGAACACCTGCGCGCCCTTGTCCATCTCGTCCTGCAGCGTCTTGCGCAGCACGGCGATGCGCTCGGTGCCCTGGTTGTTGCGCAGGCCCTCGAGCATGTCGGAGACGAACGCCGCGGGGTTCTCGGGCAGCGGGACGAAGTCCGCGGTCTTGACGTACTCGACCGCGTTGCGACCGGAGCGCTTGCCGAAGACGTTGATGTCGAGCAGCGAGTTCGTGCCGAGGCGGTTCGCGCCGTGCACCGAGACGCACGCGCACTCGCCGGCGGCGTACAGGCCGGGGACGACGGTGTCGTTGTCGGCGAGCACCTCGCCGTTGTTGTTGGTGGGGATGCCGCCCATGGCGTAGTGGGCGGTCGGCATCACCGGCACCGGTTCGACGACCGGGTCGACGCCGAGGTAGGTGCGCGCGAACTCGGTGATGTCGGGGAGCTTGGTCTCGAGGACCTCGGCTCCGAGGTGCGTGCAGTCCAGCAGCACGTAGTCCTTGTGCGGACCGGCGCCGCGGCCCTCCGCGACCTCCTGCACCATGCAGCGCGCCACGATGTCTCGGGGAGCGAGGTCCTTGATGGTGGGGGCGTAGCGCTCCATGAACCGCTCGCCGGAGGCGTTGCGGAGGATCGCGCCCTCGCCGCGCGCACCCTCGGTGAGGAGGATGCCGAGACCGGCGAGACCGGTCGGGTGGAACTGGAAGAACTCCAGGTCCTCCAGAGGGAGGCCCTTGCGCCAGACGATGCCGACGCCGTCACCGGTGAGGGTGTGCGCGTTCGAGGTGGTCTTGAAGATCTTGCCGAAGCCGCCGGTGGCGAAGATCACGGCCTTCGACTGGAAGACGTGCAGCTCGCCGGTCGACAGGTCGTAGGCGACGACACCCGCGACCTGCGTCTTGCCCGCGGCATCCTTCACCGTGATGAGGTCGAGCACGTAGAACTCGTTGAAGAAGTTGATGCCGAGCTTGACGCAGTTCTGGAACAGCGTCTGCAGGATCATGTGTCCCGTGCGGTCGGCGGCGTAGCAGGCGCGGCGCACGGGCGTCTTGCCGTGCTCGGCGGTGTGCCCGCCGAAGCGGCGCTGGTCGATCTTGCCCTCGGGCGTGCGGTTGAAGGGGAGGCCCATGTTCTCCAGGTCGATGACCGCGTCGATCGCCTCCTTGGCGAGGATCTCGGCCGCGTCCTGGTCGACGAGGTAGTCGCCGCCCTTGACCGTGTCGAAGGTGTGCCACTCCCAGCTGTCCTCCTCGACGTTCGCGAGGGCCGCCGCCATGCCGCCCTGCGCTGCGCCGGTGTGCGAGCGCGTCGGGTAGAGCTTGGAGATCACGGCGGTCTTCGCGCCGGGACCGGCCTCGATCGCGGCGCGCATTCCCGCGCCGCCGGCGCCGACGATGACGATGTCGAACTGGTGGTAGTGCACGCCGTCGCGCACGAAGGAGTCCTGGGTCTCTGTAGTCACTTCTTCTTATGCCTTCTCTTCTACTTGCCCAGCGTCTGGCACTGTTCCCACAGCGTGCTCGACTCGGTCACTCCGAGGCACGGGTCGAACGTGAAGACCACGAGGGTGCCGAGGATGATGAGCAGTGCGGCCGACAGGCCGAGGGCCCAGATCAGCGCCTTGCGCGCGGTGGCGTTGGTGACGTAGTCATTGACGATCGTGCGCATGCCGTTCGCGCCGTGGATCAGCGCCAGCCACAGCATCAGCACGTCCCACCACTGCCAGAACGGGGTGGCGAACTTGCCCGCGATGAACGCGAAGTCGAGGGCGTGGATGCCCTCGCCGACCATGAGGTTGATGAACAGGTGGCCGAAGATGAGGATCACGAGCACCATGCCCGAGACCCGCATGAAGACCCAGCCCCACTTCTCGAGGTTGACTCCGCGGCGTGCACGGGTGGGGGCGGCGACGGTCTGAGCGGTCATCAGTGTCCTCCTCCGAAGCCGGCGAACGCGAGCATGAGGTGGCGCGGCACGAAGCCCGCCATGATGATGCCCCACACCAGCAGCACGCCCCAGAAGAGCTGACGCTGGTAGCGGGCGCCCTTCGACCAGAAGTCGACCGCGATGATGCGCAGACCGTTCATGGCGTGGAAGACGATGCCCGCGACGAGCACGACCTCGCCGAGCGCCATGACCGGGTTCTTGTACGTGCCGATGACGGCGTCGTACGCCTCCGGCGACACCCTGATGAGTGCCGTGTCGAGCACGTGCACCAACAGGAAGAAGAAGATGGCGACTCCGGTGATGCGGTGAAGCACCCACGACCACATGCCTTCGCGACCTCGGTAGAGGGTGCCGCGGGGGGTCTTTGACGTGGTTTCCGAAATCGACGGTGTCAAGCGAGCGCTTGTGGACACGGTCGTCCTCCCTGGATCGATGTGACTCGGTCGCGTGCGCTGCGTGGTCCGGGCAGGATCCCGTCATCGCGAGGCACGGCCGATCGGAGTCCATCCTATTCCCGCCGGGAGGGTGCGGGCGACGAAGGGGAGCCTAAGTGGGCGGATCAGCCGATCTGGCTCATGACGTTCCATCCGGCGCCGATGACCCGACCGCTGAGGAAGCCTCCTCGTCCATTCCCGGGGTACAGCAGCAAGTCGCCTGTCCCCGATCGCGCAATGATGTCCTGAGCGCCGTCCCCGTCGACATCGCCACCGCCGAAGATCGCCGTGAACGATCCCCACCCGTATCCGATCTGCATCGGGGAGCCCCAGCTGCCCTGTCCGTTCGTCGGATACAGCCAGAGCCGACCGTCGGCCGCGAGTGCCACCAAATCTCCGCGGGAGTCTCCGGTGAAATCGCCGACGTGCGAGATCCAGGAGAGGGTGTTCCAACCGTTGCCGATCCGGGTGGCGGCCCAATTGCTCCAGCCGCCCTGACCGTCACCGGTGTAGAGGAGCAGGTCGCCCGCCGCAGTCCTCGCGATGAGGTCGGTCTTGCGGTCACCGTTGAAGTCGATCCCGCCGATCAGCTGTGCGAATCCGCCCCACCCGTTGCCGATCGGAGTGGGGGATGCGAGCCCTCCCCGTCCGTTGCCTGGGTAGAGCATCAGGCGACCGTCGCTCTCGACACGGGCGATGTCGGCGTTTCCGTCGCCCGTGAAGTCCCCGAGGGTCGTGAAGGGGCGGTCGCCCCATGCGGGTGCGGCCGTCAGAGCTGCCCCGAATCCGGCCGAGCCGTTGCCGGGGTAGATCATCAGTGCACCGCTCGACGTCCTCGCGACGATGTCGGCGTTCCGGTCGCCGGTGAGGTCGCCGGCGCCACCGGGGAGCCGCTTGACCGGAGAACCGATCCCGAAGATCTGAACCCAATAGGTTCGGTAGCACGTCCCTGTCGCGTAGCCGACTCCCAGACCCGTGTACCGCCCGTCGAGGATGTTCGCGCGGTGACCGGCTGAGTTCATCCACGCGGTGACGACGGAGTTCGCATCCGGCTGACCTGCGGCGATGTTCTCGCCGGTCGCCACCCAGCCGGATGCCGCGACGCGCGAGCTTCGCCACGCGGCGGTGCTGTGCTCGAACGTGCACGACGAGGCAAGCTGACGCGCCCACTCCGCCGCCGCGGCATCGAGAGCGGGATCGGAGACGAGGGCGGGCAGTCCGGCCTGCGTGCGTTGCGCGTTCGTCAAGGTAAAGACGTCGCCGGCGACGCCGCCGGCGGCGGAGGCGGGCGCGGGCACGAGGGCTGTCGCTGCGAGGAGGAGCACGATGGCGGCGGCGGCGCGCCGGAGGAATCCGGGGCGCGGCTCGGGGGAGGGGGCCATGGCATGAACATAGTGGGACGTTCCGGGCAGAGCGCAAGCCCCTGTGCTCGATACGCTGTCACGATGAGCCAGCCGATCCCCGACTTCTACGCCGTGATCCCAGCCGGAGGGATCGGCAGCAGGCTGTGGCCGCTCTCGCGGGCGGACGCACCGAAGTTCCTGCACGACCTCACGGGATCCGGGCATTCGCTGCTTCGGGACACCTGGGACAGGCTCGAGCCGCTCGCCGGTCCCGATCGCATCGCTGTGGTCACGGGTCGCGCCCATCGCGCGGCCGTCGAGGCGCAGTTGCCGGGCATCGCCGACCTCAACGTGTTCCTCGAGTCCGAGCCGCGCGAGTCCGCGGCCGCGATCGGACTCGCGGCCGCCATCCTGCACCGGCGCGACCCCGACGTCATCATCGGATCGTTCAGCGCCGATCACGTGATCCGGGGCACGCGCGTGTTCGAGTTCGCGGTGCGGGATGCCGTCGAGGTGGCGCGCGAAGGGTACATCTGCACGATCGGCATCTCTCCGACCGAGCCGGCGGTGGGCTTCGGCTACATCAAAAGGGGCCCGGAGCTCGTCGTCGACGGCGCGCGGGAGGCCGCCCTGGTGGAGAGCTTCGTCGAGAAGCCCGACATCGACACGGCGAGGGCCTATCTCGCGAGCCGGGACTACCTGTGGAACGCCGGCATGTTCATCGCCAGAGCGAGCGTGCTGCTCGACGAGCTCGCGGCGAACGAGCCCGAGCTGCACGCGGGCCTCCTCGAGCTCGCGGAGGCGTGGGACGACCGTGAGCGCCGCGGTCCGGCGGTCGACCGCATCTGGCCCCGTCTGAAGAAGATCGCCATCGACTACGCCGTCGCCGAGCCCGCCGCGAGGCGCGGGCGGCTCGCGGTCGTGCCCGGGCACTTCGATTGGGACGACGTCGGCGACTTCGCCTCGCTGACCAAACTCATCACGAACGGGCGCAAGAACGACCTCGCCGTCCTCGGTCCGAAGGCGCGAGTGCTGTCGGATGCCGCGAGCGGCATCCTGGTCTCGCAGACGACGCGCGTGATCAGTCTGGTGGGAGTGCAGGACATCGTCGTCGTCGACACCCCCGATGCACTGCTCGTGACGACGGTCGAGCATGCGCAGCGGGTGAAGGGCGTGGTGGAGTCGCTCAAGCTCACGGGGCGCGGAGACGTGCTCTGATGCGCAGATGAGCGCGCATCCGTGCTCACTCGTCGGCTTGATTTCAGGTTTGTAACCATTCCCTACCGGCCCGCTCGCCGATATACGGAATCGGCGAAACAGTAGGTAACTTTGATCGATCCGCGAGGGCCGCGGGTTCGTTGAGGAGGCATGAGTTGACCATCTCCACCACCAAGAAGCTTCTCGGCGCCACCATCGCCGCGGGCGTCGTCTTCGCACTCGCCGGCTGCGGCCAGGCTCCGACGGATTCGGGCGACAACGGAGGCGGCGACGCTGCATCCGACTTCCTTCCCTGCCTCGTCTCCGACGCCGGCGGATGGAACGACAAGTCGTTCAACCAGTCGGCCAAGGAGGGCATGGACCGCGCCGCGGACTCCCTCGGCGTCAAGCCTCTCGAGTTCGAGTCGGCCAACGACAACGACTACGCGCCGAACCTCGAGACCGCTGTCTCCGAGGGCTGCTCGCTCATCGTCTCGGTGGGCTTCAAGCTGTCTGCGGCCACCGTCGAGTCCGCACTCGCGAACCCCGAGATCGACTACGCGATCATCGACGACTACGCCGACAACGACTTCGACGGCACGACGGACGCTCCGAACATCAAGCCCCTCGTCTTCGACACGGCTCAGGCTGCCTACCTCGGCGGCTACGCCGCAGCCGGATGGTCGGCGCAGGCCGGCGTGAACAAGGTCGGCACCTTCGGCGGCATGCAGATTCCGTCCGTCGCTGTGTTCATGGACGGCTTCGCCCTCGGCGTCGACAAGTACAACGAGGACAAGTCGGGCGCCGTGCAGGTCTACGGTTGGGACGTCGACACCCAGGAAGGCTCCTTCACGGGTGGCTTCGACGCCAACGACACGGCCAAGCAGACGGCTCAGGGCGTCCTCGATCAGGGTGTGGATGTCATCCTCCCCGTCGGCGGACCCATTTACCAGAGCGCTGCGGCCGCGATCAAGGACAGCGGCAAGGACACGCTCATGGTCGGTGTCGACAGCGACCTCGCCGTCGCCGATGAGAGCGTCGCAGATGTCACCCTCTTCTCGATCATGAAGGCGATCGACGTCGCTGTCGAGGACGCCACAATGGCGGCGTCGAAGGGCGACTTCGACCCGGCTCCTTACGTGGGCACGCTCGAGAACGAGGGCGTCAAGCTCTCAGGCTTCGGTTCCTTCGAGTCGCAGCTCCCCGACGGGCTGCTCGACGAGATCGCCGCTCTGCAGGAGCAGATCATCTCCGGGGACATCACGGTGGAGTCCCCGAACTCCCCGTAAGTCACAGCAGGTCCAGGGCGGGGCGAGTGGAGCGAGCAGCCACTCGCCCCGTGCCGTGGACGGACGGCTGTCCGCAGGGTGCGCGCATCGCGCCGCAGCGCCCGAGACTCTTCGGACACTTCTGGATAAGGTGCAGATATGAAGCTCGAACTTCGCGGCATCACCAAGCGATTCGGTAGCCTCGTCGCCAACGACCACATCGATCTGGTGGTCGAGCCGGGGCAGATCCATGCTCTTCTCGGTGAGAACGGCGCAGGGAAATCCACTCTCATGAACGTCCTCTACGGCCTCTACCAGGCCGACGAGGGGGAGATCCTCCTCGACGACGTCGTGCAGCGCTTCCGCGGCCCCGGCGATGCGATGAACGCGGGAATCGGCATGGTGCACCAGCACTTCATGCTCGTGCCGGTCTTCACCGTCGCCGAGAACGTCATGCTCGGGCACGAGCAGACGAAGGGCGTCGGTCGGCTCGACATCGCGAAGGCGAGGGAGCACGTGCGCGCTGTCGCGGCACGCTTCGGCTTCGACATCGACCCCGACGCCATCGTCGGCGACCTGCCCGTCGGCGTGCAGCAGCGAGTGGAGATCATCAAGGCGCTCTCACGCGACGCCAAGGTGCTCGTGTTCGACGAGCCGACGGCAGTGCTGACGCCGCAGGAGACGGACGAACTTATGGGCATCATGCGGCAGCTCCGCGAGGAGGGCACCGCGATCGTCTTCATCACCCACAAGCTCCGGGAGGTGCGCGAGGTTGCCGACACCATCACCATCGTGCGCCTCGGGCGCATCGTCGGCGAGGCCTCGCCGACCGCAAGCAACGCCGAGCTCGCCTCGTTGATGGTCGGACGCGCCGTCGAGCTGACGGTGCACAAGGACGCGCCGCGGCTGGGCGAGGGTGGTCTCGAGGTGACAGGACTCCGTGTCCTCACCCCGACCGGGGCGATCGTCGTCGACGACGTCGACTTCACCGTGCGACCCGGTGAGGTGCTCGCGGTCGCAGGCGTGCAGGGCAACGGCCAGACTGAGCTGGTGGAAGCCATCGTCGGGCTCGCGGCGCGCGTCGAAGGGTCGATCACTCTCGACGGCACGCAACTCGTGGGCAAGAGCGTGCGCGCCATTCTCGACACCGGTGTCGGGTTCGTGCCGGAGGACAGGAATGAGGACGGACTGGTCGGCGGGTTCTCCGTCGCGGAGAACCTGATCCTCGATCGCTCCGATGACGAGGCGTTCAGCCGGGGCGGCACGATCCGCCGAGCCGCGCTCGAGGAGTTCGCGAAGGAACGAATCACCGAGTACGACATCCGGACCCAGGGGCCGCACACACCGGCGGGGACGCTGTCGGGCGGCAACCAGCAGAAGGTCGTGATCGCTCGCGAGATGAGCCGTGAGCTGCGACTACTCGTCGCAGCCCAACCCACGCGAGGCGTCGACGTCGGGTCGATCGAGTTCATTCACAAGCGCATCATCGAGACCCGCGACGCAGGTGTTCCCGTGGTCGTGGTCTCGACCGAGCTCGACGAGGTCGCAGCCCTCGCCGATCGCATCGCCGTCATGTATCGGGGAACGATCGTCGGGATCGTGCCAGGCGATACCCCGCGCGAGACGCTGGGTCTGATGATGGCGGGCGCCGCCGAAGGAGAGGCAGCCGCATGAGCGGGACCACACCGGGAGTCGAGCATTCCACGAACGGCACCCCCGCCGAGCAGCTTCCGCGGGCTACGGGTCCGCTGACGGGTGACGTCCCACCGCCCCCGCGGGGCAACGTCATCCTCAAGGAGATCCTGCGAGGAAGCGCTGTCTCCACGATCCTCGCCATCTTCCTGGCACTCGTGGTGGGCGGGATCCTCATCGCATTCACCAACGAAGACGTGCAGGAAGCGTCCGGGTACTTCTTCGCGCGCCCCGGCGACACTTTCGCCGCGGCATGGCAGGCCGTGTACAACGGCTACGAGGCACTTTTCCGCGGCGCGATCTTCAACGCGCGCGGGGCCGACTTCGCGACGCAGATACGGCCGCTCACGAACACGCTCGGCTTCGCGGCCCCGCTCATCGCCGCCGGTCTGGGTGTCGCCCTGGCTTTCCGCGTCGGTCTGTTCAACATCGGCGCCCGCGGTCAGATGCTCATCGGCGTCGCCGTCGCCGGCCTGCTGACGTTCAACCTCGATCTTCCGATCTGGCTGCACATCCCCGTCACGCTCGTCGCGGGCATCGCCGGTGGAGCGCTGTGGGGTGCGATCGCCGGTCTCATCAAGGCTCGTACCGGGGCCCACGAGGTGATCCTCACGATCATGCTCAACTACGTCGCGTACTACCTTCTGCTGTGGATGATCCGCACCCCCGGACTCCTGCAGAAGCCCGGCACGAACCAGGCGCTGGGCTCGCCGACGCCCCAGTCCGCGCAGTTCCCCGAGCTGCTGGGACCCAAGTTCCCCTTGCTCGACCTCGGCTTCGTGTTCGTGATCATCGCCACCCTTTTCGTCTGGTGGCTGATCGAGCGCTCGGCGCTCGGTCTCCGTATGCGTGCCGTCGGGGAGAACCCGCACGCGGCACGTGCGGCCGGCATCAGCGTCCAGCGCGTCTACGTGTACGCGATGCTGTTCGCCGGAGGCCTCGCTGGGCTCGCCGGTATGAATCAGGTGCAGGGCGCTGTCACGACGGGTATCACGGAGACGATCGACGCGGGCATCGGCTTCGACGCGATCACCGTCGCTCTGCTGGGGCGCAGCCGCGCCTGGGGCACGTTCGCGGCCGGGATCCTGTTCGGCGCCCTCAAGGCCGGATCGTTCTCGATGCAGGCTCAGGACATCCCCGTCGACATCGTGCTCGTCGTCCAATCGCTGGTCGTGCTCTTCATCGCGGCGCCGCCGTTGCTGCGAGCGGTGTTCTTCCTGCCCAAGTCGGATGCGGAGAAGGCCGCCAAGGCGAGAGCCAAGGCTGCGAAGAAGGCGGTGGTCTCATGATGTCTCTCGTTCAGACCGAAGCCGCGGACGGCACAGTGCAGCTCGCGACCGTTCGGGAGCGCCACCTCAAGGCACCCGTCGTTCTCGCCGGAGTGACCGTGCTCCTGGCGCTTCTCTTCCTCCTGGTGCCGCGCAGCGGGACGAGTTCGTTCCGTCTCAGCGATCAGTCGTCGGCTCTCGCACTGCCGGACGTCGCGTTGCCGACAGGGCCGACAATCTGGGTCGTCGTCGGCATCCTGGTGGTGCTCACGATCGCGGCGGCGCTGCGAGCGTGGAGTTATCGCAAGGCGTCGCTGTGGATCGCCGCCGGTTTCGGGGCGATCGCTGTATTCGGCTTCCTCGTGTGGGCGGGGGCGGGCGGGCTGGTGCCCGTCACCAGTCTGCTGTTCGGCGCGGTGTCGCTGTCGGTGCCGCTCGTGTTCGGTGCCCTCGGTGGCGTGATCGGAGAGCGAGCCGGTGTCGTCAACGTCGCGATCGAGGGACAGCTGCTCCTCGGTGCGTTCTCGGCCGCCCTGCTCTCGAGCATCACGGGAAGTCCGTTCATCGGCCTTCTCGGTGCGATGCTCGGCGGTGTGCTCGTCGCGAGTGTGCTCGCCGCATTCGCCATCAAGTACCTCGTGGAGCAGGTGATCGTCGGCGTGGTGCTCAACGTGCTGGTCAGCGGTCTGACCGGGTTCCTGTACGGTGCGCTTCTGGCTCCACACGAGGCGGAGCTCAATACACCGGTACGATTCAGCCGCATCGAGATCCCGCTGCTCAGCGACATCCCGATCATCGGACCGGTGCTCTTCAACCAGACGTTCATCGTCTACCTCATGTTGATCACCGTCGCCGTCGTGGCGTGGGGTCTCTACCGCACCAAGTGGGGTCTGCGTCTGCGCGCGGTCGGCGAGCACCCGCAGGCTGCGGACACGGTCGGCATCAAGGTGAACTCCACCCGCTTCTGGAACGTGCTTCTCGCGGGAGCGATCGCCGGCGTCGGAGGCGCGTACTTCACGCTCGTGTCGGTCCCGCAGTTCGGCAAGGACATGACCGCCGGTCTCGGCTTCATCGCACTCGCGGCGGTCATCTTCGGCCGCTGGGATCCGATCCGCGCGACTCTCGCCGCGCTGTTGTTCGGCTTCGCGACGAACCTGCAGAACCTGCTGTCGATCCTGAAGACGCCGATCCCTGGCGAGTTCATGCTGATGTTGCCGTATGTGGTGACGCTGCTCGCCGTCGCCGGCTTCGCGGGTCAGATCCGCGGGCCTGCGGCGAGCGGCAAGCCCTACATCAAGTCCTGACACCCGAGGAGTCGAGAGAGACATGACCGATATCGACTGGGATGAACTGCGTCAGGTCGCGACCGACGCGATGACGAAGGCGTACGCGCCCTATTCGCGCTACAAGGTCGGAGCCGCGGCACTCGTCGGCGACGGGCGGATCGTCGCGGGCTGCAACGTCGAGAACGCCTCGTACGGCGTGACCCTGTGCGCGGAGTGCGCGCTGGTGGGTGATCTGCACATGTCGGGCGGTGGTCAGCTCGTCGCCTTCGTGTGCGTCAACAACGACGGGCAGACCATCATGCCGTGCGGCCGCTGCCGCCAGCTGCTGTTCGAGCACGCGATGCCGGGGATGCTGCTGGAGACCGTCTCCGGCATCCGCACGATCGACGAAGTCCTGCCGGACGCGTTCGGCCCCCGAGACCTGGAGGACGCCCGATGAGCGTTGAGCCCTTCGACGCCGTCGACGTGATCCGCGCGAAGCGCGACGGGGGAGCGGTGTCCGAGCCGGCCCTGCGCTGGATGGTCGATGCTTACACCCGCGGATACGTCTCCGACGCGCAGATGGCGTCGTTCGCGATGGCCGTCTTCCAGCGGGGGATGGAGCGCGACGAGATCCGTGTCCTCACGGACGCCATGATCGCGACGGGCGAGCGGATGAGCTTCGCACGCCTCGGCAAGAGGACCGTCGACAAGCACTCGACGGGCGGCGTGGGCGACAAGATCACGCTGCCGCTCGCTCCGCTCGTGGCGGTGTTCGGCGTCGCCGTGCCGCAGCTCTCCGGTCGAGGTCTGGGTCACACCGGCGGCACCCTGGACAAGCTCGAATCGATCCCGGGTTGGCGCGCGGCGCTCAGCAACGACGAGATGTTCGCGCAGATGAAGAGCGACGTCGGCGCCGTGATCTGCGCCGCAGGGTCCGGTCTCGCGCCCGCCGACAAGAAGCTCTACGCGCTGCGCGACGTCACGGGGACCGTCGAGGCGATCCCGCTCATCGCGTCCAGCATCATGTCGAAGAAGATCGCCGAGGGCACAGACGCGCTCGTGCTCGACGTGAAGTTCGGGTCCGGCGCCTTCATGCAGGACATCGACCGCGCCCGCGAGCTCGCCCGCACGATGGTCGCGCTCGGCACGGACTCGGGCGTCGCGACGACCGCGCTGCTGACCGACATGAACGTGCCGCTCGGTTTCGCGATCGGCAACGCCAACGAGGTGCGCGAATCGGTCGAGGTCCTCGCCGGCGGCGGTCCCGCCGACGTGCGAGAGCTCACGATCGCCTTGGCGCGGGAGATGCTGGCGCTCGCCGGACAGCCGGATGCCGACGTCGAGGCCGCTCTCGACGACGGGCGCGCGATGGACAGTTGGAAGGCGATGATCCGCGCGCAGGACGGCGATCCCGACGCCGAACTCCCGACGGCGCGCGAGACCCACGTCGTCACAGCCCCGGCCGACGGCGTCGTCACGCGCATGGACGCCTTGCCGTTCGGCATCGCCGCCTGGCGTCTGGGCGCGGGACGCGCTCGCGCCGAGGACCCGGTGATCTTCGAGGCGGGGATCGACCTGCACGCGAAACCCGGCGATCGGGTGACGGAGGGGCAGCCGCTGTTCACGCTCTCCGCCGCCGACGAGGCCCGTTTCCCGCGCGCGCTCGAAGCGCTCGAGGGGTCGTGGGAGGTCGGCGACAGCGCCCCGCGGCCGGGTCCCATCGTGCGCGAGCGCATCACCGCCTGAGCGGCGTCCGGGGGTGCGCTGCTTCGAGCGCTACCCTGAACTGACCGATCCGCGACCGAGAGGAAACACATGTCGATCGACGCGAACGGCGACGTCACCATCCAGGGGGCGTCTCTGCGCGCCCTGCCGAAGGTGTCGCTGCACGACCATCTCGACGGCGCGCTGCGCCCCGCGACGATCATCGAGCTCGCCGACGCCATCGGCGTCGAGGTGCCGGAATCAGACCCCCGCAAGCTGGGGCGGTGGTTCGCGTCGAAGAGCGACTCCGGCTCGCTCGTCGAGTACCTCAAGACCTTCGACCTCGCGATCGCCGTCATGCAGACGAAGGAGGGGCTGACCCGCGTCGCCAAGGAGTTCGTGCAGGACCTCGCGAAGGACGGCGTCATCTACGGGGAGGTCCGCTGGGCTCCCGAGCAGCACCTCGCGCGCGGCCTCTCGCTCGACGACGCCGTCGAGGCGGTGCAGCAGGGGATCGAGGAGGGCGAGGATGCCGCGGATCGCTCCGGCCACAGCATCCGCGTCGGTCAGCTGATCACCGCGATGCGCCAGACCGACCGTGCCCGCGAGATCGCGGAGCTCGCCGTGTCGTACCGCGGCCGCGGGGCCGTGGGCTTCGACATCGCCGGCCCCGAAGACGGCTTTCCGCCGTCCGGCCACCGCGCGGCCTTCGACTATCTCGCCGAGAACTTCTTCCCCGTCACGGTGCACGCCGGAGAGGCCGCGGGGCTCGCGTCGATCCGCTCCGCACTGCTCGACGGACGTGCTCTGCGTCTCGGACACGGCGTCCGCATCGCCGAGGACCTGCAGGTGATCACGCAGGAGGGCGACGAGGTGCAGGTGCAGTTCGGCGACCTCGCACGGTGGGTGCGCGACCGGGAGATCCCGCTCGAGCTCTCGCCCTCCTCCAACCTGCAGACGGGGGCCGTGGCGGCATGGGGCAAGACGCTCGCCGACCACCCGTTCGACCTGCTGTACCAGCTCGGGTTCGCGGTGACCGTGAACGTCGACAACCGCACCATGAGCGCAACCTCCCTGACGCGTGAGCTCGCGCTGCTCGTGGAGGCGTTCGAGTACGACCTCGACGACCTCGAGACCTTCCAGTTCAACGCCGCCTCCGCCGCCTTCCTGCCGGTCGAGGAACGCGAAGAGCTCGTCGAGATGATCGGCGAGGGCTTCTCCGGCTGAGCCGCGAGGAGGAGGGTCGTGGCTTCCGGGGGGAAGAAGAGGCGCCGCATCGGCGTCGTCGTCGCAGTCAGTGCCGTGCTGGTCGTCGCAGGGGCGTGCGCTGTCGCGTTCGTGTCGCTGAATCGCCCGCCGGAGGTGAAGGTCCCGCGCATCGAGGCGCAGCCGATCGAGAGGCCGCTGACGCCCGCGCAGCAGCTCGTGGCCGATGCCGACGACCCGCTCGCCTGCGCGGTCACGTTCCTCGGCGACGGGGCTCCGGTCGACCCGATGCTGCAGTGGCAGAACGCTCTGTACGCAGGATTGCCCATCCCCGCTCAAGACGGGCGCGTCTTCGCGGGCTGGTACCCGACGGAAGCCGATGCTGCCGCGCTGTCGGCGGCGGTGCGCGTCAACGGCGCCGATCCCGTGGTCTGCGTCGACCAGCAGGTCGAGCTCTTCGCAGGGTGGACGACCCCCGAGGCGAACGCGGCCGAGAACGCGAAGATCCCGATCCTCATGTATCACCAGTTCACGACGAACCCCGATGGGGAGTCCGGGTGGCTGCGCGGCAACTACGCCTACATCGGCGACTTCGAGGCGCAGATGAACCACATCGCGACCACGGGCTTCTACCTGCCGACGTGGGACGAGCTGAGCGCCTTCATCGACGGACGGCTCTTCCTCCCCGCGCACTCCGTCATCATCACCGACGATGATGCGGATCAGACCTGGTTCGACCTCGCCGTCCCGGTGATCGACAAGTACAGGCTGCTGTCGACCTCGTTCATGATCACCGCGTACCGACAGGATCCGGCGCCGTCGATCTACGTGCTGCGCCGCTCGCACACGAACGACATGCATCAGGCCGGCGAGAACGGCAAGGGCCGCATGGTCAACTGGACGGCCGAGGAGATCGCGGCCGACATGAACGCGTCGGGCGACATCCTGGGCGTGCGCGAAGTCATGGCCTACCCGTTCGGTCATTACAACGACACGGCCAAGCAGGGCGTCGCGATGGCCGGTTTCGAGATGGCGAGGACGATCGAACCGGGGTACGTGACCATCGGCACCGACAAGCTCGCGCTGCCGGTGGTCCGCATCGACTACGGCATGGGGCTCGAGGCGCTGATCACGCGGATCGGCTGACGACCGGACGGGCCGCGTGTGTCATCCCGCGGGCAGCTCGGCGAAGAACGTCCGGAGGAGTTCCGCGACCTGCGCGTGCATCGCCTCGTCCGAGATCGTCGCAGTGCCGTCGCCGGCCTGCGGACCGTAATCCCCGAACGAGGCGTGCGACGCACCGTCGATCTCCACCATCTCGGCGTCGGCGGGGAGCAGATGCCGGGCGTCCTCGATCTTGGCGGGCGTCGACAGACCGTCCTCGCTGCCGGCGATGCTGAGCACGCGGAGGTCGGATGCCGACACGTCCCCGGCGCAGTACGAGCCGAACAGCACCAGCGCCTCGGCGTCGGCGGCGAGCTGGCAGGCGCGCACGCCGCCGAGGGAGTGACCTCCCACCGCCCAGTCGTCGATGTCGGGGGCGGCGGAGGTGAAGGAATCGAGTCCGCGCAGGTCGAAGAAGGCGAGGTTCAGCCACGGACGGGTGATGACGACCGTGACGCCGTCCTCGGCGAGGCTCTGCAGGATCGGCGCGTACGCCCAGGGGTCGACCTTCGCGCCCGGGACGAACACGAGCCCGAGGTCCGATTCCCCGTCGGCCGGGGTCATCACGATGCCCTGCGGAGCGTCGGCCACATCGATCGCGCTGTTGGCGCGGACGTCGGCGAGGGGCTCCGGCTCGGCCGCCATGACGCCGACCTGGCTCCACACGACGATGCCCGCTGCGCCGAGCACGATCACCCCGACGAGGCCCCACCCGACGGACTTCAGGACCCGGCGACGTTTCTTCTGCACGCATCAACCGTACGTCCTGCACCTGCGCGCTGCCGCGTGTCGTCGGTTGGGCGGGGGCCGGAGCGCAGACCGCCCCCTGCCGATCGGGGCGGCAGGGGGCGTGGTCCGGAAAAGCTGCGGATCAGGAGGCGCGCAGCGCCGTCTGTCGCGAGGCGACCGCGTCGCGCACGGCGGGGAACAGCGGGTGCTCCGGGTCGAGTCCGGTCGTGCGGGTGGTGAACGACTCGGCATCCTCCGTGCGCAGCAACGTCTGCAGTTCGACGGCCTGCTCGTCCTCCGGCTCCTCGAACTCGAGAGCGGCCGTGACCGCCCCGACGAGGGCGATCGTCGGCAGGCCCCGTTCGGCGGCCATGGCCGCCGGGCCGATGAACCGCTCGTGTCGGGAGATCTTGCGCAGCGGCTGTCGGCCGACGCGCTGCACGGTGTCGACGAGCGACGGGTTGCGGAAGCGCTCCAGGATCTTCGCGCGATAGTCCGCCAGCTCCGCGGGGTCGAGGCCGTGCTCGGCCACCAGGACAGCCGAGGTCTCCTCGAGAGCAGCCGACACGCGCGCGGCGATATCGGGATCGTCGAGCGCGTCCGAGATCCGCTCGATGCCGGCGCGGGCTCCGAAATACGCGGTGGCCGCGTGGCCCGTGTTCACGGTGAAGAGCTTGCGCTCGATGTAGGGCGCCAGATCGTCGACGAAGTGCGCTCCGGGGATGCTCGGCAGGTTCCCGCCGAAAGCGCCGGCCTCGATGGCCCACTCGTAGTACGGCTCGACCGTGACGTCGACGCCACCGTCTGCGGGTTGGCCCGGCACGATGCGGTCCACCGCAGTGTTGGCGAACACCGCACGGGAGAGCAGCTCGGCGGCATCCGCGCCCGCCGCCTTCTCAACCTCCGCCCGCAGGGTGTCCGTCGCCCCGATGGCGTTCTCGCAGGCCATGACCTGCAGGGGCGCGGCGTCGGGGGAGCGGCGGGCGAGCCCTGCCACGATCGTCGGCGCGACGAAGCGCAGCACCGTGGGCCCGACCGCGGTGGTGACGACGTCGGCCGTCGCGACCTCGTCGGTCACGCCCTCGGGGTCGTTCTTGCTGTTGACGGCGCGGAAGCCGGTCACCACGTGGTCGGTGCCCCCGGGGCCCGCCTCGTGCACCGTGTACGAGTCGACGGCGTTGATCGCGTCGACCAGCGCATCGGCGACGTCGGAGAAGACGACCTCGTACCCGCCCTCATTGAGCAGCAGGCCGACGAATCCACGGCCGATGTTCCCTGCGCCGAAGTGGACGGCCTTCATCGGACGGTCGCCCATCACTCGTTGACGGCCGAGAGCAGCGCGAACAGCTCGTCGGGGGTCTGCGCGGCGTTCAGCTTCGCGACGTCGTCCTCGTCGGAGAAGAGGATCGCGATCTGCGAGAGGATCTCCAGGTGCTCGTCACCCTTGCCGGCGATGCCGATGACGAACGTCGCCTGCTCCCCGGCCCAGTCGACGCCGCCGTCGTAACGGACGACCGACAGCGCGGAGCCGAGGATCGCATCCTTGGCGTCGTTGGTGCCGTGGGGGATGGCGAGCCCGTTGCCCATGTACGTCGACACCGTCTCCTCGCGCTGCCGCATGGCGTCTGCGTACGCGGGCGTGACGGCTCCCGCGGTGACGAGGATGTCGGTCGCCTCCTGCAGCGCGGCCTCCTGAGTGCTGGAGCCGGAGTGGATGCGGACCTGGCCGAGGGTGAGAACGCTCATGGTGATTCCTTTCCGAGGATTCTGCGGAGATGGGGGCGGGGCGGATGCCGTGGCACCCGCCCCGCCCGGTCTGTCATTCGCCGGATTCGCGCTGCTCGCGCACCATCTCGACGACTTCTTCATACTGCGGCGCGTTCATGAAGTTGTCCACGGACACGTGCACGGAGTTCGGCGACTGCGCCTTCGCACGGTCGGTGAGCTGCTGCTGCGTGATCACGAGGTCGGCCGTGCCGTCGAGGTTGGCGATCGCCTGGTTGGTGACCGTGACGCCCTCGATGCCCGCCTTCTTGAACTTGTTGCGCAGCACGCTCGCGCCCATCGCCGACGAACCCATGCCCGCGTCGCACGCGAACACCACGTTCTGGATCGGGGTCGTCGCGACGGCCGTAGCCGTGCCCGTTCCTGCGGCGGCTCCGGCTGCGGCGGAGGATGCGCGCAGCGAGTCCATCGCGGCGGAGGACTTGCCCTTGTTCGCCTCGGTCTGCGCGATGGCCGCGCCGAAGGAGTCACCTTCGGCGGCCAGGTCGCGCTTGCGAGACGCACGCAGGATCACGGCGGTGATGAAGAACGTGACCGCGGCGGCGATGAGCACCGAGAGGTAGACGACCAGGACGTTGCCGACCCCGCCGCCGAGCGCCGCCGCGGTCACGGCGATGATGCTGCCGGGAGCTGCCGGGAAACCGAGTCCGCCACCGAGCACCATGTTCGTGGTGACGCCCGCCGCACCACCCGCGATGAGCGCGAGGATCGTGGTGGGCTTGCTGAGCGCGTACGGGAAGTAGATCTCGTGGATACCACCGAAGAACTGGATGATCGCGGCTCCGGGGGCGGAGGCCTTGGCCGCGCCGACACCGAAGAACGTGAACGCGAGGAGAAGGCCGAGGCCAGGTCCGGGGTTCGCTTCGATGAGGAACAGAATCGACTTCCCGGTGTCCGCAGCCTGCTCGATGCCGAGCGGCGTGAACACGCCGTGGTTGATGGCGTTGTTGAGGAAGAGCACCTTGGCCGGCTCGACGATGATCGAGACCACGGGCAGGAGGTTCAGCGAGACGAGCCAGTCGACGGCTGCACCGAGCACCGCACTGACACCGAGCATCACGGGACCGAAGGCGAAGAACCCGACGATCGCCAGGATCATGCCGAGGATGCCGGCGGAGAAGTTGTTCACGAGCATCTCGAAGCCGGGGCGAATCTTGCCGTCCCACAGCTTGTCCATCTGCTTGGTGATCCACGCGGCGATCGGGCCCATGATCATGGCCCCGAGGAACATCGGGATGTTGGTGCCCACGATGACACCCATGGTCGCGATGGTCGCCACGACGCCGCCGCGCTCGCCGTAGACCATGCGGCCGGCGGTGTTGGCGATCAACAGGGGAAGGAGATACGTGACCATGGGGCCGACGAGGCCCACGTAGGCGAAGAAGTTCCCGCCGTCGCCCTCGGCGATCGCGGTCATGGCGCCGTTCCAGCCGATCGCGGCCGAGTCACCTCCGCCGCCGATGATCTCGGCCACCGGAGCCCAGTGCCACGCGGAACCGAAGGGGCTGTCGGCGCCGAAGAATCCGGCGGGGATGAACAGCATTGTGATGAAGCCCCACGCGATGAACGCCGCGATGTTGGGCATGATCATTCCGGACAGGAACGTGCCGAAGCGCTGCACGCCTGTTCGGAGACCGCCTGATCTGGTGGCGGCCGGTGACGTCGTCGTCATGATGTCGTCTCTTTCTGGTGAGGGAGGGTAGCTGTGGCTTCGACCACCGCGTGGCGCGCACCGGCGGCGTCGTCGGCCGCCAGTGCCCGTTCGGCGAGGCTCCGCGCCTCGTCGAGGGTTCGTTGGGACAGGGTGTGGCGCACGTCCGCCAGGGCGGACGGGGCCATCGACAGGCTCGTCGCGCCGAGGCCGACGAGCACGACGGCGAGCAGCGGGTCTGCTGCCGCCTCGCCGCAGATGCCGACGGGCTTGCCGAGGCGAGCGCCCGCGTCACCGACCTCCCTGACCAGGCGCAGCACGGCGGGGTGCCACGGGTCCTGGAAACCGGCGACCGAACCGAGGAGGCGGTCGGCGGCCATCGTGTACTGCGTGAGGTCGTTGGTGCCGATGGAGGCGAAGTCGGCGTGTGCGAGCACGCGGTCGGCGAGGAGAGCGCTGGACGGCACCTCGACCATGACGCCGGCCGTCTTGAGCCCGTACTCGCGCGCGAGACCGGTGAAGTAGGCGGTCTCCTCGACGGTGGCGACCATCGGGGCCATGACCCACAGCTCGGCCTCGGTCTCGGCATCCGCCTCCGCGAGCGCAGTGAGCTGCTCGCGGAGGATGTCCTCGCTCGCGCGGAGCGCGCGGAGCCCGCGCAGTCCGAGAGCCGGGTTCTCCTCGTGCGCGTCGTTGAGGAACGCGAGGGGCTTGTCGGCGCCGGCGTCGAGCATGCGCACGACGACCTTCTTGCCGGGGAACGCGGCCAGCAGCTCGCGATACGCCTCGCGTTGCTGCGCGACCGTCGGCGCCTGCGACGACGACAGGAACAGGAATTCGGTGCGGAACAGCCCGACGCCCTCGGCCCCGCGTTCGACGGCATCGGCTGCGTCTGCAGGCTTTCCCAGGTTCGCCAGCAGCGGGATCAGCGTGCCGTCGGCGAGGGCGCCGGGAGTCAGGGGTGCGGCGTCCGCCGAGCGGCGGGCCGCGGCGCGCTGTTCGGCGCGCTCCTTCTCGTCGTCTGACGGGTCGACCGTGACGATGCCGGCCGCTGCGTCGACGATGACCGGCTGGCCGGTCGAGAGATCGGATGCCGCGGCCGCGCCGACGATCGCGACGATGCCCTTCTCGCGGGCGAGGATCGCGGTGTGCGAGGTGGGACCGCCGTCGAACGTGACGAGGGCGAGCACCTGATCGAGGTTCAACAACGCCGTGTCGGCCGGCGCGAGGTCGCGGGCGACGAGCACGAACGGGTGACCGGGATCGGGGACACCGGGTGCGTCGACGCCGCGCAGACGGGCCAGCACGCGCTGGGCGATGTCGTCGAGGTCGGCGGCGCGCTCGCCGAGATACCCGCCGACGGCCTCGAGGGTCGCGCGGAAGCCCGCGAACGCGTCGTGCACGGCCCATTCGGCCGTCGCACCGTCGTCGATGCGGGCGTCGACCTCGTCCTGCAGCGTCGGATCCTCGGCGATCATCGCCTGAGCCTCGAGCACCTCCTGCGCCGATCCGCCGGCGGTCTCCCCGCGGGCGTTCAACTCCGCGGCGACGGCGGCGATCGCCTCGCGGACGCGGGTGCGCTCGGCATCGGCGCCCTGCGTGCTCGGCGTGCTGTCGGGCGCGGGCAGCGCCTCGGTCATCCGGACGACCGGCCCCTGGGCCACACCGAGACCGATACCGACTCCGCGGAGCTCGGTCATACGGTCGCCTCGTCGTGGTCGGTCGTGAGCAGCTCCGTGAGCGTGTCGAGCACGTTCTCTGCGTTGTCGCCGTCGGCGGTGAGCGTGACGTAGTCGCCGTGTTCGATCGCGAGGGCGATGACGCCGAGGATGCTGGCGGCGTTGACGGCCTTACCCGAGTCCTTCGCGATGGTGACAGCGATGCCCGACTCCTTCGCCGCCTGCGCGAAGAGCTTGGCGGGGCGGGCGTGAAGGCCGTGCGACGAGCCGATCCGGACGGTACGGGAAACGGTCATGATGTTCCTTTCGGGGTGTTCCTGACGTCGATGATCGAGCGGGCGAACGCGAGCGTGCGCGTGCCGTCCCTGTCTGCGAAGACATCTGCGGGCAGCACGGCGACGGGCGCCATGACGGCGTCGCGGATGCTGTCGAGACGGTCGGCGAAGTGAGGACCGAGGAGGACGAGGTCGTGGTCGCCGCCGTACACGGACTGCTCGGTGCCGGCCTTCGCCTGCCACTCCAGCCCGGCGTCGGCCGCTGCACGCCGCAATCGTTGCGCGACGAACGTGCTCGACGCGCCGGCGCCGCACACCACGAGGATCCTCATCGATGCCACCTTCCTGAGAACATTCTGGGAACAGATGCTTCCGGGGTGCCAACACGTTCCTTTCCGCCCCCGCGGAACGCCCGTTCCGACGCATGCCGCTCCGGTAGCTGACATCATGGGAATCACGTCACGGACAGTGCAGTCAGCACGGGAGCGGGGAGGATCATGTCGCGGCAGCGCCAGGACCAGCTCCTCTCCACCCTGCTGCGTCAGGCGTCGTGGGCGACGGCGGCGAGTCTCGCCGACCAGCTGGGCGTGACGCCGCGGAGCGTCCGGTCCTACGTCTCGGCCGTGAACGCGCGCACGCCAGGAGCCGACGCGATCGAATCAGGGCCGGCGGGGTACCGTGCGGGTCCGGCGGCGCGCGACGCACTGCGCGCACGACAGGCGGGGGAGTCGGCACCGCGTGACCGCCTGCACGCGCTCATCCGCGCGCTGCTCGACGATCCTTCCGGGATCGACGTCTTCGCCATGGCGGAACGCCTGCACGTCAGCGAGGCGACGCTCGAGTCAGATCTGGCGCGAGTGCGCGGTCTGCTCGACGACACCGACCTCGCGCTCGACCGCGACCGCGAGGTGGTCCGGCTGCGGGGCAACGAAGCGGCACAGCGCCGTCTGCTGAGCAGGCTCGCACACGACGAGATGGATGCCGCGTCGTTCCACCCCGAGACCTTCCGCCGCGCGCTCGCCGGCAGCGCCGTGTCGGCGCAGGCCGTCGCTCCTTTCAAGTCGGAGCTCGTCCGCGAGCTGGGAGCACTCGGCTACTTCGTGAACGAGCTCGCCATCTCCGACGTCCTGCTGCACATCGCGATCGCCGCCGATCGGGTGGCATCCGGGCACGCCCTCGAATCGGCATCCACGACTGCGCGTCCCGAGATCCCCGAGGTCGGCGCGATCATCGCCCGCCTCGCTCAGGACCACTTCGCCGTCGCGCTGGGAGAGGGCGACAGCGGGCACCTGGCGTCGCTCGTCCTCACCCGCATCGTCGCGCCGGGTCAGGACGCGACGGGGGAGGTCGCGCGCAGCGGCGTCGACCCGGCGGTGGAGTCCGCCGTCCGCGACGAGATCGCGCGCGCCGCCGACGACTTCCAGGTCGATCTGCTCGACGAGACGTTCGTGCTGCGGCTGGCGCTGCACGTCCAGAACCTGCTGCGGCGGGCGGAGGAGAGCGCGCTCACCCGCAATCCGCTCACGCGGTCGCTGAAGACCTCCTACCCCATGATCTTCGAGGTCGCCGTCTCGATCGCGAGCGGGCTCCACGACCGGCTCGGCACACCGATCCACGACGACGAGATCGCCTACATCGCCATGCACGTGGGCGGCAGGCTCGAACGCAGCCGCAAGGCCGAGTCGATCCTCACAGCCACGATCGTCTGCCCCGGCTACTACGAGCTGCACGAGCTGCTGCGGTCCAGCGTCGACCGTTCGCTCGGCTCGGCGATCGAGGTCACGAGCGTCGTGACCAACGTCGATCCCGACTGGGCGTCGTTCGACACCGACCTCGTGCTCAGCACGATCGAGCCGGGCGCGACCGGCGATCGCTTCGTGCGCATCCAGCCCTTCCTCACGGATGCCGATGTCGACCGCATCCAGCAGGCGGCCGCCCGTGTGCGGCGGGCGCGCCGTCTCGCGCGACTGCGGACCGAGCTCGCGCGCTATTTCGTCGCCGAGGCGTTCGTGCATCCGCTCCCCGACGAGGGCGAGGAGGCGATCATCCGACGCCTCGGCGGACTGCTTGCGAACGCAGGACTCATCGGCGCGGACTACATCGAGAACACCATCGCCAGGGAGCGCATGTCGTCGACCGCGTTCACGGATGCTCTCGCCGTGCCCCACGCTCTGCAGATGACGGCGGCGCGCACCGCCATCGCGATCGGCGTCGCCGACGGATCGGCGGCATGGGGGGAGGGGCGCGTGCAGGTCGTCGCGCTCGCCGCGTTCAGCGAGAGCGACCGCGCCGCGTTCCAGACCGTGTTCGAGCAGCTCGTCGAGGTGTTCAGCGAGCGGGAGAGCGTGCAGCGCATCGTGCGCCGGGGCACGACCTACGAGGCCTTCCTCGACGAGCTCGTCGCCGTGATCGACGGCTGATCGCTCGGCCTCTGCGACGGGTCCGGTCAGCGACGGGGGTCGAGCACCTCGACGAGTGTGTCGAGCACGGCATCCGCGCGCGTCGACTCGGCCGTCTCGAGCACGACGGCGTCGCCCTCGGCGAGGCCCAGGTCCATGATCGCGAGCACGCTGCTGAGGTCGACCACCGAGCCCGTCGTCGTCGTGAGCGTCACCGGGTGGGGGTGCGCCCGCACGAGTCGGACGAGCTCGGCGACGGGCCGGGCGTGCACGCCGTTGTGCGCGCTGATGACCACGTGTCTCTTCGGCATGGCGTCCTAGGACCGCTCCGCCAGGAGTGCCCGCACCGCGCTCTCGAGTTCGTGCACCCGCTCGGCCGCCTGCGCGGCGGACTCGCCCGCCGCGTCGATGTAGACCTTGAGCTTGGGCTCGGTGCCGCTGGGGCGCACGATGATGCGTGACCCGTCGGCCAGCCGATAGCGCAGGACGTCGCCGGAGGGCTGCCCCTCCGCCGCGCGCAGCAGGTCGTCCGCCGACGAGACCGCCTGCGACCCGAAGCCGGTGGGCGCCGATGCGCGCAGCGAGGACATGACCTTCCCGATCACCGACAGGTCGTCCACGCGCACGGACACCTGACCGCTGGAGTAGTGGCCGTAGGTGTCGCCGAGCTCGCTGAGCAGGCCCGCGAGGTCGGTGCCGCGGTCCCGCGCCTCGGCGGCGAGGCCGAGGATCGCGACGACGCCCGAGATCCCGTCCTTGTCCCGCACGGTGCCGGGGTTGACGAGGTAGCCGAGGGCCTCCTCGAAGCCGAACACGATGCCCGGAGCGCGGGAGATCCACTTGAAGCCCGTGAGGGTCTCGTGGAAGTCGAGTCCGTGGTGCGCGGCGATCGCTCCGAGCCCGGGCGACGACACGAGCGAGCAGGCCAGGGAGGCGCCCGGTGTCCCTGCGGCAGCGCGTGCCGCACGGGCGCCGAGCAGCAGGCCCACCTCGTTGCCGGACAGCCTGCGCCAGCCGTTCTCGGCATCCGCATCGGGGATCGCCACCGCGAGGCGGTCGGCGTCGGGGTCGTTCGCCAGGATGAAGTCGGCCTGCACCCGTCGCGCCTTCGCGAACGACAGGTCCATCGCGCCCGGCTCCTCCGGGTTGGGGAACGACACGGTGCGGAAGGTCGCGTCCGGCTCGAGCTGTTCGCCGACGACCATCGGCTGCGGGTATCCGGCGGCGCGGACGATGCGAGACACCGTCTCCCATCCCACGCCGTGCATGGCGGTGTAGACCCAGCGGAGGCCGGATGCCGACGCCGGTGCCGGTGCGACGGACGCCGTCGCGGTCACGTACGCCTCGACGACCTCTTCGCCGGCCGTTTCGTACGACGTCGAGCGCGGAAGCGCCGTGACATCCCCGGCGTCGGCGATGCGCTGGATGTGCGCCGCGATCTCGGCATCCGCGGGGGACACGATCTGCGAACCCTGGTCCGCTCCACCGAGGTACACCTTGTAGCCGTTGTCGTTCGGCGGATTGTGCGACGCGGTCACCATGACACCGGCGTCCGCACCGAGGTGCCGCACAGCGAACGCGAGCACGGGGGTCGGGAGCAGGCGGGGGAGGATGATCGCCCGCAGTCCCGCCCCCGCGAACAGCTCGGCGGAGTCGGTCGCGAACACACGCGAGTTGCGGCGCCCGTCGTACCCGATGACGACCGTCGGCGTGCCGCCCTCCGCGCGCTCGCGGAGGTAGGACGCGAACCCGGCGGCCGCCTGCGCGACGAGCACACGGTTCATCCGGTTGCTGCCGGCGCCGAGCGCGCCGCGGAGTCCGGCCGTGCCGAACGCCAGGCGCGAGCCGAACCGATCGTCGAGGTCGGCGACCGCCGCTGCGTCACCGGAGGCCGCACGAGTGATCACCCCGGCAAGCTCGTCGCGGGTCTCGTGATCGGGGTCCTGCCGCAGCCAGGCGCGCGCCTGCTCGAGGCGCTGCTCGCTCACAGCGCCTCGACCACTCGGGCCAGCAGCGCCGAGATGACGGGCTCGGCCTCACGGCCCGCCTCGATCACCTCCGCGTGACTGAGCGGTGTCTTCTGGATGCCGGCGGCGAGGTTCGTGATCAGCGAGAAGCCGAGGATCTCCATCCCCGCCTCGCGCGCGGCGATCGCCTCGAGGGCGGTCGACATGCCGACGATGTGCCCGCCGATGTGCTTCGCCATCTGCACCTCGGCCGGCGTCTCGTAGTGCGGTCCGCGGAACTGCGTGTACACGCCCTCGTCGAGGGACGGGTCGACGCTGCGCGCGACGTCGCGCAGGCGAGACGAATACAGATCGGTGAGGTCGATGAAGGTCGCGCCCTCGAGCGGCGAGTCGGCCGTGAGGTTGATGTGGTCGCTGATGAGCACCGGCTGGCCCGGCTTCCACGTCTCGCGCACGCCGCCCGCGCCGTTCGTGAGGACCATGATCCCCGCCCCCGTGGCCGCGGCTGTGCGGACGGAGTGGACGACACGACGGACACCGTGCCCCTCGTAGTAGTGCGTGCGAGCGCCGATCACGAGGACGTTCTTGCCGTCGGGCGTGCGGATGCTGCGGAGCGTGCCGACGTGTCCCTCGAGCGCCGGCTTCGAGAAGCCGGTGACCTCGGTCGCCGGGATCGTGGCGACGGTCTCGCCGATGATGTCGGCCGCCTTGCCCCACCCGCTGCCGAGCGTCAGGGCGATGTCGTGCTTCTCGACGCCGGTGAGCCGGGCGATGTCCGCGGCCGCTGCGGCTGCGACCTCGAAGGGGTTCGCATTCGGGTCGTCGAGGGGGTTGCTGTGGTTTTCAGGCATGGATCCACTCTAGGAAGGTGGACGGCCGGGTGCCAGGATTGCGGGAGAATGGGAGGCATGTCTTCCACGCCCTTCGAACGCACTCAGCGCGTCGCCGTGCTCGGCGGCGGCCCCGGCGGATACGAGGCTGCCCTCGCGGCAGCCCAGCTCGGAGCCGAGGTGACCCTCGTCGAGCGGGTGGGCGTCGGTGGAGCGGCCGTGCTCACCGACGTCGTCCCGTCGAAGAGCCTCATCGCCACCGCCGACGCGGCTGTCGCGATCTCGGAGGCATCCGACCTCGGAGTGCAGTTCTACGCCAAGGGCGAGCACGGCAAGCCGCTCAAGCCCGAGATCGCCATCAACCTCGCCGCCGTCAACAAGCGGCTCATCGCGCTCGCCGGCCAGCAGTCCGAGGACATGCGCTCGACCCTGCTCGAGGCGGGAGTGCGCATCCTCTCCGGGCACGGGCGCCTCGAGGGCCCGAACGCGATCGTCGTCTCGACCGGGCAGGACGGCACCGACTTCGACCGCATCGAGGCCGACACGATCGTCGTCGCGGTCGGAGCGTCGCCGCGTGAGCTCGATTCCGCGAAGCCCGACGGCAAGCGCATCCTCACCTGGACGCAGCTGTACGACATGAAGGCGCTCCCCGAGCACCTCATCGTCGTCGGGTCGGGCGTCACGGGTGCCGAGTTCGCGTCCGCGTACATGAACCTCGGATCGAAGGTGACTCTCGTCTCCAGCCGCGAGCAGGTGCTGCCCGGCGAGGACCAGGACGCGGCGAAGGTGCTCGAGAAGGTCTTCAAGCGCGGGGGCATGGAGTTGCTGTCGAAAGCCCGTGCCGAGAAGGTCGAGGTGATCGACGACGGCGTCCGTGTGACGCTCGCCGACGGCCGCACGGTCGAGGGCAGCCACTGCTTGATGGCGGTCGGCTCGATCCCGAACACGAAGGGCATCGGGCTCGAGGACGCGGGCGTCGAGCTCACCGAGCAGGGCAACATCCGGGTCAACCGCGTCGCTCGCACCTCGGTGCCCAACGTGTACGCGGTCGGCGACTGCACGAACTTCTTCCCGCTCGCCTCCGTCGCGTCGATGCAGGGGCGCACGGCGGTGTTCCACGCCCTGGGCGACATCGTGATCCCGTTGGAGCTCATCAAGATCACCTCCAACATCTTCACCGCGCCCGAGATCGCGACCGTCGGGTACTCGCAGAAGGACGTCGAGGAAGGGGTGGCCGACGGCCTCGTCTACAAGCTTCCTCTCGCCGCGAATCCCCGAGCGAAGATGATGGGCATCAAGGACGGCTTCGTGAAGCTCATCGCCCGCAAGGGGTCGGGTACGGTCATCGGCGGCGTCATCGTGGCGCCGAAGGCGTCGGAGCTCATCTACCCGATCGCCGTCGCGGTCGAGCGCCGACTCACCGTCGACCAGGTCTCGCGGGTCTTCGCGGCATACCCGTCGCTGTCGAGCAGCATCACCGACGCCAGCCGCGCGATGCACCTCGTCAACGCGAAGATCAACTAGCGCGAGCGTCGTCGCACGCAGAAGAGCCCCCGCCGCGGCGGGGGCTCTTCTCGTCGGCGGATGCCGTCAGCTGATCGTGAGCAGCTGATGTCCCGCGGAGACGGTGGCACCGGCATCCGCGTTGATGTTGCCGATCACGCCGTCCTTGTGCGCCTGCAGCGGCTGCTCCATCTTCATCGCCTCGAGGACCACGACGAGGTCGCCCTTGACGACCTGCTGCCCCTCTTCGACGGCGACCTTGACGACGGTCGCCTGCATCGGCGACTTCACGGCATCGCCCGAGGCGCCGGCGCTGACGGACGTGGCATGGCTGCGACGAGACGGCGGCACGGCGGCCGGGCGTCCGACGGTGCCGGCGGCGACCGCGACGCGATCGGGGAGGCTGACCTCGAGGCGCTTGCCTCCGACCTCGACGACGACCGTGTGACGGCCCGACTCGGCGGCGGGGGACTCCAGCTCTCCGTCCCATGCGGGGATGTCGTTGTGGAACTCGGTCTCGATCCAGCGCGTGAAGACGCTGAACTCGCCGTTCTCCGCCGTGAACGCCGGGTCGTTGACGACCTTGCGGTGGAAGGGGAGCACGGTGGGGAGGCCCGCGACCTCGAACTCCTCGAGGGCGCGACGCGAGCGCTCGAGGGCTTCGGCGCGGTCCTTGCCGGTCACGATGATCTTCGCGAGCAGCGAGTCGAAGGCGCCGGAGACGGAATCGCCGGCGGTGACGCCGGAGTCCAGGCGGATGCCGGGGCCGCCGAACGTCTTGAAGACGTGGATGGGTCCGGGCTGGGGAAGGAAGCCGCGACCCGGGTCCTCGCCGTTGATGCGGAACTCGAAGGAGTGCCCGGTCGGTGCGGGGTCGTCGTAGTCGATTGTGCCGCCGGCTGCGATGCGGAACTGCTCGCGGACCAGGTCGATGCCCGTGACCTCCTCCGACACCGGGTGCTCGACCTGCAGGCGGGTGTTCACCTCAAGGAACGACACCGTGCCGTCTGCGCCGATGAGGAACTCGCAGGTGCCGGCGCCGACGTAGCCGACCTCTTTGAGGATCGCCTTCGACGCGGCGTAGAGCTGAGCGTTCTGCTCCTCGGTGAGGTACGGGGCCGGGGCTTCCTCGACGAGCTTCTGATGACGGCGCTGCAGCGAGCAGTCGCGCGTCGAGATGACGACGACGTTGCCCGCGGCATCCGCGAGGCACTGGGTCTCGACATGCCGGGGCTTGTCGAGGTACTTCTCCACGAAGCATTCGCCGCGGCCGAAGGCGGCGACGGCCTCGCGGGTCGCCGATTCGAACAGCTCG